>NZ_JBLIYU010000013.1:0-149800 GCF_057480815.1 Pseudomonas sp. P106(2024) | reverse complement strand
GCGCGGGATGCGAGCCCAATAGACGCCGGATAGATTGAAGCAAGCCATCCATTCCATCTGATGAACAGTATTGCAAAAAATGGGGTGACCATAGATTGGCCGCGGACGGCGAGTTAAGACCAAAGTAACCCGCCGTAAGGGCGGAAAGGTGACTAAATGTCGATATCGTCTACGAATGCGCATAAAAAATTCAAAACCCACACCCTGAAACCCGAACCCTTGCCCAATCCCCCCCCAACCGCTATCGTCCAACCCCAAGCAAATTCATCCGATGACTGGACGTACCCACCTCGTGACCCCGCTCATCAAACGCTCCCTGGTAGAACAAGCCGTAGACCAGCTCCGCGACCGCATCGCCAAGGGTACCTGGTCGATAGGCCAGCGCCTGCCCACCGAACCGGAGCTGGCCAGCGACCTGGGCATCAGCCGCAACACCGTCCGCGAGGCCATGCGCGTCCTGGCCTTCAGCGGCCTGGTGGAAATCCGCCAGGGCGACGGCAGCTACCTGCGTACCGCCGTGGACCCCTTGCAGGCCGTGCAGGTCATGTCCCGCTGCGCAGTCGAACACGCCCGCGAAACCCGCCATATTCTTGAAGCAGAAGCCATCGGCCTGGCCGCCGTGCGCCGAACCGACACCGACCTGCAGGCCCTGCGCGAGGCCCTGGAACACAGCGCGCGGCATTTCCATGGCGATGTCGACGCCTACGTCGAATGCGACCTGGTGTTCCACCAGCGCCTGGTGGACGCCGCCCACAACCCCGCCCTGAGCGAGCTGTACCGCTACTTCTCCAGCGTGGTCCGCGCCGCCCTGCAGCACAACATGACCAGCGTCCCCCGTTGCCAGGCCGTGTTCGACCTGCACGGGCAGATCCTCGACGCCCTCGAACAACGCGATCCGGAACGGGCCAAGCACCTGAGCCGGACACTCATCGAATCCTGACAACGAGAAGGCCATGGCCGAACAACTGACCCGCAACACCGCTCCCCGCGAGGCGGAGCTCGATGAACTGCTGATCGACGCCGAAGCCGACGACGAGCAGGTCCAGCAACAGCCCGTGGTGCTGCGCAGGCCCTGGCTGTTGCTGCTGGGCCTGGTGCTGGTGGCGCTGAACCTGCGCCCGGCGCTGTCGAGCATGTCGCCGGTGCTCGGTCAGGTATCCGAAGGGCTGGGGCTCAGCGCATCGCAAGCCGGGCTGCTGACCACCTTGCCGGTACTGTGCCTGGGGCTGTTCGCGCCGCTGGCGCCGATCCTGGCGCGACGATTCGGCAGCGAGCGGGTGATCTTCGGCATCCTGCTGACCCTGGCGCTGGGCATCCTGGTGCGCAGCACCCTGGGCGCCACTGGCGTGTTCCTCGGCAGCCTGATGGCGGGGGCGAGCATCGGCATCATCGGCGTGCTGCTGCCAGGTATCGTCAAGCGCGACTTCCCCCAGCACGCCGGTACCCTGACCGGCGTCTACACCATGGCGCTGTGCCTGGGCGCCGCGATGGCCGCCGGGGCCACGGTGCCCTTGACCCGCCACTTCGATGACAGCTGGGCGCTGGGGCTGGGCTTCTGGCTGCTGCCTGCCTTGCTGGCGATGCTGGTCTGGCTGCCCCAGTCCCGTCAGGGCCATGGCGTGCACAAGGTGGCCTACCGCGTGCGCGGGCTGTGGCGCGATCCGCTGGCCTGGCAGGTGACGCTTTACATGGGCCTGCAGTCATCGCTGGCCTATATCGTGTTCGGCTGGCTGCCTTCGATCCTGATCGGCCGCGGGCTGAGCCCGACCGAGGCGGGGCTGGTGTTGTCCGGCTCGGTGATCGTGCAACTGATCAGCTCCCTGAGCGCGCCCTGGCTGGCCACGCGGGGCAAGGACCAGCGCCTGGCCATCGTGGTGGTGATGCTGGTGACCCTGGGCGGGCTGTTCGGTTGCCTGTATGCGCCGATCGAGGGGCTGTGGGGCTGGGCGATCCTGCTCGGGCTGGGGCAGGGCGGCACCTTCGCCCTGGCACTGACCCTGATCGTGCTGCGCTCCAAGGACGCCCATGTGGCGGCGAACCTGTCGAGCATGGCCCAGGGCGTGGGCTACACGCTGGCATCCATGGGGCCATTCGCGGTAGGGCTGGTGCATGATCTGACCGGTGGCTGGAGCGCGGTGGGCTGGATCTTCGCGGTGCTGGGCATCGGGGCGATCCTGTTCGGTCTCGGCGCCGGGCGGGCGCTGCATGTGCAGGTCAGCAGCGAGCACGTTTGAGGCTCTGGCTTGATCCGTGATCGTCATTCACGACGCGAATGGGCATGGTGTTGCTGGCATCCAGGCAGTATCTTGCGGGTTTCGCACCTAGCGCAGGAACAGTCCATGAGCGATGCCAGCAGCGCCCTGATCACCCGTTTCTACCAGGCCTTCCAGCGCCTGGACGCCGAGGCCATGGTGGCCTGCTACAGCGAAGACATCGTCTTCAGCGATCCGGTCTTCGGCACCCTGCGCGGGCGTGACGCGGGTGACATGTGGCGGATGCTCACCGCCCGCGCCAAGGACTTCACCCTGACCTTCGACGACGTGCGCAGCGATGGCGCGCACTGGGTGGCGACCTACCTGTTCAGCCAGACCGGGCGGGTGGTGGTCAACGATATCCAGGCGCGCTTCGTGATCCGCGACGGGCTGATCTGCCAGCACGACGATACCTTCGACCTGTGGCGTTGGGCGCGTCAGGCGCTGGGCATGCCGGGTGTGCTGCTGGGCTGGACGCCGATGTTGCAGAACAAGGTGCGCCAGCAGGCATTCAAGGGGCTTCGCGCATTCCAGCAGGCGCGTTGAGGCGTTAAGCTGACGACCTTCTTCCGTTGCACCGAACCGAGCCGTGAGCGAAACAGCGCCTTCCCCCGACTGCAAACCCTGGTACGTCTACCTGGTGCGTGCCGCCAATGGCTCGTTGTACTGCGGTATCAGCGATGATCCGCAGCGGCGCTTCATCAAGCATCAGAAAGGGCAGGGCGCACGTTATTTCAAGACCAGCCCGGCGCAGGCGCTGGTGTATGTGGAGCAGTGGCCGGACAAGGGCGAGGCGTTGCGCCAGGAGCGGTTGGTGAAGAAGCTGCGCAAGGCGGCGAAGGAGGCGTTGGTGGCGTCCTATGCCGGATTCGGGGGGTAGTGGTCTCGCCGACGGTGGGGCGGGTTTCGTCCGTGGTCATGATAGATCGCTGGGACTGATTTGCTGCCCTTTCGCGACGCAAGGCCGCTCCCACAGGGAAACGTGATCGCCTGTGGGGCGCGAAAGGGGCGCAACGCGCCCCGGCGATTTCAGTCCTTGCGCCGCTTCAGCTGGTCGATCAATTGCGTCGGCAAGCCCTTGATCACCAGCGTCCCAGCCTCTTCGTCATACTCCACCTTCGAGCCCAGCAAATGCGCCTCGAAGCTGATCGACAACCCCTCGGCACGCCCGGTAAAGCGGCGGAACTGGTTGAGGGTACGTTTGTCGGCCGGAATCTCCGGCGACAGCCCGTAGTCGCTATTGCGGATATGGTCGTAGAACGCCTCGGGGCGGTCCTCGTCGATCAGACTGGAGAGTTCCTCCAGCGTCACCGGCTCGCCCAGCTTGGTCTGGGTGGTGGCGTAGTCGACCAGGGTCTGGGTTTTTTCCCGGGCAGACTCTTCCGGCAGGTCTTCTTTCTCGACGAAGTCGCTGAAGGCCTTGAGCAGGGTGCGGGTTTCACCCGGGCCGTCGACGCCTTCCTGGCAGCCGATGAAGTCGCGGAAATAATCCGAGACCTTCTTGCCGTTCTTGCCCTTGATGAACGAGATGTACTGCTTGGAGTTTTGGTTGTTCTTCCACTCGGACAGGTTGACCCGCGCCGCCAGGTGCAACTGGCCCAGGTCCAGGTGGCGCGACGGTGTGACGTCGAGTTCGGCGTTCACCGCTACGCCTTCGCTGTGGTGCAGCAGGGCGATGGCCAGGTACTCGGTCATGCCCTGCTGGTAATGGGCGAACAGCACGTGGCCACCGGTGGAAAGGTTGGACTCTTCCATCAGCTTCTGCAGGTGCTCGACGGCGACGCGGCTGAAGGCGGCGAAGTCCTTTTCCTCATCCAGGTACTGCTTGAGCCAGCCGCTGAACGGGTAGGCGCCGGACTCGCCATGGAAAAAGCCCCAGGCTTTGCCTTGCTTGGCGTTGTAGCTGTCGTTGAGGTCGGCCAGCAGGTTCTCGATGGCGTCGGAGGCTGCCAGTTCGCTGTCGCGCGCATGGAGCACGGCGGGGCTGCCATCGGGCTTCTTGTCGATCAGGTGAACGATGCAATGACGGATTGGCATGGAATTCTCGGTGGTCTGAGCGGTGAAAAGCCGCGCTGCAAAAGTCGCTCAGTTTACATCAGGGCGGGGGTGATGCAGTGGCCAGATATTGGCGCAAATGCCAGTTGTTCGTTTTTTGTTCATTTTTTTGCGATTTTTCCGAAAACCCCCGAAAAACCTGCACAAAATCAATGTCGACAGCGGATATTTCTCGATTCCTGTGGTAGCTTTGCGCGGTCTTGCGCCCCTTGGGTGGCGCATTGCTGGCAGATCGCTTGCGCGGTGTCGAACCAAACGCCGATTTGCGTATCTACATACGCGATCGACGCGGCCTCTGGATTGTCCCGGGCTGGCCCGACCACCGACCTAGCATGCTGCACAACCTCTGATTTGATAGGGAAGGAACACCACCATGGCACTGACCAAAGACCAACTGATTGCCGACATCGCTGAATCCATCGACGCGCCGAAAACCACCGCGCGCGCTGCTCTGGAGCAACTGGGCCAGATCGTTGCCGACCAACTGGAAAACGGCGCCGAAATCACCCTGCCAGGCATCGGCAAGCTGAAAGTCTCCGAGCGTCCTGCCCGTACCGGCCGCAACCCTTCGACTGGCGCTGCCATCGAAATCGCTGCCAAGAAAGTCGTCAAGTTCGTTCCAGCCAAAGTGCTGACCGACTCGATCAACAAGTAATTGTTGATGCGTTGACGAAACCGCGCCCGGCTTGCCCGGGCGCGGTTTTTTCATGCCTATGATTTGCGCGCGGCATGCCATTGCTGGCGTGCGCTGTCGTCCTGGAAGCTCCAGGCGACCATGCGGCTCTGCTTCTGCCCCTGGCCCATCTCGACGATGCGCACGGCCTTCACCCCGGCCTTCTTCAAGGCCGCCTCGATGCCCGGCAGGTTGCTGGCCTTGGACACCAGGCTGGTGAACCACAGCACCTGGGCCGCGTACTGCACGCTTTCAGCGACCAGTTGGCTGACAAAGCGGATCTCGCCACCTTCGCACCACAGTTCGTTGTTCTGTCCGCCAAAGTTCAGCACTGGCAGCTTGCGCTTGGGGTCCTGCTTGCCGAGATTCTTCCACTTGCGCTGGCTGCCGCGGGTGGCTTCCTCGCGGGAGGCGTGGAACGGCGGGTTGCACAGGGTGACGTCGAAGCGTTCGTCGGCCTGCAGCAAGCCACTGAGGATGTGCCTGGGCTGCGCTTGCTGGCGCAGGCTGATGGCCTTGTCGAGCTTGTTGGCCTGGACGATGGCCTTGGCCGAGGCCAGGGCCACGCCGTCGATGTCGGAGCCGGTGAAGCGCCAGCGGTAGTCGCTGTGGCCGAGCAGGGGGTAGATGCAGTTGGCGCCGACGCCGATATCCAGGGCGCGCACCTGGGCGCCGCGGGGGATTTCGCCGCCGTTGTCTTCGCCCAGTAGGTCGGCCAGCACATGGATGTAGTCGGCGCGGCCGGGGATCGGCGGGCACAGGTAGTCGGTCGGGATGTCCCAGTGCTGGATGCCGTACTGGGCCTTGAGCAGGGCGCGGTTGAACACCCGCACGGCCTCGGGGTTGGCAAAGTCGATGCTGGGCTTGCCGTAGGGGTTGGTGATGGTGAAGCGGGCCAGGTCCGGGTGCGCCTTGATCAGGGCGGGGAAGTCGTAGCGGCCCTGGTGGCGATTGCGCGGATGCAGGGTGGGTTTGTTGGTCATGGTCGGATCCGGTGTTGCAGGCCCTGGGGCCGCGTTGCGGCCCTTTCGCGACACAAGGCCGCTCCCACAGGATAGTGGCGCCTTTCAAGCTGGCGCCGTCCTGTGGGAGCGGCCTTGTGTCGCGAAAGGGCCGCAACGCGGCCCCAGCGGTCTATCAGGTTGTTACAGCGCCGCAATCCGCGCATGCTGCTCGGTGAAGTTGGCCAGGGCCTGCTCCGACTCGGCCAGCTTGGCGCGTTCCTTCTCGATCACCGCAGGCGGTGCCTTGTCGACGAAGGCGGCGTTGGACAGCTTGCCACCCACGCGCTGGACCTCGCCCTGCAGGCGCTGGATCTCCTTGCTCAGGCGCGCAAGTTCCGCGTCCTTGTCGATCAGGCCGGCCATCGGCACCAGCACCTGTAGGTCACCCACCAGCGCGGTGGCCGACAGCGGCGCTTCGTCCTGCTCACCGAGCACGGTGAACGACTCGACCTTGGCCAGTTTCTTCAGCAGGGCTTCATTTTCCTGCAGGCGACGCTGGTCGTCGGCGTTGGCGTTCTTCAGGAACAGCGGCAGCGGCTTGCCCGGGCCGATGTTCATCTCGGCGCGGATGTTGCGCAGGCCCACCATCAGCTCCTTGAGCCACTCGATGTCGCCTTCGGCGGCGGCGTCGATGCGGCTTTCATTCGCTTCAGGCCATGGCTGCAGCATGATGGTCTTGCCTTCGATACCGGCCAGCGGCGCGATGCGCTGCCAGATCTCTTCGGTGATGAACGGCATGAACGGGTGCGCCAGGCGCAGGGCGACTTCCAGCACGCGCACCAGGGTGCGGCGGGTGCCACGGGCGCGCTCGACCGGGGCGTTCTCGTCCCACAGCACCGGCTTGGACAGCTCCAGGTACCAGTCGCAGTACTGGTTCCAGATGAACTCGTACAGGGCCTGGCTGGCCAGGTCGAAGCGGAATTGCTCGAGCTGACGGGTAACCTCGGCTTCGGTGCGCTGCAGCTGCGAGATGATCCAGCGGTCGGCCAGCGACAGCTCGTAGGCCTCGCCGTTCTGGCCGCAGTCCTCGCCCTTGTCCAGCACGTAGCGGGCGGCGTTCCAGATCTTGTTGCAGAAGTTGCGGTAGCCTTCGACGCGGCCCATGTCGAACTTGATGTCACGACCGGTGGAGGCCAGCGAGCAGAAGGTGAAGCGCAGGGCGTCGGTGCCGTAGCTGGCGATGCCTTCGGGGAACTCGGCCTTGGTCTGCTTGGCGATCTTCTCGGCAAGCTTGGGCTGCATCATGCCGCTGGTGCGTTTTTCCAGCAGGGCGTCGAGGGTGATACCGTCGACGATGTCCAGCGGGTCGAGGACGTTGCCCTTGGACTTGGACATCTTCTGGCCCTGGCCGTCGCGGACCAGGCCGTGCACATAGACGGTCTTGAACGGTACCTGCGGGGTGCCGTCCTCGTTCTTGATCAGGTGCATCGTCAGCATGATCATCCGGGCGACCCAGAAGAAGATGATGTCAAAGCCGGTGACCAGCACGTCGGTGGAGTGGAATTTCTTCAGGAACTCGGTCTGTTCCGGCCAGCCCAGGGTGGAGAAGGTCCACAGGCCCGAGCTGAACCAGGTGTCGAGCACGTCGTCGTCCTGACGCAGTTTTACCTCGCTGCCCAGGTTGTGCTTGGCGCGCACTTCGGCCTCGTCGCGGCCGACGTAGACCTGGCCGGCCTCGTCGTACCAGGCCGGGATGCGGTGGCCCCACCACAGCTGGCGGCTGATGCACCAGTCCTGGATGTCACGCATCCAGGAGAAGTACATGTTCTCGTACTGCTTGGGCACGAACTGGATGCGGCCGTCTTCCACGGCGGCAATGGCAGGCTCGGCCAGCGGCTTGGTGGAGACATACCACTGGTCGGTCAGCCACGGCTCGATGACGGTGCCGGAACGGTCGCCCTTCGGGACCTTCAGGGCGTGGTCGTCGATGCTGACCAGCAGGCCCTGGGCGTCCAGGTCGGCGACCATCTGCTTGCGCGCGACGAAGCGGTCGAGGCCGGCGTACTGGGCTGGCAGCGAGGTGTCGATACCTTCGTTGACGCTGCCGTCGAGGTTGAACGCCTGCACGGCGGCCAGCACGGTGGCGTTCTTGTCGAAGATATTGAGCAGCGGCAGGTTGTGGCGCTTGCCGACCTCATAGTCGTTGAAGTCGTGGGCCGGGGTGATCTTCACGCAGCCGGTGCCGAACTCGGGGTCGCAGTAGTCGTCGGCGACGATCGGGATGCGGCGGCCGACCAGCGGCAGTTCGACGAACTTGCCGATCAGCGCCTGGTAGCGCTCGTCGGTCGGGTTGACGGCGACGGCGACGTCACCGAGCAGGGTTTCCGGACGGGTGGTGGCGACCACCAGGTGGTCCTTGCCTTCGGCGGTCTTGGCGCCGTCGGCCAGCGGGTAGCGCAGGTTCCACAGGTGGCCCTTCTCGTCGTGGTTCTCCACTTCGAGGTCGGAAATCGCTGTGTGCAGCTTGGTGTCCCAGTTGACCAGGCGCTTGCCGCGGTAGATCAGGCCGTCCTCGTGCAGGCGCACGAAAGCCTCTTTGACCGCTTCCGACAGGCCGTCGTCCATGGTGAAGCGTTCGCGGCTCCAGTCCACCGACGAGCCCAGGCGGCGGATCTGGCGGCTGATGTTGCCGCCCGATTGATCCTTCCACTCCCAGACCTTCTCCAGGAACTTCTCACGACCGAGGTCGTGACGGTTCTGGCCCTTGGCCTCGAGCTGGCGCTCCACCAGCATCTGGGTGGCGATACCGGCGTGGTCGGTGCCCGGTTGCCACAGGGTGTCGCGACCCTGCATGCGGCGGAAACGAATCAGCGCGTCCATGATCGCGTTGTTGAAACCGTGGCCCATGTGCAGGCTGCCGGTCACGTTCGGTGGCGGGATCATGATGGTGTAGGACTCGCCTGCACCTTGTGGAGCGAAATAGTTCTCGGACTCCCAGGTGTTGTACCAGGAAGTTTCGATGGCGTGCGGCTGGTAGGTCTTATCCATGCGCGGCGGGACCCTTAGGCATTAATTCGGGAAAGCCGGGAAGTATAACCAAGCTGCGCGCTTCAAGACAGGTGTAGCGCCCATCGCGGGGCAAGCCCGCTCCCACGTGTTGTCGTGGGAGCGGGCTTGCCCCGCGATCCGGACGAATGGTTACTCGGAGCGCTTGAGCAACCGCTCCAGCCGTGCATCGAGGCGACGCTTGATTTCGGTCTCGATGTGCGGGGTAAAGTCGTTGATCACGTCCTGCATGATCAGTTGCGCGGCGGCGCGCAGTTCGGCGTCCAGGTGCAGCAGGGTGTCCTGGCGGCGAGTCTGGGCATCCTCTTCAGGCGCTTTGGCGGGCTCGGCTTCGACAACCGGTGGCGTCGCGCCGGCAGGTTCGTCCAGCAACAGGGGAATCTGCTCCACCGTCTCGGTCAGCAGCGGCGGTTGCAGGTCGGCGTCGCCCAGCAGCTCGCGGATCGACTCGAGGTCGTCGAGCAGGTGGGCGGAATGGGTCAGGGAGTTCAGCTGCTTGTCCATCGTCGTCAGAGTCGCTGTAAGCGGTGATCTTGCAGAGCATAGCCCTGTTCGCGGTAGAAACGGAATCGCTCGCGGGCGGCCAGGCGGATGGCCGGTTCCTCGACGACGATCTCGGCGACCCGCTCGAACTGGCCGACGAAGGCGGGAACATCGCCGCCCAGGTTGATCAGCAGGTCACGGTGTTCGCCGGCATCAGTGCCGACACCCAGCGCGACAATGGCGTCCGGGTGCTGTTCGGCGTGGTCGTGGGGCACGAAGACCTCGCCCTTGAACTGCCACAGGCGAAGGTCGAGCTCGCTGCGTTGCGCCTCGTCCTGGCAGTGCAGGTAGATCCGGTGGCCGAGGCGCCAGGCCTTTTCACACAGCTTGCAGGCGAAATCCAGCCGCACCGACAGCGAGTCGCTGGGCAGGATGTAGAAATCGACTTTGCTCATGATCGTTCAGTGCCGACCGGTGGCGCGCGGGGCGCCACCGATCTTGCGCCATCAGGCGCCGGCGCGGTCCAGCAGGTACTGGGTGAGCAGTGGCACCGGACGACCCGAGGCGCCCTTGTCCTTGCCGCCGCTGATCCAGGCGGTGCCGGCGATGTCCAGGTGCGCCCAGTGGTAGGCCTTGGCGAAGCGCGACAGGAAGCAGCCGGCGGTGATGGTGCCGGCCTTCGGCCCACCGATGTTGGCAATGTCGGCGAACGGGCTGTCCAGTTGCTCCTGGTACTCGTCGAACAACGGCAGCTGCCAGGCGCGGTCGTCGGCACGCTTGCCGGCGTCCAGCAGTTGGCCGACCAGCGCGTCGTCGTTGCCCATCAGGCCCGAGGTGTGGCTGCCCAGGGCGACGATGCAGGCGCCGGTCAGGGTGGCGATGTCGATCACCGCCTGTGGCTTGAAGCGCTCGGCGTAGGTGAGGGTATCGCACAGCACCAGGCGGCCTTCGGCGTCGGTGTTGAGGATCTCGACGGTCTGCCCGCTCATGGTGGTGACGATGTCACCCGGACGGGTGGCGCCGCCGCTCGGCATGTTCTCGGCGCAGGCCAGCAGGCACACCAGGTTGATCGGCAGTTGCAGCTCGAGCACGGCGCGCAGGGTGCCGAACACGCTGGCGGCGCCGCACATGTCGTATTTCATCTCGTCCATGCCGGCGCCGGGCTTGAGGCTGATGCCGCCGGTGTCGAAGGTAATGCCCTTGCCGACCAGCACGAACGGTTTCTCGCTCTTCTTGCCGCCCTGGTAGTTGAGCACGATCAGCCGCGGTGGCTGGTCGCTGCCCTGGCCCACGGCGTAGAACGCGCCCATGCCCAGGTCCTTGATCTTCTTCTCGTCCAGCACCTCGACCTTGAGGCCTTTGTGTGCCTTGCCCAGGTCCTTGGCCTGCTCGGCGAGGAAGCTCGGGTGGCAGACGTTCGGCGGCAGGTTGCCCAGGTCGCGGGTGAAGGCCATGCCGGTGGCGATGGCGCTGGCGTGCTTGACGGCGCGCTCGGCCTCGGCCTGGCCAGCCTTGGCGGTGAGCAGGGTGACTTTCTTGATGGCGCGGGGTTCGGCCTTCTGGCTCTTGTAGCGGTCGAACACGTAGTTGCCGTCGAGCAGGGTCTCGGCCAGCAGGCGGTATTTGCCGTAGTGGCCGTCGCGGCCGGTGACGGCGATGTCGTCCAGGGCCAGCACGGCGTCGCTGCCGCCCAGTCCCTTGAGTACGCCGGCAACACTGGCGACCAGCTTGCGCCAGGCGCGATCGCCGAGGGCTTCGTCCTTGCCGCTGCCGACCAGCAGCACGCGCTCGGCCTTCAGGCCCGGCAAGCTGTGCAGCAGCAGGGTCTGGCCCGGCTTGCCGGCCAGGTCGCCACGCTTGAGCAGCGCGCTGATCGCGCCTTCGCTGGCCTGGTCGACGGCCTTGGCGGTGGCGCCGAGCTTGCGCCCTTCACCGACGGGTACGACCAAGGTCGCGGTCTTGACGGATACAGCGGCTACGCTCTTTACAACCAATTCCATGTCTGGGGTCCCCGAATGATCTGTCTGTCAGTGGGCGCTGTCTTGTGCAGGCGCTCGGAACACGCGGCTGGCGGGCGATGCCTGCCAGCGGAAAAGCTGCCAGTTTGAGCCTGCCGCGAGCACAATGACAACCCCGATATGCGCCATGCTGCGTGGCCAAGTGACAGGCGCGGTCAATCACAGGATAATGCGCGCACTTTTACATGGAGGTTCGCCTTGGCGAACCGGCATTGGTCTTGGCTGTCCGAATCGTTCGTTTGGCTGTCCGCCCCTGACAACCCAGGAGTGTCTGGTTTGATCGTCTTTCGTTATCTGTCCCGCGAGGTCCTGGTGACCTTGAGCGCCGTCAGCGCCGTGCTGCTGGTGATCATTATGAGCGGGCGCTTCATCAAATACCTGGCCCAGGCGGCCCAGGGCGCGCTCGATCCAAGCGTGCTGTTCATGATCATGGGGTTCCGCCTGCCGGGCTTCCTGCAACTGATCCTGCCGCTGGGGCTGTTCCTCGGCATCCTGCTCGCCTATGGCCGGCTCTATCTCGAAAGCGAGATGACCGTGCTGTCGGCCACCGGCATGAGTCAGCAACGCCTGCTGACCGTGACCATGGTGCCGGCGGCGCTGGTGGCCCTCTTGGTCGCCTGGCTGAGCCTGAGCCTGGCGCCCCTGGGCGTTGCCCAGGTGCAGAAGATCATCGCCCAGCAGGATGCCCTGACCGAGTTCGACACCCTGGTGCCGGGCCGTTTCCAGACCTTGCGCGACGGCTCCCGGGTGACCTACACCGAGCAGTTGTCCGATGACCGCATCAAGCTCGGCGGGGTGTTCATCTCCGAGAAACGCTTCAACCAGGACAAGACCAAGGACCGCGCGCCTTCGGTGCTGGTCGCCGAAAAGGGCCACCAGGAAGTGCAGGCCGACGGCAACCGTTACCTGGTACTGGAGAACGGCTACCGCTACGACGGCAACCCAGGCCAGGCCGACTACCGGGCGATCAAGTACGACACCTACGGCGTGCTGCTGCCCAAGCCGGAAGTCGCCGAGGAAGTCACCGAGCGCGAAGCGATCCCGACTTCCGAACTGTTCGGGCAGGAAGGCATTCGCGAGCGTGCCGAGCTGCAATGGCGCCTGTCGCTGCCACTGCTGGTGTTCGTCGTGACGTTGCTGGCGGTGCCGCTGTCGCGCGTCAACCCACGCCAGGGCCGCTTCCTCAAGCTGCTGCCGGCGATCCTTTTGTACATGGCCTATCTGACGATGCTGATTTCCGTGCGTAGCGCCCTGGAGAAGGGCAAGCTGCCCATCTCGCTGGGCATGTGGTGGGTCCATGGCCTGTTCCTGCTGATCGGCCTGGCGCTGATGTACTGGGAGCCGCTGCGTCTCAAGCGCGCTGCCCGTCGTGCGGAGGTGGCCCGTGGTTAAACTGGACCGCTACATCGGCAAGAGCGTGCTGCTGGCGATCGTCGCCGTGCTCGGCATCATCCTCGGCCTGGCGTCGCTGTTCGCCCTGATCGACGAACTGAATGACCTGAGCGCGACCTACACCTTCCTGGACGCTGGCAGCTTCGTCCTGCTGACCGCCCCTCGGCGGCTCTACGACATGCTGCCGATGGCGGCCCTGATCGGCTGCCTGATCGGCTTGGGCAGCCTGGCCAGCAGCAGCGAACTGACCATCATGCGCGCCGCCGGTGTGTCCATCGGTCGCATCGTCTGGGCGGTGATGAAGCCGATGCTGGTGCTGATGCTGGTCGGCCTGCTGATCGGCGAGTACGTTGCCCCGGTAACCGAGAACAAGGCCCAGGCCGACCGTTCGTTGGCCCAGGGCGGTGGCGAGGCGCAAAGCTCCAAGCGCGGTATGTGGCACCGCCAGGGCGAGGAGTTCGTGCACATCAACTCGGTGCAGCCCAATGGCCTGCTGCTGGGCGTGACCCGCTACCGCTTCGACGCCGAGCGCAAGATCCAGACCTCCAGCTTCGCCCGCCGGGCGCAGTACGTCGAAGGCAAGTGGATGCTCAACGATGTCTCCACCACGTACTTCCGCGGCGACCACACCGAAGTGGTCAAGAGCCCCGAGGAAGTGTGGGACGTCTCGGTGACGCCGGAGCTGCTCAACACCGTGGTGCTGGCGCCGGAGTCGCTGTCGATCACCGGGCTGTGGGACTATATCCATTATCTGGCCGACCAGGGGCTGAACAACTCGCGCTACTGGCTGGCGTTCTGGACCAAGGTCCTGCAGCCGCTGGTCACCGCGGCGCTGGTATTGATGGCGATCTCGTTCATCTTCGGCCCGCTGCGTTCCGTGACCCTGGGTCAGCGCGTGTTCACTGGCGTGCTGGTGGGCTTCGTGTTCCGCATCGCCGGGGACCTGCTGGGGCCATCGAGCCAGGTGTTCGGCTTCCCACCGTTGCTGGCAGTGGTGATCCCCGCTGGGATCTGCGCGCTGGCCGGATTGTGGTTGATGCGCCGGGCGGGTTGATGGCCTGAGCCACACAAAAGAAGCCGACCCTGGGGTCGGCTTTTTTGTGCGCAACATGAAGATGATGTCCGCCGAGGCTACTTCTTGCGCTTGGGCAGGCGCACCAGCTGGGTCTCGGAGTAGATGTCGTGCCAACTGCGCTGGCGCTTGTCGATCAGCGACCAGAAGAACCCCAGCCCCAGGCACAGCCACGAGGCGATCGACACCAGAAAGCGCAGCAGCGCCTGCCACAGGCTGATGGCGCTGCCGTCGGCGTTCTGCACCCGCACCCCCCACACCTGCATGCCCAGGGTCTGGCCGCCGTGGGTCCAGAACTTGGCGAAGAAGCCGAACAGGGCGAACAGCAGGATCGTCGACAGCAGCGGGTCGCCATCCAGCGCGCCGGCTTCTGTCAGCTCACGCATGCGCGCCTCGCCGATGATCGCCATCTGGATCATCTTGTAGGCGCCGGCGGTGACGATCAGCAGGGCGGTGCACAGCAGGAAGTCATAGAACATCGCCGCCAGCCGGCGACCCAGGCCGACGGGGGGGAAATCACCCTGGGGTGAGAGCAGGGGCTTGGACATGCAGGACGGCTCCGAATGGCGAGGCCGCCATTCTACGGGCAAAAAAAAACCCCTGCACTTGGCAGGGGCTTTTTGTGTCCCGGTAATTACTTATCGAGAACTTGAACTTTATCAGCCTGCAGGCCTTTCTGGCCTTGCACGGCTTCGAAGGAGACTTTCTGGCCTTCTTTCAGGCTCTTGAAGCCGTTGCCTTCGATGGCACGGAAGTGAACAAACAGATCAGCACCGCTTTCTGGGGTGATGAAGCCGTAACCTTTTTCGTCGTTAAACCACTTGACGGTACCGTTCTGACGAGTCGACATTGTCTTTCTTCCTATGAAACTCAATTTTAATGACAGTTACTTTCGCATCATTTTTTATGCGAAAGATTACCGGGCTGGGTTGCAGGAAAGTAAGAGACGTCGAACGGGTTGTAGCAGATTGCGGCTACTGGCCCAGGTCACGAACTGTTGCGACCCATGCAAACACAGTGCGATGACTCTACGCCAACTGCCGAGCGAAAAACAAGCCCTTCCAGCGGGTGAAAATCGGGGTTTTCCCGATAACCGAACGATTTGTCGGAAACGGCGTGGCGCCTGGGCTGGCGCTATGTTCAGAAGTTATTGGACAGGTTCGAAAACGAATATGTCGAACCCGTCCAATCCACTCATTCAGCCACGGTAGTAACGTTGTGCCACAAAAGGCATTTTGCTGACCTTCAGGGCAACTTGCTTGCCACGGACGACGGCAAACAACGCCGTGTCGAGGGCCGCATGTTCGCTATCGAC
This sequence comes from Pseudomonas sp. P106(2024), assembly GCF_057480815.1. Taxonomy (NCBI): domain Bacteria; kingdom Pseudomonadati; phylum Pseudomonadota; class Gammaproteobacteria; order Pseudomonadales; family Pseudomonadaceae; genus Pseudomonas; species Pseudomonas sp. P106(2024). The sequence continues at coordinate 134,530 of NZ_JBLIYU010000013.1, read as the reverse complement.
ATAGCCCATGGCCACGGGCGCGCCGAGCGTCGGACCGAAGCCGCCGCTGCACACTTCGCCGACCACCTTGCCAGCCTGGTCGACGATCTGCGCGCCCTCACGCACAGGCGTGCGTTCCTGGGGCAGCAGGCCGACCCGCTTGCGCGCCACGCCAGCCTGTTGCTGGGCGAACACGGTGTCGGCGCCAGGGAAGCCGCCCGCGCGGGTGCCATCGGCGCGGCGCACCTTGGAGATGGCCCACAGCAGGCTGGCCTCGATCGGGGTGGTGGTGGTGTCCATGTCGTGGCCGTACAGGCACAGGCCGGCTTCCAGGCGCAGCGAGTCGCGCGCGCCCAAGCCGATCGGCTGGACCTCGGGCTCGGCCAGCAAGCGGCGGGCCAGGGCTTCGGCGGCGGCGGCCGGCACCGAGATCTCGTAGCCGTCCTCGCCGGTGTAGCCCGAGCGGCTGACGAAGCAGTCGTTGCCGAGCAGGCTGACCGGGCGGAACTGCATGAAGGTCATGCCGATCACTTCCGGAGCCATGCGCTCCAGCACCTTGACCGCCGCCGGGCCTTGCAGGGCGAGCAGGGCGCGCTGCTCGAACAGTGGCTGAATCTCGCAGCGATCACCGATATGTTTGCGCAGGTGCGCCAGGTCCTGGTCCTTGCAGGCGGCGTTGACCACCAGGAACAGGGTGTCGTCACCCAGGTTGGCGACCATCAGGTCGTCGAGGATGCCGCCCTCGGCATTGGTGAACATGGCATAGCGCTGCATGCCCACCGGCAGGTCGACGATGTCCACCGGCACCAGGGTTTCCAGGGCACGGGCGGCGTCGCTGCCGCGCAGGATGATCTGACCCATGTGCGAGACGTCGAACAGGCCGGCCTGCTCGCGGGTATGCAGGTGCTCCTTGAGCACGCCCAGCGGGTACTGTACCGGCATGTCGTAGCCGGCGAAGGGCACCATGCGTGCTCCCAGCTCCAGGTGCAGGGCGTGCAGTGGGGTCTTGTGCAGTGTTTCGGACATCGGTGACTCCTCGTTTTTGTTCGGGTCAACATTCGATGATGTTGACGGCCAGACCGCCGCGGGCGGTCTCCTTGTATTTGCTTTTCATGTCGGCGCCGGTCTGGCGCATCGTGCGGATGACCTTGTCGAGTGAGACGTAATGCTGCCCGTCGCCGCGCAGGGCCATGCGCACCGCGTTGATCGCCTTCACCGAGCCCATAGCGTTGCGCTCGATACAGGGCACCTGCACCAGCCCGCCGATGGGGTCGCAGGTAAGGCCCAGGTTGTGTTCCATGCCGATCTCGGCGGCGTTTTCCACCTGTTGCGGGGTACCCCCCATCACTTCGCACAGGGCGCCGGCGGCCATCGAGCAGGCCACGCCGACCTCGCCCTGGCAGCCGACCTCGGCGCCGGAGATCGAGGCGTTTTCCTTGTAGAGGATGCCAATCGCCGCCGCGGTGAGCAGGAAGCGCACCACGCCGTCCTCATTGGCACCGGGGACGAAGCGCATGTAGTAGTGCAGCACCGCCGGGACGATGCCGGCCGCGCCGTTGGTCGGTGCGGTGACCACGCGGCCGCCGTAGGCGTTTTCCTCGTTCACCGCCAGGGCATAAAGGTTGACCCAGTCGAGCACCGACAGCGCATCACGCAGGTTCGCCTCCGGATGGCGGCTGAGCTGGCGATACAGTGCCGGCGCCCGGCGCTTGACCTTGAGCCCGCCGGGCAGGATGCCCTCGTGGCGGCAGCCGGCCTCGACGCAGTCCTGCATCACCTGCCAGATGCGCAGCAGGCCGGCACGGGTCTCGGCTTCCGGGCGCCAGGCGGCTTCGTTGGCCAGCATCACCTGGCTGAACGACAGGTGCTGCGCGGTGCAATGGCCGAGCAGTTCCTTGCCGGTCTTGAACGGGTAGGGCAGCACGGTGCTGTCCTCGACGATGCGGTCATGGCCCGCCGCGTCCTCGTCGACCACGAAGCCGCCCCCCACCGAGTAGTACTCGCGGCTGCGGATCTGCAGCCCGGCCTGGTCGAAGGCACGGAAGATCATGCCGTTGGGGTGGTAGTCCAGCGGCTTGCGGATCATCGCCAGGTGCTGCTTCTCGACGAAGACGATTTCGTGCTCGCCGAGCAGGCGCAGGTGGCCGCTGTCGCGGATCGCCTGCAAGCGGGCTGGGATGGACTCGGTGTCGACGGTATCGGGGTGTTCGCCTTCCAGGCCCAGCAGCACGGCCTTGTCGCTGCCGTGGCCCTTGCCGGTGGCGCCGAGCGAGCCGTACAGCTCGGCCTTGACCGTGGCCGTACCGGCCAGCAGGCCATCACGGCGCAGGCCTTCGGCAAAGCGCGCGGCGGCACGCATCGGCCCGACCGTGTGCGAGCTGGAGGGGCCGATGCCGATCTTGAACAGGTCGAAGACGCTCAGGGACATGGTGCAACCTCCTGGGTGAGTCGGCATGCGCGGGAGTGGACTGCGTGGGAGCGGGCTTGCCCCGCGATAGGGCCGATACCGCAAATCGCGGGGCCAGCCCGCTCCCACAAAGCCTGCTCCCACAGGCTCACTCCTACATGGAAGAGCTATCAGACGTCCTGATAGCTCTCGATCGACGGGCAGGCGCAGACCAGGTTGCGGTCGCCGAACACGTTGTCGACGCGGCCCACCGGTGGCCAGTACTTGCCTTCCACCAGGCTCGGCAGCGGGTACACCGCCTGCTCGCGGCTATAGCCGTGGGTCCATTCGCCGGCCAGCTCCGCCGCGGTGTGCGGGGCGTTCTTCAGCGGGTTGTCGTCCTTGTCCAGGCTGCCGTTCTCGACGGCACGAATCTCCTCGCGGATCTGGATCATCGCGTTGCAGAAGCGGTCCAGTTCCTCTTTGGACTCGCTTTCGGTCGGTTCGATCATCAGCGTGCCGGCCACCGGGAAGGACATGGTCGGGGCGTGGAAGCCGAAGTCGATCAGGCGCTTGGCCACGTCGTCGACGCTGATGCCGCTGGTGTCCTTGAGCGGACGCAGGTCGAGGATGCACTCATGCGCCACCAGGCCGTTGCCACCGGTGTACAGCACAGGATAGTGCTCTTCCAGGCGGCGGGCGATGTAGTTGGCGTTGAGGATCGCCATCTGCGAGGCGCGCTTGAGACCGGCGCCACCCATCATGCGAATGTACATCCAGGTGATAGGCAGGATGCTGGCGCTGCCGAACGGTGCGGCACAGACCGCGCCCTGGGTGTTTTCCAGGGCGGCGTGACCGGGCAGGAACGGCGCCAGGTGCGACTTGACGCCGATCGGGCCGACACCCGGGCCGCCACCGCCGTGGGGGATGCAGAAGGTCTTGTGCAGGTTCAGGTGCGAGACGTCGCCGCCGAACTTGCCCGGGGCGCACAGGCCGACCATGGCGTTCATGTTGGCGCCGTCGATGTACACCTGGCCGCCGTTGTCATGGATGATCGCGCAGATCTCGCCGATGGCTTCCTCGAACACGCCGTGGGTCGACGGGTAGGTGATCATGATCGCCGCCAGGCGCTCACGGTGCTCGATGGCCTTGGCGCGCAGGTCGTCGATGTCGACGTTGCCACGGGCGTCGCAGGCGGTGACCACCACGCGCATGCCGGCCATGTGCGCGGTGGCGGGGTTGGTCCCGTGGGCCGAGGACGGGATCAGGCAGATGTCGCGGTGGCTGTCGCCGCGGCTGCGGTGGTAGGCGCGGATCGCCAGCAGGCCGGCGTACTCGCCTTGGGAACCGGCGTTGGGCTGCAGCGACACGGCGTCATAGCCGGTGGCGGCGCAGAGCATGGCTTCCAGCTCGGTAGTCATCTGCAGGTAACCCTGGCTCTGCTCGGCCGGGGCGAACGGGTGCAGGTTGCCGAACTCGGCCCAGGTCACCGGGATCATCTCGCTGGCGGCGTTGAGCTTCATGGTGCACGAACCCAGCGGGATCATGCTGCGGTCCAGCGCCAGGTCCTTGTCGGCCAGACGGCGCAGGTAGCGCATCAGCTCGGTTTCGCTGTGATAGCGGTTGAACACCGGGTGCTCGAGGATCGCCGACTGGCGCAGCAGGCCGGCCGGCAGGCGCACGGCGATGGTGTTGGCCAGGGCGGTGAAGTCAGGGATGGCCTGGCCGTCGGCGAACAGCTGCCACAGGGCCTCGACATCGGCCTGGGTGCTGGTTTCGTCCAGCGACAGGCCCAGCTGGGCGGCGTCGACCTGGCGAAGGTTGATGCCTTGGGCGCGTGCCTTGTCGTGCAGTGCGCTGGTGCTCTCTCCCGTGGCCAGGGTCAGGGTGTCGAAGAAATCGCCGGTGACGACCTTGATGCCCAGCTTGGTCAGGCCGGTAGCGAGGATCGCGGTCAGCGCGTGGGTGCGTTCGGCGATCCGCTTGAGGCCGGCCGGGCCGTGGTACACGGCGTACATGCTGGCAATGTTGGCCAGCAGCACCTGGGCGGTGCAGATGTTGCTGGTGGCCTTCTCGCGGCGAATGTGCTGCTCGCGGGTCTGCATGGCCAGGCGCAGGGCGCTCTTGCCGAAGCGGTCGATCGATACGCCGACCAGGCGGCCCGGCATGTCGCGCTTGAACGCGTCGCGGGTGGCGAAGTAGGCCGCGTGCGGGCCACCGAAGCCCAGCGGCACACCGAAGCGCTGGGCGCTGCCGATGGCCACGTCGGCGTCGAATTCGCCCGGCGGGGTGAGCAGGGTCAGGGCCAGCAGGTCGGCGGCCACGGCCACCAGGGCGCCGGCGGCGTGGAAGCGCTGCACCACTTCGCGGTAGTCGAACACGTCACCGTTGCTGGCCGGGTACTGCAGCAGGGCGCCGAAGAAGGCGCTGACATCGCCCAGTTCGCGCTCGTCGCCCACCACCACCTCGATGCCCAGCGGCTCGGCGCGGGTGCGCAGCACGTCGAGGGTCTGCGGGTGGCAATGCACGGAGGCGAAGAAGGCGTGGCTGGCCTTGTTCTTCGACAGGCGCTTGCAGAAGGTCATGGCCTCGGCCGCGGCGGTGGCTTCGTCGAGCAGCGAGGCGTTGGCGATCGGCAGGCCGGTGAGGTCGCTGATCAGGGTCTGGAAGTTCAGCAGCGCTTCCAGGCGGCCCTGGGAGATCTCGGGTTGGTACGGGGTGTAGGCGGTGTACCAGGCCGGGTTTTCCAGGAGGTTGCGCAGGATCGGTGCCGGGGTGTGGGTGTTGTAGTAGCCCTGGCCGATGTAGCTCTTGAACAGCTGGTTCTTGCTGGCAATCGCCTTCAGCGCGGCGAGGGCGTCGGCCTCGCTCTGGCCGTCGTCGCTGCCGAGCACGCTGGTGCCCTTGATGCTGTCGGGGATGACGGCGGCGGTCATCGCTTCCAGCGAGTCGAAGCCCAGGGTGGTGAGCATGGCCTGCTCGTCAGCGGCGCGCGGGCCGATATGACGGGCGATGAATTCGTTGGCGGTGCCGAGGTTGATGGTCATGATGCAGTACCTCAGGCGTCGTCGTTGGCTTTGAGCAGGCGGTCGTAGGCGTCCTGGTCGAGCAGGGCGTTCACTTCGCTCATGTCGGCAGGGATGAAGCGGAAGAACCAGCCTTCGCCCAGCGGGTCTTCGTTGACCAGCTCGGGGCTGTCGTTCAGGTCTTCATTGACAGCGACCACTTCACCGGTGAGCGGCATGTACACGCCGCTGGCGGCTTTGACCGATTCCACGGTGGAGGCTTCGGCGCCCTTGTCGTACTGCTGCAGCTCCGGCAGTTGCACATAGACCACGTCGCCAAGGGCGTTCTGGGCGTAGGCGGTGATGCCCACGGTGACGCTGCCGTCAGTTTCGACGCGCAGCCATTCGTGATCTTCGGTGAAACGCAACTCGCTCATGGGAATTCCTCGGGAAGCAGGGGGCGTTGGGCGCGGTAGGCTCCGCGCTCTTAAGGTTGGAATTCCCTTAGCAATAATGCGGCCAGCTACTAAAAATCCTTAATAATCAATTATTTGTCTAAATATAGTAGGATTTTTGTCATTTTTATGGAACGAAATCGATACAGGTAGGCCGGGAATCAAAAGCGTTGCGGGATCAAACCCTTGCAAAGACGCATGCAAATGGATGTGTACCGATATCGATACGGCGTAATGAAATCGATACAATTCATACGCCTGCTTCAACCTCTGGTTGGGATTCCATATTTGCGCAAGCGCTGGGCGATGGCCGTGTGCGAAGTCTGCAAGCGTCCCGCCAGCTGCCGGGTCGAGGGGTAGCTGGCATACAGCCGCTGCAACAGTTCGCGCTCGAAATCCCCCACCGCCTGTTCCAGGCTTGCTACCTCGCCATCCTGCCCACGGGCCACCGAGGTGCCGGCGATGTCGAGGTCGCCGATGTCTACCAGGTTGCTTTCGCAGATGGCCGCAGCACGGAAGATCACGTTTTGCAGCTGGCGCACGTTGCCCGGCCAGGGGTTGGCCAGCAGTGCGGGGTGCGTGGCCGGGGCCAGGCGGCAGGCCGGGCGCTGGATCTGGGTGCAGGCCTGCTGCATGAAGAAATGCGCCAGCGACAGGATGTCCTGGCCGCGCTCGCGCAGCGGTGGCACCTGCAGGTTGAGGACATTGAGGCGGTAGAACAGGTCTTCGCGGAAGGTGCCCTCGGCGACCATGCGTTCCAGGTCGCGGTGAGTGGCGCTGATGATGCGCACATCCACTTTCACCTCGCGGTCACCACCGACCCGGCGGAAGCTGCCGTCGCTGAGAAAACGCAGGAGCTTGGCCTGCAGGTAGGGCGACATCTCGCCGATCTCGTCGAGGAACACCGTGCCCTGGTTGGCCAGCTCCATCAGCCCGGGCTTGCCGCCACGTTGCGCGCCGGTGAAGGCGCCGGGGGCATAGCCGAACAGTTCACTCTCGGCCAGGCTCTCGGGCAGCGCCGCGCAGTTGAGGGCCAGGAACGGCGCGGCATGGCGGCTGCTGATGGCGTGGCAGGCACGGGCCACCAGTTCCTTGCCGGTGCCGGTCTCGCCGTGCACCAGCAGTGGCGCATCGAGGGTGGCCACGCGCAAGGCGCGGGCCTTGAGGGTGCGGATTGCCGGTGAGTCGCCGAGCATGGCGTCGAAACCCTCGGCGTGATCGTGGTGCAGCGCCGACAGGCGCTCGCCCATGCGGTTGGGCGGGTAAAGGGTCAGCAGGCCGCCGGCGTGGGTGATCGGCGTGGCATCGAGCAGTAGGCTCTGGCCGTTCAACTGCATTTCGCGCATGGGCAGGTGGAAATTGTTGTCCAGCAGGGCCTGGAGCAGGTCCGGATCACCGAACAGTTCGCCCACCGAACGCCCGGCGGACTCACGTCCGCACAGGGCGATCAGCGCCGGGTTGGCCAGCAGCACCTTGCCCGCGCTGTCCACCGCCAGCACCGGGTCGCTCATGGCGGCGAGCAGGGCGTCGAGCTGCAGGTGGCGGCGCTGGCCGGGGAGGATGTCGACCACTTCCACCGACTGCACGCCGTGCACCTCGAGCAGGGCGTCGTGCAGCTCTTCAAGCACGGCGGGGCTCAGGGTCGGGGCGTCGATGTAGACGTTTGGCGGGACCATCTCCACGGCATCGAGGTTCAGGTTGCGGGCGCCGAGCAGGGCCAGGACTTCCTGGGTGATGCCGACGCGGTCGATGAAGCTGACGTGGATGCGCATGATGAGCGAGGCTTTGGCCGGGATGGGCGTCAGTATGCCTCGGCCATGGTGGAAACCCAATCGCGGGGCAAGCCCGCTGCCCCGTGGTTTGTGGGAGCGGGCTTGCCCCGCGATTGGGATTACTCCAGATGGTCGGGCCTGATCGGGTCGCCCGACTTCACATCCAGCGTGGTGCGAATGTCTTCGAACATGTAGTCATACAGCTTGTGCGGCGAGCCGAGGTTCTCGAACTTCTTCGGTGGCGGCAGGTACGACTGGGCCTTGCGGCTCAACTGCATCAGAAAACTCGGCAGTACCTGGTCCTTGGCCAGGAAGAATTTCTCATCGACGGTCTTGCCCTCGATGTGGCCGTGCATGCGGAACTGGATACCTCTGCCTTCCTTGGGGTCGGTCGCCGCCTCGTATTCGATATTGAGGTCGTAGCTGTGGTCGTTGGTGTTCAGCGCGGTGCGCTCAATGTGTACATGACCGGGCGCGTACTGGGCCATGGCAGACTCCTCCGGAAGGTTGAAAACGGCGGGCGCCCGGCGCCCGCCAACTGCATTCAACGGTAGCTGATACCGGGCTTGGCGGTGGAAACCCGCGTGCCGGCGGTGCCCTTGACGATGTCCTCGATGTTCTCCAGCGAGCTGATCACCGCCACCTTGCCGGTGTGACGGGCGAAATCGCAGGCGGCCTGGACCTTCGGTCCCATGGAGCCGGCAGCGAAGCCCAGCTTCTCGAGTTCGTCCGGGTGGGCCTGGGCGATGGCCTTCTGCGTCGGCTTGCCGAAATCGATGTACGCCGCATCGACGTCGGTGGCGATGATCAGCAGGTCCGCTTCCAGTTGCTCGGCCAGCAGGGCAGAGCACAAGTCCTTGTCGATCACCGCCTCGATACCCTTGAGCTTGCGGTTTTCGTCGTACAGGGTGGGGATACCACCGCCGCCGGCGCAGATCACGATGCTGCTTTTTTCCAGCAGCCACTTGATCGGGCGGATCTCGAAGATGCGTTTGGGTTTTGGGCTGGCCACCACGCGGCGGTACTTGTCGCCGTCGGGCTTGACCACCCAGCCTTTTTCCTTGGCCAGGCGCTCGGCCTCGTCCTTGGCGTAGACCGGGCCGATGAACTTGGTCGGGTCCTTGAACGCCGGGTCGTTGGCGTCCACTTCGACCTGCGTCAGCAGGGTGGCGAACGGCACCTCGAAGTCCAGCAGGTTGCCCAGCTCCTGTTCGATCATGTAGCCGATCATGCCCTCGGTCTCGGCGCCGAGCACGTCCAGTGGATAGGCCTCATCTGCCTTGTACGACAGCCCCTGCAGGGCCAGCAGGCCGACCTGCGGACCGTTGCCGTGGGCGATGACCAGTTCGTTGCCGGGGTGGATCTTGGCGATCTGTTCGGTGGCAGTGCGGATATTGGCGCGCTGGTTGTCGGCGGTCATCGGCTCGCCGCGGCGCAGCAGGGCGTTGCCGCCCAATGCAACAACGATACGCATGGGAAATGTCCTTTGGCGCAAATGTAATAGTCTGGTCGGGACCTGTGGGAGCCGGCAAGCCGGCTCCCACAGAGTCAAGGCCGCTGTCAGAGATCAGCCAGCGTCGACACCAGGATCGCCTTGATCGTGTGCATGCGGTTCTCCGCCTGCTCGAAGGCGATGCACGCCGGCGACTCGAACACGTCATCGGTCACTTCGATGCCGTTGGCCAGGTGCGGGTACTGTTCGGCGATCTGCTTGCCGACCTTGGTCTCGGAGTTGTGGAACGCTGGCAGGCAGTGCATGAACTTGGTGCGTGGGTTGCCGGTGGACTTCATCAGTTCCTTGTTCACCTGGTAGGGCAGCAGCAGCTTGATGCGCTCACCCCAGGCCTCGACCGGCTCGCCCATCGATACCCAGACGTCGGTGTGGACGAAGTCGACGCCCTTGACCGCGGCTTTCGGGTCTTCGGTCAGGGTGATACGCGCGCCGCTCTCCTCGGCGTATTTCTGGCAGCGCTCGACCAGGTCATCATGGGGCCACAGGGCCTTGGGCGCGGCGATGCGCACGTCCATGCCGAGCTTGGCGCCGATCAGCAGCAGCGAGTTGCCCATGTTGTTACGGGCGTCACCCAGGTAGGCGTAGCTGATGTCGTGCAGCGGCTTGTCGCTGTGCTCACGCATGGTCAGCACGTCGGCGATCATCTGCGTCGGGTGGTACTCGTCGGTCAGGCCGTTGAACACCGGCACGCCGGCGAACTTGGCCAGTTCCTCGACGATCTCCTGCTTGAAGCCACGGTACTCGATGGCGTCATACATGCGCCCAAGCACGCGGGCGGTGTCCTTCATGCTCTCCTTGTGGCCGATCTGCGAGGAGTTTGGGTCGATATAGGTGACGTTGGCGCCCTGGTCGTAGGCGGCGACTTCGAAGGCGCAGCGGGTGCGGGTCGAGGTCTTCTCGAAGATCAGGGCGATGTTGTTGCCCTTCAGGTGCTGCTGCTCGGTGCCGGTGTACTTGGCGCGCTTGAGATCGCGGGACAGGTCCAGCAGGTACTTCAGCTCGCGGGTGCTGTGGTGTTCGAGGCTCAGCAGGTTGCGGTTGTGGATGTTGAACGCCATGACGGTTCTCCTTGGATTCGGTGAGGTGCCCGGCCGCTGTCTCGTGGAGGCGACCGGGTGCGATGGACGTTTAGTAGTCGATAGGGTCGCGCACGATCGGGCAGGTCATGCAGTGACCGCCGCCGCGGCCCCGGCCCAGCTCGCCGGCGCTGATGGTGATGACCTCGATCCCGGCCTTGCGCAGCAGGGTATTGGTGTAGGTGTTGCGGTCGTAGCCGATGACCACGCCCGGCTCCACGGCCACCACGTTGTTGCCGTCATCCCACTGTTCGCGTTCGGCGGCGAAGCTGTTGCCGCCGGTCTCGACCACGCGCAGCTTGACCCCCAGGTGCTCGCCGACCACCTCGATGAACGACTTGTTCTCGCGGCGCACGTCCATGCCATAAGGCTTGCTTTCGTCCGGACGGATGATGAACGGCACGATCTCCTTGACCACTTCCGGGAAGACCGTGACCAGGTCGCGGTCGCAGAAGCTGAACACGGTGTCCAGGTGCATCGCGGCGCGGGACTTGGGCAGGCCTGCGACGATGACTTTCTCCACCGCGCCCTTGGCGAACAGGTTCTGTGCCAGCTGGCCGATGGCCTGGCGCGAGGTGCGCTCACCCATACCGATGAGCACGACGCCCTTGCCGATCGGCATCACGTCGCCGCCTTCGAGGGTGGCGTTGCCATGGTCCTTGTCCGGGTCGCCGTACCAGACCTGGAAGTCGGCGTTGGTGAATTCCTTGTGGAACTTGTAGATGGCGGTGGTCAGCAGGGTTTCCTGGCGTCGCGCCGGCCAGTACATCGGGTTGAGCGTCACGCCGCCGTAGATCCAGCAGGTGGTGTCGCGGGTGAACTGGGTGTTGGGCAGTGGCGGCAGGATGAAGCTGGAGTGGCCCAGGTAGTCGTTGTACATCTTGACCACGCTGGCACCTTCGCTTTCCGGCAGGTCCTGACCGGCCACACCGCCGATCAGGAATTCGGCCAGGTGGCGTGGATCGAGGCCTTCGAGCCAGCTGCGCACTTCATTGGTGAGGCCGACGCCGACGGTGTCGGAGGTGATCTTGCGGTCGAGAATCCACTTCAACGCTTCGGGTTGCTGGACGATGTCGGTCAGCAGGTTGTGCATCTCCAGCACATCGACGCCGCGTTCGCGCATCTTGGTGACGAAGTCGAAGTGGTCGCGTTTGGCCTGGTCGACCCAGATCACGTCGTCGAACAGCAGTTCGTCGCAGTTGCTCGGGGTCAGGCGCTTGTGCGCCAGGCCCGGGCTGCAGACCATCACTTTGCGCAGCTTGCCGGCTTCGGAATGGACGCCGTATTTCTGTTTCTCAGTGGACATGGTGAATCCTCCTGTAAAGCGAAGACGTGGGGTTCAGAGAGTCAGGAAGCCGTCGTACAGGCCGTAAGCTGCCACCAGGGCGCCCGCGACCACGGCGGCGAAGATCAGTTTTTCCACGCTGGTGAAGATCGGTTGGCCAACTTCGCGCTTGGCCTTGGCGAACAGGATCGCGCCAGGGGCGTAGAGCAGGGCCGAGAGCAGCAGGTATTTCACGCCGCCGGCGTAGAGCAGCCAGATCGCGTAGAGCAGGGCGATGCCGCCGATGATCAGGTCTTTCTTGCGTTCGGCCAGGGCCTGTTCGTAGGTCTCGCTGCGCACCGCCAGCAGCACCGCGTAGGCTGCCGACCACAGGTAGGGCACCAGGATCATCGAGGTGGCGAGGTAGATCAGCGACAGGTAGGTGCTGTTGGAGAACAGGGTGATGACCAGGAAGATCTGCACCATGGCGTTGGTCAGCCACAGGGCGTTGGCCGGCACATGGTTGGCGTTCTCGCGGCGCAGGAACTCCGGCATGGTGTGGTCCTTGGCGGCGGCGAACATGATCTCGGCGCACAGCAGCACCCACGACAGCAGGGCGCCCAGCAGCGAGATGATCAGGCCGACGCTGATCAGCACCGCGCCCCAGTGGCCGACCACGTGTTCCAGCACCGCGGCCATCGATGGGTTTTGCAGCTTGGCCAGCTCCGGCTGGGTCATCACGCCCAGCGACAGCACGTTGACCAGCACCAGGAACAGCAGCACGGTGACGAAGCCGATGACCGTGGCCTTGCCGACGTCAGAGCGTTTTTCGGCACGGGAGGAGAAGATGCTCGCGCCCTCGATGCCGATGAACACCCACACGGTGACCAGCATCATGTTGCGCACCTGGTTCATCACGCTGCCCAGCTCCGGCGTGCCGACCGCCCAGATGTCCGCAGTGAAGACATCGAGCTTGAAGGCGAACAGGCAGATCAGCGCGAACAGCGCCAGCGGCACGACCTTGGCCACTGTGGTGACCAAGTTGATGAAGGCGGCTTCCTTGATGCCGCGCAGCACCAGGAAGTGCACGGCCCATAGCAGGATCGAAGCACCGATCACCGCCGCCGGGGTGTTGCCTTCGCCGAACACCGGGAAGAAATACCCCAGGGTGCTGAACAACAGCACGAAGTAGCCGACGTTGCCCAGCCAGGCACTGATCCAGTAGCCCCAGGCCGAGGAAAAGCCCATGTAGTCACCGAAACCGGCCTTGGCGTAGGCGTATACCCCGCCGTCAAGATCAGGCTTGCGGTTGGCCAGGGTCTGGAAGACGAAGGCAAGGGTGAGCATGCCCACCGCGGTGATGGCCCAGCCGATCAGCACGGCGCCGACGCCAGCGCTGGCGGCCATGTTCTGGGGTAACGAGAAGATCCCGCCACCGATCATCGAGCCGACGACAAGTGCAACGAGTGCACCCAGTTTTAGTTTTCCGGGAGAATCAGACATTTAACGACTCCGTACCAGGAGAAAGTTGACCTCAGAATAAATCTGACGCCTGGATCATTCGCTGACTTAGATCAGTTCATGCCTGCATGAAGATCAGAAAAATCCCTCATGCGCCTCCTGGAGGATGCCGACAGCTCTGACGCAGGCCTTGTGTGCTGGCACCTCCATGTACTTCCAGAGCAAACGCTCCGTTTCGCCTGCGAACTGAGAAGTTAGTCCGTTTTGCGGCTTTCGCAAATTTTTCACAGCAAATAGCGACGGGTTTAGACGAACCGACAAGTAGTCGACTAATGTGGTTTTTATTAAGGTGTCGGGATAGACAGCATGGTTATGAGTGCTATAGGTTTAATGGCTTTATTTGATAAAAAACTTGTAACAATAATGTCGGACAATACGTTGTTCACGCGCGCCTGCGCACGAGGAGCCCCATGAGCGAACCGGGACAGAAACTGCGCTTGGGGGCGCTGATCGCGCTGGTGGTCGGCTCGATGATCGGCGGCGGGATATTCTCGTTGCCGCAGAACATGGCCGCCCGCGCCGATGTCGGGGCGGTGCTGATCGGCTGGGGCATCACCGCGGTGGGGATGCTGGCGCTGGCGTTCGTCTTCCAGACCCTGGCCAACCGCAAGCCGGAGCTGGATTCCGGGGTCTATGCCTACGCCAAGGCCGGGTTCGGCGACTACATGGGGTTCTCCTCGGCCTGGGGTTACTGGATCAGTGCCTGGCTGGGCAACGTCGGCTACTTCGTGCTGCTGTTCAGTACCCTTGGCTTCTATTTTCCGGTGTTTGGCGAAGGCAACACGCCAGTGGCCATCGGTAGTGCCTCGCTGTTGCTGTGGGCGGTGCATTTCCTGGTGCTGCGCGGCATCAAGGAAGCCGCCTTCATCAACCAGGTGACGACCGTGGCCAAGGTCGTGCCGTTGCTGATGTTCATCGTCATCGCCGCCTTCGCCTTTCGCGCCGACATCTTCACCCGCGACATCTGGGGGCTGAGCAATCCGCAGTTCGGCAGCGTGCTGGAGCAGGTGCGCAACATGATGCTGGTGACGGTGTTCGTGTTCATCGGCATCGAGGGGGCGAGTGTCTACTCGGGGCGGGCGCTGCATCGCTCGGATGTGGGCAAGGCCACCGTGGTCGGTTTTCTCGGCGTGCTGGCGCTGCTGGTGCTGGTCAACGTGCTGTCGCTGGGGGTGATGACCCAGCCGGAGCTGGCCGGTCTGCAGAACCCTTCGCTGGCCTCGGTGCTTGAGCATATCGTCGGGCCCTGGGGGGCGTTGTTGATCAGCATCGGCCTGGCGGTGTCGCTGCTCGGTGCACTGCTCTCCTGGGCGCTGCTGTGCGCCGAGATCCTCTACGCCACCGCCCGGGACAAGACCATGCCGCGCTTCCTGGCGCGGGAGAACGCCAACCAGGTACCGGCCAACGCGCTGTGGCTGACCAATGTGATGATCCAGGGGTTTCTGCTGATCACTCTGTTCTCGGCGGGGACCTACACCAGCCTGATCTACCTGGCGTCGTCGATGATTCTGGTGCCGTACTTCTGGTCGGCGGCCTATGCCGTGCTGCTGGCCTGGCGCGGTGAAGGCTACCAGGGGCAGGCGGGGCTGCGGCGCAAGGACCTGCTGGTGGCGGCGATCGCGCTGCTGTATGCGATCTGGCTGCTGTATGCCGGAGGGCTCAAGTACGTGTTGCTGTCGGCGCTGCTGTATGCGCCCGGGGTGATCCTGTTCGCCCGGGCCAAGCGCGAGCAGGGGCAGGTGCTGTTCAGCGCGTGGGAGAAACTGATCTTCGCGGCGGTGCTGGCGGGGGCGGGGATGGCGGCGTATGCCCTGTATTCGGGATTGTTGAACCTTTGACTTGCAGGCGCCGTCGCAACGTCGCTGTCATTTGGCGCCGCAGCGCAAATGAATCAACCTTGCAGTTCGACAGCGCCTGGTGGCGTCGGACGTTCCGGGCGTGACCAGATCCACAGGTTGCCCAGGGTCATGCCGGTGATGGCGAGGAACACCGGCCAGTGGTGTTCGAGGAAGGTCAGCATCAGGCCGGCGCACAGCAGCATGCTGATGGTCGCGCTGACCTTGGCGCGGCGCTGGATCACCTTGCCGTTGCGCCAGTTGTAGAGGATAGGACCGAACAGCCGGTGGTTCTCCAGCCAGGCGGACAGGCGCGGCGAGCTGCGGGTCGCGGCCCAGGCGGCGAGGAGGATGAACTCGGTGGTGGGCAGCCCTGGGATGACGATGGCCACGAGGCCAATGCCCAGGCTGACATAGGCCAGGATCGCGTAGAGCAGGCGGGACAGTTTCGAGCGGGCGATTCGGGTCATGGTCTCACTGCAACGGTGTGGCCGCCCGAGGGCGGCCGGGTAAAGCGTGTCAGGCCAGCGCGGCGTCGGCGGCGTAGGCATGCTTGAGCAGCTCGGTGAAGCGCTCGAAGGCAGCGACCGCGCCACGCTCGGCGGCAGCGTCTTCCTCGGGCGACAGGTCCAGGCTGTCGAGGATGCGGGTGAACTGCTTCCAGCCCTCGGCACGGCCGCCCGCCGGTTCGCCCAGGTGACGGGCACCGAAGGTTTCGGACAGCTCCAGGGCCACGGCGCGCTTGATCAGGAACGCGGCGCCCAGTTTGGAGCCTTCGGAGACGAAGATCCAGCCCAGCGCCTCGCCCAGGCTTGGCTTGCCCAGGGCGCCGGCGAAGGGCGCGGGCACTTCGGTGTCGAGGTCGGCCAGGTCCAGGCGGGCCTGTTCGGCGCGGCAGCGCGCGGCGAGGTCGGGCACGATGGCGATCAGTTGCGGGTCGGTGTACAGCGCCTGCAGCTCGGACTGGAACAGGTACTGGGCAACCACGAAGCGGGCGAAGCTTTCGCGGCTGTCGAACGGCTTGTGCGACTTCACCAGGGCGTCCAGCTCGGTGTGCGGGGCGTGGGTGACCTGGTTCAGGCGCTGGGAGCGCAGGGCAGCGCGTTCGGTGGAAGGGGCGGTCATGGGGGCATCCTTGGAAAATGGGGCGTCTAGTGACAAGACGAAACAGAAGACGCGGGACAGTAAAAAAACCTCACCTGCGAAGTGAAATCATTCTCATGACTTGAAACGGGCGGCACCTGCATCACGGGCGCCGCCCTTTTCAACCGATCAGATATCCCACACCAAGTTGATGGCGAAGTTGCGCCCCGGCATGGTCAGCCGATCAAGGTTGGCTGGCTGGGTCACGCCTGCTTCGCCAAGCGCGTCGTAGCCACGGACGTCATCCCACTGCCAATACTTTTTGTCGGTCAGGTTGTAGAGTCCTGCGTTTACGGTGATGTCGTCCGTCAGTTTGTAGAAACCGATCAGGTCCAGTACGCCATAGCCAGGGGTGCGGAACTGCTTGCTGGCACCATCGGGGGCGAAGAAGGTGGAATCGTCGACCCGGTCCTTGCGTTTTACCAGGGTCCAGCTAAGCAGGCCGCCATAGTTGGAGGTTTCGTAACCCAACCCGAGGACTGCGGTCAGCGGGTTGACACTGTTCAGCGGCTGGCCGTTATCGTCATTGCGACCATGGGCGTAGGCCAGCGAGCCCTGGGTGTACAGGCCCTGTGCTGCACCGAAGTGGTCGAGGTTCAAGCGACCCTTGAACTCTGCGCCCTTGATAGTGGCGTGCTTGATGTTGTTGGCCTGGAAAGTCGAGCCAAGGTTTGCCGACTGTACTGCGTCCTCGTTGATGAAGTCGCGATACTTGTTGTAGAACACCGCCACGTCGAAGTTGCCGGCCTCGAAGCTGCCGCGCAGGCCCGTTTCGTAGCTCTTGCTCTTCTCTGGTTCGAGGTTTGGGTTCGGCTCGACGCTGTAGCCGAGCGTAGGGTTGTCAAAGCGGCCGTACATGGCCTTGGCGGTCGGGGTACGGAAGCCCTCGGCGTACTGACCGTACCAGGTGTAGTTGTCGTTGAATGCGTAAGTCACGCCAAATTTAGGCGAGACCCGATGCCATTTCTTGTCCGAGTCATCGATACTGCCCGGCGCGGCGCCAGTGCCCTGGATACCGCGCAGGAACTCGGCAGTCATCTCTGGTTCCATGCGGGTGTAGTCATATCGCAGGCCTGGCAGGAAGGTCCAGTTGTTCCAGCGGATCTCATCCTGAGCGAACAGGCTGTAGGTGTTCACGGTTGGATCCGGGAAATCGCTCACCAACGCCTGGCCGTCACTGGGGCTGTTCTGGCCGATGGCGGTGCAGCTACCTCCGACGTTCAGGCAGGTGCCGGTGCCGCTTCGCGCGCCGGTGATCTTTTCGTGCTTGAGCGTTGTGCCGTAGGTCAGCAGGTGGTCAGTGGCGCCAATGCTGAACGCTTTGTCCAACTGGCCATCGAAGACCCACTGGCGATCCTTGTAAGTAGTCTGGCGATCGCGAAACACCTGGCGGCCACTGGCGAAGTACAGTTCGTCTGTGCGTTGATCGGTCTTGGCAATCTGGTAGTTCAAGCTCCATTTCGCGTGATCGGCAACCAGGCTGTCGAGGCCGAGCTTGTGGTTGATGCCGAAGCGTTCTCGGGTGACGGTGTCGTTGCCCTGACGCATGCGGTACATGTTTGAGGCGCCGCGACCAGGAATGAATGGACCACCCACCGCGCTCAGGATGTTCTGGTCGCGGTCATCCTTGTAGTGCTCGTAGGTGAATCCCAACCGGGCATCGTCGGCATAGTCCCAGCCAAGCTTGGCCAGGACGTTAGTGGTGCGCACATCCTCGGGGTTGGCCTCGCTACGGCCAAGACCGGTGCCGCCATGCTTGCCATATGATTCGGTTTCGTGGCCGTTGCGCTGGCTGATATGCAGCAGGCCGTCAAAGTCGCCTTGGCGGCCGGCGACAGTGGTCGAGGTCAACCAGCTTTCGTCGGCTGAGCTGTAGCCGGTCTTCAGGCGGGCGCCGACATCGTTACCGGGTTTGATGATGTCCTCGGGGTCGAGGGTGAAGTAACTTACCGCGCCGCCGATGGCATTGCTGCCGTACAGCACCGAGGCAGGACCGCGGAGGATCTCCACCCGCTTGACGATCTCCGGATCGACGTAGTTGCGTTGTGTCTGGGCATAGGGGCCGTAGAAAAAGCTGTCGGGGATCGACACACCGTCAACCTGGGTCAGGATACGTTCACCGTCGATGCCCCGGATGTTGTAGCCGTTCAGTCCGCTACGCTGGCCAACACCGCCGACCGAGACGCCGGGCTCGTAGCGCACCAGTTGCTTGATGTCATTGACGTTCTGCCGATCCAGCTGCTCGCGGGTCTGCACGCTGACGGTGCTTGGCACCTGGCTGACATCCTGGGCGCTGCGGGTGGCGCTGACGGTCACCTGTTGCAGGGCGATGGCGTTGCCGGCCCACTGGCGTTCGAGCACCACGTTGCCGTTGCCGATCTTGCGATAGCCCAGGCCGGTGCCGCGCAGCAGGCGCTGCAGCGCCGCTTCCGGGGCCAGCGAGCCCTGCACGCCGGGCGAGGCCACACCGTCGGCGAGCTCGGCGCTGAAGCCGACCTGCCAGCCAGTCACCTTGCTGAACGCGTTGATGGCCTCGACCAGCGGCTGCTGGGCGATGGCGAAACGGTAGTCGCCCATGCGCGGGCTGCTGGCCTGGGCCGGTTCCACGGCCAGCGCCGGCAGGCTGCAAGCGCCGCTGGCGAGCAGGGCCAGGGTCAGCAGGGACAATTGCCCGCGACGGCGGGAAGAAGTGGACGGGCGGGTCTGACCTGTGGGCATTGAAAGCGCTCCCTGTCGCGCGTGAGTTATAGGCGGTACTTGTTCTCGTTTTCGAACGAGAATCAATCGTATTGACTATAACGAGACGGGCGAGGCAGGGCGATCGCGTAAAAAAACTTGCCGGGTCAGTTGAGAATCACCACGGCTGGGTACTCATGCAGTTGCGCCGAGGTGATATGGGCGAGGGCGCGCAGGGTTTCCAGCGGCTGGTCGAGGCGGTAGTTGCCGGTGACCGCGACCTGCTCCAGGTGGGTGTTGCGGTTGATGATCCAGCCTGGGTAGTAGCGACGGACTTCTGCGAGCACCTGGCTCAGCGGGCAGTTCTCGAACACCAGGCGGCCCTCGATCCAGGCCAGGTCCTTACTCATGTCGGGACGCTGGCGCTGGCCGAAGCCCTTGGGGCCGACGCTGATGCTGTCGCCGGCGCTCAGGCGGATGCGCTGGTCGCTCGCGGCCTGCAGGTCGACATCGCCGCGCTGCACCCGCACCTGGGCCTCGCCATCGAGGTAGCGTACGGCGAAGTCGGTGTCGCGCACGCTGGCGCGCAACGGACCGGCCTGGACCTCCAGGGGGGGCTGGCTGGCGTTGGACACCTGGAAGTACGCCTCGCCCTGCAGCAGGCGGGCGACCTTGCGACCTTCGCGTTCGTCGCTGGCGAAGGCCGAATTGGTGTTGAGCAGCACCTTGGCGCCCGGGTCCAGCTCCAGGCGCTGGCGTTCGCCGACCACGGTCAGGTGGTCGGCCTGCAGGCGCACCGGCAGGTTGCCGAAAGTGGACAGCCCGACCAGCAGCACGGCGGCGGTGGCCAGCGGTTTCCAGTGGCTGCGCAGGCGCCCGGCGAGCGAGCGCTTGCGCCTGTGCTGCAACTGGCCGGCGGCCTGGCGCAGCGAGGCGCCGTTCCACAGCGCTTCGGCCTCGACATAGGCCTCGGCGTTTTCCGGCTCGGCCCCCAGCCAGTGCTCGAAGGCGCGGGTGTCGTCCTCGCTGGCGCACTGCAGGCGGATCAACCAGTCGAGCGCCTCCTCGCGGGCACGGGCGCGGGCATCAGGCTCGGCAGGTGACGGGCGAGGGGGGCGGTGGTCGGTCACGGAGGATCCTTGCATCGGGCATTTTTTGCGCATGATCAGTGCAGACCTTGCCCATGGCAAGGGCTTTGCGCAGTCCAGTGGCGAGCGGTCGCATCACTGGTGACGATCGGCCACGCCCATGCAGATGGCCATGATCAGTTTCAGCTCCTTCTGCACCGTACTGGCCGAGACCTTCAGTTGGTCGGCGATTTCCAGGTAGCTGGCGCCGTGCAGGCGGCTGAGGATGAAGATGCGCTGCTGGCGTTCGCTGAGCTGGCCGAGGCTGACGCTCAGGTGCTTGAGCAGTTGCTCGGCGTGGGCGGCGTCCTCGCTGCTGGTCGAGGGGGCGGCGACATTGTGCAGGACCTGCTCGGGCACATCGTCCACCAGCGTGCGCGCCTGCACCCGACGTGCGCGCAGGTGGTCCAGGGCCAGGTTGCGGGCGGTCTGGAAAACGAAGGGTTCGAGGTGCTCGATCGGCCGCTCGCCCAGGGCGCGGGTGACTCGCAGGTAGGTTTCCTGCAGCAGGTCCTCGGCGGTGCTGGGGTTGCCCACCATGCGTTGCAAGGTGCGCAGCAGGGAGAGGCGCTGGCTGAGGAACACGGAGTTGAACCGGGACTGACTCACGGGGAAACCTGGGCGTTTTCGGGTGAATGATAATGCTTATCATCCATGCTCCAGGTCAAGCGTGGAAATGTCACGAACAGGTAAATATTGCGGCTAACGCGGTCTCTTTAGGAGACCACCCAGCCCTGCGGGCTACGCTGTCGCGTAGGGAACTACCCCCCTGTGGGAGCGGCCTTGCGTCGCGAAAGGGCTGCGCAGCAGCCCCGGCAATTTCGAAGATGGCTCAGAATCTGGGGCCGCTACGCGCCCCTTTCGCGACGCAAGGCCGCTCCCACAGGGATACAGCTCTCTGCGCGACCACCTGCAAGGGATCGTGCAAGACTTCACCTGGCGTTGAACAACGCCAGGCAGTTGTCCAGCATGCGGTTGGAGAAGCCCCATTCGTTGTCGTACCAGGCCAGCACCTTGAGCATGCGCCCGTTGGCGCGGGTGTGGTTGGCGTCGAAGATCGACGACAGCGGGTTGTGGTTGAAGTCGCACGACACCAGCGGCAGGGCGTTGTAGCCCAGCACCCGCGAGTGGCGGCTGGCTTCGAGGAACAGCTGGTTGACTTCGTCGGCGCTGGCCTCGCGCTTGAGGTTGACCGTGAGGTCGACCAGCGACACGTTGATCACTGGCACCCGCACGGCCATGCCGGTGAGCTTGCCGGCCAGCTCCGGCAGCACCAGGCCCACGGCTTCGGCGGCGCCGGTCTTGCTCGGGATCATCGACTGGGTGGCCGAGCGGGCGCGGTACGGGTCGCCGTGGTAGACGTCGGTAAGCACCTGGTCGTTGGTGTAGGCGTGGATGGTGGTCATCAGGCCTTGCTCGATGCCGAACTCGCGGTGCAGCACCTGGGCGATCGGCGCCAGGCAGTTGGTGGTGCACGAGGCGTTGGAGATGATCTGGTGCGAGGCGCGCAGCACGTCGTGGTTGACCCCGTACACCACGGTGGCGTCGGCGCCCTTGGCCGGCGCGCTGACGATGACCTTGGCGGCGCCGGCCGTCAGGTGCGCGGCGGCCTTGGCGCGTTCGGTAAACAGCCCGGTGCACTCGAACACCACATCGATGGCCAGGGTCTTCCAGGGTAATTCGGCGGGGTTGCGGATGGCGCTGACGGCGATGCGGTCGCCATTGACGGTGAGGCTTTCATGGTCGGCCTCGACGCTGGCGTCGAAAATGCCGTGGACGCTGTCGTACTTGAGCAGGTGGGCGTTCATCGCGCTGTCGCCCAGGTCGTTGATGGCGACGACCTGCAGGTCCTGGCGGTAGCCCTGCGTGTACAGTGCGCGCAGGACGTTGCGTCCGATGCGGCCGAATCCGTTGATGGCGATGCGTAGGGTCATGGCGTTACCTCTGGCAGTCGGGTGAAGCCTGTGGCACAAAGAGCAGCTTCACTGAAACGGTTTTGTTGTTGGAATTACAAGATTATTCACCGAGAGATAGAAAACAAGCCTTTTTGCTGGCAGTATTTTGTTTAAACATACAACGAGTGGTCGGGTCAGCCCCATTTCGAACGGTCCAGGCACCTGTTTCTACAGCCTAGGTCGCAATCGTTTGGAGGGGAAATGGCCAGTGGAGGCCGCCCCACAGTTAGCCTGGAGTCCAGTACATGCATCCGCGCATCCTTGAGGTCACCGAACGGCTGATCGCCCGCAGCCGCCGTACCCGTGAACGCTACCTTGAGCTGATCCGTGGGGCGGCCAGTGACGGACCCATGCGCGCCAGCCTGCAGTGCGCCAACTTCGCCCATGGCGTGGCCGGCTGTGGCGGCGAGGACAAGCAGACCCTGCGCCTGATGAACGCCGCCAACGTGGCCATCGTCTCGGCCTACAACGACATGCTCTCGGCGCACCAGCCGTACCAGCACTTCCCCGAACAGATCAAGCAGGCCCTGCGCGAAGTCGGCTCGGTCGGCCAGTTCGCCGGCGGCGTGCCCGCCATGTGCGATGGCGTGACCCAGGGCGAGCCGGGCATGGAGCTGGCCATCGCCAGCCGCGAAGTGATCGCCATGTCCACCGCCATCGCCCTGTCGCACAACATGTTCGACGCCGCCCTGATGCTGGGCATCTGCGACAAGATCGTTCCCGGCCTGATGATGGGCGCGTTGCGCTTCGGTCATCTGCCGACCATCTTCGTGCCGGGTGGGCCGATGGTCTCGGGCATCTCCAACAAGGAAAAGGCCGATGTGCGCCAGCGCTACGCCGAGGGCAAGGCCACCCGCGAGCAATTGCTCGAATCGGAAATGAAGAGTTACCACGGTCCGGGCACCTGCACCTTCTACGGCACCGCCAACACCAACCAGCTGGTGATGGAGGTGATGGGGCTGCACCTGCCGGGCGCCTCGTTCGTCAACCCGTATACGCCGCTGCGCGACGCCCTCACCGCCGAGGCCGCGCGCCAGGTCACGCGCATGACCAAGGCCAGCGGCAATTTCATGCCCATCGGCGAGATCGTCGACGAAAAGGCGCTGGTCAACTCGATCGTTGCCCTGCACGCCACCGGCGGCTCGACCAACCACACCCTGCACATCCCGGCCATCGCCCAGGCCGCCGGCATCCAGCTGACCTGGCAGGACATGGCCGACCTGTCCGAGGTGGTGCCGACGCTGTCCCACGTCTATCCGAACGGCAAGGCCGACATCAACCACTTCCAGGCCTCCGGCGGCATGGCGTTCCTCATTCGCGAGCTGCTCGACGCGGGCCTGCTGCACGAGGACGTCAACACCGTGGCCGGGCATGGTCTGCGCCGCTATACCCAAGAGCCGTTTCTCGAAGATGGCCAACTGGTCTGGCGCGAAGGGCCGAAGGACAGCCTCGACGAAAGCATTCTGCGCCCGGTGGCACGACCGTTCTCCGCCGAGGGCGGCCTGCGGGTCATGGAGGGCAACCTGGGGCGCGGCGTGATGAAGGTATCGGCGGTGGCGCCGGAGCATCGCGTGGTCGAGGCGCCCGCCCGGGTGTTCCACGACCAGCAAGCGCTGGCCGATGCGTTCAAGGCCGGAGAGCTGGAGCGCGACTTCGTCGCCGTGGTGCGCTTCCAGGGCCCGCGTTGCAACGGCATGCCTGAGCTGCACAAGCTGACACCCTTCCTCGGTGTGCTGCAGGATCGCGGCTTCAAGGTGGCGCTGGTTACCGACGGGCGCATGTCCGGCGCCTCGGGCAAGATTCCGGCGGCCATTCACGTGTGCCCGGAAGCCTTCGATGGCGGCCCGCTGGCGCGGGTGCGCGATGGTGATATCGTGCGTGTCGATGGTGCCGAAGGCACGCTGCGGATCATGGTCTCGGCCGAGGAGCTGGCCAGCCGTGAACTGCCCGAGCCGCCCACGGGCAACGACCTGGGCTGCGGGCGCGAGCTGTTCGGCTTCATGCGCGTGGCGTTCAGTTCGGCCGAACAGGGCGCGAGCGCCTTCACCTCGGCCCTGGAGAATCTCAAATGAAGGCCTTGCTGGTCGGCGACATCGGCGGCACCAACGCACGTTTCGCCTTGTGGCGCGACAATGAGCTGCAGGCGGTCCAGGTGCTGGCCACCGCCGACTACACCAGCCCCGAGCAGGCCATCGAGGCCTACCTCGCCGACCAGGGCATCGCCCGTGGCGGCCTAGCGGCGGTGTGCCTGGCAGTGGCCGGCCCCGTGGACGGCGACGAATTCCGCTTCACCAATAACCACTGGCGCCTGAGCCGCAGCGCGTTCTGCCAGGCGCTGCAGGTCGAGCGCCTGTTGTTGATCAACGATTTTTCCGCCATGGCCCTGGGCATGACGCGCCTGCGCGACGGTGAGTTCCGCGAGGTCTGCGCAGGCCATGCCGATCCGTCGCGCCCGGCGCTGGTGATCGGCCCCGGCACCGGCCTGGGCGTGGGCAGCCTGCTGCGCCTGGGCGAGCACTGGCTGGCGCTGCCGGGGGAGGGCGGGCATGTCGACCTGCCGGTGGGCAACGCCCGCGAGGCGGCGATCCACCAGGAGATTCACCGGCAGATCGGACATGTCAGCGCCGAGACGGTGCTCAGTGGCGGTGGGTTGGTGCGCTTGTACCAGGCGATCTGTGTGCTCGACGGCGCCACGCCGACGCACAAGACTCCGGCGCAGATTACCGACGCGGCCCTGGCCAGCGAGCCCCGGGCACTGGCGGTGATCGAGCAGTTCTGCCGCTTCCTCGGGCGGGTGGCGGGCAACAATGTGCTCACCCTGGGCGCCCGGGGTGGGGTCTACATTGTCGGTGGGGTGATTCCGCGTTTCGCCGAGTTGTTCCTGGGCAGCGGATTCGCCGCGAGTTTCGCCGACAAGGGCTGCATGAGTGGTTATTTCGCCGGGGTGCCGGTATGGCTGGTGACGGCGGAGTTTTCCGGGTTGTTGGGTGCCGGGGTGGCCTTGCAGCAAGCGTTGGATCATTGAGCGTCATCGCGGGGCAAGTCGCATCGGCGATTGGCCCTCACAGCAGACACTAAGATCTGCGAATAACAAGAGGACTGACCATTGTGACCACTGCCGGCAAATCGATCCTGATGGTCGATGACGACCAGGACATCCGCGAACTGTTGCAGACCTACCTCGCCCGCTGCGGCCTGCAGGTCCATGCCGAACCCGATGGCCAGGGCTTTCGCCGTGCCCTGGATGCCAACCCCTATGACCTGGTGATCCTCGACGTGATGCTGCCCGACGAGGATGGCTTCAGCCTGTGCCGCTGGGTCCGCCAGCATCCACGCCAGGCGCGGGTGCCGATCATCATGCTCACCGCCAGTTCCGACGAGGCCGACCGGGTCATCGGCCTGGAGCTGGGTGCCGACGACTACCTCGGCAAACCCTTCAGTCCACGTGAACTGCAGGCGCGCATCAAGGCCTTGCTGCGTCGCGCCGATTTCGCTCAGGCGGCGCCGGCCAGCGCGGTACTGGCCTTCGACGACTGGCGCCTGGACACGGTTAGCCATCGCCTGTTCCACCGCGATGGCGAAGAGGTGATCCTCTCCGGCGCCGACTTCGCCCTGCTCAAGCTGTTCCTCGACCACCCGCAGCAGATCCTCGACCGCGACACCATCGGCAACGCCACCCGCGGGCGCGAGCCGATGCCGCTGGACCGTATCGTCGACATGGCGGTCAGTCGCCTGCGCCAGCGCCTGCGCGACACGGAAAAACCCCCTCGGCTGATCCGCACCGTGCGCGGCAGCGGCTACCTGCTGGCGGCCAATGTCTGCCCGGCCTAGCGAACGCCGCTGGCGCCTGCTGCCGCGCTCGCTTCTGGGGCGCATGCTGCTGCTGACCTTGCTGGTGGTGTTGCTGGCCCAGGGGCTGTCGAGCCTGATCTGGGTGGCGCAACTGCGCGCCAGCCAGCTGCAGGGCCTGCGTGCCAGCGCTGGCAGCCTGGCTCATTCGATGAGCGCCAGCGTCAGCTACTTCCGTTCGCTGCCGGTGGCCTACCGGCCCATGGTCCTCGACCAGTTGCGCAGCATGGGCGGAACGCGCTTCTTCGTTTCGCTCAACGTCAAGCCGCTGGATATGCCGGTGCTGCCGATCACCCCGCGCAAGCAGGCGGTGATCGACGTGTTCCAGGACGTGTTGCATGAGCGCCTG
Organism: Pseudomonas sp. P106(2024); assembly: GCF_057480815.1. Taxonomy (NCBI): domain Bacteria; kingdom Pseudomonadati; phylum Pseudomonadota; class Gammaproteobacteria; order Pseudomonadales; family Pseudomonadaceae; genus Pseudomonas; species Pseudomonas sp. P106(2024). The sequence goes on along the minus strand of NZ_JBLIYU010000013.1, from coordinate 108,625 downwards.
GGCCAGCAGATGGAAATTTCCGTCGAATTCGTCAGCCCCGACGACCTGCGGATCTTCAACAGCGGCCTGAAACTCGATGAGCTGCCTCGCTCCTGGGCGCACTACTCGTTGACCCTGGAGCCGCTCAACCCGCCGGTGCTGGTGACCCAGATCCGCCTGGGTGAGGGCGAGTGGCTGTACATCGCCTCGCTGCTGCCCGAGCCTTACACCAGCCTCGAGGCCGAGCGCCTGCCGCGTCAGCAGATCGGCTTCATTGCCATGACCACTGCCCTGCTGTTGCTGTTCATCGGCCTGTTGGTGCACTGGCAGAGCCGGCCGCTCAAGCGCCTGGCGCGGGCGGCGCGGGAAATGTCGCTGGGCGCCGATGTGGCCCCGGTGGCCGAGGGCGGCGGCAGCGAAGTGGTCGAGGTGGGGCGGGCGTTCAACAGCATGCGCGAGCGGATCAGCCGCTATCTCACCGAGCGCGCCCAGCTGTTCAGCGCCATCTCTCATGACTTGCGCACACCGATCACGCGCCTGCGGCTGCGGGTCGAACTGCTCGAGGACGAGAAGCTGCAAGCGAAGTTCAGCCGCGACCTCGATGAGCTGGAGCTGCTGGTCAAGGGCGCGCTGCAATGTGTCAAGGACACCGACATTCACGAGAACATCGAGCCGATTGACCTCAACCAGGTGCTGGAGATGCTTGCCGAGCCTTACCTCGGCGACGGGCGCATCACCCTCGAGGGGCAGGCGCTGGCGCCGTACCCCGGCAAGTCACTGGCCCTGCGCCGCTGCATCGGCAACCTGATCGATAACGCCATAAAGTACGGCGAGCGGGCGCACCTGCGGATTCTCGACAGTGCCGAGAGCTTTGTCCTGCAGGTGGACGACCAGGGGCCGGGGGTGCCGGAGCAGCGCCTGGAGCAGGTGTTCGAGCCGCATTTCCGGCTGGCCGGGCAGCAGCAGGGCTATGGGCTGGGGCTGGGGATCGCGCGCAACATCGCCCACAGCCATGGTGGCGAGGTGAGCCTGTTCAACCTGCGTGAGGGTGGACTGCGGGTGACCTTGTACCTACCCCGTACAACCGATTGACACGCTCCTACAGGGGCCTGATGTCACTAAATGGTGACAATCGAGCCGGTCTTCGTGACATGCCAGCCAGGACGGCTGACTAGAATCGGCTGACAACAACAAGGAAGACCACGTCCATGGCCAACCGCTGGATCGACTCCCCGACACACCATGCCTGGCTCGACGCCGAGGCCCTGCGCCTGCTTGCCTTCGCCAGGGCTTCGCGCCTGCCTCAGGGGTTCGGCAACCTCGACGACGAAGGCCGCCTGCCCCGTTGCGCCCTGGCCGAGACCATGAACACCGCGCGCATGACCCATAGCTTCGCCCTGGCGCATATCCAGGGCGTTCCGGGTTGCCGCGAGCTGGTCGAGCATGGCGTCGAGGCCCTGCTGGGCCCGCTGCGCGACCAGGAGCACGACGGCTGGTACGCCCAGCCCGAAGGCCACGGCGACACTGGCAAGGCCGCCTACCTGCATGCCTTCGTCGCCCTTGCCGCGAGCTCGGCGGTGGTAGCGGGTATCATGCAGGCCCAGGCACTGCTCGATGCCGTGGTCCGGGTCATCGAGCAGCGCTTCTGGTGCGAGGAGGAGGGCGCCTTGCGCGAGTCGTTCTCCCGCGACTGGGGGCACGCGGAGGCTTACCGTGGCGCCAACAGCAACATGCACGGCGTCGAGGCGTTTCTCGCCCTGGCCGATGTGACCGGCGACACGCTGTGGCTGCGCCGCGCCCTGCGGATCGTCGAACGCTTGATCCTGGCCCAGGCCGCCGCCGATGGTTTGCGGGTCACCGAGCATTTCGACGCGCTCTGGCAGGCGTTACCCGACTACAACCGTGACAACCCCGCCGACGGCTTCCGTCCCTACGGCACCACGCCCGGCCATGCCTTCGAATGGGCCCGTCTGGTGCTGCACCTGGAAGCGGCCCTGCAGCGGGCGCAATTGCCGGCGCCGGCTGCTTTGCTGCCCGCCGCCAGGGGCCTGTTCGACAGTGCCTGCCGCCATGCCTGGCAGGCTGATGGCGCCCCGGGGCTGGTCTATACACTGGACTGGCGCAACCGACCGGTGGTGCGCGAACGCCTGCACTGGGTGCATGCCGAGGCCAGCGCCACCGCCGCGGCCCTGTTGCGACGTACCGGCGAGGCGCAATATGAACATTGGTATCGCTGCTTCTGGGACTTCATCGCCAGCCACTTCATCGACCGCGGCCACGGCAGTTGGCATCACGAGCTGGACCCGGCGCTGCTGCCCAGCGCGCGGATCTGGGGCGGCAAACCCGACCTCTACCACGCCTACCAGGCCCTGCTGCTGCCCCGCCTGCCGCTGGCGCCGAGCCTGGCCACGGCCCTGGCTTTGTAACCAAACGATGACATTCGCGCATCCGTTCGTTACCTGGCGGCGGGCGCGGGCTCCCTACACTCCATGCCATGCAAGCGACAGTCTTGCCTCGCATAACAACAAGAAAGGTATTCCCATGCATTCGACGCTTCGTCTCGCCGCCGCGATCTCCTTCGCCTCCCTGTTTTCCCTCAGTGCCCAGGCCGCCGATTCCAAAGGCAGTGTGGAAGTCGTCCATTGGTGGACCTCCGGCGGTGAAAAGGCCGCGGTCGATGTGCTCAAGGCCCAGGTCGAGAAGGACGGTTTCACCTGGAAGGACGGCGCCGTGGCCGGGGGCGGTGGCTCTACCGCCATGACCGTGCTCAAGAGTCGCGCGGTGGCCGGTAACCCCCCTGGAGTGGCGCAGATCAAAGGCCCGGATATCCAGGAGTGGGCATCCACCGGCCTGCTCGACACCGATGTGCTCAAGGACGTTGCCAAGGAAGAGAAGTGGGATAGCCTGCTCGACAAGAAAGTCGCCGACACCGTGAAGTACGACGGCGACTATGTGGCCGTGCCGGTGAACATCCACCGTATCAACTGGCTGTGGATCAATCCGGAAGTGTTCAAGAAGGCCGGTATCGACAAGGCCCCGACCACCCTCGATGAATTCTACGCCGCTGCCGACAAGCTCAAGACCGCCGGTTTCATCCCACTGGCCCACGGTGGCCAGCCGTGGCAGGACAGCACCGTGTTCGAGAATGTGGTGCTCTCGGTGATGGGCGTCGAGGGTTACAAGAAGGCCCTTGTCGAACTGGACAAGGATGCCCTGACCGGTCCCGAGATGGTCAAGGCGCTCACCGAGCTGAAGAAAGTCGCCACCTACATGGACCCTGACGGCAAGGGCCAGGACTGGAACTTGGAGGCGGCCAAGGTCATCAACGGCAAGGCCGGGATGCAGATCATGGGCGACTGGGCCAAGAGCGAATGGACCCTGGCCAAGAAGACCGCCGGCAAGGACTACCAGTGCGTGGCCTTCCCAGGCACCGACCAGGCCTTCCTCTACAACATCGACTCGCTGGTGGTGTTCAAGCAGAAGGACAAGGGTACCGCAGCGGGCCAGCAGGACATCGCCCGCAAGGTGCTGGGCGAGGACTTCCAGAAGGTCTTCAGCATCAACAAAGGCTCGATCCCGGTGCGTAACGACATGCTCGCCGACATGGGCAAGTACGGTTTCGACAGCTGCGCCCAGACCGCGGCCAAGGACTTCCTGGCCGACGCCAAGACCGGCGGCCTGCAACCGAGCATGGCGCACAACATGGCCACCACGCTGGCGGTGCAGGGAGCGTTCTTCGATGTGGTGACCAACTACATCAACGATCCTAAGGCCGATCCTGCGGATGCGGCGAAGAAACTCTACTCGGCGGTGAAGGCGGCTCAGTAGTCCTTGTCTGGCGAGGCTTCCTGTGGGAGCGGCCTTGTGTCGCGAAAGGACCGCGTAGCGGTCCCGGAACCCAGCAGGACAGTCCCTCCGGCTTAGCTCATCAAGCCCCGGGGCTGCTGCGCAGCCCTCTCGCGACGCAAGGCCGCTCCCACAGGGCTCCGAGTCGTTCTCGAAACGAGATCTGAACCATGACCACTGCAACCGCCCGCCTGCGGGCATCCCCCCTGGACGCGCTGCAGCGCTGGCTACCGAAGCTGGTGCTGGCGCCGAGCATGTTCATCGTCCTTGTGGGTTTCTACGGCTACATCCTGTGGACCTTCGTCCTCTCGTTCACCACCTCGACCTTCCTGCCTACTTACAAGTGGGCGGGCCTGGCGCAGTACGCCCGGCTGTTCGACAACGACCGCTGGTGGGTGGCGAGCAAGAACCTGCTGCTGTTCGGTGGACTGTTCATCGGCATCACCCTGGCCATCGGCGTGTTCCTTGCCGTGCTGCTTGACCAGCGCATCCGCCGCGAAGGTTTCATCCGCACCATTTACCTGTATCCCATGGCCCTGTCGATGATCGTCACCGGTACCGCCTGGAAGTGGCTGCTCAACCCCGGCATGGGCCTGGACAAGCTGCTTCGCGACTGGGGCTGGGAAGGCTTTCGCCTGGACTGGCTGATCGACCCCGACCGCGTGGTCTACTGCCTGGTGATCGCCGCCGTGTGGCAGGCCTCGGGCTTCATCATGGCGATGTTCCTCGCCGGTCTGCGTGGCGTCGACCCGTCGATCATCCGCGCCGCCCAGCTCGATGGCGCCAGCCTGCCGCGCATCTACTGGACCGTGGTGCTGCCCAGTCTGCGCCCGGTGTTCTTCAGCTCGCTGATGATCCTTTCGCACATCGCGATCAAGAGCTTCGACCTGGTGGCGGCGATGACTGCTGGTGGCCCGGGCTACTCCTCGGACCTGCCGGCCATGTTCATGTACTCGTTCACCTTCAGCCGCGGGCAGATGGGCATGGGCTCGGCCAGCGCGATCCTCATGCTGGGCGCCATCCTGGCAATCCTCGTGCCTTACCTGTACTCCGAGCTGCGGGGGAAACGCCATGACTAGCCCGATCGACAAACCGGCGCTGAACCTCAGCCGCGTCGCCGTCCACGCCGTGCTGCTGCTGGCCGTGCTGCTGTACCTGGTGCCGCTGGTGGTGATGCTGCTGACCAGCTTCAAGACCCCCGAGGACATCGGCAGTGGCAACCTGCTGAGCTGGCCCACCGCGTTCACCGCCATCGGCTGGAGCAAGGCCTGGGCCACGGTCAGCGGCTACTTCGTCAACTCGATCCTGATCACCGTGCCGGCGGTATTGATTTCCACGGCCATTGGCGCGCTCAACGGCTATGTGCTTTCGATGTGGCGCTTCCGTGGCTCGCAGCTGTTCTTCGGCCTGTTGCTGTTCGGCTGCTTCCTGCCGTTCCAGACCGTGCTGCTGCCGGCCTCGTTCACCCTCGGCAAGCTGGGCCTGGCCAGCACCACCAGCGGGCTGGTGCTGGTGCATGTGGTGTATGGCCTGGCCTTCACCACGCTGTTCTTCCGCAACTACTACGTGAGCATCCCCGAGGCGCTGGTCAAGGCCGCGCGGCTGGACGGCGCCGGGTTCTTCACCATCTTCGGGCGGATCATCCTGCCGATGTCGACGCCGATCATCATGGTCTGCCTGATCTGGCAGTTCACCCAGATCTGGAACGACTTCCTGTTCGGCGTGGTGTTCTCCAGCGGCGACTCGCAACCGATCACCGTGGCCCTCAACAACCTGGTCAACACCAGCACCGGGGCCAAGGAATACAACGTCGACATGGCCGCGGCGATGATCGCCGGGCTGCCGACGCTGCTGGTCTACGTGGTCGCGGGCAAGTATTTCGTGCGCGGGCTGACCGCCGGCGCGGTCAAGGGGTAAGTCATGGCAACACTCGAACTTCGCAATGTGCACAAGACCTACGGCGTGGGCCTGCCGGACACGCTCAAGGACATCCAGCTGGCGATCAAGGACGGCGAGTTCCTGATCCTGGTCGGCCCCTCGGGCTGCGGCAAGTCGACGCTGATGAACTGCATCGCCGGCCTTGAGAGCATCAGTGGCGGGGCGATCCTCATCGACGACGAGGACGTCAGCGGCATGAGCCCCAAGGACCGCGACATCGCCATGGTGTTCCAGTCCTACGCGCTGTACCCGACCATGAACGTGCGCGACAACATCGCCTTCGGCCTGAAGATCCGCAAGATGTCCCAGGCCGCCATCGACGAAGAGGTGGCGCGGGTCGCCAAGCTGCTGCAGATCGAGCACCTGCTCGAGCGCAAGCCCGGGCAGCTGTCCGGTGGCCAGCAACAGCGCGTGGCCATGGGCCGAGCGCTGGCGCGCCGGCCAAAGATCTACCTGTTCGACGAGCCGCTGTCGAACCTCGATGCCAAGCTGCGGGTGGAGATGCGCACCGAGATCAAGCTGATGCATCAGCGCCTGAAGACCACCACGGTGTACGTCACCCACGACCAGATCGAGGCGATGACGCTCGGTGACAAGGTGGCGGTGATGAAGGACGGCATCATCCAGCAGTTCGGCACGCCGCAGCAGATCTACAACGACCCGGCCAACCTGTTCGTCGCCAGCTTCATTGGCTCGCCGCCGATGAATTTCATTCCGGTGCGCTTGACGAAGCAGGACGGTCGCGTGCTGGCGCTGCTCGACAGCGGCCAGGCGCGCTGCGAGCTGCCGCTGGGCGTGGTGGCGGACGAGCTGGAAGGTCGCGAGATCATCCTTGGCGTGCGCCCGGAGCAGATCGCCCTGGGGGCGGAGCAGGGCAATGGCCTGCCGGGCATCCGCGCCGAAGTGCAGGTCACCGAGCCCACCGGCCCGGACCTGCTGGTGTTCGTCACCCTCAATCAAACCAAGGTCTGCTGCCGTCTGGCGCCGGATGTGGCATGCCGGGTCGGTGACAGCCTCAACCTGCAGTTCGACCCGGCGCGGGTTCTGCTGTTCGACGCCGGCAGCGGCGAACGCCTGGACCTTGCCGCCACCGCCGTGAAGGACAACGTGACGCGTTTCAAAGGTCGTTAAGAACGGCGGCCGCTCCCACAGGAAAGATCAGGCCGTTGATTCGTTCTGTTAATAACAAGAAAAGAGGACGCAAAGGGATGGAACATCGCAATCGCATCAGGACACTGGGCTCACTGGCACTGCTGGCCGTGGTCGGCAGCAGCGGGGCCCAGGCCGCCGAGGCTTTCTCGTCGGAATCGAAATGGATGACCGGCGACTGGGGCGGCACCCGCACCGAGTTGCTGGAGAAGGGCTACGACTTCACCCTCGACTACGTCGGCGAGGTGGCCGGCAACCTGCACGGCGGCTACAACAACGACAAGACCGCGCGCTACAGCGACCAGTTCGCCCTGGGTGCGCACCTGGACCTGGAGAAGATCTTCGGCTGGAAGGACACCGAGTTCAAGCTGGCGATCACCGAGCGTAGCGGCCGCAACCTGTCCAACGACCGCATCAGCGACCCGCGTGCCGGGCAGTTCAGCTCGGTGCAGGAAGTCTGGGGGCGCGGCCAGACCTGGCGCCTGACCCAGATGTGGGTCAAGCAGAAGTACTTCGACGGCGCGCTGGATGTGAAAGTCGGCCGCTTCGGCGAGGGCGAGGACTTCAACAGCTTCCCCTGCGACTTCCAGAACCTGGCCTTCTGCGGCTCGCAGGTGGGCAACTGGGTCGGCGGCATCTGGTACAACTGGCCGGTCAGCCAGTGGGCGCTGCGGGTCAAGTACAACATCACCCCGGAATTCTTCGTCCAGGTCGGCGCCTACGAGCAGAACCCGTCGAACCTGGAGACCGGCAACGGCTTCAAGCTCAGCGGCAGTGGCACCAAGGGCGCGATCCTGCCGGTGGAGGCGGTGTGGTCGCCGAAGGTCAACGGCCTGCCGGGCGAGTACCGCCTGGGCTACTACTACAGCACCGCCAAGGCCGACGACGTGTACGACGACATCAACGGCAACCCGCAGGCGCTGACCGGCGCGGCGTTCAAGTCGCACTCCAGCAAGCACGGCTGGTGGGTGGTGGCGCAGCAGCAGGTCACCGCCCATGCCGGCGACGTCAATCGCGGCCTGAGCCTGTTCGCCAACTTCACCGTGCACGACAAGGCCACCAACGTGGTCGACAACTACCAGCAGGTCGGCCTGGTCTACAAAGGTGCCTTCGACGCCCGACCCAAGGACGACATCGGCTTCGGCATCGCCCGCATCCACGTCAATGACGACGTGAAGAAGCGCGCCGAGCTGCTCAATGCCCAGAGCGGTATCAACGACTACGACAATCCGGGCTTCGTGCCGCTGCAGCGCACCGAGTACAACGCCGAACTCTACTACGGCTTCCACGTCACCAACTGGCTGACCGTGCGGCCGAACCTGCAGTACATCAAGAGCCCGGGCGGTGTGGACGACGTGGATAACGCGCTGGTCGCGGGGTTGAAGATTCAGTCGTCATTCTGAGAAAAATTGTTGTAAATTTACGCCATCCATCTCGACTTACCGCTAACCACTGGCCAGCAGTGGTTAGCGGGCACGGGGTGAGACAGCGCTATCTCAAACAACAAAAGAGCTCAGAACCATGCCTGAACATCCGCTACATCGCTTCTTCACCTCGCAACGGCCCAGGCCGACCTTCGAGTGGGAGCGTTACCAGCAGCGCGATGTGCTGATCATCGACCACCCAAGCTGCCAAGCGGTGTTCAGCCGCCAGGGCGCGCAACTGCTGCATTTCCAGCCGGCCGGCGAGAAGCCCTGGCTGTGGTGCGCCGAGCAGTGGCCGCAGGTGGGCGCCATCCGCGGTGGCGTGCCGGTGTGCTGGCCATGGTATGGCCGTCATCCCAGCGAGGACCTGTGGCCGGCCCACGGCTGGGCGCGCCTGCTGGACTGGAAGCTGGTGGACAGCCTTGAGGACGAGCAGGGCGTGGCCCTCAAGTGGCGCCTGGACCTGTGCGACTGGCAGGTCGACCTGCACGCCCGGCTTGGCGCGAGCATGGAACTGAGCCTGAGCACCGAGCACCAGGACAGCGAGCCGTGTCAGCTGAGCCATGCGCTGCTGGCCTACTGGCGAATCAGCGACGTGTCGAAGATAGCGCTGTCCGGGCTCGAGGATATCCAAGGCTACGATCGCCTCAATCGCCAGGTCTGCCGCGAGGACGGCGCGCTGACCCTCAAGGGCGGTTGCCAGAAAGTCTATCCCGGCACACCCAAGGTGCAGTTGCAGGATCCGGACTGGCAGCGCGAGCTGTGCATCGACACCGGCGACAGCGATGACACTGTGGTCTGGCACCCGGGCAATCGCCCGTTGATGGGCGTGACCGGGCGCGAATGCCAGGGCTTCGTCTGCGTCGAGGCGGCCAGCGGCAGTGGCGAGGGCCTGAGCCTGGCGCCGGGGGAGCGGGCGCACCTGCGGCTGCAGGCGCACCGGCTCAGTTGAGGTCGTCGTCCTCGATCGGGTAGCGACTGGCGTTGAGGCTTTCCTTGATCTTGCGCAGGTGCGGCTGGAAGTCCACGCCGCGGCGCAGGGTCATGCCGGTGGCCAGCACGTCGAGCACGGTGAGCTGGATGATCCGCGAGGTCATCGGCATGTAGATGTCGGTGTCTTCCGGCAGCGGGATGTGCAGGCTCAGGCTGCAGGCCTGGGCCAGGGGCGAGCCGGCGGCGGTCAGGCCGAGCACCGAGGCGCCGTTTTCCCGGGCCAGGCGCGCCACCTCGACCAGTTCGCGGGTGCGCCCGGTGTAGGAAATGATCACGAACAGATCGCCGGTGTGGGCAACCGAGGCCAGCATGCGCTGCATCAGCACGTCGGCATGGGCCGACACGGCGAGGTTGAAGCGGAAGAACTTGTGCTGGGCGTCGAGGGCCACCGGGGCCGAGGCGCCGAGGCCGAAGAAGTGGATCTGCCGGGCCTGGATCATCATGTCCACGGCGCGGCTGACCTGCTGCGGGTCGAGCGCCTGGCATGCGCTGTCCAGCGAGGCGATGGCGCTGCCGAAAATCTTCTGGGTGTAGGCGGCCGGATCGTCATCGGCCTCCACCGCGCGGCTGACATAGGCGGCCCCGCTGGCCAGGCTCTGCGCCAGCTGCAGCTTGAGCTCGGGGTAGCCGCTGACGCCGAACGAGCGGCAGAAGCGGTTGACCGTCGGTTCGCTGACCTTGGCCGCCTGGGCCAAGGCGGCGATGCTGAAGCGGGTGGCCTGTTGCGGGTTGAGCAGGATGACTTCGGCGACTTTGCGTTCGGCCTTGTTCAGCTCGTCGAGGCGGCCCTGGATCTGTTCCAGGAGGTTGCGCACGCGGTCCATGGTGTGTCCTTGGGTCGGAAGCTGGCTTTTTGCGGTGGCGTGTATCGTACTGTCGGTAAGATTGTCACACCACTTGTCTGTAATGGCTGTATTGGATGTTGTGGTTTTTACTACATTAACCCTTGAAATGCAGGGTTGAAACCGGTATTCCTAGTCCAACATTTATAAAAGAACCAACATCATGGCCGCGATCAGTGTCGAACCCTGCACCTTCGCCCTCTTTGGCGCCCTCGGCGACCTGGCGTTGCGCAAGCTGTTTCCCGCGCTCTACCAGCTCGACCGCGCCGACCTCCTGCACCCGGATACCCGCCTGCTGGCCCTGGCCCGCGAGCCGGGCAGCGTGCAGGACCACCTGAACAGCATCGAGGCTCATCTGCGCCGCCATGTGCCGGAGGCCGAGATCGATGCCGCTTCCCTGGGGCGCTTCCTCGGGCGCCTGAGCTACCTGCACCTGGACTTCGTCGAGCCGGAGGGCTACCAGGCCCTGGCCGAACAGGCGCCGAGCGGGCAGCCGCTGATCGCCTACTTCGCCACGGCGGCGGCGGTCTACGGCGCGATCTGCGAGAACCTCGACAAGGCCGGCCTGGCCTCGCGCACCCGCGTGGTGCTGGAAAAGCCCATTGGCCACGATCTGGAGTCGTCGCGCCGGGTCAACGACGCCGTGGCGCGGTTCTTCCCCGAGAGCCGGGTCTACCGCATCGACCACTACCTGGGCAAGGAGACGGTGCAGAACCTGATCGCCCTGCGCTTCGCCAACAGCCTGTTCGAAACCCAGTGGAACCAGAATTCGATCTCCCACGTGGAGATCACCGTCGCCGAGAAGGTCGGCATCGAGGGCCGCTGGGGTTACTTCGACAAGGCCGGCCAGCTGCGCGACATGATCCAGAACCACCTGTTGCAGCTGCTCTGCCTGATCGCCATGGACCCGCCCAGCGACCTGTCGGCCGACAGCATCCGCGATGAGAAGGTCAAGGTGCTCAAGGCACTGGCACCGATCACCGGCGAAGGCCTGAGCACCCATGTGGTGCGCGGCCAGTACATTGCCGGCTTCAGTGACGGCAAGCCGGTGCCGGGCTACCTGGAAGAGGACAACGCCAACGCCCAGAGCGACACCGAGACCTTCGTCGCCCTGCGCGCCGATATCCGCAACTGGCGCTGGTCGGGGGTGCCGTTCTACCTGCGCACCGGCAAGCGCATGCCGCAGAAGCTGTCGCAGATCGTCATCCACTTCAAGGAAACCCCGCACTACATCTTCGCCCCGGAACAGCGTTTGCAGATCGGCAACAAGCTGATCATCCGCCTGCAGCCGGACGAAGGCATTTCGCTGCGGGTGATGACCAAGGAACAGGGCCTGGACAAGGGGATGCAGCTGCGCAGCGGCCCGCTGCAGCTGAATTTCTCAGACACCTGGCGCAGCGCGCGGATTCCGGATGCCTACGAGCGTCTGCTGCTGGAAGTGATGCGCGGCAACCAGAACCTGTTCGTGCGCAAGGACGAGATCGAATACGCCTGGAAATGGTGCGATCAGCTGATCGCCGGCTGGAAGACCAGCGGCGACGCGCCCAAGCCCTATGCGGCCGGTTCCTGGGGGCCGATGAGCTCGATTGCATTGATCACTCGCGATGGGAGGGCCTGGTATGGCGATATCTGAACTGCAACTGCCGGCGACGGTGAAGGCGCATCAGCTGGCTGACGCGAAAACCCTGGCGGCGACCCTGGCCCATGATGTGGCCGAGCGCCTGCGCCAGGCCATCGCCAGCAAGGGCCAGGCCTGCGTGGTGCTGTCCGGCGGCCGCAGCCCGGTGGCGTTTCTCGAGAAGCTGGCGGCAGAAGTGCTGGACTGGTCGAAGGTCACCGTGAGCCTGGCGGACGAGCGCTGGGTACCGGTGGAACACGACGACAGCAATGCCGGCCTGCTGGCCCGTCACCTGCTCAAGGGCGGTGCGGCCAAGGCGCGTTTCATCGGCCTGTACCAGAGCGCCGCGACCCTGGAGGCCGCCGCCGAGCAGGCGGACCAGGTCCTCGCCGATCTGCCGCCGATCGATGTGCTGGTGCTGGGCATGGGCGACGACGGCCACACGGCTTCGCTGTTCCCGGCCAGCCCCAACCTGCGCCAGGGCCTGGCCAAGGTCGGCGAGCGTCGCTGCCTGCCGATGCTGGCGCCGAGCGTGCCGCACCAGCGCCTGAGCATGACCCGCGCGCTGCTGGCCGGGGCCGGTTTCATCGCCCTGTCCGTGCAAGGCGCGGGCAAGCTCACCACCTTGCGTGCTGCCCTGGCGGCCGAAGACCCTACCGAAATGCCGATTCGCGCCTTTCTTCACGACCCCCTGGACATCTACTGGTGCCCATGAGCCAAGGACCCATTGTCATGACCACCCTCGAACGCCCACAGCCTTTGCTCTCGATGGCCGACAAAGCCGCGCGGATCGACACGATCTGCGACAAGGCGCGCATCCTGCCGGTGATCACCATCGCCCGTGAGGAAGACATCCTGCCCCTGGCCGACGCCCTGGCCGCAGGCGGCATCCGCACCCTGGAAGTGACCCTGCGCTCGCAACATGGCCTGAAGGCCATCCAGGTGCTGCGCGAGCAGCGCCCCGAGCTGTGCGTCGGTGCCGGTACCGTGCTCGACCGTGGCATGTTCGCCGCCGTCGAGGCCGCTGGCGCGCAGTTCGTCGTTACCCCGGGCATCACCCAGGACATCCTCGAAGCGGGCGTGGACAGCGACATTCCGCTGCTGCCGGGTATCAGCACGCCGTCGGAGATCATGATGGGCTATGCCCTTGGCTACCGTCGCTTCAAGCTGTTCCCGGCGGAGATCAGTGGTGGCGTGGCGGCGATCAAGGCCTTTGCCGGCCCATTCGGCGACATTCGCTTCTGCCCGACCGGTGGGGTGAACCCGGCCAACGTGCGCAACTACATGGCGCTGCCCAATGTGATGTGCGTGGGCGGCACCTGGATGCTCGACAGCAGCTGGATCAAGAACGGCGACTGGGCGCGGATCGAGGCGTGCAGCGCCGAGGCGATGGCGTTGCTGGACTGACAGATTTCGTTGTGTGCTACACGGCTTGTGGGGCGCTTGGTCGGCGCCCCTTTTTTTCGCCTGTAGTTGCGCCTTACAGGGTGGCCGGAATTCACGCATCTCCCCGTGGGAGCGGCCTTGTGTCGCGAAAGTGCCGCAACGCGGCCCCAGCGATCTTTGCATGAACGCTGAAATCCTGGGGCCGCTACGCGCCCCTTTCGCGACACAAGGCCGCTCCTACACGGGTATGCAGAGCAGAAGGGTTGCCTGCTACAGGCAAAAAAAGCCCGCATCAAGGATGCGGGCTTCGTTCATCGGCGATGGTTTACGCCGCTTTGGCCTGCTGCTGGCTCAGCGACCGGTTCAGCGCGCTGAACAGCGCCTTGAAGCTGGCGGTGGTGATGTTCTCGTCGATGCCCACGCCATGCACCGGACGCCCACCGGCCACGCGCAGTTCGATGTACGCCGCCGCCTTGGCGTTGGTGCCGGCACCGATGGCGTGCTCGTTGTAGTCCATGATCTCCACGTTGACCGGCAGGCCGGCGACCAGCGCTTCCAGGGCGCCGTTGCCCTTGCCGTGCCAGTGCAGGGTGGTCTCGCCTTCACCGGAGACTTCCACCTGCACGTGGCTGCTGCCGTTCTCTTCCTGCAGGCGGTGGCTGACCAGCGCATACGGTGCGTTGGCCTGGAGGTACTCCTTCTGCAGCAGCTTGTAGATCTGCTCGGCGGTCATTTCCAGGCCGAGACGGTCGGTCTCGCCCTGTACCACCTGGCTGAACTCGATCTGCATGCGGCGCGGCAGGCTGATGCCGTACTCCTGCTCGAGCAGGTAGGTGATGCCACCCTTGCCCGACTGGCTGTTGACGCGAATCACCGCCTCGTAGCTGCGGCCGATGTCGGCCGGGTCGATCGGCAGGTACGGCACCTCCCACAGTTCGCCGTCCTGCTGCTTGGCGAAGCCCTTGCGGATGGCGTCCTGGTGCGAGCCGGAGAAGGCGGTGTGGACCAGGTCGCCGACGTACGGGTGACGCGGGTGCACCGGCAGCTGGTTGCACTCCTCGACGACCTTGCGCACGCCGTCGATGTCGGAGAAGTCCAGCTGCGGGTCGATGCCCTGGGTGTAGAGGTTCAGGGCGAGGGTGACCAGGTCGACGTTGCCGGTGCGCTCGCCGTTGCCGAACAGGCAGCCTTCGGCACGGTCGGCGCCGGCCATCAGGCCCAGCTCGGTGGCGGCGATGCCGGTGCCACGGTCGTTGTGGGTGTGCAGGCTGATGATCACGCTGTCGCGACGGTTGATGTTGCGGCAGAACCATTCGATCTGGTCGGCGTAGACGTTCGGCGTGGCGACTTCGACGGTGGCCGGCAGGTTGAGGATGATCTTGTGCTCAGGAGTCGGGTTCCACACTTCGATCACCGCGTCGCACACTTCCTTGGCGAACTCCAGTTCGGTGGCGCTGAAGGTTTCAGGCGAGTACTGGAAGGTCCACTGGGTGTTCGGCTGCTGGGCGGCGTACTTGACGAACAGCTTGGCGGCGTTGACCGCGATGTCCTTCACGCCCTGCTTGTCCTGGTTGAAGACGATGCGGCGGAACGACGGGCAGGTGGCATTGTACAGGTGGACGATGGCCTTCTTGGCCCCGCGCAGGGATTCGAAGGTACGGGCGATCAGGTCTTCACGGGCCTGGGTCAGCACCTGGATGGTGGTGTCGTCCGGGATGTGGCCGTCTTCGATCAGGGTGCGCACGAAGTCGAAGTCGGTCTGCGAGGCCGACGGGAACGAGGCTTCGATTTCCTTCACGCCCACCTGCACCAGGGTCTTCCAGAACCGCAGCTTCTTCTCCGAGTCCATCGGCTCGATCAGCGACTGGTTGCCATCACGCAGGTCGGAACTGCACCAGATCGGTGCCTGGGTGATGGTCTTCGACGGCCAGGTACGGTCGGGCAGGTCGATGGTCGGGAACGCGCGGTATTTCTTCGAAGGGTCTTTGAGCATGGTCATGGAAGCAATCCTTTTTATGTGCGGCCGTGATCGGGCCTGCCAAACGAAAACGAGAGAAAAAGGCGAGGCGACGCGATTCACCCTGGTAGTCGGGCGCTGACCAGGCAGAGGCTGCGGTGTTGTCGGAGCAGGGTGCTGAAGATGTTCATAGGCTCAACCCTAACCAGTGGGTTGGGGGATGGCAAGCATTGCGGAAAAATTGAGAGGAATGCTTAAAAAAACGAATCTTAGGAGTTTTTATGGCCGCTTAATTGGTCTTGTTGATATTTTATTGCGTGATGTTTTTTTGTTGCGCAAATCGCGGGGCCTGCCCGATCCCACGATGCCACCGTCGGCCGCGTGGGAGCGGGCTGGCCCCGCGATTGCGCTTTCAGGGCTGGAACGCGCCGATGAAAATCGCAGGATCGACCCGCGCATCGTTGAGGCTGACGTTCCAGTGCATGTGCGGCCCGGTGGCCCGGCCAGTCGAACCCACGCGGCCCACCACCTCGCCACGGCGTAGCACCTGCCCTGGCTTCACGTCGATCTTCGACATATGGCAGAACATGCTGATGAAGCCCTGGCCATGGTCGACGAACACCGTGCGGCCATTGAAGAAGTAGTCGCCCACCAGGATCACCTTGCCATTGGCCGGGGTCTTGATCGGCGTGCCGGCCGGTACGGCGAAGTCAAGGCCCGCATGAGGGTTGCGCTCCTCGCCGTTGAAGAAGCGGCGCACGCCGAACTTGCTCGACAGCGGGCCGTCGACCGGCTTGTCGAGAATCAGGTTGCTCGGCAGGGCCGGGCTGAAGCTGCGGTAGGCCTTGACTTGTTCGGCCAGTTCGCGGTCGATGCGCTTGAGGTCCTCGGGCTCGGGGTTGACCTGGCGCTTGTTCTTCAGGGTGATGTGCTGTTCGGGGTATTTCTTGCTGCCCACGCTGAAGCGGATGTCGCGCCCCCCCTGGGTGAGCACGGCGCTACCGGGTTTCTGGGTGAGCGGGATGCCGACGATGGCCAGCCAGTTGTCCTGCTCCTTCACCACCAGCACCGGCTTGCCGTCGAAGCGGGCGCTCGGCGCGCTGGCGGCCGGCCCTAGGTTGACCACGGCCACGCCGCCGGGCACCGGCTTGTCGAGGGTGCGGGTGATGTAGCTGGCCTGGGCCGCGGTGAGCGGCAGCAGCAGGGCAAGGGCGAGCAGGGGCGCGAACAGGCGGGGCATGTGTCAGTCCAGTAGCGAGAGGGTGACCGGAGTCTGGTGGTTGTCCTCGACCCGCACCTTGAGCTCGCCTTCGTTGAGGCGGGCGGTCAGGCGCTGGCCGTTGTGGGTCTGCGCGGCGCTGCGGATGGCCTGGCCGCGCTCGTCGAGAAGGATGCTGTAGCCGCGGGCGAGGGTGGCCAATGGGCTGACCACCTGCAGCGTCTGCAACTGCGCCTGGAAGCGCTGGCGGCGGTCCTTGATCACTTCGCGCATGGCCCGTGGCAGGCGCTCGGCCAGGCTGTCCAGGCGCTGCTTGAGCAGTTTCAGGTTGCGTCCCGGGTGTTGCGCGGCCAGGCGCATGTCGAGGCGGCCGAGGCGTTCGTGGCGTTGGCGCAGGTTCAGCGCGAAGGCGCGGCGCAGGCGCATGTCCAGGTCGTCCAGGCGTTGGGCCTGCTGGCGCAGGCGCTCGCCCGGGTGGCGCAGGCGTCGGGTCAGGCCCTCGACGCGCAGGCGGTCATGGGCCAGACGGCTCTGCATGCGCAGCAACAGGCGCCGCTGCAGGCTGTCCAGGCGCTGCTGCAGGCCGCTGCTGTCGGGGGCGAGCAGCTCGGCGGCCGCTGATGGCGTGGGGGCGCGCACGTCGGCGACGAAGTCGCTGATCGACACGTCGGTCTCATGGCCCACGGCGCTGACGATCGGCGTCACGCAGGCGGCCACGGCACGGGCCACGGCCTCTTCGTTGAAGCACCAGAGGTCTTCCAGCGAGCCGCCGCCACGGGCCAGGATCAGCGCGTCGAAGCCCTGCCGGTCGGCCATCTGCAGGGCGCGGACGATCTGCGCGATGGCCTCTCGGCCTTGCACGGCGGTAGGGATCAGGTTGAGCTCGACCTGCGGCGCACGGCGGCGGAACACGCTGATGATGTCGCGGATCACCGCGCCGGTGGGCGAGGTGACGATGCCGATGCGCCGCGGATGGGCCGGCAGCGGCTGCTTTCGTTCGGTGCTGAACAGCCCCTCGGCGCCGAGCTTTTCCTTCAGCGCCTCGAAGGCCAGGCGCAGGGCGCCGTCACCGGCCGGTTCGACGGTGTCGAGGATCAGCTGGTAGTCGCCGCGGCCCTCGAACAGCGAAACCTTGCCGCGCACCTTGACCGCCAGGCCATCGCGCAGGGCCTGGCGCACGCGAGCGGCGTTTTGCCGGAACAGCGCGCAGCGGATCTGCGCGCCGCTGTCCTTGAGGGTGAAGTACATGTGGCCGGAGGCCGGGCGGGCGAGGTTGGAAATCTCGCCTTCCACCCAGACACTGCGGAACACGTCCTCGAGCAGCACGCGGGCGCGGCCGTTGAGCTGGCTGACGGTGAGGACCTCGCGGTCCAGGCCGAGTCGTTCGAAAGGGTCTCTGATCATGCCGGGCATCATAAAGGAGCCGTCGCGCGGATGCACTGTGCCGGCTGCTGGCACGCCCCACCTTGGGAGCATTTCCGGCTGCCGGCCCCGATATCCGGCGATGCACGCTGGGCGCCTGATTCCATGAGGAGATTCGCCATGTATCCCATAGACGCTCACACCTACCGGTCCAAGGCGTTCAACCGACGGGTGCGATTCCTGGTGCTGCATTACACAGCCGTCAATTTCAACGGCTCGATCAATGCGCTGGTCAACGGTCCCCAGGTCAGCGCCCATTACCTGGTGCCCGACCCATCCGATCCGAGCTTCACCAGTGCAGGTTTCGACGCGATGCGCACCTTCAACCTCGTCGACGAGAACGAGCGCGCCTGGCACGCGGGTGTCAGCGGCTGGGCCGGACGCAGCAACCTGAACGATACGTCGATCGGCATCGAGATCGTCAGCCAGGCGTCGGTGAGCAACGGCCAGTTCGTGTTCCCGCCCTATCACCCCCAACAGGTGGAAGCCTTGATCCAGCTGGGCCGGGCGATCCTGCAGCGCTATCCGGACATCACGCCGACCCAGGTGGTCGGCCACAGTGACATCGCCATTGGCCGCAAGAGCGACCCGGGTGCCGCTTTTCCCTGGCAGGCGCTGCACCAGGCCGGTATCGGTGCCTGGTATGACGAGGTGCGCAAGGCGTACTACCAGCAGCGCTTCGCGGGCTGCCTGCCGCAGGTCAAGGTCGTCCTCGCCAAGCTGCGTACCTACGGCTACAGCTTCCCGACCAGCCCCGATCCGGCCCAGGTGCGTGCAGTGCTCAGGGCGTTCCAGCTGCATTTCCGGCCAGGCAACTTTGACGGTGTACTGGATGCCGAAACCGCGGCGATCATCTTTGCGCTGGTGGAGCGCTACATGCCCTGATCGCCCTGTGGCAAGCGCAGGCTATCCAGTAGCTTTCTCGGCAGCGCTCCCGCGTCGCGTCGGCAGGCCAGGGCCACGGTGCTCTGGCAGGCCTCGGCCAGCGGCACGAAGGTGACCGAGGGCGGGGCGATCTCGCGCATGCTCAGGGGCAGCAACGCCACCCCGAACCCGGCCTGGATCAGCTGCAGTTGCGTGGTCTTGCGCGACACCACCTGCGCCGCCTGGGGAAAGAATCCCTCGTTCATGCACAACGACGCCGACAGGTAGCTCAAGCCGCCGCGCTGACGATGGGGTATGGAAATGAAGCGTTCCTCGCGCAGTTGCCCCAGTCGGACACTGCCAGTCGTGGCCAGTGGATGGCTCGCCGCCACCGCCAGCAGCAGGGGCTCGTCGAATAGCGCATGCAGCTCCACGCCCTCGTGCTGGCGCAGCACCGGCAGGCGCAGCAGACCGATTTCCAGGCGGCCCTCGGCGATGTCCTCCAGTTGCGCCTCCGACGATTGCTGGGCGATCTCCAAGGAGACGCCGGGGTTGTCCGCGAGGTAGGTGCCGAGGCGCTGCAGCAGTTGTCCAGTCAACGGCACGGTACTGGAGTGGTTCAGCCGCAGACTGCCACGCAGGCCCTGGCCCACCTCGCGGGCCAGACGTTCGGCTTTGTCCAGGTCGGCCAGCAGGTGTCGGGCGCGGTCAAGGAAAGCCAATCCTGCGGCGGTCAGCCGTGGCTGGCGCGCGGTGCGTTCGAACAACGCGGACCCCAGGTGCAGCTCCAGTTCCTTGATCTGTCGGCTGAGAGCCGACTGGGCGATGTACAGCCGCTCGGCGGCGGCACTGAAGCTGCCGGCCTCGGCGATTTCGACGAAGTAGCGCAGTTGGCGGATCGAGGTCATGTCATGCCTTTTTCAGATATCTCGTGGCGTAAAGGCATATTAGTCGGCATGGCTTGTCGCTGGCTAACCTTCTGGGGTCTCCCGAGGAATTGCTGCGATGCTCGCTCAACTGTCGTTTTCCATGCTCGACTGGCTACCCATCCTGCTAGGTGTGGGGGTGGCTTATATCGTCTTCGGCATCGCCGGTTTCGGCACCGCGCTGGTCGCTGGCCCCGTGCTGATCCATTTCATGCCATTGTCGCGGATCGTTCCGTTGCTGGTGCTGCTGGACTTCGTCGCCGCCTTCGGCAACCTGCTACCGTCGCGGCGCGACGTGGTGCGCGGCGAACTGCTCAGGCTGCTGCCGTTCATGGCCGTGGGCTGCACGCTGGGTGTGGTGTTCCTGCTGCGCCTGAAGTCCGATGTGCTGCTGTTGCTGATGGGGCTGTTCGTCACCGCCTATGCGGTCTATGGCCTGGCGGTGAAGGTACGGCCGGCGAATCTGTCGGGCGCCTGGGCGGTGCCCATGGGGACGGTAGGCGGGTTGTTCGGCGCCCTGTTCGGCAGTGGTGGTTTTCTGTACGCGATCTACCTCAGTGCGCGGCTGGAGGCCAAGGAGCAGGTGCGGGCGACCCAGGTCGCGCTGATCAGTTGCAGCACGGTGGTGCGCCTGTCGCTGTTCCTGATCGCCGGGGTGTATGCCGACGCCAGCCTGTTGCTGCTGGCCGCCTGCCTGCTGCCGGTGATGTTCATCGGTACCTGGCTGGGCCGACGGTTGACGCTGAGGCTGTCCCGCGAGGCCTTCGTGCGGCTGGTCACCTGGCTGGTGCTGGCCAGTGGCCTGGCGTTGATCGGTCGCTACCTGAGCGCCTGAGCAGGCGGTAGAATTGCGTCCTTACCGCAGTTCCTAGGCCCGCCTCAAGCATGAACACCCAGAGCATCATCGTCCCCAAGCTGTCCACCGTGCCGGTCCACGAAGCCCGGGCCCGCGCGATCCTGCGCTGGCTGGTGCGCGAGAAAATTGTCGAGGAGCAGTTGAGCACCTGTGGCCGCACCGGCAATCGCATGGGCCATGCCCTGACCGAAGGGGCGCGCAAGGTGGCCCTGCACCCCGAGAAACTGCCGTTCGGTGAGCAGGTCAATGGCCTAGAGGTGATGCTCAAGCGCTGCATCTACACCCCCACCGACGGTTTTCTCGAGGAGGCCGGCTGCCCGGAATGCCGGCGCGAGGTGGGCGAGCCGCTGTTCGAGAGCCTGGAGGAGTGGATGCCGGGGGTGAGTGACAACTTCACCTGCCCGCTGTGCGGCTTCGAGGACGACATCAATGGCTTCCTTTACCTGCAGCCGTGTGCCTTTTCCAACCTGGGGTTCATCTTCAATAACTGGGGCGAGGCCGGGTTCACCCAGGCCTTCCTCGACAGCTTCGCCGACTGGCTGGACCAGCCGGTGGCGGTGGTGCAGGTAAAACTGCCGCAAGGCTGACCGAAGGCCCTTATTTTGCATTGAGCGGCGCGCCATGGATGGGTATAATGGCGCGCTTCCATTTTTCCCTCCCGGGAGCCCCCGCGATGCTGCGTATCAGCCAAGAAGCCCTGACTTTCGACGATATCCTCCTTGTACCTGGCTACTCCGAGGTACTGCCCAATGAAGTCAGTCTCAAGACCCGTTTGACTCGTGGCATCGAGCTGAACATTCCCCTGGTCTCCGCCGCCATGGACACCGTGACCGAAGCGCGCCTGGCCATCGCCATGGCCCAGGAAGGCGGCATCGGCATCATCCACAAGAACATGACCATCGAGCAGCAGGCCGGCGAAGTACGCAAGGTCAAGAAGTTCGAGGCTGGCGTGGTCAAGGACCCGATCACCATCGACGCCGACGCCACCGTGCGCGACCTGTTCGACCTGACCCGCCTGAACAACATCTCCGGTGTTCCGGTGCTGGCGAACGGCGATCTGGTCGGCATCGTCACCTCCCGTGACGTGCGTTTCGAAACCCGCCTGGACGCCAAGGTCCGCGACGTGATGACCCCCAAAGAGCGTCTGGTCACCGTCCGCGAAGGCGCCGACAAGAACGAAGTCCGCGAGCTGCTGCACAAGCACCGCCTGGAAAAAGTCCTGATCGTCGACGACAAGTTCAACCTCAAGGGCATGATGACCGTCAAGGACATCGAGAAGGCCAAGGCCTACCCGCTGGCCAGCAAGGACGACCAGGGTCGTCTGCGCGTCGGCGCCGCGGTCGGCACCGGCAAGGACACCGGTGAGCGCGTAGCCGCCCTGGTGGCCGCCGGCGTTGACGTGGTGGTGGTGGACACCGCCCACGGTCACTCCAAGGGCGTGATTGACCGCGTTCGCTGGGTCAAGGAGAACTACCCGCAAGTGCAGGTGATCGGCGGCAACATCGCCACCGGCGCTGCCGCCAAGGCCCTGGCTGAAGCTGGCGCCGACGCGGTCAAGGTCGGTATCGGCCCGGGCTCGATCTGCACCACCCGTATCGTCGCCGGTGTCGGCGTGCCGCAGATCAGCGCCATCGCCAACGTCGCCGCCGCACTGGAAGGCACGGGCGTGCCGCTGATCGCCGACGGCGGCATCCGCTTCTCGGGTGACCTGTCCAAGGCCATTGTTGCCGGCGCCTCGTGCGTGATGATGGGCTCGATGTTCGCCGGTACCGAAGAAGCCCCGGGTGAAGTCGAACTGTTCCAGGGCCGTTCCTACAAGGCCTACCGCGGCATGGGCTCGCTGGGTGCCATGGCACAGGCGCAAGGCTCCTCCGACCGTTACTTCCAGGATTCCTCGGCCGGTGCCGAGAAGCTGGTACCGGAAGGCATCGAAGGCCGCGTACCGTACAAGGGCGCCCTGGCCGCGATCATCCACCAGCTGATGGGCGGCCTGCGTTCGTCCATGGGCTACACCGGCAGCGCGACCATCGAAGAGATGCGTACCAAGCCGGAGTTCGTGCGCATCACCGGTGCCGGCATGGCCGAGTCCCACGTGCATGACGTGCAGATCACCAAAGAAGCCCCTAACTACCGCGTAGGCTGAGGCTTCAAGCAATAGCAAGCGGGGCTGTCATGACAGCCCCGTGTCGTTTCCGATTTCCACTGACGAGATTGAGTCATGGCCCTCGACATTCACGCTCACCGCATCCTGATCCTCGATTTCGGTTCCCAGTACACCCAACTGATCGCCCGCCGCGTGCGCGAGATCGGCGTGTACTGCGAGCTGCACCCGTTCGACATGGACGATGAAGCGATCCGCGAATTCAACCCGCGCGGCATCATCCTGGCCGGTGGCCCCGAGTCGGTCCACGAAGCCAACAGCCCACGCGCCCCGCAAGCGGTGTTCGACCTGAAGGTCCCGGTGCTGGGCATCTGCTACGGCATGCAGACCATGGCCGAGCAGATGGGCGGCAAGGTCGAAGGTTCCGACCTGCGCGAGTTCGGCTATGCCCGCGTCGACGTGGTCGGCAAGAGCCGCCTGCTCGACGGCATCGAAGACCATGTCGATGACGATGGCGTGCTGGGCCTGGACGTGTGGATGAGCCACGGCGACAAGGTCACCCAGATGCCGGGCAACTTCCATGTGCTGGCCAGTACCCCGAGCTGCCCGATCGCCGGCATGTACGACGACGCCCTGGGCTACTACGGCGTGCAGTTCCACCCGGAAGTGACCCACACCAAGCAAGGCGGTCGCATCCTGTCGCGCTTCGTCAAGGACATCTGCGGCTGCGAAGCCCTGTGGACCGCCTCGAACATCGTCGAGGACGCCATTGCCCAGGTACGCGCACAGGTCGGTTCGGCCAACGTCCTGCTCGGCCTGTCCGGCGGCGTCGACTCCTCCGTGGTTGCCGCGCTGCTGCACCGCGCCATCGGCGACCAGCTGACCTGCGTATTCGTCGACAACGGCCTGCTGCGCCTGCACGAAGGCGACCAGGTGATGGCCATGTTCAAGGAGAACATGGGCGTCAAGGTCATCCGCGCCGATGCCGAGAAGCAGTTCCTCGACAACCTGGCCGGCGAAGCCGACCCTGAGAAGAAGCGCAAGATCATTGGTCGCACCTTCATCGACGTGTTCGATGCCGAGGCCAGCAAGCTGGAGAACATCCAGTTCCTCGCCCAGGGCACCATCTACCCCGACGTGATCGAGTCGGCCGGCGCCAAGAGCGGCAAGGCCCATGTGATCAAGTCGCACCACAACGTCGGTGGCCTGCCGGAGGAAATGAACCTCAAGCTGGTCGAGCCGCTGCGCGAGCTGTTCAAGGACGAAGTACGCAAGATCGGCCTGGAGCTGGGCCTGCCGTACGACATGGTCTACCGCCACCCGTTCCCGGGCCCGGGCCTGGGCGTGCGCATCTTGGGTGAAGTGAAGAAGGAGTACGCCGACATCCTGCGTCGCGCCGACCATATCTTCATCGAAGAACTGCGCAAGGCCGACTGGTACCACAAGACCAGCCAGGCGTTCGTGGTGTTCCAGCCGGTCAAGTCGGTCGGCGTCGTCGGCGACGGCCGTCGCTACGCCTGGGTCGTGGCCCTGCGTGCCGTCGAGACCGTGGACTTCATGACCGCGCGCTGGGCGCACCTGCCGTACGAGCTGCTGGAAACCGTCAGCGGTCGTATCATCAATGAAATCGACGGCATCTCCCGCGTCACCTATGACGTGTCGAGCAAGCCGCCGGCGACCATTGAGTGGGAATGATCCCGACTCGCGGTTGAGTGAAACGGGCCTGCATTGCAGGCCCGTTTTTTTTGGGGGGGCTGAACCCTACTCAGCCCCGGGAGAATGCCCAAAATACGCCTTGTAGGCATGGCAGAAATTGGCCGGGTTGGCGTAGCCGACATGATAGGCAACCTGCGATACCTGCCAGCGACGCTCCAGCAGCAGGGCGCGGGCCAGCTCCATTCTCTGTTGCCGAACATACTGCAAGAGCGACCGACCGTACTCGTGGCTGAAAGCGCGGCGCAAGGTGGTCTCGCTCACCCCCAGCTGGCGAGCGAGTGCGGCAGCAGTGGGCGGTGCGTTCAGGTTTTCATCGAGCTGGCGGCGCGTTTCAATGGCCAGGTCGCGGCGCCCCCGGTCTTGAGTCTTTTCGGCGGATCTGTGCCCGATCAGGTGGCTGGCCAGTTCCAGCAAGATGGCCAAGCTCAGGCTCTCGCAATGCAGGCGCCTGAGCCCGCCGGTATAGGGCGACAGATACAGCTGCCGGAACAGGCGGCTCACCGCTGGACACTGCGGTAGCTGGTCGAAGCGCATGCCGTCGGCGACAAGTGCCAACAGGGGCTTGAGCTGCGCGTCCTCCCGGGCCAGTTCTTGCAGGTAATCGCCGGCAATACGTACTCCGGCCATGCGGGCATGACTGTTGGCGGGCAGTTGGTCCTGCGCCTCCAGGCTTTCACCCAGGCTCAGCATGTGCAACTGGCCAGGGGCATAACTGTTGAGCCTACCGTCCACCGTGTGCTGCCACGCCCCGTCGAACACCTGCACGATGCACAGGCTTTGCGGTAGCACCTTGTCGATCCTCAGCGGCTCTGGAAACTGCAGGTTGCAATCGAAGTATTGCAACCCGCTGTGTACCGTCTGCGCCCGATAGTGGCCGGTCGCGCTACCCATCACTCGCGCGCTGCTCGCATCCAGTACACCAGCCTCAGCGAGTGACCCGGGGCTATCGAATGAAAAGTCGGTGTCGAGGTAGGGGCTGATCGATCGCATGTGCGCTAGGCATCCTTGGCTGAGGGCGGCATGGCCGCGAATGGTAACGCGCGCACATTTTCAGCGACAGCCGTTGTGCGCAGGGTGCTGTCTGTTGTGCGAGCCGGTCAGCGGGGTTGGCTAGTCGGGCCAGGCTTATTTCAATGGGCGTTTGTTTCGATTCAGGATGGAAAAGACATGCTCGCTTATCGCAAATGGACAGCCCTGGTGGTGGCTGCGCTCGCCCTGTGGCTGGGCCAGGTTCACGCTGAACAACGGCCGGAAGTGGCCGACCAGGTAGTTGCCTACATGGGGGCGCAAGGGACCAAGGTGTGGACGCTGCGTATCGGTGAACGTGCCGCCAACGAAGCGCTGGTACAAATCGAAGGCATCGATCACGACTGGAACATGCGCATCCAGAAAATGCAGGTGGAGAAGACCAGCAAGGACACCCGCTACTCCACCACCGTGGACGGCAAGAAGTACGTGGTGCTGATCATCCAGGGCAACTGGGGCGGCGAGTTGAACCTGCCGGGTGAGGCGCAGACACAGCAGGTCGGCTATTCGGAAGGGCTGTCGCGTGAGGGCAATGCCCAGGCGTTCCTTACCGATTATCTGGCAGCACAAAACACGGAGGCGCAATGATCATGGGCGAGTTCAACGACCCGCTGTCCGAACTGTCTGGCTCGCTGGGCCAGGACTACGAGCAAAGCCGTGCCGCCCAGCGCGACCGAGTGATCGCTGAGCTCAAGCAGGTAATCGAGCGCGTGCCCGAGCAGAGCGAGTTCACCAACTCCCGGCGTTACCGGATCTGGGGGCCAGTATTGTTGCTGGGTGCACTGATTATCACGGCCGTGACCTTCAACCCGGAACGCTTGGGGGCGGTTGCAGCAGGTGTCTTCATCACCTTGATCGCAGCAGCGGTGACCTGGCAACACCGTAATGCCGGTACCCAGGTATTCATGCGCTTGACCCGCCGGCAGTTGTTCGTCGATACGCTGGATGCACCGGTAGACCTGGCGGAAGTGGAGGACGTTTCGGTCAAGGATGAAGGGCTGGTCATGGTACAGACGCTGGAAATGAGCAGCGAAGCCGTCCTGCCAAAGCATCATGTGGTGAAACTGCAGTTCTTCGGTAACCAGGCCATGGTGTTGAAGAAACCGCGACCGCAGATCCGCATCATGTCCGCAGGCCTGGCCAGCAACGGACGCAAGCTGGGGAACGAGGAAGTGCTAGCGCTGCTGGCAGCCTACCGCGATGCGGCACATGCGCAACGGCAATTGGATCTGTTGCAGAACGATGGATAACGGCGAACGCGAAGCCCACCTCGCGTACCTGCAGGCTCAGGCTGATGGCCCCACCGACAGCTTCGTACTGCTGGAGCATTCGCTCGGTAACGCGCTGGCATGTGCTGTGATTGGCCTGTTGTTCGGCGCGCTGGGCATATGGCTGACCGCTCTGGCGGTGCGGTTCAGTCCCGGTGCCAGCAGCGGTGTCATCTGGCTGATGTCTGGTTTCGGCCTCGGCCTGGCCGGCGTCGGGGTGGCGGGGCTGGCCTGTGCCGTCGTGCTATACCGCCGGCACGGCAAGCGGGTGCTGAGCGTGACACCAGATACCCTGTGCTTCGCCAACGCGCAGGCGCCGACCCCACTGGACTCCTTCGACGGCTTCGAGGTCGAGCAGGGTTACTTCACTACCTGGCTGATCTTTACCGTGTCGGCGTTCAGCCATGCACCAGTGCTGGCACCGGCCTGTTTCAGGGCGCTGGCCTCACCTGACGCGGTGGTCGTCGCGGGCGGCTTGCGCGTCAGGCTGTGGCTGTGCACGCCCGTCGTGGCTGGGCGACGCCTTGGCCTGCAGGAACTGGTGGATCTGCTTTATGCCTATGTGCAAGCGGCCCAGGCCAGGCGTACGTTGGCGCAGTTGTTTCCGGGTGTGGCGCGGATGGGTGAAGCGGCCAGATGAGCCTGAACGTGACCATTGGCGCTCTGGGGCAATGAAGCGCTTCGGCTGGGGCCTGATCCTGCTGCTGTTGCCTCTGGTGCTGTTTGGCTGGGGTAAAGTGCAGTACTGGCGGGCTGACACGGCGCAGGATCAGGCCCGGACCATACGGCAATGGCTGGCTGCCCCCGATGAGACGTTGCCACGCCAATTGCCGTGGGAAGCCCGCAAGGAGCTTGCCAGGCATGTCGATCCGCGGCAGGCCCTGCAGCGCCAACTGGACCTGCTCGATGCGGATCGCCACTGGGTAAGCGTACGCAAGGTGATGGCAAGTGTGAGCTGCTGGCTGGCAGTGGCCACTCTGCTGGCAGGCCTCTGGGCCTGGCTCAAGCTGAAGTTGGACGCCTGGCGGGCGCTGCGCTCTGCGGCCTACCTGTATGAACGCATGATGGCCAACTGGCAGGCCCTGGGCTGTTGCTTGAGTCTCTACATGGTCATGCTTGCCGGTTCGCTGTGCCTGTTGCTGCTCTATGAGGCCAGTTCCGGAGCAAGCCGCGCAGCGCAGGGCGGCATGATGGTGCTGGTCGTGGTGCTGCCGCTGGCCTCAGTCCTGGTTGTGTGTGTTCGCCAGGTCTGGCGAATGCGTCGGCACTGGCCGCTGATGCAGTCTCCGACCGCCAGTTTTCTCGCCCGCCCGCTAGGCAGGCAGGCGACGCCAGCGGTGTGGCAGTGGATCGAGACCTTGGCAACACAACTGCACGCGCCTGTCCCGGACCATATCGTGGTCGGCCTTGACCAGGGTTTTTTCGTCACCAGCGTTCCGATCCTGCTGCAGCCCGGTGGGCAGGTCCTCAGGGGGCGCACGTTGTATCTGCCTCTACCTTGCCTGGCCGCCTTGAGCCAGGCCGAGGCGGCCTCGGTCATCGGTCACGAACTGGGCCATTTCAGGCGCCGTGATACGGAGCGGGGCAGCGAAACCAGTGCGCGTCTCAGCCTGATGTGCGCGCATTATTCGGCCATGGTCGGTGACGAGGATGCTCCGCGCTGGGTGGTTCGGCCCACCTTGTGGCTGGCCGGGCAGTTCTTGCACCATTTCCAGCTTGCGGTTCATCACTGGGGGCGTGCACAGGAATTGCTGGCTGATCGGGCAGGTGCCGAGGTCGCTGGCCCGAAGCTGTTCGTACAGGCGCTGTTACGGGTGATTGCCCTGGGTCGGGTGATCGACGGCTTGTTGGTCGCACACGGTGGCAGCAACCTATTGCGGGCGCTGGCGGCGCACCTGCAAGGCACGCCGTTGCATCTGGGCGAGGAAGTGCTGGGGCTGGCCACTGCCCATCCGTTCGATACGCACCCCGATCTCGCCACGCGCCTGAACAACCTGGACATCCTGCTCGACCCGCAATTGCTGCAGGCCGCCTTGCGCGTGCCGTCCGCTGATGACCAGCAGTGGTTCAATGACCTTTGTCTGGCTCCAGGCAGCACTTGCGATAGCAAGGCTGCGGGCAGCATCCAAAGAGACTTCACTTAATATTTCCCATTTGCAGGTGTATCGTATTCGCCCTTCATCGCCAGCCATGCTGGCAGCTTGATTGCGCAGAACACGAGGTACCCGCACCAATGTCCTTCACCCGTCGACAAATGCTCAAGGGCCTGACCGGCCTTGCAGTGGTAGGCCTGGGCGCCGGAGGCGCGGCGCGTTACTGGCTTGGCAAGGTCGAAGACGACAACGCCGGGCACGACTATGAACTGATCGCCGCGCCCCTGGACGTCGAGCTGGTGCCGGGCTTCAAGACCGAGGCCTGGGCCTTCGGTCCGTCGGCGCCGGGCACCGAGCTGCGGGTGCGCCAGGGCACCTGGCTGCGGGTACGCTTCATCAATCAGCTGCCGGTCGAGACCACCATCCACTGGCACGGCATCCGTTTGCCGCTGGAGATGGACGGGGTTCCATATGTCTCGCAGTTGCCGGTCAAGCCGGGCGAATACTTCGATTACAAGTTCCGTGTGCCGGATGCCGGCAGCTACTGGTATCACCCCCATGTGAGCAGCTCCGAGGAACTGGGGCGTGGGCTGGTTGGCCCACTGATTGTCGAAGAGCGCGAACCGACCGGTTTCAAGCACGAACGCACCCTTAGCCTGAAGAACTGGCACGTGGACGAGCAGGGCGCCTGGCTGCCGTTCAGCATCCCCCGCGAGGCGGCCCGCAACGGCACCGCCGGGCGCCTGATTACCATCAACGGCCAGGCTGAGTCGGTCACCGAACTGCCGGCCGGGCAGGTGGTGCGGGTACGCCTGCTGAACCTGGACAACACCTGGACCTACCGCTTGAACCTCAAGGGCAACTGCGAGGCGATGATCTACGCTCTCGATGGCAATCCGGTGACCCCGCGACCGCTGGACGACGAGTACTGGCTTGGGCCGGGCATGCGCATCTGTCTGGCCATCCGCATGCCCGAGGCGGGCGAGGAAGTTTCCCTGCGAGACGGCTTCGTACGCCTGGGCACCCTGCGCTCGGTGGCCAGCAGCGAGGCGCCCTGCGACTGGCCCAAGGCCCTGCCGCCCAACCCGGTTGCCGAGCCGGACCTGGAGAACGCCGAGAAGCTCAACTTCAATTTCGAATGGGTCGGCAAGGTCTCGGTGAACACCGAGAACGGCAAGCCGCCGAGCTTGTGGCAGATCAATGGCCAGGCCTGGGACATCACCGACAAGACCTGCGCCGACCGGCCAATCGCCACGCTGCAGAAGGGCAAGAGCTACATCCTCGAGCTGAAGAACATGACTCAGTACCAGCACCCTATCCACCTGCATGGCATGAGTTTCAAGGTGATCGCCTCCAATCGGCGCAAGATCGTCGAGCCGTGGTTCACCGACACCTACCTGCTGGGCAAGAACGAGCGGGCCCAGGTGGCGCTGGTGGCGGATAACCCAGGCACCTGGATGTTCCATTGCCATGTCATCGACCACATGGAAACCGGCCTGATGGCCGCGATCGCGGTGGTCTGATGCGACCGCAGATCATCGATCGCAGCCGCGACCAGGAATTCATGCGCCTGGCCCTGGAGCTGGCCGCCGAGGGCGCGGCCTTGGGCGAGGTGCCGGTGGGCGCGGTGCTGGTGCAGCACGGCCAGGTGATCGGCCAGGGTTTCAACCGGCCGATCATCGACAGCGACCCCAGCGCCCACGCCGAAATGGTGGCGATCCGTGCCGCGGCCAAGTCGGCCAGCAACTACCGGCTGCCGGGCAGTACCCTGTACGTGACCCTGGAGCCGTGCAGCATGTGCGCGGGGTTGATCGTCCATTCGCGGGTGGCGCGGGTGGTCTACGGAGCGCTGGAACCCAAGGCGGGGATCGTGCAGAGCCAGGGGCAGTTCTTCAGCCAGGGGTTTCTCAACCATCGGGTGATGTTCGAGGGTGGGGTGCTGGCAGAGGAGTGCGGAACGATCTTGAGTGAGTTCTTCAAGGCGCGGCGGGCGAAAGGTCAATGATCGATCGCGGGGCAAGCCCGCTCCCACCGATATCGTGGGAGCGGGCTTGCCCCGCGATGGCATCACATCGGCGGCGACTGTTCCGCCGGCTTGTCCTTGTTCACCGCCGGCACATGCAGGTTGCCCTCGGCCACCTGGCCTTCGAGCTGCGGCTGCGTGACCCAGGTGAGGATGTCGTAGTAGCGGCGGATGTTGGCCACGAAGTGTACCGGCTCGCCGCCGCGGGCGTAGCCGTACTTGGTCTTGCTGTACCACTGCTTCTGCGACAGGCGCGGCAGCATTTTTTTCACGTCCAGCCACTTGTTCGGGTTCAGGCCTTCGCGCTTGGCCAGGGTGCGGGCGTCTTCGAGGTGGCCGCTGCCGACGTTGTAGGCGGCCAGGGCGAACCAGGTGCGGTCTGGCTCCTTGATGCTGTCGTCGAGCTGGTCCTTGACCAGCATGAAGTACTTGGCGCCACCCTGGATGCTCTGCTTGGGGTCCAGGCGGTTGGACACGCCCATGGCCTGGGCGGTGCGCTGGGTCAGCATCATCAGGCCGCGCACGCCGGTCTTGGAGGTGACCTCGGGCTGCCACATCGATTCCTGGTAGCCGATCGCGGCGAGCAGGCGCCAGTCGACCTGCTCGACCTTGGAGCTGGTCTTGAAGTGCTTCTCGTACTTGGGCAGGCGCTGCTGCAGATGCTGGGCGAAGGTGTAGGCGCCGACGTAGCCGAGGACATCGACGTGGCCGTAGTAACGGTCCTTCAGACGCTGCAGGGTGCCGTTCTTCTGCGACTTGTCGAGAAACTCGTTGATCTCGTTGAGCAGGCTGTTGTCTTCGCCGGCAGCTACCGCCCAGCGCTGGTCGCGGGTGTCGCCCAGGTCGAAGGCCACGCGCACGTTGGGGAAGTACACCTGGTTCATAGCCAGCTCGTTGGAGTCGACCAGGGTCAGGTCGATCTGGCCCTCGTCGACCATGCGCAGCAGGTCGACCACCTCGACGGCGTCGGACTCCTCGTACTCCAGCCCCGGGTTCTGCTTTTTCAGTTCGGCGAGCTGGTCGGCGTGGCTGCTGCCCTTGAGCACCATGATCTTCTTGCCCACCAATCCCTTGACGCTGGTCGGCCGCGAGCGGCCATTGCGGTAGATGACCTGTGGGGTCACCTCGAGGTAGGGGTGGGAGAACTTCGCCTGGGCGGCACGGCGCTCGCTGCTGACCAGGCCGGCGGCGGCCAGTACCGGGCCGGACGGCTTGCCCAGCTGGTCGAACAGCTCATCGAGGTTGTCGGCGGTCTCGATCTCCAGCTTCACGCCCAGGTCGTCGGCGAAGCGCTTGACCAGTTCGTATTCGAAACCGGTTTCGCCGTTGCGGTCCTGGAAGTAGGTGGCCGGGCTGTTGCGGGTAATCACGCGCAATACGCCATCCTCCTTGACGCGTTCGAGGGTGCTGGGTTTTTCAACGCAGGCACCGAGCATCAGGAAGAGTCCGGTTGCGAGGAGCCATCTGGCGCATCGCTGGCGCAAAGCAGTGTGGGCGAACATAGGGTGCAGTATACGCAAAGGACCGGCGGCGCCATATCTCGACAATATGTGGCTTGTCTGGTAGCACGTCGCTGTGCCTGCGACAGGGCGCAGCCGGTCATGGGAGCGGGCTTGCCCCGCGATTCGGCCGCTACCGCAATCAAAAGCCCTGGTTTTTTTGACCCCTGGGTCCGGTTCCACCGCCCGGCAGCATTGGCGTTGAGCGGGTGCCGAAAGCCTGCGAATTAGGCTAGAATGCACGGCCTCTAAGCACACCCCTTCCTGAGGCTGTCCCGACGATGTTGATCCTGCGCGGCGCTCCTGCCCTTTCTGCCTTTCGCCACGGTAAATTACTCGAGCAACTGAGCCAGAAAGTCCCCGCTGTTACTGGTTTGTATGCCGAATTCGCCCACTTCGCCGACGTCGACGGCGAGCTGACCGCCGACCAGCAGCAGGTGCTGGGCCGTCTGCTCAAGTACGGCCCGAGCGTGCCGGTGCAGGAGCCCGCTGGCCGCCTGTTCCTGGTCGTGCCGCGCCTGGGCACCATCTCGCCCTGGGCATCCAAGGCCAGCGACATCGCCCACAACTGCGGCCTGCAGTCGATCCAGCGCCTGGAGCGCGGCATCGCCTACTACGTCGCCGGTAATATTTCCGACGCCGACGCCCAGGTCCTCGCCGCCGAGCTGCATGACCGCATGACCCAGCGCGTGCTGGCCAAGCTGGAAGACGCCGCCGACCTGTTCAGCCACGCCCAGCCCAAGCCGATGACCTCGGTGGACATCCTCGCCGGTGGCCGCGCCGCCCTGGCGCAGGCCAACATCGACCTGGGCCTGGCCCTGGCCGAGGACGAGATCGACTACCTGGTCAACGCCTTCCAGGGCCTCAAGCGCAACCCGAACGACATCGAACTGATGATGTTCGCCCAGGCCAACTCCGAGCACTGCCGCCACAAGATCTTCAACGCCAGCTGGGACATCGACGGCCAGGCGCAGGAGAAGAGCCTGTTCGGCATGATCAAGAACACCTACCAGATGCACAGCGAAGGCGTGCTGTCTGCGTACAAGGACAACGCCTCGGTGATCGTCGGCAGCGTCGCCGGCCGCTTCTTCCCGAACCCTGAGACCCGCCAGTACGGCGCGGTACAGGAGCCGGTGCACATCCTGATGAAAGTCGAGACGCACAACCACCCGACCGCCATCGCCCCGTTCTCCGGCGCCTCCACCGGCTCCGGCGGCGAGATCCGCGACGAAGGCGCCACCGGCCGTGGCGCCAAGCCCAAGGCTGGCCTGACTGGCTTCACCGTCTCCAACCTGCGCATCCCGGGCTTCGAGCAGCCCTGGGAGAAGCCGTACGGCAAGCCTGAGCGCATCGTCGATGCCCTCGACATCATGATCGAAGGCCCGCTGGGCGGCGCCGCGTTCAACAACGAATTCGGTCGCCCGGCACTGACCGGTTACTTCCGTACCTTCGAGCAGGGCATCAACACCCCGCACGGTGAGGAAGTCCGTGGCTACCACAAGCCGATCATGCTCGCCGGCGGCATGGGCAACATCCGTGAAGACCACGTGCAGAAAGGCGAGATCACCATCGGCGCCAAGCTGATCGTGCTCGGCGGCCCGGCCATGCTGATCGGCCTGGGCGGCGGCGCCGCTTCGTCGGTGGCCACCGGCGCCAGCTCCGCCGACCTGGATTTCGCCTCGGTACAGCGCGAGAACCCGGAAATGGAGCGCCGTTGCCAGGAAGTCATCGACCGCTGCTGGCAATTGGGCGACAAGAACCCGATCGCCTTCATCCACGACGTTGGCGCCGGCGGCATCTCCAACGCCTTCCCGGAGCTGGTCAACGACGGTGGCCGCGGTGGCCGCTTCGAACTGCGCAACGTGCCCAACGACGAGCCGGGCATGGCCCCGCACGAGATCTGGTCCAACGAATCCCAGGAGCGCTACGTGCTGGCGGTCAGCGCCGAGGACTTCGAGCGCTTCCAGGCCATCTGCGAGCGTGAGCGCTGCCCGTTCGCGGTCGTCGGCGAGGCCACCGAAGAGAAGCACCTCACCGTCACCGACAACCACTTCGACAACACCCCGGTGGACATGCCGCTGGACGTGCTGCTGGGCAAGCCGCCGCGCATGCACCGCTCGGTCACCCGCGAAGCGGAGCTGGGCGATGAGTTCGACCCGAGCACCCTGGAACTCAAGGACTCGGTCGAGCGTGTCCTGCGTCACCCGGCCGTTGCCAGCAAGAGCTTCCTGATCACCATCGGCGACCGTACCATCACCGGCCTCGTGGCCCGTGACCAGATGGTCGGCCCATGGCAAGTGCCGGTGGCCGACTGCGCCGTCACCGCCACCAGCTTCGACGTCTACACCGGTGAAGCCATGGCCATGGGCGAACGCACGCCGCTGGCCCTGCTCGACGCCCCGGCGTCCGGGCGCATGGCGATCGGCGAAACGCTGACCAACCTGGCGGCCTCGCGCATCGAGAAGCTGTCCGACATCAAACTGTCGGCCAACTGGATGTCCGCCGCCGGTCACCCGGGTGAAGACGCCCGCCTGTACGACACCGTCAAGGCCGTCGGCATGGAGCTGTGCCCGGAGCTGGGTATCACCATTCCGGTCGGTAAAGACTCGATGTCGATGAAGACCCAGTGGAGCGAAGCGGGCGAGCAGAAGAGCGTCACCTCGCCGATGTCGCTGATCATTACCGGCTTTGCCCCGGTCACCGACATCCGCAAGACCCTGACCCCGCAACTGCGCATGGACAAGGGCGAAACCGACCTGATCCTGATCGACCTGGGCCGTGGCCAGAACCGCATGGGCGCCTCGATCCTGGCGCAGACCCACGGCAAGCTGGCCGCCCAGGCGCCGGACGTCGATGATGCCGAGGACCTCAAGGCGTTCTTCGCCGTGATCCAGGGCCTGAACGAAGACGGCCACCTGCTGGCCTACCACGACCGTTCCGACGGCGGCCTGATGACCACCGTGCTGGAAATGGCCTTTGCCGGCCACTGCGGCCTTGACCTGGAACTGGGCAACCTGACCAGCAAGCGCGAGAAAGTCGCGGCCATCCTCTTCAACGAAGAGCTGGGCGCAGTGATCCAGGTCCGTCAGGACGCCACGCCGGACGTACTGGCGCAGTTCAGCGCTGCAGGCTTGGGCGAAGATTGCGTCGCTGTGATCGGCCAGCCGATCAACAACGGTGAAGTGCTGATCAAGTTCGAAGGCGAAGAACTGTTCAAGGGTGAGCGCCGCCTGCTGCAGCGCCAGTGGGCCGAGACCAGCTACCAGGTCCAGCGCCTACGCGACAACGCCGACTGCGCCGACCAGGAATTCAACGCCCTGCTGGAAGAAGACAACCCGGGCCTGTCGGTCAAGCTCGGCTACGACGTCAACGAAGACATCGCCGCGCCGTACATCAAGAAGGGCGTGCGCCCGCAAGTGGCGATCCTTCGCGAGCAGGGCGTCAACGGCCAGGTCGAGATGGCTGCCGCCTTCGACCGCGCGGGTTTCGCTGCGGTCGACGTGCACATGAGCGACATCCTGTCTGGCCGTGTCGACTTCGAAGCCTTCAAAGGTCTGGTGGCCTGCGGTGGCTTCTCCTACGGCGACGTGCTGGGTGCCGGTGAGGGCTGGGCCAAGTCGGCGCTGTTCAACGCCCGTGCCCGTGATGCCTTCCAGGCCTTCTTCGAGCGTACCGACAGCTTCGCCCTGGGCGTGTGCAACGGTTGCCAGATGATGTCCAACCTGCACGAGCTGATCCCGGGCACCGAGTACTGGCCGCACTTCGTGCGCAACCGCTCGGAGCAGTTCGAGGCGCGCGTGGCCATGGTCGAGGTGCAGAAGTCCAACTCGATCTTCCTGCAGGGCATGGCCGGTTCGCGGATGCCGATCGCCATCGCCCACGGCGAAGGCCATGCCGAGTTCACCAGCGAGGAAGCACTGCTGGAAGCCGACCTGTCCGGTTGCGTGGCCCTGCGCTACGTCGACAACCACGGTAAGGTCACCGAAGCCTACCCGGCCAACCCGAACGGCTCGCCGCGTGGCATCACCGGCCTGACCAGCCGCGACGGCCGCGTGACCATCATGATGCCGCACCCGGAGCGGATGTTCCGCGCCGTGCAGAACTCCTGGCGCCCGGATGAGTGGCAGGAAGACGCGGCCCTGATGCGCATGTTCCGCAATGCGCGGGTGTGGGTGAACTAAGGGTGTACAAGCTCGCCTTCTTCGTCCCCGACAGCCATGTCGAGGTGGTCAAGGCCGCCGTGTTCGCCGCTGGAGGCGGGCGCATCGGCGACTACGACCACTGCGCCTGGCAGACCCTTGGCCAGGGCCAGTTCCGCCCGTTGGACGGCAGCCAGCCGTACCTCGGGCAGGGCGGCCAGGTCGAGGTGGTCGAGGAGTGGAAGGTGGAGCTGGTGGTGGCTGATGCGCTGATCGCCCAGGTGGTCGCCGCGCTCAAGCAGAGCCACCCGTATGAAACGCCGGCTTATGAGGTTTGGCCGCTGGCTGACTTCTAGAACGGCGTCGAACGACATCGCGGGGCAAGCCCGCTCCCACAAGGCCTGTTGATACCTTGTGGGAGCGGGCTTGCCCCGCGATGCTTTTCAGCCCTGCAAAGCGCTGCTTAACGCAGGCGCCTTGCTACCCACGACCAGATGCCACACCCCACCCGCCTGCGGACTCACCCCCAGGCACCCCAGCGCGATCAAGCGTTCCTGCGCTACCTTGCCCTCATCCTTGACCCGTACCCGCACCCGGCTTGAGGCCACGCACAGGGCCTCCAGCAGATTGTCTCGCCCGCCCAGGGCCTGCAGCCATTGATCCGCGACGACCGTCTCGGTGACCACCGCGGCCTTTTCGGCAACCGGCGGCGCCACCCGCGCATGGGGCAGTTCCCCGCGAATCTCGTCGGCCAGCGCATCGGCCATCGGCCCCACCACCACCTGCAGGCTGCCACCGGTACCGGGGCGTACCACGGCGAGGGCGCCGAGGGCCTTCAAGTCTTGGTCGCGGGCCAGGTTGCGGTCGGCCAGTACCAGGCGCAGGCGCGTGGTGCAGGCATCCACGCCCTGCAGGTTGGCTGCGCCGCCGAGGGCGTCGATGTAGCGCCGGGCCCGTGGCGCATCGCTGCCCTCGGCCTGGCTGGCCGCCTGTTCCTCGCGGCCGGGGGTCTTCAGGTCGAAACGGCGGATGCAGTAGTCGAACACGAAGTAGTAGACCAACCCATAGAGCACGCCCACCGGGAACACCAGCCAGCCGTTGCTCGAACGCCCCCAGCCCAGGGCCATGTCGATGCCGCCGCCGGAGAAGGTGAAGCCCAGGCGGATCCCCAGCAGGTCGCAGATGGCCATGGACAGCCCGGTCAGCAGCGCATGGATCAGGTACAGCAGCGGCGCCAGGAACATGAAGGCGAATTCGATCGGCTCGGTCACCCCGGTCAGCGCCGAGGTCAGCGCCATCGACAGCAGCACCCCGCCGATCAGCTTGCGCCGCTGTGGCAGGGCATGGCGGTACATGGCCAGGCAGGCGGCGGGCAGACCGAAGATCATCACCGGGAACATGCCGGTCATGAACTGGCCGGCGTTTGGGTCGCCGGCGAAGAAGCGCGCCAGATCACCGGTGATCACTTGGCCGCTGGCCGCCTGGAAGCTGCCGAAAACGAACCACACCAGGTTGTTGAGGATATGGTGCAGGCCGGTGATGATCAGCAGCCGGTTGAGCACGCCGAAGAAGAACGCGCCGATGCTGCCGCTCTCCAGCATCAGCTGGCCGAGCGCGTTGATGCCGTGTTGGATCGGTGGCCAGATCAGGCCGAACAGCAGCCCGAGGAACACCGCCGATACCCCGGTGGCGATCGGCACGAAGCGCCGGCCACCGAAGAACGCCAGGTAGTCCGGCAGCTGGATGTCCTTGAAGCGGTTGTACAGGCCGCCGCCGAGCAGGCCGCAGATGATGCCGGCGAGCATGCCCATGTCGATCTTCGGATCGATCACCTTCAGCGTCGCCACCAGCACCAGGTAGCCGATGGCGCCGGCCAGGCCCGCGGTGCCGTTGTTGTCGCGGGCGAAGCCCACGGCGATGCCGATGGCGAAGATCAGCGCCAGGTTGGCGAAGATCGCTTGCCCGGCGTCATGCACCAGGGCGATGTCGAGCAGGTCGGTGTCGCCCAGGCGCAGCAACAGGCCGGCGATGGGCAGGATGGCGATGGGCAGCATCAAGGCGCGGCCGAGCCGCTGCAGGCCCTGGATGAAGTGCTGGTACATGGTGCGCTCCGATTATTGTTGTAGGGCCATGGGGGCCGCGGATTGGGCGTGGGATTGCGCGGCGAAGTCGCGGCAGGCCTGGCGTACGGCCCCGGCGCTGGCCAGGCCCAGCAGGCCCTGGCTGAAGCGGTGGCAGGCACTGGCGTCGAGCTGGCGGACCAGGGCCTTGATCTCGCCGATCTGCGGCGCGCTGACCGACAGCTCGGCCACGCCGAGGCCGACCAGCACCGGCGTGGCCAGCGGATCGCTGGCCAGCGCACCGCACACGCCAACCCAGCGGCCGTGTTTCGCCGCGCCCTGGCAGGTCAGCTCGATCAGGCGTAGCAGTGCCGGGTGCAGGGCATCGACCCGCGCCGCAAGCCCGGCATGGTCACGGTCCATGGCCAGGGTGTACTGGGACAGGTCGTTGGTGCCGATGGAGAAGAAGTCCGCGTGCTCGGCCAGGCGCTCGGCGAGCAGCGCCGCGGCCGGCACCTCGATCATCACCCCCAGTTCGGCGCGCGCCGTCACGCCAAGCTCGGCGGCCAGCCGGTCGAGACGCTGGCGGATGGCGATCAGCTCGTCGACCTCGGTGACCATCGGCAGCATGATCCGGCAGCGCCGCTGCGGGCTGACCTGGAGCAGGGCGCGCAGTTGCTGGTCGAGCAGCTCCGGGCGGACCTGGCCCAGGCGGATGCCGCGCAGGCCCAGCACTGGATTGGCCTCGGCCGGCAGGGGCAGGTAATCGAGCTGCTTGTCGCCGCCGACGTCGATGGTGCGAATGATCACCGGGCGCTCGGCCATCGCGTCGAGCACCGCCTGGTAGGCGTTGCGCTGCTCGGCCTCGTCCGGTGCGGTGGGGCGGTCGATGAACAGGAACTCGCTGCGCAGCAGGCCGATGCCGTCGGCGCCCAGGGCCAGGGCCTGGGCGGCTTCTTCGGCGCTGGCGACGTTGGCCGCGACCTCGATCAACTGGCCATCGCGGGTACGCGCGCCTTGCTGTGCGGCGGCCTGCTGGCGCTGGCGGATTTCGCGGCGTTGCTGCAGGTGGCAGTGGACCTCGGCCAGGCGTTGTGGGGCGGCCTGGGTTTCCAGGCGGCCCTGGTCGGCGTCCAGCACCAGGGGCGTGCCGGCGGGCAGGTCGAGCAGCGCTTCGCCCACGGCCACCAGGCATGGCAGGCCGCGGGCACGGGCGAGGATGGCGACGTGCGAGGTGGCGCCACCGGCGGCCATGCACAGCCCGGCGACATCGTGGCGGGCGAGCAGCAGCAGGTCGGAGGGGGTCAGTTCGTGGGCGACGACGATGGCCGCCGGTGGCAGGCGTAGTTGCCGGGTTTCGCCGAGCAGGGCGCGCAGCACCCGCTGCTGCAGGTCGTAGAGGTCGTTGGCGCGCTCGGCCAGCAACGGGTTGCCCAGGCTGCGCAGGACCTGGCACTGGGTCTCGATGGCGCGGCTCCAGGCATGGCTGGCGGCGACGCCGCCGGCGATATGCTGGCGGGCATCGCCGAGCAGAGCCGGGTCGTCGAGCAGGGCCAGGTGGGCCTCGAGAATCGCCGCCGCGTCCTCCTGGCCGCGAGGCAGGTGCCGCCAGTCGCGGTCGATGGCATGGCGGACCTCGGCCAGGGCGCTGTTCAGCGCCTGGTGCTGCTCGCCGGGGTCGTTGTCGCCGCTGTCCGCCGGCAGGCTGACGCCGTCCAGGCGCGCCAGTGGCCCGAGGGCGAGGCCGGGGGCGGCGCAGACACCGTTGAGCACGCCGGGCTCTGTATTGGGCTTGGGCGTGGCGGCACTGGTGGGCACGTGGGGGGCATGGCGTTCACCGACCGAGGCGGTCTGCACGGCGGCGATCAATGCCTGCAGCGCGGCCTGGCTGTCCGGCCCGGTGCAAATCAGTTCGACTTCGGCGCCTTCACCAACGCCCAGGCCCATGACCGCCACCAGGCTGTTGAGGTCGGCCTCGCGCTCGGCGAAGCGCAGCACGGCATGGCTCTGGAAGCCTTGCGCGGTCTGGCGCAGCAGGGCGGCTGGGCGGGCATGCAGACCGCCGTGATGAGCGACCCGGGCATGACCGCGTGCGCACTCATGGCTGACCGGTCGTGCCTGCGCTTCGCTGCCCGTGGCCTCGACCTCCAGCAGCGCCGCGCCCAGGCGCGAAGCACCTGTGTCCAGTCGCGTCAGGCCAAAGCCCGGGCCGTTGCTGACCAGCATCACGGTGACCAGGCTGACGCAGTGCTGCGCCACCAGGTCCATGTCGAAGCGCACCAGCGGTTGTCCCTGTTTCACTTGGTCGCCCAGCGCCACCAGCGGCGAGAAACCGCGCCCCTGCAGCTGCACGGTGTCGACACCGATATGCAAGAGGACTTCCGCGCCGTTGGCCGCGCGCAGGGTCAGCGCATGGCCGGTGCGCGCCAGTTGCACCACTTCACCGGCGCAGGGCGCGTGCAGCACGTCGTTCAACGGGTCGATGGCGACGCCGTCGCCCAGGGTGCCGCTGCTGAACA
Source organism: Pseudomonas sp. P106(2024) (assembly GCF_057480815.1). Classification (NCBI taxonomy): domain Bacteria; kingdom Pseudomonadati; phylum Pseudomonadota; class Gammaproteobacteria; order Pseudomonadales; family Pseudomonadaceae; genus Pseudomonas; species Pseudomonas sp. P106(2024). The sequence goes on along the minus strand of NZ_JBLIYU010000013.1, from coordinate 67,762 downwards.
CCGGGTCCGGTACCTGGTCCAGCGGTACCTGCGGTCCGGCGAGCGGGGCATGGAGGATGATCTTGTTATTGTCGGGCATGCGCTGTTCCTCGCGGCTTCACTGCGTGCAGGTCACTTTGCTCAGGTGGCGCGGCTGGTCGGGGTCGAGGCCGCGGGCCTCGGCCAGGGCCGCGGCCATGATGTAGAAGCTCTGGATCGCCAGCAGCGGGTCCAGGGCCGGGTGTTCGGCGCCGCTCAGGGTGAGGTCGCGCCCGGCGATATCGGCTGGTGCCGCCAACAGCACGCGGGCGCCGCGCTGGCGCATGTCGGCGGCCAGCTGCAGCAGCCCGGCCTGCTCGACGCCACGCGGGGCGAACACCAGCAGCGGGTACTGGGCATCGATCAGGGCCATCGGCCCATGGCGCACTTCGGCGCTGCTGAAGGCCTCGGCCTGGATCACCGAGGTTTCCTTGAGTTTGAGCGCGGCCTCCTGGGCGATGGCGAAGCCCGCGCCGCGGCCGATCACCATCAGGCGCTCGCTGTCGCGCAGGGTATCGATGGCCGGGCTCCAGTCTTGCCCGGCGGCCTCGTGCAGCTGCGCGGGCAGGGCAAGGCCGGCTTCCTGCAGGGCGCGATCCTGGCCCCAGTGGGCGACCAGGCGGGCGCCGGCAGCCAGGGTGGCGACGAAGCTCTTGGTCGCCGCCACTGACAGCTCAGGGCCTGCGCACAGCGGCAAGTGGTACTGGCAGGCCTGCTCCAGGGGCGAGCCTTCGGCGTTGACCAGCGAGACCGTGGTCGCCCCGCACTGGCCCAGGCGGCGCAGGCTTTCGACCAGGTCCGGGCTCTGCCCCGACTGCGAGAAGCCCAGCGCCACCTGGCCACGTACTCGCAGTGGCGCCTGCTGCAAAGTCACCACGGACATCGGCAGCGAAGCCACCGGCAGCCCCAGTTGCTGCATGGCGATGTAGGCGAAGTAGCTGGCGGCGTGGTCCGAGCTGCCCCGGGCCACGGTCAGCGCCACTTGCGGATCGAGCCGGCGCAGCTGTTCGGCCAGGGTTTCCAGGCGCGGGTCCAGCGTCTGCGTCTGACGTTCGACGACCTCGGCGCAGGCGCGGGCTTCTTCGAGCATCCTTGAACTCATGCGGTTTCTCCTTCGATCATCACGGCGGTCAGGTTCAGTTGGCGGTCCAGCAGCACCGCGTCGGCCCAGGCGCCCGGTTGCAGGCGGCCACGGTCGGCGATGCCGAGATAATCGGCGGGATGGCGGGACAGGCGCTCGGAGGCTTCGGACAGCGGCAGGCCGATCTTCACCAGGTTGCGCAGGGCCTGGTCCATGGTCAGGGTGCTGCCGGCCAGGGTGCCGTCGGGCAGGCGCACGCCGCCCAGGCACTTGGTCACGGTGTGGCTGCCCAGGCGGTATTCGCCGTCGGGCATGCCGGCGGCGGCGGTGGAGTCGGTCACGCAGTACAGGCACGGGATCGAGCGCAGGGCCACGCGCATGGCGCCGGGGTGCACGTGCAGCAGGTCGGGAATCAGCTCGGCGTAGCGGGCGTGGGCCAGGGCCGCGCCGACGATGCCCGGCTCGCGGTGGTGCAGCGGGCTCATGGCGTTGTACAGGTGGGTGAAGCTGGTGGCGCCGGCCTCCAGGGCTGCCACGCCTTCTTCGTAGCTGCCCAGGGTATGGCCGAGCTGCAGGCGGATGCCGCGCTGGCTCAGTGCCTGGATCAGCGGCAGGTGGCCGGCGATTTCCGGGGCGATGGTGATGACCTTGATCGGCGCCAGGGCCAGGTATTGCTCGACCTCGTCGAGCAGCGCCTGGTGGGCGAAGTTCGGCTGCGCGCCGAGCTTGCCGGGGTTGATGTACGGGCCTTCCAGGTGCACGCCGAGGATGCGCGCGCCCTGGCGCGGTTGCTTGAGGTGTTCGCCCAGTTCGGCGAGCACGCGGGTCAGCTCCTCGCGGGGCGCGGTCATGGTGGTGGCCAGCAGCGAAGTGGTGCCGAAAAGCCGGTGGGTACGGGCGATGGTGGCGAAGGCGTCGCCGCCCTGCATGATGTCGCTGCCCCCACCGCCGTGCACGTGCAGGTCGATGAACCCGGGCAGCAGGTACGGCAGGTCGTTGGCCTGCGGGTCGCACGGCGTACCCTCGATGGCCCGGATGCGGCCGTTTTCGAGGTGCAGTTGTCCGCGCACCCAGCCGTCGGGGGTGAGGATGTTGGCGATGTCCATGGGGGCTCCGGTCAGCGTCGCAGTTCGGCGACGAAGTCGTAGTAGTCGTTGCGGCAGTAGGTGTCGGTCAGCTCGATGGCGGTGTTGTCGTCGAGGTAGCCGATACGGGTCATCAGCAGCATGGCGGTGCCGGGGGCGATGCCCACCTGGGCGGCCAGTTCGTCGCTGGCGTTGATTGCGCGGATGTGTTGCAGGGCGCGGACCACCGGGCGGCCGAGCCGGTCGAGGTGCTGGTAGAGCGAATCGCCGATGGCCTGCGGGTCGCCGAGCAGGCGGGCGGGCAGGGTGCTGACCTCCACCGCCATGACGATATCGTCGGCCTTGCGCAGGCGCTTGAGGTGGACCACCTGGTCGGTGGGCGACAGGCCGAGGCGGATCAGTTCGTCGTTGCTCGGGGTGCCGATGCTGCGCTCGAGCCACTGGGAGCTGGGCACGAAGCCCTTCATGCGCAGCATTTCGCTGAAGCTCGACAGACGTGACAGGGGTTGTTCGAGGCGTGGCGTGATGAAGGTGCCGGAGCCCTGGATGCGATGGATCAGGCCTTGTTCGAGCAGGACCTCAAGGGCCTTGCGCGCGGTGACCCGGGAGATGTCCAGGGTTTCGCTGAGGGTGCGCTCCGAGGGCAGCGCCTGGTCGGCGGTCCATTGGCCGGCGTGGATGGCCTGCTCAAGGTTGCGCGCCAGTTGCAGGTAGAGCGGGGTGGCGCTGGTGTCGTCGGGGCGCAGGGCCGATAGAGGACGCATGGGCGGTGTCCGGTATTGTTGTTGGGTGGAAATTAATACCACTTTAATACCAGGTCAATACCACTGGTCTGATCAGGAATCTCGTTTTTGATTCTGGGGGCGCTTTGCGCCCCTTTCGCGACACAAGGCCGCTCCCACAGGGACCGCACCATGGCAGAACTGGCACATATCCTGTGGGAGCGGCCTTGTGTCGCGAAAGGGCTGCGCAGCAGCCCCGGCGATCTCAAAGACTGTCGGATATTTCCGAACCTGAAACCAAATGCTTCAGCCAGCAAAGCTTGGGAACTATCCTACGCGCTTGCCGGAAGCTGCCGCGTTGTCGGGGAAATACCCCAGGGATAACTTCACCGGGTCGCCACATTTGGTGACCAGGGTGTGAGAATCCTGGAGTACAAGTTTTTCGGCAGTCCTTTCATGGCAGCCGTGCACGGGCAGACTTCGGTCTGACCGGGTTTCTTGTGCCCCGGATTCTCACCCCGTTCACGGCTGCCACCCCTTGTCTTGTGAGAATTGCCATGGGATGGCGCTTCCTTGGAACGCACAAGAGTTGGACCTATGAAAAAAATCGTCCCCGATCCACCCCGTCTCGCACCCTTCATCAGTATCCGTTCCACGCTCACCCGCGATGAGGCCATGACCGCCGCCGTCGAAGTGGCCACCGCCATTTCCGATGTCCTCGATATCTACTTCAAGACCGAACCCGGAGAAGCCCAGGACCGCCTGTTCACCGCCAGCGACTACCTCGGCCAACTGGCCTGCGCCCTGCTCGAACACAAGCCGCAGGTCCGACCATGACTCGCGGCCACACCGCAGGCCGCACGGTCTGCCTGGACCTGTTCAAGGTCGAGCCAGGCGTTTCCTTCGAGGACGCCTTCAGCGAGTTGTCGGTGCTGCTTGGCTGCATTCGCCACCTGACCTGCGAGGCGGAAATGGAGGGTGACCTGCTGGCCGGCAGCTCGGCGCGAATCCTCAGTGCCATGGCCAAGGCGCTGATCGATGACATGGAGGTGGGGTTGAACAGGAAGACCTCATGACACCCGGGGGGCTGCAAAGCAGCCCCGACAATCCATCGGTCTACCCCGCCCGGCGCACCAACCCACACGCCAGCAACCCCACCTCGAACAGCACCCACATCGGCACCGCCAGCAGGGTCTGGGAAAACACATCCGGCGGCGTCAGGATCATCCCCACCACGAAGCAGCCGACGATCACATAGGGCCGGCTGCGCCGCAGCGTGGCCACGTCGGTCAGCCCCGCCCAGACCACGATGAAGGTCGCCACCGGGATCTCGAAGGCCAGGCCGAACGCCAAAAACAGTGCCAGGATGAAGTCCAGGTACAAGCCGATGTCGGTCATCATCGCCACCCCGTCCGGGGTCACGCTGGCGAAGAAGCCGAACATCATCGGGAACACCAGAAAGAACGCGAACGCCATGCCGCCGTAGAACAGCAGGATGCTCGACACCAGCAACGGCAGGGCGATGCGCCGTTCGCGGCGGTACAGCCCCGGGGCGATGAAGCCCCAGGCCTGGTGCAGCAGCAGCGGCATGGCGACGAACAGCGCGCACATCGCCGTCAGCTTGAACGGCGTGAGGAACGGCGAGGTGACGCTGGTGGCGATCATGCTGGCGCCTTCGGGCAGGTAGCGGCGCAGCGGTTCGGAGATCTGCGTGTACAGCGTCTGGGCGAAAGGGAACAAGCCGCAGAACACCAGCGCAACCACCAGCAGGCAGCGCACCAGGCGCTTGCGCAGGTCGCGCAGGTGGTCGGTCAGCGGCATGCGCGCCGCCTGGTCGAGGGCGAGGGACATCAGGCGCTTTCCTTGGTGTGGACGACCGGGGTCGGGTCATTGGCCGGCGTCGCGTCGAGCTGGATGCCTTGGCGGATCTCCTGCTCCAGGCGCTGCAACGGCGCGGCATCCAGGGCGGGCATGTCGATCTCCCGCTCCACCTGCGCCTTCAACGCATTCAGCGCCCGACGGGCCTGGCCCAGCCCACGGCCGAGGGTACGCGCCGCCACCGGCAGGCGCTCGGGGCCGAGCACCAGCAAGGCGACGATGCCGACCAGCAGCAGTTCGGTGAAGCCGATCTCGAACATCAGGCCTGACGATCCGTTTGCGCCTGCTGCACCGGCTGATTGTTCAGCACCTGGGGTTGCTGCTCGACGCCATTGTCGGCAGTACCCCCCATGGACTTGCGAAAGCCCTGGATCGCTTCACCGACATCACTGCCCAGCCCCTTGAGACGCTTGGTGCCGAACAGCAGGAAGACGATCAACAGCACGATCACCAATTGCCAGATTCCGATGCCACCCATGTAAGACCACTCCTGTCAGGCCAAAGAAAAAGAAGGCCAATCCTGCCTTGTGCAGATGACGGGCACATGACTGCCATCTGGCTGAAACAACGGGCGTGTTGACTGGCGCTTTTTACCGCTGACAGGAAGACAGGGATGGGGCGCAGGCGACAACAGGGCGCGGCACTGCTGATGGTGCTGGTGGTGCTGGCGATGCTCGCGGCGGGGCTGGCCTGGCTGGTGGAAGATGGCCGGCGCCAGGTGGACGAGGTGCGCCTGTTGCACCAGCGGGTGCAGGTACGGGCCATGGAGCAGGCCGGGCTGGCCTATGCCTCCCAGGCCCTGCGCGATCCGGCTTGGCGGGCCAGCCCGCTGTTCTGGCAGGCCCTGCGTGGGCAGCCGTTGGCCTATGACTTCGGTGCCGGCAAGGCGCAACTGCGGGTGATCGACCAGCACACATGCTTCAACGTCAATGCCCTGCTGGGCGAGGACGGACCACGGGCCGAGCGCCAGTTGCGCCAACTGCTCGGCGACGACATGGCTGCCGAGCGGCTGGTCGATGCCCTGGCCGACTGGCTGGATGCCGACAGCGATGCCCGCTTGCAAGGGGCCGAGAGTGCCCAGTACCTGCGCCAGCAGCCACCCCGGTTGGCGGCCAACCAGCCAATGCTCGACACCAGTGAGCTCAACCTGCTGTTGGAGCCGGACAGTGGCCGACAAAGCCGCTACCGAATGCTCTGCGCACTGCCATCGACCGGTGGCTGGCGACTCAATGCCAACGCCCTGGGGCTGGAGCACCTGCCGTTGCTGGAGGCCCTGTACGAGGGGCAGTTTTCCCGTTCGATGCTCAGCCGCATCATCAGCGGCCGGCCGGCGGCGGGCTATGTGGATGCCACGGCATTGCGCCAGGCGCTGGGCGCGGTGGATGACGAGACCTTCGCCCGGCTAAGCGAAGGGTTGTTGCTCAACAGCGGCCATTTCGTGCTGCAGCTGTCGTTCGAGGAAGAGGGGCGCACGCTGCGCAGCCAGTTCCAGATCGAGGCGCTGGGCGTGGTGCAATGGCATGCGCGGGTGCCGGCGCAGCAGGTGCGGGTCAGGGGTAGGGAGGCAGGGGCCTGGTAGAACGTGATCGCGGGGCAAGTCGCATCGGCGCACCGCCGCTCCCACAAGGACTTGCGTATTCCTTGTGGGAGCGGCGGTGCGCCGATGCGACTTGCCCCGCGATTGGGTCGAAAGGCGATCGATCAGAGGGTACCGATCTCCCCACCATCATTACGCTGGATCACCACCGTCGAAGCCCGTGGCCGCACCGAGGTGCCGGTCGGTGTGACGTCGGTGGCCTTGTCGGTGGTCGGCCAGTTGTCCGGGTGCTGGATGTTGACGAACATCGTCTTGTTGTCCGGGGTGAAGGTGATGCCCGTCACCTCGCAACCGTTCGGCCCGACGAAGAAGCGGCGCAGGGCCGCCTGGTTGGTGGCGTTGACCGGGATCTGCTTGCCGTTGGCGTCCACCAGGTCGGTGGGGATCACCGCCAGCAGCTGGTCGTTGGTGTAGCTGGTCAGGGTGGCCTCGCCGTTGTCGGTCTCGAACCACAGCACGCCGCGGCTATCGAAGCTCATGCCGTCGGGGCTGGCGAACTGGTTCAGTTCGGTCAGGCCGGAGCGGTTGATGTCCGGGGCGCCGGCGGCATTGGCGCCGAACACGAAGATGTCCCAGGTGAAGGTCTTGTGATCGTCGCTGTCGTGCCAACGGATGATGTGGCCGTGGCGGTTCGGGCCGCGCGGGTTGGCCGCGTCGACCTTGGCGGCGGTGCGCGCGCTGTTGTTGGTCAGGGTCAGGTAGACGTCGCCGTTGAGCGGGTTGACGGCGGTCCACTCCGGACGGTCCATGGGCGTGGCGCCCACGGCGTCGGCAGCGCCACGGGTGTTGAGGATGATGCCCGGCAAATCGGTGAACAACGCGCCGAGGGTGCTGCCACCGGTGGTCGGGGTGGCGACGTCGAGCAGCAGCCAGGCGCCGGTGCCGTTGGCGTCGAAGCGGGCCACGTAGAGCTTGCCCTTGTCCAGGTACTTGGCGCCGGTGGCCAGACGGTCGGCCGGGTTGGCATCGGCCGGGTCCCACAGGGCGTCGGAGACGAACTTGTACAGGTACTCGTTGTTGGAGTCGTCGCCGGTGTACCAGACCAGCGGCTTGCCGGCCACCGGCAGGCCCGGGCAGCAGCCTTCGTGGCGGAAGCGGCCCAGGGCGGTGCGTTTTACCGCCAGGGTGTTGCTGGTGTACGGGTCGATCTCGACGATGTAGCCGTAGGTGCTGGCTTCGTTGCGGAAGTCATCGGTGGCGCTGGCGCCGGTGGGGGTGATGTCGAAGCGGGCGAACTCGCCGGCCACTTCACTGGCGTCACCGGCCGCGGTTTCCCACTTGTACTGGCCGCTGCTGCTGGATACGCCGATGCGCACCTGGTTGGCCGGGCGGGTGCCCTTGTTGACGAAGATGCCGGGCCAGTTCTCCTCGCAGGTCAGGTAGGTGCCCCACGGGGTATAGCCGTTGCCGCAGTTGTTGTTGGTGCCGCGGCACTGGGTGCCGGTGGGGGAGAACTTGGTCTTGACGTGATCGGTGCCGCGCATCGGGCCTGCGATGTCCATCAGCGAGACGGTGGTGAAGCGGCGGTTGAGCGGGTCGTTATCGACCACCTGCCAGCGCCCGGCAACCTTGCTGATGCGCACCACGCCCGCGCCGTGGGCGTTGATCTCCTTGCGCACTTCCTCGACCGGGCGCTTGCCGGCGACGGTGGTGGGGCCGGCCGGGTGCAGGGCGGCGGTGTCGATGTACTCGAAGTTGATCGCCAGCAGGCCATCGCTGGAGCTGCCGTTGATGGGGAAGAAGTGCATGCCGTCATGGTGCATGCCCATGGCGTTGGCCTGGTCGGTGGAGGTGTTGCTGCCATCGGCCTTCCAGGGGTTGGCGGTGGCGTTCAGCGGTGTGCCCCAGGGCGCCAGCACATAGGCGCTGTAGCCGGCGGCGACCACGCAGGCATCGGTGCGCGAGCCTGGAATGGAATTGAAGCCCAGCTTGAGTTTCGGTTTCTCCGGCTGGGGCGCCGGATCGTCGTTGTCGGAGCCGCCGCCGCCGTCGAAGCAACCGGTCAGGCCGGTGCCGGCGATCATGGCGATGGCGGCGCCGAGGCTGCCGCGCACCACGGCGCGACGGCTCAGGTAGGTGTCCATGACACTGGCCATCGGCAGGTTGCCGCTCAGGTTCCGGTCCAGGTTATCGCCGGTATCTCGACTCATCAGGGTGTCCTTTTTTGGCTGAGTTGAAGGAGACCGCGACTCTAGACGGCAAGTATGTCGATTGATTGGCAGAAATGTTAAAGGGCGTTTAAAACGCGCTGCTATTACTAAAGGCCTAGTCCAGGCTGTTTTGGAATTAACAGCGGATTTCTGCCATCAAACTGTCACGCCAACGCCGCAATATCCGGGGCCCAACGTGAACAGGGATGGCGGAGTCGATGGCAAGCAGTATGGGCAGGCGCGAGGTGATCGGGTGGCTGGGCGTCGGTGCGCTGGCGCCGCTGCTCGGTGCCTGTTCCACGCTGCCGGGGCCGCGTGGCGGCAGCGACCGGGCGCTGGACCTGCTGTATGTGGCCGACACCCTCGATGCCCGTCAGCCGGGCCAGGCCGTGGTGCCGGCCACGCGCCTGGGACCGGTCAGCCACCTGGGTCGTGCACCCTGGATGAGCGGGCCCAACGCCAGTGCCGGGCAACCGGAGCTGGCGCCATTGCTCGATGCCCGCCTGGTCGGACAAGCCCGTACGGGTGGTTACGCGGTGCTGGCAGCGTTGCTCGAACAATTGCGCGCCGAAGCTGGCAGTGAGCACTGCCTGACCTTGGAGAACGGCCAGTGCTGGAACGGCAGTGGCCTGGCCTACCTCACCCAGGGCGAAAGCGGCGTGCAGGGCAGCCAGTTGCTGGGCAGCGAGGCGCGGGTCAGCAGCGATGAGCGGGTGCTGTGGCCGCAGCGCAGCGCCGGGCTCTATCGCCAGTCTTCTTCTATCACCCTCGGCGCCGGACTGTCCGACACCCAGGCCAAGGCGCTGGGCATTGAAGGCGTCAAGGTGTTCCAGCGCGCAGGTGTGCGCATTGCGGTTGTGGGGGTTACCGACCCTTACGCCCAGGACCAGAAAGCCTCCCTGAAACAGTGGTACCAGTCCCTTCAACCGAGCTTCCAGCAGGCCCGGCGCGAGGCCGACCTGGTGGTGGCGCTGGCGGATGTCGGTACCGGACCCGGTCTGTGGCTGGCCGAGCGGGTGCCGGAAGTGGATGTGCTGCTGTGCGCCCGCGGCCAGGACCTGTGGCCCGCGCCGGTAATGGCGAGCCAGGCCAGTGGCCGGCGGGTGCCGGTGCTGTTCGCCGGCTGTCGGGCCAGTGGCGCGTTTCGCCTGCATTGCCGCCAGGCCGGTGGCCAGTGGCAGTTCGAGGCGCGTTTTTTTCCGGCCTTCGAGCACAGCCTCGGACCGCAAGCCCAGGCCCGCGCCAGCCAGCTGCGCGGCGAACTGCAACGCCAGCGCAGCGGCCACGCCGCCTGGCTCGACCAGCCCCTGGCCCGCGCCCCCGAGGCGTTGTGGCGCCGCGATACCCGTGGCGGCAGCTGGGACCGCCTGCTGCACCAGGCATTAGCCGACGATTCGAGCATGCCGGTGCTGCTGCCCGGTCTGCGTTACGACTTCCCGCTGCGGGCGGGTGAGCCGATCACCCGTGAACACCTGATCAGCCTCACCGGTGGCTACCCCGCGCCAGTGGTCGAAGCCCCGGCGCGCCAGGTCGAACAGGTGTTGGAGAACGCCGCTGAGCAACTGTTCGGCGACCCGCTGCTGCTGGACAACAGCCAGGACCTGCCGCGCTGGCAGAGCCAGGACTGGCAGGTGAGCTACAGCCCCAACGGCAAGCGCATCATCGGCCTGCAGCCGGTGGAGGGCCTGTGCCGCACCTTCGGCCTGCACTTCGACGCCCAGGCCGGCGTACCGCTGTGGCAGACCCTGGAAGCCTGGCTGACCCGGCAGACGCCGGGCTGGGCGCTGGCCACCCTGCAATTGCCGGCGGTGCGCTACGTCCAGGGCCATCCGGGCTGGCACCCGCACCAGGTGGCGGCGTGACCTCGCGCCTGGTCACCTTCGCCTTGCTGACCCTGGCCGGCTGGCTGGCGGCGCAATGCGTGCTGCTGCTCAGCCGCCAGCCGCTGCCGGCCACTGCGCCCGTTCAGACGGACGTCGCGCTGCCGGGCCTGCTGGTGGAGCACTGGCAGGCTCCCGTCGATGACGGAAGTATCCCCATCACCCGCCTGCCCCTGGCCTACCTGGGCGGGCTCAAGGCCCAGCCGCTGTCAGCCAGCGTGGTGGTGCTGCGCCATGGCCAGCAGGTGCGCACCCTTGGCCGTGGCCAGCGCCTGGCGCCGGGCATCGTGCTGCAGGACATCGACGCCGATGGCCTGATCTTCGACAACAACGGGCGGCGCGAGCGCCTGCCCTGGCCGCCACGCCCCGCCGTGACCGGCTTCAAGCGCCAAGGATGAATGATGATCGCAAGGTACTGTCTGGCCGGGCTGCTGATGCTCGGCATGTCCCTGGCCCGGGCCGAAGAACCGGAAGTGTTCGCCGACGACGGCACGCCGCTGTACGAGGTCAATTTCGTCGACACTGAGCTCGGTGAGTTCATCGACAGCGTGTCGCGCATCACCGGCACCACCTTCATCGTCGACCCGCGGGTGCAGGGCAAGGTCACCGTGCGCACGGTCGATCGGCATGACGCCGACGCCATCTACGATATCTTCCTGGCCCAGCTGCGGGCCCAGGGTTTCGCCGCCGTGGACCTGCCCAATGGCAGCGTGAAGATCGTTCCCGACCAGGCCGCGCGCCTGGAGCCGGTGCCGGTGGAAAGCGCCGGCAAGAAATCCGAGGGCAGCGATGGCGTGGCCACCCGCGTGTTCAATGTGCGCAACGCCGCCAGCGAGCAGATGCTCGGCATCCTCAAGCCACTGATCGACCCACGGGTCGGCGTGATCACCCCGTACCCGGCCGCCAACCTGCTGGTGGTCACCGACTGGCGCAGCAACCTGGAGCGTATCGACAGCCTGCTGCGCCAGCTCGACCAGGTCAGCGACGAGCCGTTGCAGGTCATCCCGCTCAAGCACGCCAGCGCCGCCGATACCGCAGGCCTGGTGACCCGCCTGCTGGCCCGCGAGCAGGGCAGCGATGCCGCCCAGGTGGTCGCCGACCCGCGCAGCAATGCCTTGCTGGTACGCGGCAGCGCCGACAGCCGCGAGCGTGTGCGGGCCTTGCTGGCCCAGCTCGACCGGCCCGGCGACAACCTGCGCAGCAGCAATACCCAGGTCATGTACCTGCGCCACGCCAACGCCGCCGAGGTGGTCAAGGTACTGCGCGGCCTGAGCCAGGCCGGCGCGGTGCCAGCCGCCGAAGGCGAGGGCAAGGACGCAGCGCCGGTGCCGGCGACCAGCGATTCGGGGATCCGCCTGGAGTACGAGGAGGGCACCAACGCCGTGGTGATGGTCGGCCCGGACAGCGAGCTGGCTGCCTTCCGCAGCATCGTCGAGCAGTTGGACATCCGTCGGGCGCAGGTGGTGGTCGAGGCGATCATCGCCGAGGTGTCCGACAGCAGCGCCCAGGAGCTCGGCGTGCAGTGGCTGTTCGCCGACGAGAAGTTCGGCGCCGGCATCGTCAACTTCGGCGGCAACGGGGTGAACATCGCCAGCATCGCCGGTGCCGCCAGCAGCGGCGACAACGAAAAACTCGGCAAGCTGCTGTCGGCCACCACCGGCGCCACCGCCGGCATCGGCCATATCGGCGGCGGTTTCAACTTCGCCATGCTGGTCAACGCGCTCAAGGGCAAGAGCGGCTTCAACCTGCTGTCCACGCCGACCCTGCTGACCCTGGACAACGCCGAAGCGTCGATCCTGGTCGGCCAGGAGGTGCCGTTCGTCACCGGCTCCGTCACCCAGAACAATGCCAACCCCTACCAGACCATCGAGCGCAAGGAAGTGGGGGTGAAGCTGCGCATCAAGCCGCAGGTCAATGTCGACAACAGCGTGCGCCTGGACATCGTCCAGGAGGTGTCGTCGATCGCCGACTCCAGCGCCGCCAGCGATGTGATCACCAACAAGCGCGAGATCAAGACCAAGGTGATGGTCGAGGACAACGGCCTGGTGATCCTCGGCGGGCTGATCAGCGACGAGCTTGCCACCAGCAACCAGCGCGTGCCGCTGCTCGGCGACATTCCCTACCTGGGCCGGCTGTTCCGCTCCGACGCCAGCAAGAACACCAAGCAGAACCTGATGGTGTTCATCCGCCCGCGCATCCTGCGTGACGGCGAGAGCCTGGCCGGCCTGAGCCAGCAGAAGTACCAGAGCCTGCAACAGAACACGCCGCTCAAGCTGCCGTCCCTGGCCGAGGGCCTGCCGTTGCTGCAGGTGTTCCCCTCCAGCCGGGCGCGCCTCGAAGGCGGTGACTGGTGATGATGCCTTATCGCCTGGCGCGCCAGAGCGGCGTGGCCATGGCACCGACCGAAGGCGGCTGGCAGTTGTGGTTGCGCAGCAATGCTGACAGCGACCAGTTGCAGGAGCTGTTGCGCGTGCATGGTCTGCCGGTCAGCCTGGAGCGCCTTGACGGCGCGCAGTTCGACGAGCGCCTCGGCCAGCTCTACCAGGCCGGCGAGGCGGCGAACGAGGCCTTGATCGAAGGCATCGGCGAGCAGGTCGACCTGGACAGCTTGATGAGCGAGATGCCGCGCATCGAGGACTTGCTGGAAAGCGACGACGAAGCCCCGGTGATCCGCCTGATCAACGGCCTGTTTGGCCAGGCCTTGCGCCTGCGTGCCTCGGATATCCATATCGAGACCTTCGAGCAGAGCCTGGTGGTGCGCCTGCGCGTCGACGGCCACCTGCGCGAGGTGCTGCGCCCGCCGCGGGCGCTGTCGGCGATGCTGGTGTCGCGGATCAAGGTCATGGCCCGGCTTGATATCGCCGAGAAGCGCCAGCCCCAGGACGGCCGCATCACCCTGCGCGCCGCCGGGCGCGAGGTGGATGTGCGGGTCTCGACCCTGCCCGGCATCCATGGCGAGCGGGTGGTGATGCGGGTGCTCGACAAGCAGGCCAGCCTGCTGGCGCTGGACAACCTGGGCATGCCCGCCGCCGTGCTGCGCGGCCTGCGCGGCTGCCTGGCGCGGCCCAACGGCATCGTGCTGTCCACCGGCCCCACCGGCTCGGGCAAGACCACCACGCTGTACGCCAGCCTCAACAGCCTGAACGACGGCAGCCGCAACATTCTCACCGTCGAGGATCCGGTCGAGTACGCCATCGCCGGCATCGGCCAGACCGCCATTAACCCCCGCGCCGGGCTGACCTTCGCCAGCGGCCTGCGCGCGATCCTGCGCCAGGACCCGGACGTGATCATGCTCGGCGAGATCCGCGACCAGGAAACCGCGCAGATCGCCGTGCAGGCCAGCCTCACCGGGCACCTGGTGCTGTCGACCCTGCACACCAACAGCGCCCTCGGCGCGGTGACCCGCCTGCGTGACATGGGCATCGAGCCGTTTCTGATCGCCTCGTGCCTGCGCGGCGTGCTGGCCCAGCGCCTGGTGCGGCGGCTGTGCAGCTGCGCGGTGGCTCGGCCATTGCAAAGCGCCGAGCGCGAGCTGTGGCCGGAACTGGGCAGCCTGCGCGAGAGCTTTCACCCGGTCGGCTGCGAGCATTGCCAGGGCAGTGGCTATGTAGGTCGGCTGGGGCTATACGAATTCATCGAGCTGGATGCCGGGCTGGTCGCCTTGCTCTACGACGGCGAGAGCGAGCTGGCCATGCAGGCCTACCTGGATGGCCGCCGGCAGAGCCTGGTGGCCATGGCTAGCGATTGCCTGGCCCGTGGCGAGACCAGCCTGGCCGAAGTGCTGCGCGTGGTGCAGGGCTGAGCATGCCGACCTATCGCTATCAGGCCGTGGACATGAACGGTAAGGCGCACAAGGCCAGCGTGCAGGCCGACAGCGAGCGGCATGCGCGCCAGTTGCTGCGCGAGCAGGGCCTGTTCGCCCGGCAGTTGCAGCGCAACGATAGCGCGCAGCCCCGTCGCCAGCGCCTGACCCGCGCCCAGCTGTGCGAGCTGACCCGCCAGCTGGCGACCCTGATCGGTGCCGGTATCCCACTGGTCGATGCCCTTGCGACGCTGGAGCGGCAACTGCGCCAACCAGCCCTGCATGCGGTGCTGGTGACCCTGCGTGGTTCACTCGCTGAAGGCCTGGGGCTGGCCCGCAGCCTGGCACGCCAAGGGGCGCCGTTCACCGGGCTGTACTGCGCGCTGGTCGAGGCCGGCGAGCGCTCCGGGCGCCTGGGACAGGTGCTGGCGCGCCTGGCTGATCACCTGGAGCAGGTGCAGCGCCAGCGCCACAAGGCCCGTACCGCGCTGATCTACCCGGCGGTGCTGATGGGCGTGTCGCTGGCGGTGGTGATTGGCTTGATGACCTTCGTGGTGCCCAAGCTCACCGAGCAGTTCGCCCATTCCGGGCAGAGCCTGCCGCTGATTACCTCGCTGCTGATCGGCATCAGCCAGGGGCTGGTCCAGGCCGGGCCGTACTTGCTGGCGCTGGCGATCGGGCTGGCAGTGGCCGGTGGCTGGCTGCTGCGCAAGCCGCACTGGCGCCTGCGCCGCGACGACCTGCTGCTGCGCCTGCCGCGTGTCGGGGCGCTGCTGCAGGTGCTGGAGAGCGCGCGCCTGGCGCGCAGCCTGGCGATTCTCTGCGGCAGTGGCGTGGCCCTGCTCGAAGCCCTGCAGGTGGCCACCGAGACGGTCGGCAACCTGCGTATCCATGCCGCCATGGCGCAGGTACGCCAGCAGGTGCAGGGCGGCACCAGCCTGCACCGGGCGCTGGACGGCGCCGGCCAGTTTCCGCCGCTGCTGGTGAACATGGTCGGCAGCGGCGAGGCCAGCGGCACCCTGGCCGACATGCTCGAACGCGTGGCCGATGACCAGGAGCGCGGCTTCGCCCGCCAGGTGGACACCGCCATGGCGCTGTTCGAACCGCTGATGATCCTGGTGATGGGCGCGGTGGTGCTGTTCATCGTGCTGGCGGTGCTGCTGCCAATCATGCAGCTCAACCAGGGATTGCAACTGTGACAAGGAGACTTCTCATGCAACAACGACGCAACCGCCAGGGTGGCTTCACGCTGATGGAGATCATGGTGGTGATCTTCATCATCGGCCTGTTGATCGCCGTGGTCGCGCCCAGCGTGCTGGGCAACCAGGACAAGGCCATGAAGCAGAAGGTCATGGCCGACCTTGCGACCCTGGAGCAGGCGCTGGACATGTACCGCCTGGACAACCTGCGCTTCCCCAGCAACGAACAGGGCCTGGCGGCGCTGGCGAAGAAACCGACCCAGGAACCGCTGCCGCGCAGTTGGCGCAGCGATGGCTATATCCGTCGACTGCCAGAGGATCCGTGGGGTACGCCGTACCAGTACCGCATGCCCGGCGAGCATGGCCGGGTCGATGTCTATTCGCTGGGCGCCGATGGTGTGCCGGGCGGCGAAGGGCTCGATGCCGATCTGGGCAACTGGGCGCTCTGAAATGTCTGCCCGCTCCCACGCTACCCCGATCCAACAGTGTGGCTTCAGCCTGCTCGAGCTGCTGGTGGTGCTGGCCATCGCCGCGCTGATGACCAGCCTGGCGGTGGCCTGGCTCGACAGCGGCAGGAGCAGCGTCGACCAGACCCTCGACCGCCTGGCCGCCGCCACTGTGGCCCAGGCCGACCTGGCGCGCCATGCCGGGCAACTGCGGGGGATACGCTGGAACGGTCAGCGGCCTGAGTTCGTGCGCCGTCAAGGTGATCAATGGCAGGTGGAAGCCGTTGCATTGGGCGATTGGCCCAAGGGCCTGCGCCCGGACTGGCCAGCCAGCCAGACGCCCGTGCTGCTGTTCACCCCCGATGGCTGGGCCCGCCCGGGCACTGTGCGCTGGCGCTGGGCCGAGGGCGGCCGGCGTTGGGACTGGGACCGCAGCGGCCAGTTGCGCGTGAGCGTGATGCCATGAAACGCGGGCAACGGGGCTTCACCTTGCTCGAAGTGAGTGTGGCCCTGGGCATCGCCGCGGTCCTGGCGGTGATCACCAGCCAGGTCCTGCGCCAGCGCCTGGCCGTGCAGGACACCGTGCAGCAGCATCGCCTGGGCCTGCTGTGCGCCCGCGAGCTGCAGGCGCGTTTCGCGGTCGAGCAGTACTGGCCGGCGGCCAACCAGGACAGCGGCGTGCTGGTCGAGGGCGGGCAGGCCTGCCATTGGCAGCTGCAGTTGCGTCGTACCGGGGTGCGCGACCTGCGTCGTGGCGAACTGTTGCTGCATGCCGACCGCGACCAGCGCCTGCCGCTGGGGCAGTACACCGTGTTCCTGGAGCGGCCATGAAGCGGCGCCAGGCAGGCATGACCCTGATCGAACTGCTGGTGGCCCTGGCCCTCACTGTCTTGCTCGGGGTGTTGCTGTCGGCGCTGGTCAACGGTTGGCTGAAGGTGCGCGAGCGGCTTGACGAACAGGTGCGCGAAACCGGCGTGCTGGATTTCTGCCTGGCCCTGGAGCGGCGTTTCGATAGCCCGGTGCTGCGCCGCCTGTATGAACAGCGCCTGCCGCTGGCGCCGCGCTGGCTCGACTGGCAACCCGACCGCCAGCAACTGCTGTGGGTGGCCGCCGCTGCCTGGCCCCAGGCCGAGGGCGGCTCGCGCCTGCAACGCCAGCGTTTGCGTTTCGAGCCTCGCGAACAGCGCCTGCTGCTGGAAACCTCGGCCGAACTCTACGCCGCCGCAGCCCCGCAATGGGTGATGCGCGAGCGGTTGGAGCGGGTCAGCGCGATGAACATCCTCTACCACCAGTCCGGCCGCTGGCTGGCCTGGCCTTCCGAACAACCGGCGCACCCCGGACGGGGTGTGCGCGTGGAGCTAGTGCGTGATGGAGCACCGTCTACCTGCACCTTCGTTCTGCCCTGGGGGCGCTCATGAAGCTTGAATGGCGCCGCCGGGCGCCGGCACAACCCTGGCTGTTGCTGCGTCCAGGCGAGGTCTGGGAGTGGCTGCTGGTGATCCAGGGCCGTCCGGTGCGCGAGGGACTGGGGGAGCCACCGCCAGGGCTCGAGGCGCGCGTCGCCCTGATCGTTCCCGGCGAGCAGTGCAGCCACTTCCAGCTGGCCGCGCCGCCCGGGCTCAAGCGCGAAGAGTGGCCGTTGCTGGTCGAGGACCGCTTGCTGCAAGGCGCCGATGATGTGCTGTGTGCCTGTATCGGGCGTCACGCGGGGCAGGTGCAATTGCTGGTGGTGGCGCGGGCGAGGCTGGATGAATGGCGTGCGCAGTGCGCCGCCTGGGCGCTGCCGGTTGAGCGTTGCTGGGCTGAGTTCCAGCTGCTGCCCGACAGCGTGGGCGCGTCGGGTTGGCATTGGCGGCGAGGGACGGTGAGCCTGTACAAGGCCCAGGCACGTTGGTTGGCCTGGCCACAGGTGCTCGGTTTGCCGCCTACGTTGGACTGGCTGGCCGACGACGCTGACTGCATCGAGGGCCCATGGCCAGAAGTGCTGGCGCCGCTCGATGGCCTGTCGGGGGTGTTCGAGGCGCGACAGGCCCGCTCACGCCCGCGCTTGCAGGGCGGGCATTCGCGCCTGGCCGTCGCCTGCCTGGCGCTAGCCCTGGCGTGGGGCGGACTCTGGTGTGCGCAACAGTGGCGACAGGCCCAGGTCTATCGCGCCCAGGTGCTGGCGGTGACCGGTCCCCAGGCGACACCACGCCAGGCGGCGCTGGCGCTCAAGCGCCTGCGGGACGACGCCGGTGAGAGCCAGGTGCGCCTGCGTCTGCTCGACGCGGTGCAGGCGCAGGTCCATGCCTGGTTGAACGATCACCCTGGCTGGCAGGTGCGGACGGTGCGGTACGACGGCCAGCGCTGGCACCTGGAGCTGGAAGGCGAGGGCACAGGCGCGCCCTGGCAGGACATGGCCACGGCGATTGGCGTGCACGTCCAGGTGGAAGACGAGGAACGCCGCGTGGTGTTCGACTTGGGGAGCGCAGCATGAACCGTGAATGGTTGCAGCAGCATCGGCTATCGCTGGCCTGGGGAGTCGTCGCGCTGTTGGTTGCGCTGCTGGCGCTGCGCGAGGGCATCGCCTATTGGCGTGAGCAGGCGCAGTGGCGGGCGCTGGCCGAATCGTTGACGGCGCAAGCGCAGCAACCCGCATTGACCCTGGAAGGGCTGCACCAGTCGGCCCAGGCGCGACACATCGAGCTCGCCGAGGTGCAGCCCGAGGACGAAGGCTGGCTGGCGCGTGGCAAGGTGGCCGATGCCCAGGCGCTGCAAGGCTGGTTGCAGGCCCTGCGCGATGATGGCGCGCGGCCTTTGCAGTGGGGATTGGAGCGGGACACCGAGGGGCTGCGCTTTACCGTGCGGCTGCGGCCATGAAGCGGCGGGCTGGCCTGTGGATGGCCCTCGTGTTCTGCCTGACGCTGTTGGCCGAGCTGCCAGCGCGTTGGTTGGTCGCCGGGTTCGGGCTACCGGCCGAGGGCGTGAGCGGCAGCCTGTGGCAAGGGCAGGCCGAGCGGTTGGGTGCGGCAGGACCGGTGCAATGGACGTGGCGAGCATGGCAGCGCGACCTGCAGGTTCGGTTGGTTTTTCAAGGTCAGGGTTGGCAAGGGCGCCTGAGCGGCTGGCCGTGGCGTTGGCAGGCCGGGCTGCAGGCAGTGGGCGCGCAGCCCAGCGCGGCCCTGGGATACCGCCTGACCGGGCAGTGGCAAGGGGGCATCAGCCTGCAAGGCTCGGGGCAGCGTTGCCTGGCCGCCGAAGGGCGGATCACGGTGGCCGACCTGGCCTTGAGCGCCCCGTGGTCCCTGGGATTGGGGCAGGGGACGCTGGAAATGGACTGTCGCCAGGGCTGGCGGCTGGTCGCGGGGCTGGTTCGCCAAGGCCAACACCAGCTCGGCCTGGAGGCCGACCTGGTGGCACGGCGGGCGCAGCTCGATTTCGCAATGTCGGCCGATGCCGGCCTGACCCCGGTGCTGCGCGGCCTGCAATGGCTGGGGCCGGAAGACACTATTGGACAGCGTGGGCTGAGCTGGTAGCTCAAATGCTCAGGGACCACTGGGCTACCCAGAAACCGTGTTCCAACGCCTTGCGCCGTCGATCGCTGGCATGCAGGGCGCGCTGGTAGTCCAGGCGCAGGCTGCTGCGTGGGACGCTCAGCTCAATACCCACCGAGGCACCGGTCAGGCGCTGGGAGGGACTCTCGCGCATATAGCGGGCCCAGCCATGGTCAAGGCCTATCGATGGGCGTGCTTGCACAGGCCAGGTCCACCCGAGGGCAGCGGCTGACTGAGGGTGTTGCGCCAGACGGCGGCACTGGCGCCGGTCACGTTGTGCTGACGAAAACCGCGCACGGCCGAGTGATCGCTGAGCTGCTGCTGTTCGATCGCGGGCAGGACATCGGTGCTGAATTGCAGGGCCAGTTCACTCTGCCAACGCCATGGGTGCTCGGCAGGGCCTTGGCGCAGGTGCAGGAGGTTGGCGCGGTACTTTGTGAAGTCCGGACGGGGCGCACGCTTGTTGTGGTGGGGCTGGTCGGCGCCGAACCAGTCCACGCCCTTGCTCACGCCCAGGTACAGGTTCCATAGCCCGCTCTCCAGCCACAGCAGATTGAGGCCGGCATCGACGGTACTCAGGGTCGGGCTCTGCAGCGCCAGTACCACCGGGCCAAAGCGGTTGGTCAATGCCTTGCGGTCCACGCGGGTGCTGGCGCTGAGCATGCCTTGGCGATTGCGCCAGAGCACACGCTCCGCGCCAAGGCCGAAAAACTCGTTCTCGCCATTGCTGCTGTAGCGGGTCCGGGGCACCGGGGCACTGTAGCGCATCTGGCTGGCGTTGAGGCTGAAGGTCCAGGGACCGTGAGGCAGGCTGTAATGGAGGCTCAAGCCTTCGGTTTGTCCTGGTGCTTCGAAAACGGTCCGGTTGAACGACAGGCGCAGGTCGTCGTTCAAACCCAGCGGGCTGTCCAGGCCCAGGCCCAGGTTCAGGCGATGGCGGCCGGTCGTTTCACCGCCACGGTTGTCGATGCTGGCGTCCAGGTGCACGCGTGAGCAGACCTGCCGAGGTTCGATCACGACGCGGGTCCCCCCTTGCAACTCCCCAGGCAGCAGGGCCATTTCCAGGTCGTAGGCGCGCAGACGATTAAGTTGGTCGAGGCCTTGCTCAAGATCCGGCAAATGCAGGGGGCGGCCGAGTGTGCCTGGAAACGCGTTGCCCAGTGACAGGGGCAGGCCCTGGTCAGTGATTTCGATCGATTCTATGAAGCCCTCGACAATCACGATATCCAGTGGGGCGCCATGTTCAGGGGGGCGTGCAACGTAGGGGCGGCTGGTGGGATAGCCGGCCTGCACGTACTGCTGGGTGATTGCCTTGAGCAATCGGTCGATTTCTGCTGCGCCCATGCATGAGGACGACAAGGCGCGTACGGTGGGTTCAAGGTGCTGGGACCGAAGTGTTCGGTTGCCCGCCAGTCGCACGCCACTCACTGCCCAGCAGCGTTGACCCTGTTCGGTGGACGGTGTTTCGCTTCGGTGTGCTCTGTCGATGGGCCGTGAATGTTCCCAGCGTTCGAGTCGTCGGTCCTGTTCCAGTTTTCGCAGTGACTGCTGTTGGTCGCGTAGGTCCTGGCCGGCCGGATCGATCCAGCGTGGAGCCGCTACTACCGCCGATGGGCAGGCCAGGAAGATACTGGCGAGCAGGATGCTCGCGGCTCGGTATGAGACGCGGCTGAAAGTGCGGGTGTTCATGGGTCTGGGTCCGATACCGGTCCTCGCCAGCTCGGCGATTCAGGGTTGGATGGGGAGGTGCAGCGGCCTGTGGGCCGCTGCTTGCCAGGTGTTCGCGCCTCAGCGCTTGCGGCCCTGCTCAATTTGCGAGACGTACTCGGTGGTGGTGTCGTGGCCACTGCTTTCGTACGGCTTGTTGTTGCTGTTGCCTTCACCCTTGCCATGGAACAGGCTGGTTAAGAAACCGACCGCACTCTTTGTCAGGCCCCCTGGCGTCAGGTCTACGTTGACCTTGGTATCCTCCTGATAGTCGCGGCCGCTGAGGTTCTGTCGGGTAATGCTGCTCCCGACGTCGACCTTGCCATCGCTGGCCTGTACTTTGGCGCCGACAAGATGGGTTGTGCCCCCGACGCCCAGGTCGATGCCCTGTGTGCCGGAGAGGGTGGTCTGTTGTGTGACGGTATCGTCAAGCTTCCTGGAGAGGCCTCCCTTGATTGCCGGCGTGACCTTGTCGGTGACCGTGCTCCAGAGCGCACTGACGATTTCGCCGATGTCGCCTTTGTCGAAGGCGTCCGCCAGTGATGGCTTGGCATCACCGGAAGCGTCTGCGGCGTCTTTCTGGTTCATTTTGATATCGGCATTGAGGGCCTTGGCGTCAGTCTGGTTCTTGCGACTTGCCACCAGCAGATCGCCACCGATTTCGCCTGCGACATGATGGGCTTCGACCTGGGCACCTTCGATACGGGTATCGCCTTTACTCTGTAACTCGACTGTGTCGGCGCGCAGACGGCTGTCGCTCCAGGTCGTGTTGTTGCGCGTGTCCAGTTCAAGCTGGACCAGGGCGTTCGCGCCTCCCAGTCCTATTGCTGAAAGCTTGGCTCCGGCGCCGAGGGTGACATCGAGGCTGTCGTGTTGTTCGGTGTTGCCTGCGGCTTCGATCAACACGCCACCATTGCGAGCCTCGAGGCCGATCTTCCGAGCACTGGCCTGCAACCCTTGCACGTTGAGGGCAGCATCATTGCTGGCCAGGCTTGTGAGCTGCACCGCCCCGTTACTGTCGAACGTCGCGCCGACGGCGGTACGCTTTTCCTGGCTGGTCCGGGCAAAGGTGCCTTCAGCGCCCAGACCGCCACCCACAGCGCTCCCCGAGCCATCCAGTTTGCCACCCCAGGTACCGCCCACCTTGGTTTCGGTATCGCTGGCTGCGGCCACGGTCAGCAGCCCCTCACTGTGCAGCGTGATATCGCCGGTGGCCACGGTGCCGCTACCGATGCGCGTTCCCTCCAGACGCAGGTCGCCATGGCTGGAGAGCCCAACCTCATGCTTGCTGTCGATTTGCGCGACTCGCGCCTTGCTGTTCTGAGCCTCGTGCGTGTGGTGTTTGAGAGTACCCTGCGCCCCGCCATTGGCTCCGATCAGGTTGACACCCGCCTTCAGCGCCAGGCCTGCGTCCAGTGTCGTGGTTTTCTCCACGGTGCGGTCATGAACAGCCGCCAGTGTCAGGTCACCTTGGCTATCCAGGCGCACCGCACCCTCGCCGCCGTCGATGCGGGTACCCTCGTAGTGTCCGTTACCCGTGAGCGCCACCTGAACCCCATGCTTGCCCTGCAGACTGCCAACGCGGGCGAGCGTGGTTTCTCCCAGGCTCGCCTCGGAGCCCCCATGCCCTTCAAGCGTGCCGTTGACATCCGTCAAGGTCTTGCTGTCCACGCGCAGGTTACCGCCTGCGTTGACGCGGCTTGTTTCACGGGTAGTGCGATCACTGGCGGCCAGCATCTGGTGTTCGCCCGCCACGATCCGCAGATCACCCGCCTTGGCGTTGTAGTCGGTGCCCTCGTCCTTGATGCTGTCATAGGCCTGAACGATGACACGCCCTGCTTCGAATGTGCTGACCTGCGCCGTGCTGGTGGTGTCCCTCTGCTTGAGCGACTGGTGCTCCAGGGCCAGCTTTGCCTCCAGGTTTGGCTTCTGCGAATCGTTGAGCGTCGATTCGGCTTTCTGGCCTGTAGCCAACTGGCGCAAATGGTCGAAGGCGTACTTGGCGCGATCTGTCACGTATGCATAGTCGGCACTGACACCCAGGCCTCCATCCCACTTGCTCAGGAGGGTCTCGCGTACCGTGGTGTCGGCTGCCGCCTGGTTGTCGATCGTGTCAGCATTTATTTCCAGCGATCCTTGCGCCTGCACCTGGGCGGCAGAGGTAACCAGCTTTGCGGCATCGATCTTCATGTCACCGCTTGATTTCAGCGTGCTGCGTTGAACGGTGGACTGACTTTGGAGCTCGACGGTCGGACCCTGGTAGCCGTCGATGCTCACGCCGACACGCTCGGTCCCGATGGTGGCACTCAGCGCCGCGCCGCGGGTGGTGTCGAGGGTGTGTCTGCTGTCGTTATCGTAGGCCGCTGCAAGTTCGATGTCGTTGGCGTTGGCGGTGAGACTGCCGGCATTCGCTTGAACCTCGGAGCCCTTGAGCGTCAGCTTGCGAGCACTGGCCAAGGAAACGGTGCCGGCACTGACCGAACTCGCCACCTGGCGAGTCAAGGCTGTATTTTCATCCTTGTGCAAATGCTCGTAACCGATTTTCGCGGAGTACTGGCCTGAATCCGTTGCCGTTTCCCCGGCGCTGGCAACGAAGTCGCGAACACCAGTGATGCGATGACCCTGGTCGTTTTCCTCGGCGCTTTCAATGGTCAAGTCGCCCTTGCTGTCCAGCTGGAGGTGGTGCTTGGCATTGAGGTGTGAGCCACTGACCTGCATGTCGCTGCCGGCATGCGCAACGAGTTTGTTGCCCTTGAGCGTGCTGGCTTTGACCTGCTCTGTGTGCGACGTGCCGTCAGTGTCTGTGCGGTCAAGGTAAATGGTGTGGCTGTGCTGTTCCTTGGTATCGCGGCTTTCCAGGCCGGCGCCGATCGTCATCTTGTTGCCACTGCGCAGGTTAAGGGTGCTTCCTGCTTCAAGCTGTGCGGCGGTCAGCGTCAGGTCATTACCTGCCAGCAGGTCCAGATCGTCCTGCGCCACAAGGCGACTGCTCACAATCTTGCGATCGGTGGTCTCGGTAAGGCCCTTGCGGCTTTCGGTGGTGACGAACCAACTCTTCTTCACCCAGTCGACAGGGTCCTTCTGCAAGGTTTCGCGGGTAATGGTATCGAGCGTCAGGTTCTTCCCAGCGTTGAGCTCGACTTGCCGGCCCTTGCCATTGGCCGCAGTGAACTGCAAATCGTACGCAGCGCTCAGCGCCAGCTTACCGTTGCTGCTGGTGAGGTTGGTCTGGAGTAGTTCGTCGCCTTGCACCACCAGGTTACCGGCTGACTGGATGCTCAGGTCACCACGTTCCGCGTGCAGGTTCATCCCACCGATCTGCACACCCGCGCCCTCGGCAGTGCTCACGATGCGAATCTGACCGGCGCGCATCGAGCCGAGCAGGCTGGCGTCAATGGATCCGGATACGCCAGGCAGATGCTGCAGCACAGCGCGGTTTTCGGCATCGACAGTATTACGTCCGACGGTGAGGTTCAGGTCGTCCTTGGCCAACAGCAAGCCTTTGGCATCGATACGTGGCGCGATAAGCGCCAAGGCGCCTTCGCCATTGCTCAGGCCACGCCCCAGCACATTGAGGGCGCCGCGGGCATCACGGCTGTCGAGATGTTTGACCTGCCCATCCTGGACGTGCGCATTACCTACCACGAAGCCCGCGCGGGTCGTATTGATGAAGCTGCCACCGTTGACCGTGATGCCGTTGGGATTGGCAAGCAGGTAATCGGCTTTCTGCCCGAAGATTTCCTGCGCGCCTTCGATTTTCGAGGCGTTCTGGCTGATGACCTCGTTGAGGATGGTCGAGGCGGCCTGGCCTTGGAACTGCGGGTTGGCGCCGAGCTGGCCGGCCAGTTGCGATTGCCCGGCCTGCAGGGCGTTGTTCAACACCAGACCTTGCCTGCCGACGTTGTAGTCGAGGAACTGATTATGCGACAGGCCGCTGGCATTGGGTGCGACGATGTCGATCACCGGAACGCCGTGGCCATTGTCGATGATCGGGGTACCGCCAGGGCCCGGCGCCGGGGTCAGGGCGCCTTGCGCTTGGACCTGGGTGGTGCCCAGCAGGGCGAGAAAGACAGCCCAGCGTAAAGTGTCGGGACTGGTTTTGGGAGCAGGATTTTGCATGAGAACCTCGCAAGTGATGTACGAAATCGAGTAATCATTTGCGGGAATTTTAAGAAGACTGTTGATGGCGTTTATGTGGCTCAATGCCATCACTTTGTGGGAAGGAATGCTCTTTGTCGCGTAGGAAAAGTGAGCAGATATCTACAGAAACGGAGTTTGACGGCGAAAGAGAAAGGCCTGCCCTGCGTGAGCAGGACAGGCCTTCGTCGTAATCGGATGAGTCGAGAGGATCAGGGCCGGATTTCGATCAGCGTGCCGTCCTTGACCATGCTCCACACCTCGCGCATGTCGTCATTGCGCATGGCGATGCAGCCCTCGGTCCAGTCGAGGGTGTGGAAGTACCACTCGGGGTACTCCTCGTTGATCGGCGTGCCGTGGATCATGATCATGCTGCCGGGGGGCACGCCTTCGCTGCGGGCCTTGGCGGCATCGGTGATGTTCGGGTAGGAGATGTGCATGGCCAGGTTGTAGCGGTCGCTGACCTTGCGCCAGTCAAGCCAGTACAGCCCTTCGGGGGTCTTCTTGTCGCCCTCGCGCTGCTTGGCGCCCTTGGGCTGCTTGCCCAGGGAGATGCGGTAGGTCTTGAGCGGCTCGCCGCGGCTGATCAACTGCAGGCGGCGTTCGGACTTGATCACCAGCACCTTGTCGATCAGCCGTTCCTGCTGGGCGCCGCCAGTGGCGGGCTGGGCCGGCGACTGCACGGCCGACGGTGTCTTGCGGATGATGGTCTCGGTGAAGGCGGCTTGCGACACCGAGGCGACACTGAGGCAGAAGAGGGCAAGCAGCCAGCGCATGAAACCGTATCCCTGAAGACTTAAATGGTGGGCGACGAAACGTTCATCGGCGGCAGGTATTCATGGCCTATGGGGTAGTGCTGCCTGATGCGGTCGCGATAATAGCATTCTAGTGTGCGTGTGACGGTGCGGAAAGCCAGCTCGCCCCAGGGGATCTCGTGTTCCTCGAACAGGCGCACCTCCAGGCTCTCGATGCCCACGGCGAAGTCCAGGTCGGCCAGCTCGGCACGGAAGAACACGTGTACCTGGTTGATGTGCGGCAGGTCGAACAGCTGGTACAGGCTCATCTCGGCGACCCGGGCGCAGGCCTCCTCGACGGTTTCGCGACGGGCGGCGGCATCCAGGGTCTCGCCGTTCTCCATGAACCCGGCGGGCAAGGTCCAGAAGCCCCGGCGCGGCTCGATGGCGCGGCGGCACAGCAGCACCTGGGAACGCCAGATGGGCAGCACCCCGGCGACGATGTTGGGGTTCTGGTAGTGGATGGTCTGGCAATGGTCGCAGACATACCGCAGGCGGCTGTCGCCTTCGGGGATCCGCTGGGTGACCGGTTGGCCGCACGCGCTGCAGAATTTCATGCTTACATTCATTCCAATGGGGTCGGACTATCTTGGCGCGCCCGGCCCGCCCACCGCAAGCGGCCTGCGGGCGGGGCTTGGGTGCCTCGCGGCTTTGGTGCATCATGCAAGGCAGGCCTTGGACACGAGAGTGCGTAATGCTGGATGAGCTTCTTCGCCGAATGAGCAACCATACCCCCGCGTCACTGGAGACGGACCGCCGTTTCCCAGAAGCGGCGGTGTTGTTGCCCATTACCCGTAGCGAAGAGCCGGAGCTGGTGCTGACCCTGCGCGCCCAAGGCCTGTCGACCCACGGCGGCGAAGTTGCCTTTCCTGGCGGTCGGCGCGATCCGGAAGACCCCGACCTGGTGTTCACCGCCCTGCGCGAGGCCGAGGAAGAAATCGGCCTGCCGCCCGGGCTGGTCGAGGTGATCGGGCCGCTGAGCCCGGTGATCTCGTTGCACGGCCTGAAGGTGACACCGTTCGTCGGTTTGATCCCCGACTATGTCGAGTACCGCGCCAATGACGCCGAAATTGCCGCAGTGTTCACCGTGCCGCTGGCGTTCTTCCGTCAGGATCCCCGTGATCACACCCATCGCATCGACTACCAGGGGCGCAGCTGGTACGTGCCCAGCTACCGTTACGGCGACTACAAGATCTGGGGCTTGTCGGCGATCATGATCGTCGAACTGGTCAACCTGCTGTTCGATGCCGGCATCAGCCTGCACCAGCCACCCGAGCGTTTCATCAAGAACTGAGCGGGGTACACCCCGCCACCGCGTTCAACCGTGAGGAGCGATACATGAAATACCGCCTGGGCGACCTGCGGGTCGAGACCCATCCCGAGAGCTGGACCGCGCCCAACGCCACGCTGATCGGCAAGGTGCGCCTGCAGGCCCGCGCCAGCGTCTGGTTCGGCGCGGTGCTGCGCGGCGACAACGAGCTGATCGACATCGGCGAGGACAGCAACGTCCAGGACGGCACGGTGATGCACACCGACATGGGTGCGCCGCTGACCATCGGCCGTGGCGTGACCATCGGCCACAACGCCATGCTGCACGGCTGCATGGTCGGGGACTACAGCCTGATCGGCATCAACGCGGTGATTCTCAACGGGGCGCGGATCGGCAAGCATTGCATCATCGGCGCCAATGCGCTGATCCCCGAAGGCAAGGAAATTCCCGACGGTTCGCTGGTGATGGGCTCGCCGGGCAAAGTGGTGCGCGAGCTTACCGAGCAGCAGAAGCGCATGCTCGAGGCCAGCGCCGCGCACTACGTGCACAACGCCCAGCGCTATGCGCGTGAGCTGGTGATCGATGAAGACTGACGAACGGCCCGTGGCCTCGCCCTGCGTCAGCATCTGCGCGCTGGACGAGCAGGATATCTGCACCGGGTGCCAGCGCACGGTGGACGAGATCACCCGCTGGGGGCGGATGGACAACGAGCAGCGCCGGGAGGTGCTCAAGAAATGCCATGAGCGGGCGCTGGCGGCGGGGCTGGTGATTGGCCTGTAACACGGGACGCCGGTGGCGTGGGAGCGGGCTTGTCCCACGATGGGGCCGGCGCTAATCTGTGCGGCTGGCCCACCGAACGCAAAGACCATGTTCTATCTCATCGCCTACATCAGCAGCGTGGTGCTGATCAACTACGCCTTTTCCAGCGCGCCGCACCTGGACGTGATCTGGTCCGCCTGGGGCGGATTGGTGTTCATCCTGCGCGACATGGTGCAGACCCGCTACGGCCACGGCGCGTTGCTGGCCATGCTGGCGGCGCTGGTGCTGTCCTACGCGACGTCGGAGCCGGCCATCGCCCTGGCCAGCGCCACCGCGTTCTTCGTCTCCGAGCTGATCGACTGGCTGGTGTTCAGCGTCACCCGACGGCCTTTGCGTGACCGCCTGTGGCTGAGTTCGGCGCTGAGCATCCCGGTCGACACCTTCATCTTCTTCGGCATGATCGGCGCGCTGACCCCGGCGGTGATCGGCACGGCGCTGGCCTCGAAGTTCGCCGGGGTAACGGCGGTCTGGTTGATCATGGCCTGGCGGGCACGGCGCGCGGTGGCCACATCCTGATGTAGAATACCGGTCCATTTTTCAGCGGGCGGCAGCCAGCGTGGCGCGGCCCCGGACGCCTTCGAGGACCTGAAATGACCCGTATCGGAACCCCATTGTCGCCCACCGCGACCCGTGTACTGCTGTGCGGCTGCGGCGAACTGGGCAAGGAAGTGGTGATCGAGCTGCAGCGCCTGGGTGTCGAGGTGATTGCCGTGGACCGTTACGCCAACGCGCCGGCCATGCAGGTCGCGCACCGCAGCCATGTGATCAACATGCTCGACGGCGTCGCCCTGCGCGCGGTGATCGAGGCTGAGAAACCGCACTACATCGTGCCCGAGATCGAGGCCATCGCCACCGCCACCTTGGTCGAGCTGGAAAACGAAGGCTTCAACGTGGTGCCCACCGCCCGCGCCACACAGCTGACCATGAACCGCGAAGGCATCCGCCGCCTGGCGGCCGAAGAGCTCGACCTGCCGACTTCGCCGTATCACTTCGCCGACACCTACGAGGACTACGCCAAGGCCGTGGCCGACCTGGGCTACCCGTGCGTGGTCAAGCCGGTGATGAGCTCCTCGGGCAAGGGCCAGAGCCTGCTGCGTGGCGACGATGACCTGCGAAAAGCCTGGGACTACGCCCAGGAAGGTGGCCGCGCCGGCAAGGGCCGGGTGATCATCGAGGGCTTCATCGACTTTGAGTACGAGATCACCCTGCTGACCGTGCGCCATGTGGGCGGCACCACTTTCCTCGCGCCGGTCGGTCACCGTCAGGAGAAGGG
Organism: Pseudomonas sp. P106(2024); assembly: GCF_057480815.1. Classification (NCBI taxonomy): domain Bacteria; kingdom Pseudomonadati; phylum Pseudomonadota; class Gammaproteobacteria; order Pseudomonadales; family Pseudomonadaceae; genus Pseudomonas; species Pseudomonas sp. P106(2024). The sequence goes on along the minus strand of NZ_JBLIYU010000013.1, from coordinate 38,371 downwards.
CGACTATCAGGAGTCCTGGCAACCCCAGGCCATGAGCCCGAAGGCCTTGGCCGAGTCGCAGCGGGTGGCCCAGGCGGTCACCGACGCGTTGGGCGGGCGTGGCCTGTTCGGCGTGGAGCTGTTCGTCAAGGGCGACCAGGTGTGGTTCAGCGAGGTCTCGCCGCGTCCGCACGACACCGGCCTTGTGACCCTGATCTCCCAGGACCTGTCGCAGTTCGCCCTGCATGCCCGGGCCATTCTCGGCCTGCCGATCCCGGTGGTGCGCCAGTTCGGTCCATCGGCCTCGGCGGTGATCCTGCCGGAAGGCCAGTCGCAGCAGACCAGCTTCGCCAACCTCGGCGCCGCACTGAGCGAGCCGGATACCGCCATTCGCCTGTTCGGCAAGCCTGAGATCAACGGCACCCGCCGCATGGGCGTGTGCCTGGCTCGCGACGAGTCGGTCGAGGCCGCCCGGGCCAAGGCGACCCGTGCTTCGCAAGCCGTGAAAGTCGAGTTCTGACCTGAAACGATCGCGGGGCAAGCCCGCTCCCACGCCAGTATCAGCCTGGCGTGGGAGCGGGCTTGCCCCGCGATTGCTTCAAAGCTCGGTATTGCGCGTCTCTTTCAGGCACAACACGGCAATCAGGCTGATCACCGCCGCCACTGACACATACCCTCCCACCCAGCTCAATCCCCCCATGCTCACCAGCTTCTGGGCAAAGAACGGTGCCGCCGAGGCGCCGACGATACCGCCCAGGTTGTAGGCCGCCGAGGCGCCGGTGTAGCGCACATGGGTCGGGAACAGCTCGGGCAGCAGCGCGCCCATCGGCGCGAAGGTCACCCCCATCAGGAACAGCTCGATGGCCAGGAACAGCGCCACGCCCGTGGTAGAGCCCGAGGTCAGCAGCGGTTCCATGGTGAAACCCGAGGCGATCGCCAGCAGGCCGCCGACCACCAGCACCGGCTTGCGCCCGTAACGGTCGCTGAGCCAGGCCGACAGCGGCGTGGCCAGGGCCATGAACACCACCGCGAAGCACAGCAGGCCGAGGAAGGTCTCGCGACTGTAGCCGAGGGTGGTCACGCCATAGCTGAGCGAGAATACCGTGGAGATGTAGAACAGCGCATAGCACACCACCATGGCCGCGGCGCCCAGCAGGGTCGGCAGCCAGTAGCGGGCGAACAGGTCGACCACCGGCATCTTCACCCGTTCGTGACGGGCGACCGCCTTGGCGAACACCGGGCTTTCCTCCAGCTTCAGGCGCACGTACAGGCCGACCAGCACCAGCGCTGCGCTGAGCAGGAACGGAATGCGCCAGCCCCATTCGCGGAACTGCTCGTCGCTGAGCACCAGGGCCAGGGTGAGGAACAGGCCGTTGGCGGCGAGAAAGCCGATCGACGGGCCCAGCTGCGGGAACATGCCGAACCAGGCGCGCTTGCCCTGTGGCGCGTTCTCGGTGGCCAGCAGCGCCGCGCCACCCCATTCGCCGCCCAGCCCCAGGCCTTGGCCGAAGCGCAGCAGGCAAAGGATGATCGGCGCCCAGACGCCGATGCTGTCATAGCCGGGCAGCACGCCGATCAGCGTGGTGGACACGCCCATCAGCAGCAGCGAGGCGACCAGCGTCGACTTGCGCCCGATGCGGTCGCCAAAGTGGCCGAACAGCGCCGAGCCCAGCGGGCGGGCGAGGAAGGCGATACCAAAGGTGAGAAAGGCCGCGAGCATCTGCGCGGTGCCGGAGCTTGACGGGAAGAATACCGGCCCGATCACCAGCGCGGCGGCGGTGGCGTAGACGTAGAAATCGTAGAACTCGATGGCGGTGCCGATGAAACTGGCGGTGGCCACCCGGGCCGGCGAATTGACCGGTGTTGCCGAGGCAGGTTCGGCGTAGGTGCTGCTGGTAGTCATGCGAAGGTCCCTGACAGTCATGCTCCATGGGGCACGGCCCATGTGACGGGCACACGGGAGCCGGAGCGTATTGTTGTTGGTCGCGCGACTGACGATAGCCCAGGGGATAGGCGGTGAGCGGTTGCTGTTCGGGGTGCTGAAGCAGGACCGCGGGGCGTGTCAGTGGTGCGGACTGGCCGTCGGGCGCTGGGTGCGGATAGCGGGCGGGACGGCAGGGCTGGGTAAGCGTGTTTCGAGTATAGCTAGCGAGTCAGTGTCCAGACCAGTACCTTGCTCGCGCAATTATCCTCGGTTTCGAGGATTTCCAGCCGATATCTGCCAATTTTGAGACATACCGCGCTTGCCGGGATGCTTTCCAATGCCTCGGTGACCAGCCCGTTGAGGGTTTTCGGCCCGCCGTCGCAGGGCAGGTGCCAGCCAAGGGTGCGGTTGATCTCGCGCAGCGAGGCCGTCCCCTCGATGACGAAGCGGCCATCGGGTTGGGGGTGGACGTGAGGGTTGTCCAGGCTTTGCTCGTCCTCGAACTCGCCGACGATCTCCTCGAGGATATCCTCCAGGGTGACGATGCCCAGCACCTCGCCGTACTCGTCCACCACCACGCCCATGCGCCGCTGCTGCTTGTGGAAGTTCAGCAACTGCATCTGCAGCGGGGTGCTTTCGGGGACGAAGTAGGGTTCGTAACAGGCCGCCTGGAGTTTCTCAGGGGTCAGCTCGGCTCGCGGCAGCAGGTGGCTGATCAGCTTGGTGTTGAGTACCGCTTCGACCTGGTTGATGTCGTTGTGGTAGACCGGCAGGCGGGTGTGACGGCTGACGATCAGTTGCTCGATGATGCGTTCGATGGGGTCGTCGAGGTTGATGCCGTCGACTTCGTTTCGTGGCACGAGGATGTCGTTGACGGTGATCTTGTCCAGTGCCTGCAGGCCTTCGAGCAGGCCGTGGCGGGTGCTGTCAGTCGGGCCGTCCTCGTCGAAGTCGTCGTCTGCTTGCGGATGCAGGGCCACTGCCGTGGGTTGCGCGCGGAACGGGCGCAGGATCTGCTTGGCGCAGCCGTCGAGCAGGCAGCCCAGCGGCTGCAGCAGCGCCAGCGGCCATTTAAGCAGGTTATCGCCCAGGCTCAGGAAGGCTTGCGGGTCGCGGCGGGCCAGGCGGCGTGGCAGGTAGTCGGCGAGCACCAGCAGGGTGAAGGCGGCCCCGAGGCCCGCCAGCCAGAAACCGTGCTCACCGTCGTAGCGCTGGCCGATCAGGCAGGCCAGGCCCAGCACCAGCAACTTGCCGAGGCTGGCGCCGAGCACCAGGCCCTGGGCGGGGAGAGTGGCGTCGCCCTGGCCAGTGGCTTGCTGGCGGGCGCTGTCGACCGCGGTGAACAACGCCGACCACAGCAGCGCCAGTGCGATGATGCCGAGCAGCGGGGCGTACGGCAGGGTGTCCATGGGCGACCGTCAGATATGCAGGATGAATTCGCGGACCAGCTTGCTGCCGAAATAGGCCAGCATCAGCAGGCAGAAGCCGGCCAGGGTCCAGCGGATAGCCTTGTGCCCGCGCCAGCCGAGGCGGGTACGGCCCCACAGCAGCACGCTGAACACGATCCAGGCCACGCAGGCCAGCAGGGTCTTGTGCACCAGATGCTGGGCGAACAGGTTGTCGAGGAACAGCCAGCCGGAGATCAGCGACAGCGACAGCAGCACCCAGCCGGCCCAGAGGAAGCCGAACAGCAGGCTTTCCATGGTCTGCAGCGGCGGGAAGTTGCGGATCAGCCCGGACGGATGCTTGTGTTTGAGCTGGTGGTCCTGCAGCAACAGCAGCAGGGCCTGGAACACGGCGATGGTGAACAGGCCGTAGGCCAGGATCGACAGCAGGATGTGCGCGAGAATGCCGGGCTCTTCGTTGATCAGCGGCACCGTGCCGGGCGGGGCGAACTGGGCCAGCAGCGCGGTCACCGCGCCAAGCGGGAACAGCAGCACCAGCAGGTTCTCCACCGGGATGCTCAGGCAGGCGAGCAGGGTCAGGCCGATCACCGCCACGGCGATCAGGCTGGCGGCGCTGAAGAAGTCCAGGCTCAGGCCCAGGGGCGTGATCAGCTGGAAGAACAGGGCGCCGCCCTGGGCGACCACCGCCAACGTGCCGAGCAGGCCCAGCAGCCGTTTGTCGGCGCGGGCGCCACGGGCCAGCCCGGTGGCCTGGTAGACGGACGCGGCCAGATAGAGGAAGGCAGCGAGCAGATTGGGGATGAGGCTGGGTGAAGAGAACATAAGTCCTGGCAGGCAAGCCCTAAAGGGACGGAGTTTGGCATAGATCGCGGTGGGCAAGGAAGACTGCGTGTCAATCGTGGGGCTAGCCGGTGGTCCCGAGCGAGGTGTGCGCAGGAAGCAGTCTCCGCTATAATCGCCGCCTTGCTCTGCCCGGCGCGTGTACATGTTCACCTGGGCATCTGAAAAACCTCGGCTTCACTGGGCCTGAAAGGATCACCATGTTCGAAAACCTGACCGACCGCCTGTCACAGACGCTACGCCATGTCACCGGCAAGGCCAAGCTGACCGAAGACAACATCAAGGACACGCTGCGCGAAGTGCGCATGGCCCTGCTCGAGGCCGACGTCGCCCTGCCGGTGGTCAAGGATTTCGTCAACAGCGTCAAGGAGCGCGCGGTCGGCACCGAGGTGTCGCGCAGCCTGACGCCAGGCCAGGCCTTCGTGAAGATCGTCCAGGCCGAGCTGGAAAGCCTGATGGGCGCGGCCAACGAAGAGCTGACGCTCAACGCCGCGCCGCCTGCCGTGGTGCTGATGGCCGGTCTGCAAGGTGCCGGTAAGACCACCACCGCCGGCAAGCTGGCGCGTCACCTGAAAGAGCGCAAGAAGAAGAGCGTGATGGTGGTGTCGGCCGACGTCTACCGTCCGGCGGCGATCAAGCAGCTCGAAACCCTGGCCAACGACATCGGCGTGACTTTCTTCCCGTCCGATATCAGCCAGAAGCCAGTGGCCATCGCCGAGGCGGCGATCCGCGAGGCCAAGCTCAAGTTCATCGACGTGGTGATCGTCGATACCGCCGGTCGACTGCATGTCGACGCCGACATGATGGACGAGATCAAGGCCCTGCACGCTGCGGTCAAGCCGATCGAGACCCTGTTCGTGGTCGACGCCATGACCGGCCAGGACGCGGCCAACACCGCCAAGGCCTTCGGCGACGCCCTGCCGCTGACCGGCGTGGTGCTGACCAAGGTCGACGGCGACGCCCGTGGCGGTGCCGCGCTGTCGGTGCGCGCCATCACCGGCAAGCCGATCAAGTTCATCGGCATGGGCGAGAAGACCGAGGCCCTGGAACCGTTCCACCCTGATCGCATTGCCTCGCGCATCCTCGGCATGGGCGATGTGCTCAGCCTGATCGAGCAGGCCGAGCAGAACATCGACAAGGCCAAGGCCGACAAGCTGGCCAAGAAGCTGAAGAAGGGCAAGGGCTTCGATCTCGAGGACTTCCGCGACCAACTGCAGCAGATGAAGAACATGGGCGGTCTCGGCGGCCTGATGGACAAGCTGCCGAGCATCGGTGGCGTGAACCTGTCGCAGATGGGCAATGCCCAGGGCGCGGCCGAGAAGCAGTTCAAGCAGATGGAGGCGATCATCAACTCCATGACGCCGGCCGAGCGTCGCGACCCCGACCTGATCAGCGGTTCGCGCAAGCGCCGCATCGCCCTCGGTTCCGGCACCCAGGTGCAGGACATCGGCCGCTTGATCAAGCAGCACAAGCAGATGCAGAAGATGATGAAGAAATTCTCCGCCAAGGGCGGCATGGCCAAGATGATGCGTGGCCTTGGCGGGATGCTGCCGGGTGGCGGCATGCCGAAACTGTAAAAGAATCCGGCGGGCTTCCTTATATGAGGAAGTCTGCCAGACCCCCGCTATGGCGGGATCATGGCCGCCGCGAGGTGGCCCAAACCGGCAGAACTGATCGGCAGGCCCCGGCATTGCCGAAAAAGGCATTTGCAAATGTCCGTGTATTCCCCGAGAATATGCGGCCTTTTGGGCACCCGTGTGCCCATTGGGCATTCAGTTTTGCAGCACCGACTATAGGAACGATGTTCACATGGTAACCATTCGTCTGGCCCGTGGCGGCTCGAAAAAGCGCCCATTCTACCACCTGACCGTGACCAACTCGCGTAACGCCCGTGACGGCCGTTTCGTTGAGCGCGTTGGTTTCTTCAACCCGATCGCATCGGGCGCCGAAGTCAAGCTGTCGGTCAACCAAGAGCGCGTCACCTACTGGCTGAGCCAGGGCGCACAGCCGTCTGAGCGTGTTGCTCAGCTGCTGAAGGAAGCTGCCAAGGCTGCAGCCTGAGCAGTATGAACGCGACGCCAGAAAAGGCTGACGACCTCATCGTCGTTGGCAAGATTTTTTCGGTTCACGGCGTTCGCGGCGAGGTGAAGGTGTATTCCTTTACCGATCCGATTGAAAACCTGTTGGATTATCCGCGCTGGACGCTCAAGCACGAAGGCAAGGTAAAACAGGTCGAGCTGGTCAGCGGTCGTGGCTCCCAGAAGGGCCTGGTCGTAAAACTCAAAGGCCTCGATGATCGTGATGAAGCCCGTCTTCTGAGCGGTTACGAAATCTGCATACCGCGGAGCCTTTTGCCCAACCTGGCAGCCGACGAGTACTACTGGTACCAGTTGGTGGGCCTGAAGGTCATCAATCAGGACGAACAGCTGTTCGGCAAGATCGATCACCTGTTGGAGACCGGCGCGAACGATGTAATGGTGGTCAAACCCTGCGCAGGCAGCCTGGATGATCGCGAGCGTCTGTTGCCCTATACCGGGCAATGCGTGCTGGCAATCGACCTGGAAGCAGGCGTAATGCGGGTTGAGTGGGACGCGGACTTCTAGACGATGGGTAACCTTCGCGTAGACGTCATCACGTTGTTCCCCGAGATGTTCTCGGCCATCACGGAGTACGGCATTACCAGCCGCGCGGTGAAACAGGGGTTGCTGCAAGTGACCTGCTGGAATCCGCGGGACTACACCACAGATCGCCACCACACCGTGGACGATCGGCCGTTTGGCGGTGGTCCGGGCATGGTGATGAAGATCAAGCCTCTGGAAGACGCCCTGGTTAGCGCCAGGCAGGCGACCGGAGCATCGGCAAAGGTGATCTACCTTTCGCCACAAGGCCGCAAGCTGACCCAGCAAGCGGTCAAAGGCCTGGCCGAACAGGAATCGTTGATCCTGATCGCCGGTCGTTATGAAGGCATCGACGAGCGCTTTATCGAGGCTCATGTCGATGAGGAGTGGTCGATTGGCGACTATGTGCTTTCCGGTGGCGAGCTGCCGGCCATGGTACTGATCGATGCGGTTACACGGCTGCTGCCCGGAGCTTTAGGGCATGTGGACTCGGCGGAGGAAGACTCTTTCACCGACGGTCTGCTGGATTGCCCGCATTACACCCGACCCGAGGTGTATGCGGATCAGCGTGTTCCCGACGTGTTGCTAAGTGGCAACCATGCACATATCCGGCGTTGGCGGATGAAGCAGTCCCTTGGTAGGACCTTCGAACGACGCGCCGATCTTCTGGAAAGTCGCTCGCTTTCTGGAGAAGAGAAGAAGCTGCTCGAGGAATACATCCGCGAGCGGGACGATAGTTAAACGTATCGATGGTGGATCAAGTATCCATCTTAGGAGCACAGCATGACCAACAAGATCATCCAGCAGCTCGAAGCCGAGCAGATGAGCAAAGAGATCCCGACCTTCGCACCAGGCGACACCGTTGTCGTCCAGGTTAAAGTGAAGGAAGGCGACCGCTCGCGTCTGCAAGCGTTCGAAGGCGTCGTTATCGCCAAGCGTAACCGCGGTCTGAACAGCGCCTTCACCGTGCGCAAGATCTCCAGCGGCGTTGGCGTAGAGCGTACCTTCCAGACCTACAGCCCGCAGATCGACAGCCTGGCCGTGAAACGTCGTGGTGACGTGCGTAAAGCCAAGCTGTACTACCTGCGCGACCTGTCCGGCAAAGCCGCTCGCATCAAGGAAAAACTGTCCTGAGTACAGTTTGCCTGGCGGCCTAGGCCGCCTTGCGAGAAAAAAGCAGCCTTCGGGCTGCTTTTTTGTTTTCTGAAACCCGCCCTTGCGATGTGACCGAAAATGACCACCCGAGACCAGGAAATCCAGCGCCGCACCGAGCTTTCGGTGACCCGCGTGACCAAAGCGGTGTTCCCCAACACCACCAACCACCACAACACCTTGTTCGGCGGTACCGCCCTGGCGTGGATGGACGAAGTGTCGTTCATTGCCGCCACCCGATTCTGCCGGCTGCCACTGGTGACCGTGTCCACCGATCGTATCGACTTCAAGCACCCGATCCCGGCCGGTTCGATCGTCGAGCTGGTGGGCACGGTGATCAAGGTCGGCAACACCAGCCTGCAGGTGCAGGTGGATGTGTTCGTCGAGAACATGTACCTCGACGGGCGGGAGCGGGCGATCCATGGCGTGTTCAGCTTCGTCGCCATCGACGAGGACAAGCGCCCGGTGCCGGTGCTGCCGTTGGCCTGATTGCCGGGCCATTCGTAAGTCAATGCGCTACGGGCTGCTCGGTCAGTTCCGGCTCCACCAGCGCCACCAGTGTCCACCCGGGCTGCGGCTTGAGCGGGTTGTCCGGGCTGGCCACATGCACCCAGCCTTGTCCGTCCCGGGCGAACAGCAGCGTGGCCCGCGGGCCATGCAGGTGCTGGTAGTCGTCCCAGCCGAAGGCCTCGGTCAACGTGGTGCTGTACAGCTCGGCACCCTGGTGCAACAGCTTGGCCAGTTGCCCATAGGTCATCGGGCTCGACCCGAGTAATTGTCCGCGATGTTCCTCGCTGGCCCGATGCTTGTCGCTGCGCTTTTTTTCAAGACCGCTGGCCAGCACGAACAATCGGGCCTGGCCAAAGTCATGGCGAAAGCGCGCGCAGGCCAGGGCGTTGAGCTCGCCCGCCGGTGACAACCCCAGCAGATGCCCCAGGCCGACCAGGTCGAGGTGGGCGTCGGCGTGCTGCGAGGCGGGGTTGCCGAAGTAGGTCGGCAGGTTGTCCATGCGCGCGGCGCGGATGTTCTCCCAGCTCGAGTCGGTCAGCAGCACCCGGCAACCCAGTTGCTGCAGGGCCTTGGCGATGACCCGCGCAGGCGGGTTGGCGCCGACCACGAGAAACCCGCTCGGCGCCGGTTCCGCCACCTTCAGCAGGCGCGCCAGGGGCCTGGCGGTGGCGCTTTGCAGCACCACGGTGCCGATGATCACGGCGAAGGTCAGTGGCACCAGCAGCAGCGCGCCTTCGTGCCCGGCCTGGTCGAGGCGAATGGCGAAAATCGCCGATACGGCCGCCGCCACGATGCCTCGTGGCGCGATCCAGGCCAGCAATGCCCGTTCCCGCCAGCTCAGTGGCGAGCCCAGGGTCGACAGCAGCACGTTAAGCGGTCGCGCCAGCAACTGGATCACCAGCAGCAGTCCCAGTACCGCCGGCCCCAGGGCCAGCAACGCGTGCAGGTCGAGCCGCGCGGCCAGGAGGATGAACAGGCCGGAGATCAGCAGCACGCTGAGGTTTTCCTTGAAATGCAGGATCTGCCGCACGTCCACGCCGGGCATGTTGGCCAGCCACATGCCCATGACCGTGACCGCCAGCAGCCCCGATTCGTGGACGATCTGGTTGGCGGCGATGAAGATGCCCAGCACCGCCGCCAGCGAGGCCAGGTTGTGCAGGTATTCCGGCAACCACTGTTCGCGCATGACCTGCCCGAGCAGCCAGCCACCGGCAACCCCCAGCGCACTGCCGCAGAAGATCACCCCGGCGAAGGTCGCCAGGCTGTGGCTGAGGCCTTCGCCGGCGGCGCTGGCGATGATGAAGCTGTAGACCACCACCGCCAGCAGCGCGCCGATCGGGTCGATGACAATGCCTTCCCAGCGCAGGATGTTGGCGATCGCCGCCTTCGGCCGCACCACCCGTAGCATGGGCACGATCACCGTGGGGCCGGTGACCAGGGTCAGGGTGCCGAACAGGATCGCCAGGGGCCAGTCGAAGCCCAGCAGCCAATGGGTGGCCAGGGCGATCACCAGCCAGGTGCTCAGCGCGCCGACGGTGACCAGGCGGTGCACCACGCTGCCGATCTCGCGCCATTGCGACAGGTGCAGGGTGAGGCTGCCTTCGAACAGGATCAGCGCCACCGCCAGCGACACAAGCGGCATCAGCAGCGGGCCGAACAGCGCCTGCGGCTGCAGCCAGCCCAGCACCGGCCCGGCGAGGATGCCGCACAGCAACAGGAACAGGATCGCCGGCAGTTTCAGGCGCCAGGCCAGCCACTGGCAGAGCAGGGCGGCGGCGCCGATGCCGCCGACACTCAAAAGAATTTGCTGTTCGTTCACGCGGGCTCCCTCTGCATGCCGTGTTATGAAAGACTAAGCGTCATTTCGTCGTTTGCCACCGAGTCTTCATGCCTGCACTGGACCACCCCCTGATCGACCAGTTCCTCGATGCCCTCTGGCTGGAGAAGGGGCTGTCCGACAACACCCGTGCTTCGTATCGCAGCGACCTGGCGCTGTTCAATGGCTGGCTGCAGGAGCACGGCGTGGCACTGCCTGATGCCGGGCGCGAGCTGATCCTCGACCACCTGGCCTGGCGTTTCGACCAGGGCTACAAGCCGCGCTCGACCGCGCGCTTTCTTTCCGGGGTACGCGGGTTCTTCCGTTACCTGCTGCGCGAGCGGCTGGTCGCTGTCGACCCGACGTTGCAGGTGGACATGCCGCAACTGGGCCGGCCCCTGCCCAAGTCGCTGTCGGAGGCCGATGTCGAGGCCCTGTTGCAGGCGCCGGATCTCGGCGAGGCTATCGGCCAGCGCGACCGCGCCATGCTCGAGGTGCTTTATGCCTGTGGCCTGCGGGTGACCGAGCTGGTCAGCCTGACCCTGGACCAGGTCAACCTGCGCCAGGGCGTGCTGCGGGTGATGGGCAAGGGCAGCAAGGAGCGCCTGGTGCCGATGGGCGAGGAGGCGGTGGTGTGGCTCGAACGCTACCTGCGCGATGGCCGCGCCGAGCTGCTCAATGGGCGCCCCAGCGACGTGCTGTTCCCCAGCCAGCGCGGCGAGCAGATGACCCGCCAGACTTTCTGGCACCGTATCAAGCACCAGGCGCGGGTGGCCGGCATCGACAAGCCGCTGTCGCCGCACACGCTGCGCCACGCCTTTGCCACGCACCTGCTCAACCATGGCGCCGACCTGCGCGTGGTGCAGATGCTGCTGGGCCACAGCGACCTGTCCACCACGCAGATCTACACCCATGTGGCCAAGGCCCGGCTGCAGCAGTTGCACGCCGAACACCATCCACGTGGATGAATGCTTTTCATGTTCCGCCGACCGGTGCCTGAGTACCCCTACTGCGCCAGTTTGTTGTGGTAGGCTTGGACGGTTTGTTGCAAGGGCCGAATGTTCGCCACCCGCCAGGGTCAAGCAACGCCCCCACGGCCCCGTCCGCCTTCAGGAGTACCCCATGCGCGTGACCCAGATTTTCGCCGCCGCCGCCCTGGCGCTGGCCAGTACCTTTGCCGTCGCCGCGGCCACCGATGCCAATGCCGGTGCCGAGCAGGCGATCCGCAAGTCCTTGCAGAACCTCGAGCTGGAAGTGCCTGTCGAGAGCGTCAGCAGCAGCCCGCTCAACGGCCTGTACGAAGTCAAACTGCAGGGCGGTCGCGTGCTGTACGCCAGCGCCGACGGCCAGTTCGTCATGCAGGGCTACCTGTTCCAGATCCAGGACGGCAAGCCGGTCAACCTCACCGAGAAGACCGAGCGCCAGGGCATTGCCAAGCTGATCAACGGCATTCCGGTCGGCGAGATGGTGGTCTACCCGGCCAAGGGTGAAACCAAGTCGCATATCACCGTGTTCACCGACACCACCTGCCCGTATTGCCACAAGCTGCACGCCGAAGTGCCGGAGCTCAACCGTCGTGGTATCGAAGTGCGCTATGTCGCCTTCCCGCGCCAGGGGCTGGGTTCGCCGGGTGATGAGCAGTTGCAGGCGGTATGGTGCTCCAGCGATCGCCGCGCGGCGCTGGACAAGATGGTCGACGGCAAGGAGATCAAGGCCGCCAAGTGCGCCAACCCGGTCAGCAAGCAGTTCCAGCTGGGCCAGTCGATTGGTGTAAATGGCACGCCGGCGATCGTTCTACAGAATGGCCAGGTGATTCCGGGTTACCAGCCGGCGCCGCAAGTGGCCAAGCTGGCCCTGGCAGAGAGCAAGTAATCAATTCAGTACGCCGTCGTCATGGGGTGACGGCATGTTTCACGGTCGGCGCAGGTGCCGGCCGTTCTATGGGGAGTTCACAGTGAAACCGGTCAAAGTAGGCATCTGTGGGTTGGGGACCGTCGGTGGCGGAACCTTCAATGTACTTCAGCGCAACGCCGAGGAGATCGCCCGCCGTGCCGGGCGCGGTATTGAAGTGGCACAGATTGCCATGCGCTCGCAGAACCCGAACTGCCAGATTACCGGTACCCCCATTACCGCTGATGTGTTCGAAGTCGCGAGCAACCCTGAGATCGATATCGTCATCGAATTGATTGGCGGCTACACCATCGCCCGCGACCTGGTGCTCAAGGCCATCGAAAACGGCAAGCACGTGGTCACCGCCAACAAGGCGCTGATCGCCGTGCACGGCAACGAGATCTTCGCCAAGGCCCGCGAGAAGGGCGTCATCGTCGCCTTCGAAGCCGCCGTGGCCGGTGGCATCCCGGTGATCAAGGCGATCCGCGAGGGCCTGTCGGCCAACCGCATCAACTGGCTGGCCGGCATCATCAACGGCACCGGCAACTTCATCCTTACCGAGATGCGTGACAAGGGCCGCGCTTTCCCCGACGTGCTGGCCGAAGCCCAGGCACTGGGTTATGCCGAGGCCGACCCGACCTTTGACGTCGAAGGCATCGACGCCGCACACAAGCTGACCATCCTGGCGTCCATCGCCTTCGGTATCCCGCTGCAGTTCGACAAGGCCTACACCGAGGGCATCACCCAGCTGACCACCGCCGACGTCAACTACGCCGAGGCCCTGGGCTACCGCATCAAGCACCTGGGCGTGGCCCGTCGCACCGCCGACGGCATCGAGCTGCGCGTGCACCCGACGCTGATCCCCAACGATCGCCTGATCGCCAACGTCAACGGCGTGATGAACGCGGTGATGGTCAACGGCGACGCCGCTGGTTCCACCCTGTACTACGGCGCAGGTGCCGGCATGGAGCCGACCGCGTCGTCGGTAGTCGCCGACTTGGTGGACGTGGTCCGTGCAATGACTTCCGACCCGGAGAACCGCGTGCCGCACCTGGCGTTCCAGCCGGACGCGCTGTCGGCTCATCCGATCCTGCCGATCGATGCCTGTGAAAGTGCCTACTACCTGCGTATCCAGGCCAAGGACCACCCGGGCGTGCTGGCCCAGGTCGCCAGCATCCTTTCGGAGCGCGGCATCAACATCGAGTCGATCATGCAGAAGGAAGCCGAGGAGCAGGACGGCCTGGTACCGATGATCCTGCTCACCCACCGTGTGGTCGAGCAACGCATCGACGACGCCATCGTCGCCCTGGAAGCGCTCCAGGACGTGGTCGGCAAGGTCGTGCGCATCCGCGTCGAACAGCTCAATTAATTCCGGCGGCGGGCCGCGACGGCGGCCCGCGCCCAGCATCGAAGGTTTGCATCCATGCGCTATATCAGTACCCGCGGCCAGGCTCCGGCCCTGAACTTCGAAGACGTCCTGCTGGCGGGCCTCGCCAGCGACGGCGGCCTGTACGTGCCCGAGAACCTGCCGCGCTTCACCCAGGAAGAAATCGCCTCCTGGGCGGGCCTGCCTTACCACGAACTGGCCTTCAGGGTGATGCGTCCGTTCGTCGAAGGCAGCATCGCCGACGCCGACTTCAAGAAGATCCTCGAAGAGACCTACGGCAACTTCGCCCACGCCGCGGTCGCGCCGCTGCGCCAGCTCAACGGCAACGAGTGGGTCATGGAGCTGTTCCACGGCCCGACCCTGGCATTCAAGGATTTTGCCCTGCAGCTGCTCGGCCGCCTGCTCGACCATGTACTGGTCAAGCGCGGCGAGCGCGTGGTGATTGTCGGCGCCACCAGCGGTGACACAGGTTCGGCCGCTATCGAAGGCTGCCGCCGCTGCGACAACGTCGACATCTTTATCCTGCACCCGCACCAGCGCGTGTCGGAGGTGCAGCGCCGGCAGATGACCACCATCCTCGGCGACAACATCCACAACATCGCCATCGAGGGCAACTTCGACGACTGCCAGGAGATGGTCAAGGCCAGCTTCGCCGACCAGTCGTTCCTCAAGGGCACCCGCCTGGTGGCGGTCAACTCGATCAACTGGGCGCGGATCATGGCCCAGATCGTCTACTACTTCCACGCAGCTCTGCAGCTCGGCGGCCCGGCACGTTCGGTGGCGTTCTCGGTGCCGACCGGCAACTTCGGCGATATCTTCGCCGGCTACCTGGCGCGCAACATGGGCCTGCCGATCAGCCAGCTGGTAGTGGCGACCAACCGCAACGACATCCTGCACCGCTTCATGAGCGGCAACCAGTACGTCAAGGATTCCTTGCACCCGACCCTGTCGCCGTCGATGGACATCATGGTCTCGTCCAACTTCGAACGCCTGCTGTTCGACCTGCACGGTCGCAATGGCGCCGCAGTTGCCCAGCTGATGGACACCTTCAAGCAAGGCGGCGGCTTCAGCGTCGAGCAGGATCGCTGGACCGAGGCGCGCAAGCTGTTCGACTCGCTGGCCGTCACCGACGAGCAGACCTGCGAGACCATCGCCGAGGTGTTCAAGGCCACTGGTGAAGTTCTCGATCCGCACACCGCGATCGGCGTCAAGGCCGCCCGCGAGTGCCGCCGCAGCCTGGATACGCCGATGGTGGTGCTGGGTACCGCGCACCCGGTCAAGTTCCCCGAGGCGGTGGAGAAGGCTGGTGTCGCCAAGGCCCTGGAGCTGCCGGCGCACCTGAGCGACCTGTTCAGCCGTGAGGAGCGCTGCACGGTGCTGGCCAACGACCTGAAGACGGTGCAGGCCTTTGTTAGCCAGCATGGCAATCGCGGCAAGCCACTCTAAGAGCAAACCGATACGAGAAAGCCCGTCCTGAACGGGCTTTTTTGTGCCTGTCATCCACAGGCTCGAGATTTCAGATTTTTCCCATGTAGTTAGATACCTCCCCCTACTAAAGTGGTTGCTTCCACCTATAAGCCTCAATGCTCCAAGGGGGGCACATGCATCAGCTCAATGTCCTTATTCACCAGGCCAGGCCCTACTATCAGATGGTGTTGCACCAGGCCTTCAATGCCCAGGGTGTCTACAACGTCCGGCTTACCGATGACGTAGCGGCCGCGACGAGGCTGCAGCGGCCGGTGGATGTGCTGGTGCTCGATCAGGGCATGCCCAGGCGTCACGCCCTGCGTCTGTTCAAGTACCTGGTGCAGGCCTCCTGCGCGGGTGGGTTGTTGTTTGTCGGGTGTGCCGGCGCAGGGGATATCGACCTGGCGCTCGAAGCTCGCCAGCATGGCTTGAACGTGCTGGCGGAGCTGTCCTGGCCGATGTCGATGGTAGGGCTGGAGCAGGCCTTGGAGCGCCTCTAGTCGGCCGCCGATTGGGGGCATCGAAACTGTCACGTTGGCTGCGCATGCTCAGGGTAACGGGCCAGGGCGAACTTTCCGTCGGGCCTGGAGGTCAGTTTCCTTACCTTAGCCAGCGAGTGATCCGGATGGAAAGAGTCTGCAGACTGCTCAACGAAGCCCTCACCCCTTACCAGGCCCAGCTCGGCACGGCCGATAGCCGTGGCTGCCGTCAGTTGACCCTCTATGACGAGCACGGGATGCTGATCCTCCAGCGCGGAGTCTGCGCACGTCAGTTGGTGGAGCAGCAGTTGCTGATCGACCTGGTCGATGGCCTGCACCGTGACCTGCAGATCGCCGAAGGCCGCCTGCAGCCTTGTGTGATCGCCGCCCTGCAACATCAACGACAGATGCAGGGAACCTTTGTCTGATACGCCCATCAGAATCAGCAAGGGCTGTCCGATGGTGCTTTGCTCCGGTACCGTCAAGACTGTCACTGGAAGCCCCGAGGGCTTTCGCTTGACCCCGGTCGTCCTCCCCAGCGGCCGGGGTTTCTTTTTGCCTCGAGTCTGCAGGTTTCCCGGAGCGTCAGCGTAGCGGCTGTTCGCTCTGCTCGAAGAAATGCCTGGCCTGCTCCAAATAGCCCTCGCGCAGCCCTGGGTCCAGCCAGTGGGCATAAAGTTCGGGCAAGGTATCCCGACGCAAGGTCGGCAGCATCTGGTCGATGTGAGCAATCGCCTCACGCCCCAGGGGGGTGTCCGAGCAGCCAATATGCAGGAATTGGTAGTGGTTCACGCCAAGGATGGGGTGGAAACTATAGTCGTCCAGCGAGCCATTGTGCTGCTGGATCAGGTAACGCATCTCGGGCCAATAGCCGAGCACCAGTTGCAGGCGCCCCAATTGCTGCATCTGCAGCAGACTGGCTGTGGCATCGTTGCCGTAGTGACGGCTGAAGGCGGTATCGGGCAGTTGCCGCAGGACCTCGTCGACCTGCGTGCTGTAGCTGCGCTCCGCGACGATGCCCAGTTTGAGTCGGGTCTCGGTCAGCAAGCGCTGCAGGTCGACCTGTTGGCCTTCGAGGTAGGGCGCCAGCAGCGCCTGATCCTGCTTGCGCACGATCAGACCCGTGCTGAGCACGCCCAGCGATGGCTGGGAAAAGTGCACGTATCTGGCGCGCTCGGGGGTCCACAGCAGGGTCGGGTCGCAGGTGAAACTGGGCTCCTGGAGCATCTGCAGGCCCCGGGCTCGGTTGACCCGGACGATGCTGTGGTCGTACTCGGGCATCCGGGCGATCAGCATCGGCAACAGTTGGTCGATCACTCCCTGGCCCTTGGACGGCCCTTCGAAGATGGTGAATGGCGGCAGGTCGCGCACCAGCCACAAAAGGCGTTCTCTGGCCTCGGCCACCTGACCCACGAGTGCGGTCAGCAACAGGCAGAGTACGATGGGCAGATGGCGGATACCCATGGGGCGTGGGTCACACCGTACCGGCCGCGCGCAGGCGGGCAATGGCGGCAGCGTCGTAGCCCAGGCCGGCCAGTACCGTGGCCGTATGTTCGCCCAGTGCCGGGCCGACCCACTCGGCGGACCCGGGGGTGTCGGACAGCTTGGGTACGATGCCCGGCATCTTGAAGGGCTTGCCGTCCGGCAGCCGAGCCTGGAGGAACATTTCGCGGGCGAGGAATTGCGGGTCACCGAGCATGTCCTCGGCGGAGTAGATGCGGCTGGCCGGTACTTCAGCCTCGTTCAGCGCTTGCATTACTTCGGTGAGTGGCAGGCTGTTGACCCAGCGGTCGATGACGCCGTACAGCTCGTCGCGGCGGGCATCACGGCCGTCGTTGGTGGTCAAGGCCGCATCGTTGGCCAGGTCGTCGCGGCCGATGGCCTGCATGAAACGCTTGAAGATCGCGTCGCCGTTGGCGCCGATCTGCACGTGACGGCCATCGGCGGTGGTGTGGATGCAGGAGGGGGTGATGCCCGGCATGATGTTGCCGGTGCGTTCGCGGATGAAACCGAACACATCGAACTCCGGGACCATGCTCTCCATCATGGCGAAGATCGCCTCGTACAGCGCCACGTCCACCACCTGGCCCGCGCCACCGTTGACCTCGCGATGACGCAGGGCCATCAGCGCGCCGATCACGCCCCACAGCGCGGCAATGGAGTCGCCGATGGAGATCCCGGTACGCACCGGTGGGCGGTCCTCGAAACCGGTGATGTAGCGTAGCCCGCCCATGGACTCGCCGACCGCGCCGAAGCCCGGCTGGTCTTTCATCGGCCCGGTCTGGCCGAAGCCCGACAGGCGCACCATGACCAGGCGTGGGTTGAGGGCATGGAGCACGTCCCAGCCCAACCCCAGCTTTTCCAGCACGCCAGGGCGGAAGTTCTCGATCAGGATGTCAGCGTCGGCCAGCAGACGCTTGAGCACGTCACGGCCTTCCGGGTGCTTGAGGTTTAGGGTCAGTGACTGCTTGTTGCGCGCCTGGACGAACCACCACAGCGAGGTACCCTCATAGAGCTTGCGCCACTTGCGCAGCGGGTCGCCGCCATCGGGGGATTCGACCTTGATCACCTCGGCGCCGAATTCGGCGCAGATCCGCGAGGCGAAGGGGCCGGCGATCAGGGTGCCGAGCTCGATGACTTTCAGGCCGGCGAGGGGTTTGCTGGGCGTAGGCATGGGGCATCCGTGGCGGCTGGGCGTGAGGGCAGGTTGTATCACAGCTCGGCGATGGCAGGTATATCGGCGTTGTCTGATCCGGCGCTGGCGCCCCGGATCAGTTAGACTGTGCGACTTTCTCCCGCAAGAAGCCCATTGCCCATGGCCCAGCCGTCCACCACCTACAAGTTCGAACTGAATCTGACCGACCTCGATCGCGGCGTGTACGAGAACGTTCGCCAGACCATCGCCCGTCATCCCTCGGAAACCGAAGAACGCATGGCCGTGCGCCTGCTGGCCTATGCCCTCTGGTACAACGAGCAGCTGTCCTTCGGTCGCGGCCTGTCGGACGTCGATGAGGCGGCCCTGTGGGAAAAAAGCCTGGACGATCGCATCCTGCACTGGATCGAGGTTGGCCAGCCCGACGCCGACCGCCTGACCTGGTGCTCGCGGCGGACCGAGCGCACCAGTCTGTTGGCCTATGGCAGCTTGCGCGTTTGGGAGAACAAGGTGCTTGGCGCAGTCAAGGGCCTGAAGAACCTGAGCATCGCCGCCGTGCCGCAAGACGTGCTGGAGATCCTCGCCACCGACATGCCGCGCACCATCAAGTGGGATGTGATGATCAGCGAAGGCACGGTGTTCGTCACCGACGACCGTGGCCAGCACGAAGTGCAGCTGCAGTGGCTGCTCGGCGAGCGCGGCTGACCTGATTCACACCAGATTATCGAAGACCCCATGCGTATCGAACCCCGTCCCCTGCCGTCGCCCCTGCCATTGCTGGGCAACCTGCCACCCCTGCTGACACGCCTGTACGCCGCCCGTGGCGTTCAGACCGAGGCTGAACTGGACAAGAGCCTGGCGCGCCTGCTGCCATTCCAGCAGCTCAAGGGTATCGATGCGGCGGTGGACCTGCTGGTCGAGGCACTCGACCAGCGCCAGCGCATTCTCATTGTCGGCGACTTCGACGCCGACGGCGCCACCGCCAGTACCGTCGGTGTGCTTGGCCTGCGCCTGCTGGGCGCGGCGCATGTCGATTACCTGGTGCCCAATCGTTTCGAATACGGATACGGCTTGACCCCGGAGATCGTCGAGGTCGCCCTGCAGCGCCAGCCGCAGTTGCTGATCACCGTGGACAACGGCATCTCCAGCGTCGAGGGTGTGGCGGCCGCCAAGGCCGCCGGGCTCAAGGTGCTGGTCACCGACCACCATCTGCCGGGCGAACAGTTGCCCGCCGCCGATGCCATCGTCAATCCGAACCAGCCGGGATGCGGGTTCCCGAGCAAGTCCCTGGCCGGCGTGGGGGTAATCTTCTACGTGCTGATGGCCCTGCGCGCGCGCCTGCGCAGCCTGGGGCGCTACGAGGCTCAGCCGCAGCCGAACATCGGTGAGTTGCTCGATCTGGTGGCGCTGGGCAGCGTCGCCGACGTGGTGCCGCTGGACGCCAACAACCGCATCCTGGTGCACCAGGGGCTGGAGCGAATCCGCGCCGGCCGCGCCCGCCCCGGGCTCAAGGCTATTCTCGAGGTGGCGCGGCGAGATCATCGACGCATCACTTCCACCGACCTGGGCTTCATCCTCGGCCCTCGGCTCAACGCCGCCGGGCGCCTGGACGACATGAGCCTGGGCATCGAGTGCCTGCTGTGCGAGGACGCGGCGTTGGCGCTGGACATGGCCCAGCAGCTCGATGGCCTGAACCAGGACCGCAAGTCCATCGAGCAGGGCATGCAGCGCGAGGCGCTGGCCCAGCTCAAGGACCTGCCAGTCGAGTCCATGCCCTATGGCCTGTGCCTGTTCGACGCCGACTGGCACCAGGGGGTGATCGGCATTCTTGCCTCGCGGTTGAAGGAGCGTTACCACCGTCCGACCATCGCCTTCGCCGATGCGGGGGAGGGGATGCTCAAGGGCTCGGCGCGCTCGGTGCCGGGGTTCCATATCCGCGACGCGCTGGATGCCGTGGCGGCGCGTCATCCGGCCTTGATCAGCAAGTTTGGCGGGCACGCGATGGCAGCTGGTCTGTCGTTGCCGGCCGAAAACTTTCCTTCGTTTGCCGAGGCGTTCGATGAAGAGGTGCGGCGTCAGTTGCGTGAGGATGACCTGACTGGTCGGCTGTTGTCGGACGGCACCCTGGCGGTCGAAGAGTTTCACCTGGACCTGGCGCGGGCATTGCGCAATGCCGGGCCTTGGGGACAGCACTTTCCAGAGCCGTTGTTTCATGGGGTGTTTCAGCTGGTCGAACAACGCGTCGTGGGGGAGCGCCACCTGAAGGTGGTACTCAAGAGCGAGTGCGGAGCGGTGCGTCTGGACGGAATTGCCTTCGGCATCGATCGCGAGGTCTGGCCGAACCCTACGGTGCGCTGGGTAGAGCTGGCCTACAAGCTGGATGTCAATGAGTTTCGCGGGAACGAGAGCGTGCAGTTGATGATTGCCCACATGGAGGCACGCTGATCCTGGCGTAGTGGGTCGATTGGGACGCACAGGGATTAGCGCATACCGCCCGGCGGGTCTGCCGCCAGGCCCCAGACTCGGTTATACTCGCGGGCTTTTCACCGAATTCGCACGAGAGCAGCCCGCCCATGGAAATCCAACCGATCCTGAACACCATCAAGGACCTCACCGAGCGTTCCCAGTCCATTCGGGGGTATCTTTGACTACGATCACAAACATGATCGTCTGGTCGAAGTAAACCGCGAGCTGGAAGACGCCGCTGTCTGGAACAAACCCGAATACGCCCAGGCCCTGGGCCGCGAGCGCGCCATGCTGGCGCAGGTGGTCGAGACCCTCGATAAACTGTCCAACGGCCTGACCGACTGCAAGGACCTGCTCGACATGGCTGTCGAGGAGGGCGATGAAGGCGCTGTCAGCGATGTCGAGACCGAGCTGCAAGGGCTTGAGGAATCCCTCGCCCAGCTTGAGTTCCGTCGCATGTTCAGCGGCGAGATGGACCCGAACAACGCCTACCTGGACATCCAGGCCGGCTCCGGCGGCACCGAGGCCCAGGACTGGGCCAACATCCTGCTGCGCATGTACCTGCGCTGGGCCGACAAGCGCGGCTTCGACGCCACCATCATCGAACTGTCCGAAGGCGAAGTCGCCGGCATCAAGGGCGCCACCGTGCACATCAAGGGCGAGTACGCCTTCGGCTGGCTGCGCACCGAGATCGGCGTGCACCGCCTGGTGCGCAAGAGCCCGTTCGACTCCGGCGCCCGTCGCCACACCTCGTTCTCGGCGGTGTTCGTCTCGCCCGAGAT
Source organism: Pseudomonas sp. P106(2024) (assembly GCF_057480815.1). Taxonomy (NCBI): domain Bacteria; kingdom Pseudomonadati; phylum Pseudomonadota; class Gammaproteobacteria; order Pseudomonadales; family Pseudomonadaceae; genus Pseudomonas; species Pseudomonas sp. P106(2024). Next base: position 17,002 of record NZ_JBLIYU010000013.1, on the reverse strand, counting down.
CGACGACAAGGTCGAGATCGAGATCAACCCGTCCGACCTGCGCATCGACACCTACCGCTCCTCCGGTGCCGGTGGTCAGCACGTCAACACCACCGACTCGGCGGTGCGTATCACCCACGTGCCGACCAACACCGTGGTGGCCTGCCAGAACGAACGCTCCCAGCACGCCAACAAGGACACCGCCATGAAAATGCTGCGGGCCAAGTTGTACGAGCTGGAAATGCAGAAGCGCAACGCCGCCTCCCAGGCCTTGGAGGACAGCAAGTCGGACATCGGCTGGGGCCACCAGATCCGCTCCTACGTGCTCGACGACTCGCGCATCAAGGACCTGCGTACCGGCGTGGAGCGCAGCGACTGCCAGAAGGTCCTGGACGGCGACCTCGACCAGTACCTGGAAGCGAGCCTCAAGCAGGGGCTGTAAACCGCACACCACCGCCGCGATACGAGGCCCAGGGCCCGTATCGCGTGCCCTGCCCGACAGGGGCAACGAACACCTGATGGAAAGAATGACGACATGAGCGACCTCAAGACCGAAGCGCAAGACCTGCAACAGGAAGAAAACGCCCTGATCGCCCTGCGCAAGGAAAAACTTGCCGCCGAGCGCGCCAAGGGCAATGCCTTCCCCAACGACTTCCGCCGCGACAGCTACTGCAACGACCTGCAGAAACAGTACGCGGACAAGACCAAGGAAGAGCTGGAAGCAGCCGCCATCCCGGTCAAGGTCGCCGGTCGCATCATGCTCAACCGTGGCTCGTTCATGGTCATCCAGGACATGACCGGCCGCATCCAGGTCTACGTCAATCGCAAGACCCTGCCGGAAGAGACCCTGGCCGCGGTCAAGACCTGGGACCTGGGTGACATCATCAGCGCCGAGGGCACCCTGGCCCGTTCCGGCAAGGGTGACCTGTACGTCGAGATGACCCGCGTGCGCCTGCTGACCAAGTCGCTGCGCCCACTGCCGGACAAGCACCACGGCCTGACCGACACCGAGCAGCGCTACCGCCAGCGCTACGTCGACCTGATGGTCAACGAGGAAACCCGCCACACCTTCCGTGTGCGTTCGCAGGTGATCTCGCACATCCGCAAGTTCCTCATCGAGCGCGACTTCCTCGAAGTCGAAACCCCGATGCTGCAGACCATCCCCGGCGGCGCCGCGGCCAAGCCGTTCGAAACTCACCACAACGCCCTGGACATGGCCATGTTCCTGCGCATCGCGCCGGAGCTGTACCTCAAGCGCCTGGTGGTCGGTGGTTTCGAGAAGGTGTTCGAGATCAACCGCAACTTCCGTAACGAAGGCGTTTCGACTCGTCACAACCCTGAATTCACCATGCTCGAGTTCTACCAGGCCTACGCCGACTACCGCGACAACATGGACCTCACCGAGGAACTGTTCCGCGAGCTGGCGCAGCTGGTACTGGGCAGCACCGACGTGCCGTATGGCGACAAGGTGTTCCACTTCGGCGAGCCGTTCGTGCGCCTGTCGGTGTTCGACTCGATCCTCAAGTACAACCCGGAGCTCACCGCCGCCGACCTGCAGGACGTCGACCGTGCCCGCGAGATCGCCAAGAAAGCCGGCGCCAAGGTGCTCGGCCACGAAGGCCTGGGCAAGCTGCAGGTGATGATTTTCGAAGAGTTGGTCGAGCACAAGCTGGAACAGCCGCACTTCATCACCGAGTACCCGTTCGAAGTGTCGCCGCTGGCCCGTCGCAACGACGACAACCCGGCCGTGACCGACCGCTTCGAGCTGTTCATCGGTGGCCGCGAGATTGCCAACGCCTACTCCGAGCTCAACGATGCCGAAGACCAGGCCGAGCGCTTCCTGGCCCAGGTGGCCGAAAAGGACGCCGGTGACGACGAGGCCATGCACTACGATGCCGACTTCGTCCGCGCCCTGGAATACGGCATGCCGCCGACCGCCGGTGAAGGCATCGGCATCGACCGCCTGGTGATGCTGCTGACCAACTCGCCGTCGATCCGCGACGTGATCCTGTTCCCGCACATGCGTCCACAGGCCTGAGCGATCTGAACAAGCCGCCTTTCGAGGCGGCTTTTTCATGCCTGAAGCTTTATGTTGTCAGTGCCGGCCTCATTGCCGGGCAGGCAACCCACTGTTCGTGAGGTAAACCAGAGTGACCCCCGCAATGCCCCACCAGGGTGCCGCCGGTATCGCCACCGCCGTCGCCGAGAGCGTGCAGTATCAGGGCCGCAAGACCGCCCGCCAGGGCAGCGAGCAGCGCCGCCAGCAGATCCTCGACGCCGCCATGCGCATCGTCGTGCGCGATGGCGTGCGCGGCGTGCGCCACCGTGCCGTGGCTGCCGAGGCCGGCGTGCCGTTGTCGGCCACCACCTACTACTTCAAGGATATCCAGGACCTGCTGGCCGATACCTTCGCCCAGTACGTCGAACGCAGCGCGGCTTACATGGCCAAGCTGTGGACCAACACCGAAGGTGTGCTGCGCCAGTTGCTGGCCCAGGGCGACGGCACCCCCGAGGCCCGGGCGCACCTGGCCGATGAAGTGGCGCGCATGCTGGCCGACTACGTCCTGCGCCAGCTGAACAACCGCCGCGACTTCCTCATGGCCGAGCAGGCCTTCCGCCAGGAGGCGCTTCTGTGCCCGCGCCTGGCCGAGCTGGTGCAGGCCCACGAGCAGATCCTGCTGCATGGCGCACGGCAGATCCTGCAGGTTGTCGGCTCGCGCCAGCCCGAGCAGGATGCCCAGATGTTGACGGCGATAATCGAGCAGATGGAATATCAGGGCCTGCTCAAGGATGCGAATGCGCAGGCCGATGAGCAGATGCTCGCTATCCTTGTCCGATACCTGCAGATGGTGCTGGCTTCGGCCTGAGTGGCGAACGACTTTTCAAGGAGAACCTGATGAAAGCCTGGCGTGTGGTGTTGTTGACCTTGTCATTCCTCCTGCTGGGCGGTTGTCTGGTGACGTTCGACGAGCCACTGCCGGCCAACCAGCCGGCGCCCAAGGCCCTGCTCGGGCAGTGGAGCAGCAAGGATGCCTGGGGCCAGCCGCTGAAACTGAGCATCAGCCGCGCGGGTGGCAATACCTACAAAGCGGTGGCCCGTGCCCAGGGCAAGGCCCCCGAGGAATACGCCTTCACCGTGGCCCGGCACGGCAACCGCTGGTACCTGTCGGCCGGGGTGCCCAAGCGCCTGGGTGGCAATTTCCTGATCGGTGGCTTCGAGGTGATCGACGGCAAGCAGCTGGTGGTCTACAACCTCGATGTCGAGCAGGTGCAGCAGGCTGTCGCCAAGAAAGAACTGAGCGGACACAACACCGAAGTGCCGGAAGATAACGGCGAGGGCGTGCTGATCGACAGCCCGACCGAGCGGGTGCTGGCGTATCTGGAAGATCCCGCCAACTCCGATCTGTTCGTCGAGGTGGCGCGCTTCCAGCGTTCCGGTAAATAGCCGTGAGCATACCGGCCTCGTCGCGGGGCAAGCCCGCTCCTGGTTGTGGGAGCGGGCTTGCCCCGCGATGAGGCTTCAAGAAGGAGTCCCGCGTGGACGAGTACCAGCAGACCATACGCACGCTGTCCGACCGCATCGTCGCCACGCAGACCCCGATCCGCGTGCTTGACGCGGTGAAATGGGACGATGGCATCCGCCAGGGCTTTCTCAAGGCCAAGGGCAAGGAGCCACCAGCGGTGGACCGTGCCTACTACCAGAACCGCCCGCTGTCGTTCGACTCCAGCGCGGTGAAGGCCGAGTTCCAGAGTATCGAGCGCGACATCACCCGGCAGTTGGGCCAGTTCAATCCGGTCGGGCAGATCATGCGGCGCATGTGCAAGGAATACCGCATGGTGGTGCGCATGCTCGAGGCACGCGGCACCGAGGACTTCGGGCTGATCTCTCAGGAGCTCTATGGCGCCGCCTCCGACGCCTTCCACGCCGGCGACCCGACCCTGGCCGACCTGGGCCTGATGCTCTCGGATTACCTGAACAACATCGACGGTCGCGGCGACCTGAAGGACGAGCCGAAGAACCTCACGGCCAAGGAAGCGGTGGAGATCCTCCAGCGTCGCTTGAACAAGGTGTTCGGCGAGGCCGAGGAGACCATCCGCGTGTTCGAGTCCGACGGCATCGTTGCCGACGCCGCGGCCGGGGCCGACTACATCAAGGTGCGCGCCGACGCCATGTTCAACAGCCGCGACGTGCGCGCCCTGGAAGTGCATGAAGGCCTGGTGCACGTCGGCACTACCCTCAACGGGCTGAACCAGCCGATCTGTACTTTCCTGGCCAAGGGCCCGCCCTCGTCGACGGTGACCCAGGAGGGCCTGGCGATCCTCATGGAGGTGATCGCCTTCGCCTCCTACCCCAGCCGTCTGCGCAAGCTCACCAACCGTACCCGTGCCATCCACATGGTGGAGGAGGGCGCCGACTTCCTGCAGGTCTTCGAGTTCTTCCGCGGCCAGGGCTTCGAGATGGGGCAGAGCTACAGCAACGCCAGCCGGGTGTTCCGTGGCTCGGTGCCCAACGGCCTGCCATTCACCAAGGACTTGTCCTACCTCAAGGGCTTCATCATGGTTTACAACTACATTCAGTTGGCCGTGAAGAAGGGCAAGCTCGAGCAGATCCCTTTGCTGTTCTGCGGCAAGACCACCTTGGAAGACATGCGCACGCTGCGCCAGCTGGTCGAGGAAGGGCTGGTCGAACCGCCCAAGTACCTGCCCGAGCAGTTCCGCGACCTCAACGCGCTGTCGGCCTGGATGTGCTTCTCCAACTTCCTCAACCACCTGAGCCTGGACCGTATTGAAGCCGACTACGCGAACATTCTCTGACGCCTGCCGTCACCTCGCCTTCGGCCTCGGGCTGCTGCTGTTGGGCGGTTGCAGCAGCCTGCTGTTCTATCCCGAGCCCGGTCAGCCGTTCACCCCGCAAAGGGCCCATCTGCAGTATCAGGACCTGACCCTCAGGGCCGCCGACGGCACGCGCCTGCATGGCTGGTGGCTGCCCGTGCCGCAGGGTGTCGAGGTCAAGGGCACGGTGCTGCACCTGCATGGCAATGGCGGCAACCTGGCCTGGCACCTGGGCGGCAGCTACTGGCTGCCGAAAGCAGGCTACCAGGTGTTGATGATCGACTATCGCGGTTATGGGCTGTCCCAGGGCAAGCCGACATTGCCTGAAGTGTACGGCGACATCGGCGCGGCGCTGGACTGGCTCGACAAGGCGCCCCAGGCCCAGGGCCGGCCGCTGGTGCTGCTCGGCCAGAGCCTCGGAGGGGCCATGGCCATCCACTACCTGGCCCAGCACCCCGAGCAGCGCCGACGCTTCAGCGCCCTGGTGTTCGATGGCGTGCCCGCCAGCTACCGGGCGGTGGGGCGATATGCCCTGAGCACTTCGTGGATGACCTGGCCGCTGCAGGTGCCGCTGTCGTGGCTGGTGCCGGACGGCGACAGCGCGGTCAACTCGATCGCCCGCCTGGACAGCCCGCCGAAGCTGTTCTTCCACAGCATCGACGACAACCTCGTACCATTGGACAACGGCCTGCGCCTGTACCGCCAGGCGCCGCCGCCCCGGGTGCTGCAATTGACCCGGGGCGGCCATGTGCAGACCTTCGCCGATCCGACCTGGCGTCAGGTGATGCTGCGTTTCCTGGAAGACCCTACCCATTTCAACGGCCTGCGCCGCCTGGCCGAAGTACCCAACTACCCTGACGAGAAGAACTAGCAATGAGTGAAGAACGCAACGCCATCCCGCTGATCCTGACCGGTGTCGGCAGCATCATCGTGACGGTGGGAGCCCTCTGGTACTACGGCTACCTGCATTTCGCCAAGCCCGAGGATGCGCTGTTGCTGCAGGATTTCACCATGCTCAAGACCATTCCGGGGGAAGACTACAAGGTCTCGCTGACGCCGGCGCCACAGGTGGCGCAGTGCATCGATGGCGTGCTGGTGCTGTTCGACACCGAGCAGAAGGGCCTGACCGGGGTGCTGGTAGACAACCGCAAGCGCGCGGTGCGTTGCATGGGGCAGGAGACGCCGCAGCAGGTGCAGTGAGCGTGTCCTGACCTTCAGATCGGGTCGGTGCCAGACCAGGTTTCAAGAAGATGTTTTTTGCGTGGGAGCGGGCTTGCCCCACGAGGCGTCACCTGCACGATGTTCAATCCCAAGCCATGAAAAACCCCGCCATCAGGCGGGGTTCTTCACTCAAGCACTAGCGATTACTGGATCTGGCTCACCGAGCGCGGTGCCACCGGCTGGTTGTCGTTGGAGATGGTCACCTCCACCCGACGGTTCTGCGCGCGGCCCGAGTTGCTGCTGTTGTCGGCCACCGGGTACTCCTTGCCGTAGCCCTGGGCGACGATGCGTGCTGGATCGACGCCGGCACGTACCAGTGCCATGCGCACCGCACCGGCGCGACGCTCGGACAGGGTCTGGTTGTAGTTGGCCGAACCAACGCTGTCGGTATAGCCCTCGACGATCACCTTGCGCTCAGGGTTCTCCTGGAGGAACTGGGCCAGCTTGGTGACGTTGGGGTAAGCGCTGCTCTTGAGCACGGCCTTGTTGAAGTCGAACAGCACGTCACCGAAGGTCACCAGGGTGCCACGGTCGGTCTGCTTGGCGTTCAGGCTGTCCTGCAGCTTCTTGATCTGCGCGTCGCGGGCGTCCAGCTTGGCCTGGGCGCGCTGGGCGGCGGCGTTCTTGAGTTCGGCCTCGGCGCTACGCAGGGCAATGGTCTGCTTGGCCACTTCGACACGCTGGTTGGTCAGGTAGGCGAGCTGGTCGACTTTTTTCGAGTCCTCGCGATCCATGTAGGCTTTGTCGGCCTTGTTCAGCCAGTCCTGAGCGTCCTTGGTCTCGAGCGCGGCCACTTTGCTCGACTGTGGGTCGCTCTGCAGGGCGGAGAAGTTGGTGCGGGCCGACTCCAGGTTGGCGTTCGGGTCGTGGGAGCAGGCGGCAAGGCCCACGCTCAAGGCCAGCAGGGCGGGAATCATGACGTAGTTGCGCATAGTGTTCATCCTTTGATCGTTAACGAAGGCTCATGAGGCTGGGCAGGGCTCATTCGGCGCTGCGCAGGCCTTCCTCGCGTACGTCGTTGATACCCTGGCGGGCATCCTGTACGGCTTTCTGGGCCTTGGCTGCCTGGGCCTTGCGCTCGGCGACGCGGGCGTCCCATTCGGCTTGTTCGGCCAGCAGCTTGGCCTGGTCGTACTGCTTGTCGTGCATGGCGATCTCGGCCTTCTTGAACTTGTCCTGGGCAGCCTTCATCTCCACCGCGGCGAATTCGGTGCCACCTGCACTGACCGCCGAGTTGACCGCCGATTGGGTCACGGCGTATTGCTCGGTCGGCGGCTTGCCCGCGCAGCCGGCCAGCACCAGGCTGCTGCCCAGGGCCAGCGCGGCCAGCTTGAGCCCGCGCAGGTGAGTGGAGGAAGGTTGTGCGATGCGGGTCTTCATGGTGGTCAACTCCATTGGGTCACTCCTGTTAAACGACGATGCCACGCGGTGGCTATCGCTGTTCCCCTGTGGCCAGCGTCGGGCGCAAAGGCCCGTGTTTACAGGGTTTTGCCGTGATGGCTATTGGCTGTGACCCAGGCATTTTTTGAATAGTTCAGAAAAATTTGCACGCTAAAGGTATTTTTTTCTGACTAATCAGTCAGCGGATTTTTCCTGGAACTTCCGCCGTGGATGACGGTATGCCGGGCTTCGCCCGGCACCCGGAAAGGTTCAGTGCGACGGCTCCTTGCGCACCCTGCCGAGGGCTTGCAGGTGGCGTCGGGAGAGGGCCAGGAAGCGTGGTGTGGGGCCGATATCCTCGTACAGCGGGTCGCCTTCTTCGTCGGTGGCGATCACCTGCTGGCCCTTGATGTAGGGGAAGCTGGCTTCCAGTTCCTCGAGCGCCGCCGCCACCAATTCGCCCAGCAGTTCCTCGGGGCTGCGCTTGGGGTACATGTCGATCAGCGCGGCCAGGCGCGCTTCGGCTTCCATGTCCAGGTGCAGGACATGGCCGGTGGGACTCAGGAGGCCGGCGGCGTTCTGTTCCCAGTGCTCGGCGAGTTGGCGAATTTTCATGATGACCTCTCTGTCAAAGCCTGGTAGTGGCATTGCTTCGGATGTCCTGTGTTCACTTTAGTTGCTCTGGCCGCTTCTGGCTTGCCAGGCGCGGGCGCGAGTGGGCACTCTTGGGCGCATGCGGTTTCCTGGAGTGGAGAAGGCTGATGAGTGATATCGATCTGCGCTTGCGCGAGGATGTGCACCTTTTGGGAGAACTGCTGGGCGAGACCATCCGCCAGCAGCATGGCGAGGCGTTCCTGCAGAAGATCGAGGACATCCGCCACAGCGCCAAGGCCGACCGGCGCGGGCAGGGCGAGCGACTGAGCTCGACCCTGGGCGACCTGGCCGAGGAGGACCTGCTGCCGGTGGCGCGGGCATTCAACCAGTTTCTCAACCTGGCCAACATCGCCGAGCAGTATCAGCTTATCCGGCGCCGCGACGCCGACCAGCCCGAGCCGTTCGAGGCGCGGGTGCTGCCGGAACTGCTGGCGCGGCTGAAGGCGGCGGGCCACGGCAACGATGAGCTGGCCCGGCAACTGGCCAGGCTGAACATCGAGCTGGTGCTTACCGCCCATCCCACCGAGGTGGCCCGCCGCACCCTGATCCAGAAGTACGACGCCATTGCCGCGCAACTGGCCGCGCAGGACCACCGCGACCTCGTTCCCGGCGAGCGCCAGCAGGTGCGTGAACGCTTGCGCCGCCTGATCGCCGAGGCCTGGCACACCGAGGAGATCCGTCGCACCCGGCCGACCCCGGTGGATGAAGCCAAGTGGGGCTTTGCGGTCATCGAACACTCGTTGTGGCAGGCGATCCCCAACCACCTGCGCAAGGTCGACGCGGCCTTGTTCGAGGCCACCGGGCTGCGCCTGCCGCTGGAGTCGGCGCCGGTGCGCTTCGCCTCCTGGATGGGCGGTGACCGCGACGGCAACCCCAACGTTACGGCGGCGGTCACCCGCGAAGTCCTGCTGCTGGCGCGCTGGATGGCCGCCGACCTGTTCCTGCGCGATATCGACGGCCTGGCCGCCGAGCTGTCCATGCAGCAGGCCAGCGCCGCGCTGAAAGACAAGGTCGGCGACAGCGCCGAACCCTATCGCGCCCTGCTCAAGCAACTGCGCGATCGCCTGCGCGCCACCCGTGCCTGGGCCCATGCCTCGCTGACGAGCACACAACCTGCCAGTGCTGCGGTACTGGTGGACAATCGCGAGCTGATCGCGCCGCTGGAACTGGCCTATCAGTCGCTGCATGAATGCGGCATGGGTGTGATCGCCGACGGCCCGTTGCTTGACTGCCTTCGCCGCGCGGTGACCTTCGGCCTGTTCCTGGTGCGCCTGGACGTGCGCCAAGATGCCGCCCGCCACCGCGATGCACTGTCGGAAATCACCGACTACCTCGGCCTCGGTCGCTATGCCGAGTGGGACGAGGAGCGACGCATCACGTTCCTTCAGGCCGAACTGAACAACCGTCGCCCGCTGTTGCCGGCGCATTTCCAGCCCCAGGCCGAGACGGCCGAGGTGCTCGCCACCTGCCGCGAGATTGCCGCCGCGCCTGCGGCGTCGCTGGGGTCGTACGTGATCTCCATGGCCGGCGCGGCCTCCGATGTGCTGGCGGTGCAATTGTTGCTTAAGGAGGCCGGGCTGACCCGGTCGATGCGCGTGGTGCCGTTGTTCGAGACCCTGGCCGACCTGGACAACGCGGGCCCGGTGATGGAACGCCTGCTCGGTTTGCCGGGCTACCGCGCTGGTTTGCAAGGGCCGCAGGAGGTGATGATCGGCTATTCCGACTCGGCCAAGGACGCCGGCACCACCGCGGCGGCCTGGGCCCAGTACCGCGCCCAGGAGAACCTGGTGCGCATCTGTCGCGAGCACCAGGTCGAGCTGCTGCTGTTCCATGGCCGGGGCGGCACGGTCGGGCGCGGCGGCGGACCGGCCCATGCGGCGATCCTGTCGCAACCGCCGGGCTCGGTGGGCGGGCGTTTCCGCACCACCGAGCAGGGCGAGATGATCCGCTTCAAGTTCGGCTTGCCGGGCATTGCCGAGCAGAACCTCAACCTCTACCTGGCCGCCGTGCTGGAGGCGACCCTGCTTCCGCCGCCACCGCCGGAGCCGGCCTGGCGCGCGTTGATGGACCAGTTGGCCGCCGATGGCGTCAAGGCCTACCGCGATGTGGTGCGCGAAAACCCGGACTTCGTCGAGTACTTCCGCCAGTCCACCCCCGAGCAGGAACTCGGCCGCCTGCCGCTGGGAAGCCGCCCGGCCAAGCGCCGCGCCGGCGGCATCGAGAGCCTGCGGGCGATCCCGTGGATATTCGGCTGGACCCAGACAAGGCTGATGCTGCCGGCCTGGCTGGGCTGGGAAACGGCGCTGAACAATGCCCTGGCACGCGGACAGGGGACGCTGCTGGCGCAGATGCGCGAGCAATGGCCGTTCTTCCGTACCCGCATCGACATGCTGGAGATGGTCCTGGCCAAGGCCGATGCACAAATCGCCGAGGCCTACGACGAACGTCTGGTGCAACCCGAACTGCTGCCGCTGGGGGCGCACCTGCGCGACCTATTGTCGCAGTCGTGCCAGGTGGTGCTGGGGCTGACAGGGCAGCCGGTGCTACTGGCGCACAGCCCGGAAACCCTGGAATTCATCCGCCTGCGCAACACCTACCTGGACCCGTTGCACCGCCTGCAGGCCGAGCTGCTGGCGCGCTCGCGCAGCCGTGAAGCCGCTCTGGACAGCCCGTTGGAGCAGGCCTTGCTGGTGACCGTGGCGGGGATCGCGGCTGGTTTGCGCAATACCGGCTGAGGTCGTTCGAAACCGGTCTCGGTGATGGGCCGGGTTGGCCTTGCGCCAACCCGTGACGGCCGGTTGCGCCGGGCGCAACCCGTGCCCCGGCCAGCCGCGGGCGGCCCGTTCCTGGCACTTTTGGACGCTTGTCGGGGGGGCGGGCGCTGTGTATCTTGAGCAGCCTTTTGACCGATTTTACGGTCTCGTCCGATTTTCCGGAGTTGGCCTTGTGCGCCGAATCCGTTGATTTGCAAAGAAAAATATGAGGAGCACAAGATGCGCGTAATTCTGCTGGGAGCTCCCGGGGCCGGTAAAGGTACTCAGGCAAAGTTCATCACCGAGAAGTTCGGTATTCCGCAGATCTCCACCGGTGACATGCTGCGTGCCGCCGTCAAGGCCGGCACCCCGCTGGGCCTGGAGCTGAAAAAGGTCATGGATGCCGGCCAGCTGGTCTCCGACGAGCTGATCATCAGCCTGGTCAAGGAGCGCATCGCTCAACCAGACTGCGCCAACGGCTGCCTGTTCGACGGCTTCCCGCGCACCATCCCGCAAGCTGAAGCCATGGTCGCCGCCGGCGTCGACATCGACGCCGTGGTCGAGATCGCCGTGGACGACGAAGAGATCGTCGGCCGCATGGCTGGTCGCCGCGTGCACCTGGCCTCGGGCCGTACCTACCATATCCAGTACAACCCGCCGAAGGTCGAAGGCAAGGACGACGTCACCGGCGAAGACCTGATCCAGCGCGATGACGACAAGGAAGAAACCGTGCGTCACCGCCTGTCGGTCTACCACAGCCAGACCAAGCCACTGGTGGACTTCTACCAGAAGCTGTCGGCCGCCAATGCTGGCAAGCCGAAGTACAGCCACATCGAAGGCGTCGGCTCGGTCGAATCGATCACCGCCAAGGTGCTGGCAGCCTTGAGCTGATCCATCACCGTGCGTCACGACGGCCCGCTTGCGGGCCGTTGTCGTTTATACTGCCGCTCTTTTTCCCCTGTCGCCTGGATACCTCGTTCGATGACCACCTTGTTGGCCCTGGATACCGCCACCGAAGCCTGTTCCGTCGCCCTGCTGCACGACGGCAAGGTGACCAGTCACTACGAGGTGGCCCCACGCCTGCACGCGCAGAAGCTGCTGCCGATGATCAAGCAACTGCTGGCCGACTCGGGTGTGGCGCTGAGCGCGCTGGACGCCATCGCCTTTGGCCGTGGCCCGGGCGCCTTCACCGGCGTGCGTATCGCCATCGGCGTGATCCAGGGGCTGGCTTTCGCTCTCGAGCGTCCGGTGCTGCCGGTGTCCAATCTGGCGGCGCTGGCCCAGGGCGCGCTGCGTGAGCGAGGCGTGCAGCAGGTGGCCGCGGCCATCGATGCGCGCATGGACGAGGTGTACTGGGGCTGCTACCGCGCCGAGCAGGGCGAGATGCGTCTGATCGGCCAGGAAACGGTGCTGCCGCCCGATCGGGTTGCGCTGCCGCAAGACTTGGAGGGCGATTGGTTCGGCGCCGGCACCGGCTGGGGCTATGCCGAGCGGCTGGCCGTGCAGGTCGCGGCCAGCGATGCCGTGGCCCTGCCCAGCGCACTGGACATCCTCACTCTGGCCGGTTTCGCCTGGGCGCGGGGGGAGGCGGTCGTCGCCGAGCAGGCGCAACCGGTTTACCTGCGCGATAATGTGGCTACGCCCAAGGCGCGTTGAACGCAGTTCGTCGGCTATCGCCGTTCACGATAAAACCTTTTGCGCGTTCTGTGGTCCAGTTATCAGTTCGGGCATTAGCGAAGGATTCCTGATGCTGCTAAATTGCCATCATTGATCCTGAGTGCCCCTTTCATGCGTATCGACGGCTTCTCCTCACAGAGCTACCCCATCAAGCGCGCGCCTCGCAAGGCGCCGGCGCGTGACGAAGCCATCGACGAAGCCGACGCCGAGATCATCGAGGACATCGACGCGCAGGTCAGCCGCGCCAGCCGTCGCGGCGAGAACCTGCCGGCCCGTCAGCAGGACCTGATCTTCCCCCGTGCCCGCGACCGGCGGACCTCAACGGCGCTCGCCAGCTACCTGACCACTGCCGGCTTCACCGACTGGGAGATGGAAGTGCTGGGGCTGGACCTGTACATTTGATGGATGACGCCATCACCCCTCCCTTACTTTCTCGGTTGCCCGTCCTGGGCTGAAAACGCCTGGCGCGAGTACCTGTACCCCGCCGACGCCCGTACCAGCGAGTTCCTCGGGCTGTACAGCCAGGTATTCAACGCCGTCGAGGGCAACACCACGTTCTATGCCCGCCCCGCGCCAACCACGGTAGAGCGTTGGGCGCAGATCATGCCGGCTGGGTTCCGGTTCACCGCCAAGTTCCCAGGGGATGTCAGCCACGCGGGCGACCTGCGCGAACAGCTCGATTCGGCGCTGGACTTCACCCGGCTGATGGCGCCCTTGGGCGAACGCGTGTCGCCTTACTGGCTGCAGTTGCCGGCGATGTTCGGGCCGACGCGGCTCGCAGAGCTAGCGCACTTTCTCGACGAGATCGGCGTGCCGGTGGCGGTGGAGGTGCGCAACGACGCGTTCTTTGCCCGTGGCGAGGAGGAGCGCCAACTCAATCGCCTGTTGCATGAACGCGGTGTCGAGCGCATCTGCCTGGATCCGCGTGCGTTGTTCAGCTGCGCTTCGCGCGAGCCCGCCGTGCTCCATGCCCAGGCCAAGAAGCCCAAGGTGCCGCCGCGCCCGGCGGCCTTTACCCGGCACCCGCAGGTGCGGTTCATCGGCCATCCCGAGCTCGAGGCCAACGAGCGCTTTCTCACGCCCTGGGTCGACAAGGTCGCCGCCTGGATCGAGGAGGGGCGCCGCCCGTATGTGTTTCTGCATACCTCGGACAACCGTCTGGCCGCGGCACTGGCCCAGCGTTTTCACCAGCGCCTGATGACCCTGTTGCCAGGCTTGGCGGCGCTGCCTGAATTGCCGCGTGCCCCTGAGGTCGAACAACTGGGGTTACTGTGATCTGACCGTCGGAGGTTGAACCATGGATGTGCAAACCCTGCGAGCCGAAGCCTTCAAGGCACTGCATGAGCGTGATGGCGCGTTCGTCATTCCCAACCCGTGGGATGCCGGCTCCGCACGGATGCTGGCCAGCCTGGGCTTCGAGGCGCTGGCCACCACCAGTGCCGGGTTGGCGTTCAGCCTCGGGCGGCCGGATGCCGAAGGCGCGCTGACGCCCGAGGAGACCCTCGACAATGCCCGTGCCATTGTCGACGCCACGCCGTTGCCGGTGGCGGCCGATCTGGAAAACGGCTTCGGCGACCTGCCGGAAGACTGCGCCCGGACCATCCAGCGCGCTGGCGAAGCGGGGCTGGTGGGTGGTTCGATCGAAGATGCCAGCGGGCGTAGCGATGCACCGATCTACGATTTCGAGCTTTCCGTGGCACGGGTGCGTGCCGCCGTCGCGGCCGCCCGCAGCCTGTCCTTCCCCTTCACCCTCTGTGCCCGCGCAGAGAATCTGCTGCACGGGCGTCTCGACCTGGACGACACCATCCGCCGCCTGCAGGCCTATGCCGAGGCCGGAGCGGACGTGCTGTACGCCCCCGGCCTGCGCAGCGTCGACGAGATCCGGGCGGTGGTGCTCGCTGTAGCGCCCACGCCTGTGAATGTGCTGATGGGCATGCCGGGGGTACCGTTGAGCGTGAATCAGCTGCAGGACCTCGGTGTAAAGCGCATCAGTGTCGGCTCGTCGCTGGCGCGTGCGGCGTTGGGCGCCTTCCAGCGGGCCGCGCTGGAGATCCGCGAGCAGGGCACCTTCGGCTATGGCGAGCAGGCCCTGCCATTTGCCCAGCTCAACGACCTGTTCCGCCGTTGAGGGCCCATGGGTAGAGCGCTGATTGCGTCGCTCAGCCTGCTGTTGGTTGTGCTGCTCGCCTGGTTGATGGGCTGGCGCCCGCCAGCTGCCTGGAACCCCTGGGCCGCTCTGGATGTTCGGCAGCCCCCGAATCTGCTGACGCCTTACAAGCTGTCGCGCCTGCGCGACGATCCCGAGCTATGCCGCCAGGCTTTGCAGACCACCACGCTGCGTTATCGCCCGCAGAGTAACAGTCCGCCGCAGGCCGCTTGCCCGTTGCGCAACGTCTGGCGCGTGGAGGGCGGGCAGGCGCGCTTGAGCAGCAGCTTCCTCGCCAGTTGTCCGCTGGCGGTGGCCTATTCGCTGTTCGAAATGCATGGATTGCAGCCGGCGGCGCAGCGGGTGTTCGGTCAGCCGGTGGTTCAGGTCGATCATCTGGGCAGTTTCGCCTGCCGCAATGTCTACCACCGCAAGCAAGGCCGGCTCAGCCAGCATGCCACGGCCAATGCGCTTGATATCAGTGGTTTTCGTCTGAAGGATGGGCAGCGCATCGTGCTGGCCCAGGACTGGCGGGGAGAGGGCCCCAAGGCTGACTTCCTGCGGCAAGTGCAGGCGGCGGCCTGCGAAAGCTTCAGCACGGCACTGGGGCCGGACTACAACGCCGCGCACCACAACCACTTTCACCTGGACATGGGGTTCTGGCAGATCTGCCGTTGAACTCAGGCGTGCACGCGCACGTTGTTCAGCACCACCGGGCGCGCCCAGTGGATATCGAATTCCAGGTCGTTCTGCTGCTTGGCCAGTGTCTGCTCGTCGAAGGGTTCGGGCGCAGGATCGAGCAGATGGGCCTCGAACTCGGCGATCGGCAGGAACAGCGGCCGTGGCGATGGGCCGGGGCCGGGCTCAGCGATGGGGTGGCCTTGGCTCATGACCACCGGGCGCAGCCAGCTGTTGCTGATGTCGAGTTGTCGCTGTTGCTCGATCAGTTCGACGGTGTCGAAGGGCTCGGGGGCGGGCGGCAGCAGCTTGGCTTCCAGTTCCGCCTTGGGCAGGAACAGGGGCTCGGGCGGGGTTACTTCGGTGTCGTGAACCGGCAGGGCGCGCTGGGCGTCGATCAGCGCCAGGGCACGGGCGCCGCCGACTGGTTCGCCGCTGTCCTGGTCGCACTGCATCAGTGCCTGGCTGAAGGAGTCGACTTCGCCTTGCGGCTGCTCTGCCATGGCCCGGGCGAAGAAATCCTGCCACAGATGGCTGACGCCACCCAGTGCCTGGGTATTCTGTCGACCGTAGTTGCCGACGGGCGACAAGTAGGTCAAGCCGATGGGAAGAGTGTCTGACATGGCAGTCGCGGACGTTGAGCTCTGGCAGAATAGCGGGATATTGCCTGTATCGGCTCTGGCCGGGGTTTCATTAATTTTTTTCGAGTGCGGGAACGGATGGTAGAGCAGCAGCAAGGCGCAGGTATCAGGGTCGAGGCACTGGCCCCGCAGTTCCAGGCGCAGGCCGAGGCATGGGCCGAGCGGCTGGGCTTGCCGTTGGTCGATGAAGCCGCGGAATTCGCCGTGCAGCTGGGGGACGAGGGGCTGCAGATCCAGCAGCTCGGGCCGCAGGCACCGGGGCCGGTGCGGGTGGATTTCGTCGAGGGGCAGGCGGCGCACCGGCGGTTGTACGGCGGTGGCAACGGGCAGATGATCGCCAAGGCCGTGGGCATCGCCCAGGGCGTGCGGCCGCAGGTGCTCGATGCTACGGCGGGGTTGGGCAAGGATGCGTTCGTACTGGCCAGCCTGGGTTGCCAGATGACCCTGATCGAGCGTCAGCCGTTGATTGCCGCGCTGCTGGAGGATGGTCTGGTGCGGGCGCGTGGCGATGAGGAGATTGCTCCGATCGTTGCGCGCATGCGGTTGTTGACTGGTAATGCGATCGAGCGGATGCGGGCTTGGGAGGGGGAGGCGCCACAGGTGATCTACCTGGATCCGATGTTTCCGCATCGGGACAAGAGCGCGTTGGTGAAGAAGGAAATGCGGGTGTTTCGGCCTTTGGTCGGTGATGACCTGGATGCACCGGCTTTGCTCGAGGCGGCTTTGGCGTTGGCCACGCATCGGGTGGTGGTCAAGCGGCCGCGCAAGGCGCCTATTATCGAGGGGGCCAAGCCGAGTCATAGTCTGGAGGGGAAGTCGAGTCGGTACGATATATATCCCAAGAAGGCTTTGAAGGCTTGACTGTTGGTTAGTTCGTTAGTTCGTTAGTTCGTTAGTTTCGGGTAGTGTTTGTTTTTGAAGTTGTATGCGCATTCATTTGTGATGTCGACGCTTATTCACCTTTCCGCCCTTACGGCGGGTTACTTAATGAGATGGTCACCCCGGCACCCTGCGAGGCGTACGCTTTCGCAGGGTGCTTT
>NZ_JBLIYU010000012.1:0-165705 GCF_057480815.1 Pseudomonas sp. P106(2024) | reverse complement strand
GTCACCTTTTCGCCCTTACGGCGAGTTCCTTTTTGAAGGATCAAAAAGGAACCAAAAAATCCTCGCTCCATTCATCCGGCCCTCCGCTTCGCTCCGGGTTCCCTCACTCCGGCCTTGCTCCCGGGAGGACCGCGCTGTACGCCCCATCCTGGGGCGCAGCGCTTGACGGGCATCCATGCCCGTCACCTCCCTCCGCAAGACCTCCGTTCGGCCTCCTGAAGTCGCGAAGTTACGGGCGGCGCCTGGACTGGCGCAGCTGTCGCTAGTGGGCTGCAGGGGTTAATCTTCTGATCGCCAAAGCCAAAGCCAAAGCCAAAGCCAAAGCCAAAGCCAAAGCCAAAGCCAAAGCCAAAGCCAAAGCCAAAGCCAAAGCCAAAGCCGGCAGGCGTCAAAGGGCGTCGTGGCGAGCCAGCGCCCACTCCACGTGCTCGCGTACCAGCTCCGAAGGATCATCCCGCCGCGCGTTGAGCGCCTCCAGCACGGGAATGGTCGATGGCGCATTCCCCAGTCCCACCGCCAGGTTACGCAAAAACCGCTCATACCCCGCCCGCCGCAAGGGCGAGCCCTCGGTGCAACCGAGAAAACGCTTTTCATCCCACAGGAACAGCTCGGCCAGCTCGATATTGTCCAGCCCCCGGCGGGGCATGAAGTCGTCTTCGGTAGAGGTCTTGGCGAAACGGTTCCAAGGACAGACGATCTGGCAATCGTCGCAACCGAACACACGATTACCAATCAATGGTCGCAGTTCCAGTGGAATGGCACCGCGCAATTCGATGGTCAGGTACGAAATGCAACGCCGCGCATCGAGTTGGTAAGGCCCGACGAATGCCTGGGTCGGGCAGATGTCCAGGCACGCCTGGCAGCGCCCGCAATGATCGCTGCCCTGCACGCCGTCGATCGGCAGCGGGAGGTCGACGAACAGCTCGGCCAGGAAGAAATAGCTGCCAGCCTTGCGGTTCAGCAGCAGGGTGCTCTTGCCGATCCAGCCCAGGCCGGCTTCCTGCGCCAGGGCCTTTTCCAGCACCGGGGCGCTGTCGACGAAGGCGCGGTAGCCAAAGGGACCGATGGCCTCCTGGATGCGGTCGGCGAAGTGCTGCACGCGCTTGCGCACCAGCTTGTGATAATCGCGGCCCAAGGCGTAGCGCGAGATATAGGCCTTTTCCGGCTCCGCCAGGCGCTTGGCCATCTGCGTGTCGCCGGGCAGGTAGTCCATGCGCAGCGAAATCACCCGTAGCGTGCCGGGGATCAGCTCGGCCGGGCGCGAGCGCTTGTGGCCATGGTCGCCCATGTACTCCATCTCGCCGTTGTAGCCAGCGGCCAGCCAGCGCTGCAGGTGCTGTTCGTGCTCGCCAAGATCGACGCCGGCGATGCCGACATGGGCAAAACCGAGTTCGCGGCCCCAATCCTTGATCGATTGGGCCAGTGTGGCGATGTCTGGAGTCGTGGCGGGCATGGATGGATAAGGCATTACAGGCACAGGTGCGTATAATTCTGCCAGACATCGGAGCCTTTGACCCCATGCCTCAGACCAAACACCCCCCATTGTTGCTGAGCAGCCTGACCTTGGCCGGGCTGCCACCCCGTGCCGCCGATGCCCACAAGGGCGATTTCGGCCATGTGCTGGTGATCGGCGGTGACCTGGGCACCGGCGGCGCGGTCTTGCTCAGCAGCGAGGCGGCGCTGCGTTGCGGCGCCGGCCTGGTCAGCGTGGCGACCCGTGCCGAGCACGTCGCCGCCGGGCTGGCCCGCCTGCCGGAGGTGATGTGGCAGGGCGTGAGCTCGGCCAACCAGTTGCTCGGCCCGCTCGCACGGGCCACGGTGCTGGTGGTCGGCCCCGGGCTGGGCCAGGCGGCCTGGGGCCGCAGCCTGCTGTCGGCGGTGACCCATGCGCATCTGCCGCAGGTATGGGACGCCGATGCTCTCAACCTGCTGGCCGCTGCGCCACTGGCGTTGCCCAGCGGCAGCATCCTCACCCCGCACCCGGGCGAGGCTGCGCGGCTGCTGGGCATCTCCACCGAGGCGGTGCAGGCCGACCGGCCGGGCGCCGCGCGCAAGCTGGCGCGGCGTTACGCCAGCGTCTGCGTGCTCAAGGGCGCGGGCACGCTGGTGGCCGATCCGGCGGGGCAGTTGGCGCAGTGCGGGCGAGGGCATCCGGCCATGGCCGGTGCCGGGCTGGGCGACGTGCTTACCGGCGTGTTGGCGGCGTTGTTGGCCCAGGGGCTGGACGCCTGGCAGGCCGCGTGCCTGGGGGTATGGTTGCATGCCTGCGCGGGCGAGCGCCTGGGTGTCAAAGGTAGAGGGCTGGCGGCCAGCGATCTGGTCCCGGTCATTAGAGCGTTATTGGAGGAGCATTCAGCGTGTCAGGTTTAACCCTGTTTCTGGCCGACGAGCCAGCCACCGTCGCCTTTGGCGCCAAGCTGGCCGAAGTGACCAAAGGTCATGGTGTGATCTTTCTCGAAGGCGACCTGGGCGCCGGCAAGACCACGCTGTCCCGTGGCCTGATCCGTGGCCTGGGTCATGAAGGTCCGGTGAAAAGTCCGACATTCACCGTGGTCGAACCCTACGAAATCGGCGACATTCGCGCCTTCCATTTCGACCTCTATCGCCTGGTCGATCCGGAGGAACTGGAGTTCATGGGCATTCGCGACTATTTCGAGGGCGATGCGCTGTGCCTGTTCGAATGGCCCGACAAAGGCGCGGGCGTTTTGCCAAAGCCCGACCTGACCATTACCATAAGCCCGCAAGCGGGCGGACGTTCGCTGAACCTGTCGCCGCAGGGGGCACGCGGCGAAGCCTGGTGTGCCGTTCTGGCCAAAGAATTCAAACAGTAAGTGGGGAAAGGTATGCGCATACGCGCACTGGTCGCCGTCGTTGGGCTGCTGCTGACCGCGGTGACCGTTGACGCGCTGGCCGTCACTCAAGTCAAGAGCATGCGCCTGTGGCGCGCTCCGGACAACACGCGGCTGGTCTTCGACCTGTCCGGGCCTGTGCAGCACAGCGTCTTCACCCTGACCGCACCCGATCGCCTGGTGATCGACATCAACGGCGCCACCCTGGGTGCGCCGCTGAATGTCTCCACCTCGAATACGCCGATCACCAGCGTGCGCTCGGCCCAGCGCACGCCCACCGACCTGCGGGTGGTGGTCGACCTGAAAAAGGCCGTCTCCCCCAAGAGCTTCACCCTGGCGCCAAACGCCCAGTACGGCAACCGCCTGGTGGTCGACCTGTACGATCAGGAGGCCGATGCCATCGCCGCCAGCAACCCGACCCCGCCACCGACGCCGCAGCCCCCGGCCACGACGCCAGCGGTGCCGGTCACCCCGGCGCAACCGGCGATCAAGCTGCCGCCAGCTCCGAGCGGCAAGCGTGACATCGTGGTCGCCATCGACGCCGGTCACGGTGGCGAAGACCCTGGCGCGTCCGGCTCGCGCGGCCAACACGAGAAAGACATCGTGCTGGATATCGCCAAGGAGCTGCAGCGCCAGATCAACGCCGAGAAGGGCTACCGCGCCGAGCTGACCCGTACCGGCGACTACTTCATCCCGTTGCGCAAGCGCACCGAGATCGCCCGCAAGAAGGGCGCCGACCTGTTCGTTTCGATTCACGCCGACGCCGCGCCGTCGAAGGCCGCGTTTGGCGCCTCGGTGTTCGCCCTGTCCGACCGTGGCGCCACCTCCGAGACCGCCCGTTGGCTGGCCGACACGGAAAACCGTTCCGACCTGATCGGCGGTGCCGGCAACGTCAGCCTCGACGACAAGGACCGCATGCTGGCCGGCGTGCTGCTCGACCTGTCGATGACCGCCACCCTCAGCTCCAGCCTCAACGTTGGGCAGAAGGTGCTGGGCAACATGGGACGGGTCACGCCGCTGCACAAGCAGCGTGTGGAACAGGCCGGGTTCATGGTGCTGAAATCGCCGGACATTCCGTCGATCCTGGTCGAGACCGGGTTCATCTCCAACGCCAACGAGGCCGCCAAGCTGGCGACCCGCAGCCACCAGCAGGCGCTGGCGCGCTCGATCCACACCGGCGTGCGCCAGTTCTTCCAGCAGAACCCGCCACCGGGCACCTACATCGCCTGGCTGCGCGACAGCGGCAAGATCGCCCAGGGGCCGCGTGAGCACACCGTGCGCCCCGGCGAGACACTGGCGATGATCGCGGTGCGCTACCAGGTCAGCGTTGCCAGCCTGCGCAGCAGCAACAGCCTGAAAACCGACGAGCTGAAGGTCGGCCAGCACCTGGACATCCCCACCACCGCCCTGGCGTCCCAGCAATGAGTGGCGGCTCGCGCATCCAGCTGCTCAGCCCGCGGCTGGCCAACCAGATCGCCGCCGGCGAGGTGGTCGAGCGCCCCGCGTCGGTGGCCAAGGAACTGCTGGAAAACAGCCTCGACTCCGGTGCCCGGCGCATCGAGGTCGAGGTCGAGCAGGGGGGCGTGAAGCTGCTGCGGGTGCGCGACAACGGCAGCGGCATCGCCCCGGATGACCTGCCGCTGGCCCTGGCGCGTCACGCCACCAGCAAGATCCGCGAACTGGAGGACCTCGAAGGCGTACTCAGCCTCGGCTTTCGCGGAGAAGCCCTGGCCTCGATCAGTTCGGTGGCACGCCTGACCCTGACCTCGCGCACCGTCGACGCCAGCGAAGCCTGGCAGGTGGAAACCGAGGGGCGCGAGATGACGCCTCGGGTGCAGCCCGCCGCGCATCCGGTCGGCACCTCGGTCGAAGTGCGCGACCTATTCTTCAATACCCCGGCCCGGCGCAAGTTCCTCAAGGCCGAGAAGACCGAGTTCGATCACCTGCAGGAAGTGATCCGGCGCCTGGCACTGGCGCGCTTCGACGTCGGATTCCACCTGCGCCATAACGGCAAGACCATCTTCAGCCTGCACGAAGCCGCCGACGAGATGGCCCGGGCGCGGCGCGTGGGCGCCATCTGCGGCCCGGGCTTCCTCGAGCAGGCGCTGCCGATCGATGTCGAGCGCAATGGCCTGCGCCTGTGGGGCTGGGTCGGCTTGCCGACCTTCTCGCGCAGCCAGGCCGACCTGCAGTACTTCTTCGTCAATGGCCGCGCCGTACGCGACAAGCTGGTCGCCCACGCGGTGCGCCAGGCCTATCGCGACGTGCTGTTCAATGGCCGCCACCCGACCTTCGTGCTGTTCCTCGAGTGCGACCCGACCGGAGTGGACGTCAACGTGCACCCGACCAAGCACGAAGTGCGCTTCCGCGAAGGGCGCATGGTCCACGACTTCCTTTATGGCACCTTGCACCGCGCCCTGGCCGACGTGCGCCCGGAAGACCAGCTCGCCGCGCCTGCCGCGACCAGCGAGATGCTTCGCCCGAGTGGTCTGCAGGCCGGCGAGTTCGGCCCGCAGGGCGAGATGCGCCTGGCCTCGCCGGTGCTCGAGCAGCCCCAGGGCGAGGCGCGCCCTGCCTTCTCCTCCGGCGGTTCTGGCGCTGGCTATCAGTATCAGTACACCCCGCGCCCCGCGCAGCCGGTCAACGTCGGCGAGGCCCAGGCGGTCTACCGCGAGTTCTACGCGCCGCTGGACAACACCCCTGCCACGTCGAACGCGCTGCCGGAAAGCCAGGGCGACATTCCGCCGCTGGGCTACGCCCTGGCACAGCTCAAGGGTATCTATATCCTCGCCGAAAACGCTGTCGGTCTGGTGCTGGTGGACATGCACGCCGCCCATGAGCGGATCATGTACGAGCGTCTGAAGGTGGCCATGGCCAGCGAAGGCCTGAGCGGCCAACCGCTGCTGGTGCCCGAGTCGCTGGCGCTGAGCCAGCGCGAGGCCGATTGTGCCGAGGAACACGCTCAGTG
This sequence comes from Pseudomonas sp. P106(2024), assembly GCF_057480815.1. Taxonomy (NCBI): domain Bacteria; kingdom Pseudomonadati; phylum Pseudomonadota; class Gammaproteobacteria; order Pseudomonadales; family Pseudomonadaceae; genus Pseudomonas; species Pseudomonas sp. P106(2024). The sequence goes on along the minus strand of NZ_JBLIYU010000012.1, from coordinate 159,888 downwards.
GTTCCAGCGTCTGGGCTTCGAGCTGCAGCGCCTGGGCCCGGAAACCCTGGCGATCCGCCAGATCCCGGCGTTGCTCAAGCAGGCCGAGGCCAACCGTCTGGTGCAGGATGTGCTTGCCGACCTTATGGAGTACGGCACCAGCGACCGGATCCAGGCGCACCTGAACGAACTGCTCGGAACCATGGCCTGCCACGGCGCGGTGCGCGCCAACCGGCGCCTGGCCATCCCGGAGATGAACGCGCTGCTGCGCGACATGGAAAACACTGAGCGCAGCGGCCAGTGCAACCATGGCCGGCCGACCTGGACCCAGATGGGCCTGGACGACCTGGACAAGCTGTTCCTGCGGGGCCGATGAGATGAGTGCGAAACCCCCGGCGATCTTCCTCATGGGACCGACTGCAGCCGGCAAGACCGATCTTGCCATCGAGCTGACCAAGGTGCTGCCCTGCGAGCTGATCAGCGTCGATTCGGCGCTGGTCTATCGCGGCATGGACATCGGCACCGCGAAGCCTTCCAAGGAGGTGCTGGCCGCCCACCCGCACCGCTTGATCGACATCCTCGATCCCGCCGAAAGCTACTCGGCCAAGCGGTTCTGTACCGATGCCCTCGAAGCCATGGCCGAGATCACCGCGCGCGGCAAGATCCCGCTGCTGGTCGGCGGCACCATGCTTTATTACAAGGCACTGATCGAGGGCCTGGCCGACATGCCGGAGGCTGACCCGGCGGTGCGCGCCGAACTCGAGGCCCAGGCCGCCACGCTGGGCCTGGGCGAGCTGCACCGGCAACTGGCCGAGGTGGATCCCGAATCGGCGGGGCGCATCCATCCGAATGACCCGCAGCGGTTGATCCGTGCGCTCGAAGTGTATCGGGTCAGCGGTCAGACCATGACCGCCCACCGCCAGCGTCAATTCGCGGAAAGTAGCGCTGCAGACGCAGGCGCGGGCGGGCATTTGCCCTATACTGTCGCGAGTTTGGCGATTGCTCCTACAGATCGTCACATTTTGCATCAGCGAATTGCGTTACGATTTTCACAGATGCTGGAACAGGGCTTCGTCGACGAGGTCCGAACGCTGCGAGCCAGAAGTGACTTGCACGCGGAACTGCCGTCTATACGGGCAGTGGGCTATCGACAGGTCTGGGATCATCTCGACGGCAAGCTGACTGAGAATGAGATGCGTGAACGCGGTATCATCGCCACACGCCAGCTGGCCAAGCGGCAGTTCACTTGGTTGCGCGGTTGGGAAGGCGTGCACTGGCTGGATAGCCTGGCCTGCGACAATCTGTCCCGCACCTTGAAATACCTGGGGACCGTCTCCATATTGAGCTGAGTCCCTGCCAAATGCCGTCTATCCTTGCGGACGGGCGTCATAATTTATCGATTTTCTTGATTTTCTACTATTGATCCTTACAGGAGTGCGGCATATGTCAAAAGGGCATTCGCTACAAGACCCTTACTTGAACACCTTGAGAAAAGAAAAAGTCCCGGTTTCGATCTATCTGGTCAACGGGATCAAGCTGCAGGGCCAGATCGAATCCTTCGACCAGTTCGTTGTGCTGCTGAAGAACACTGTCAGCCAGATGGTCTACAAGCACGCCATTTCGACTGTCGTACCTGCCCGTCCGGTTCGCCTGCCAAGCCCGTCCGATGCCGATCACGGCGACAGCGAGCAAGGCAACGCTTGAAAAAAGTAGGAGCCTGCATTGTTCTTTGAGCGCCACGGTGGTGGTGAGCGAGCGCTGCTCGTTCACTTGGAAGGTCAGAACCCTGAGGCGCGCGAAGACCCGCAGGAGTTTCAGGAGCTGGCGCTGTCGGCCGGCGCCGATATCGTCTCGCTGGTAACAGTGGCGCGGCATCAGCCCACCGCCAAGTTTCTGATCGGCAGCGGCAAGGTCGACGAATTGCGCGACCTGGTCCAATCAGCCGAAGCCGACCTGGTGATTTTCAATCACACCCTTACGCCCAGCCAGGAACGCAACCTCGAGCGCGTCTTCGAGTGTCGCGTGCTGGACCGCACCGGGCTGATTCTCGACATCTTCGCCCAGCGGGCGCGCACTCATGAAGGCAAGCTGCAGGTCGAACTGGCCCAGCTCGAGCACATGAGCACGCGGCTGGTGCGCGGCTGGACCCACCTTGAGCGGCAGAAGGGCGGTATCGGCCTGCGCGGCCCGGGCGAGACCCAGCTGGAAACCGACCGCCGCCTGCTGCGGGTGCGCCTGCGTCAGATCAAGGCACGCCTGGAGAAGGTGCGCAGTCAGCGCGAGCAGGCCCGTCGCGGGCGCAAGCGCGCGGACATCCCGTCGGTGTCGCTGGTGGGCTACACCAACGCCGGCAAGTCGACCCTGTTCAACGCCCTGACGCAATCCGAGGTGTATGCCGCGGACCAGTTGTTCGCCACCCTCGACCCGACCTTGCGCCGGCTCGAACTGGCCGACCTGGGGCCGATCGTGCTGGCCGACACCGTGGGCTTTATCCGCCACCTGCCGCACAAGCTGGTCGAGGCATTTCGGGCTACGCTCGAAGAGTCGAGCAACTCCGACCTGCTGCTGCACGTGATCGACGCCCATGAGCCCGAGCGCATGGAGCAGATCGAACAGGTGCTGGCGGTGCTGGGCGAGATCGGGGCCGAGAGCTTGCCGATCCTCGAGGTCTATAACAAACTCGACCTGCTTGAAGATGTCGAGCCGCAGATCCAACGCGATGCCGATGGCAAGCCGCAGCGGGTCTGGGTATCGGCACGTGATGGACGCGGCCTGGAGCTGGTTGGCCAGGCGATTGCCGAGCTGCTGGGGGACGATCTGTACGTCGGAACCCTGTGCCTGGAGCAACGGTTTGCCCGCCTGCGCGCGCAATTCTTTGCCCTGGGTGCCGTGCAGAGTGAAGAGCATGATGAAGAAGGGCGCAGCCTGCTGAGCGTGCGACTGCCCAGGGTCGAGTTGAATCGCCTGGTCAGCCGCGAAGGCATGGAGCCGCAAGTGTTTGTCGAGCAACACACTTTGCAATAAATGCCCGTCGAGGTCGGCGGGCAGCGGTGACAGGCATTCTGTAGCATTGGACGGCGCGCCGTGGGCGCGTCTTTGCTTTATCAGATGGAGAGCGCTATGGCTTGGAACGAGCCGGGTGGCAACTCGAACAATCAGGATCCCTGGGGCGGTCGCCGTAACGGCGGTGGCGGTGGTGGCGACAAGAAAGGTCCACCGGATCTCGACGAGGCCTTCCGCAAGCTGCAGGACAGCCTGAACGGCATGTTCGGCAGTGGCAAGAAACGCGGTGGCAGTGGCGACCGCAATATCGGCAAGGGTGGCGGCTATGGGCTGCTGGGCATTGGCCTGGCGGTGCTGGCTGCCATCTGGCTGTACAACGCCGTGTACGTGGTGGACGAGCAGGAGCAGGCCGTGGTGCTGCGCTTCGGCAAGTACTACGAGACCGTCGGTCCCGGCCTGAACATCTACTTCCCGCCGATCGACCGCAAGTACATGGAAAACGTGACTCGCGAGCGGGCCTACACCAAGCAGGGCCAGATGCTCACCGAAGACGAGAACATCGTCGAGGTGCCGCTGACCGTGCAGTACCGCATCAGCAACCTGCAGGACTTCGTGCTCAACGTCGACCAGCCGGAAGTCAGCCTGCAGCATGCCACCGACAGCGCCCTGCGCCACGTGGTGGGTTCCACCTCGATGGACCAGGTGCTGACCGAAGGCCGCGAGCAGATGGCCGTGGATATCCGCGAGCGTCTGCAGCGTTTCCTCGACACCTACCGCACCGGTATCACCGTCACCCAGGTCAACGTGCAGAGCGCGGCAGCCCCGCGTGAAGTGCAGGAAGCCTTCGACGACGTGATCCGCGCCCGGGAAGACGAGCAGCGTGCGCGCAACCAGGCCGAGTCCTACGCCAATGGCGTGGTGCCCGAGGCACGTGGCCAGGCGCAGCGCATCATCGAGGACGCCAACGGCTACCGCGATGAAGTCATTGCCCGCGCCAAGGGTGAGGCCGACCGCTTCACCAAGCTGGTGGCCGAGTACCGCAAGGCGCCGGACGTGACCCGTCAGCGTCTGTACCTGGAAACCATGCAGGAGGTGTACAGCAACTCCAGCAAGGTCATGGTGGCGACCAAGGACGGGCAGAACAACCTGCTCTACCTGCCACTGGACAAGATGGTCGAAGGCAGCCGCAACAGCACGCCAGCGCCGGTCAGTGGTGTTTCACCGTCGGTCAACGACGCCGCCGCGCGCGCCGCGCAGGACCTGCAACAACAACCGCCGCTGCGTTCCAGGGAGAGCCGCTGATGAGCAATAAATCGCTGTTCGCCCTGATTGGCGCCGTGGTGCTGGCGATCATCGCCTGGAACTGCTTCTACATCGTCTCGCAGACCGAGCGCGCGGTATTGCTGCAGTTCGGCCGCGTGGTCAAGGCTGATGTCCAGCCCGGCCTGCACGTGAAGGTGCCGTACGTGAACCAGGTGCGCAAGTTCGACGCCCGCCTGATGACCCTCGACGCCCCGACCCAGCGTTTCCTGACCCTGGAGAAGAAAGCGGTGATGGTCGATGCCTACGCCAAGTGGCGGGTCAAGGACGCCGAGCGCTTCTACACCGCCACATCGGGCATGAAGCAGATCGCCGACGAGCGCCTGTCGCGGCGTCTGGAAAGCGGCCTGCGTGACCAGTTCGGCAAACGCACCCTGCACGAAGTGGTGTCCGGTGAACGTGACGCGCTGATGGCCGACATCACCGCCTCGCTGAACCGCATGGCCAGCAAGGAGCTGGGTATCGAAGTGGTCGACGTGCGCGTCAAGGCCATCGACCTGCCGAAGGAAGTCAACCGCAGCGTGTTCGACCGCATGAGCACCGAGCGTGAGCGTGAGGCCCGCGAGCACCGCGCCAAGGGTAACGAGCTGGCCGAAGGTATTCGAGCCGACGCCGATCGCCAGCGCCGCGTGCTGCTGGCCGAGGCGTATCGTGAAGCGGAAGAGACCCGCGGTGATGGCGACGCCCAGGCGGCTGCCATCTATGCCAAGGCCTACAGCCAGGACGCCGATTTCTACGCGTTCCACCGTAGCCTGCAGGCCTACCGCGAGAGTTTCTCCAGCAAGAGCGACGTACTGGTCCTGGACCCGAAGAACGAGTTCTTCCGTTACCTGGACAAGAGCAAGCCCTGAGGCTGCTCTCATGACGGGGCACCCCGTCTGGCAGCTAAAATGCCAGGCGGGGTGCATCCTGAATGAAAAGGGGTGTATGATGCGGCAGCCGGGAAATTCCCGGCTTTTTTGCGTCTGCAAGGTTGATCGGCCCATGGCTTGTTGACGGTTTGGTCAGGACGCAAGGCAATTCGAGGGTATTGGGTACGGTGGTTGCGCTGGGATCAGTGCTGCCCGCTATTGTGCGCCAATGCCTGCTTCACTCACGGCTCGCCTGCGGGCAGGCCGCCCGGACCAGAGGGGAAATGGCGTAATGGCAACGGTAGACCGCTGGCTGCTGCCAGATGGCATCGAGGAAGTACTGCCACCTGAGGCGGCGCGCATCGAGATCGCGCGGCGTCAGGTGTTGGACCTGTTCCAGAGTTGGGGTTACGAACTGGTCGTCACGCCGCATATCGAGTACCTGGAGTCGCTGCTCACCGGCGCCGGCCAGGACCTGGACCAGCGCACCTTCAAGGTCGTCGACCCGCAGTCCGGCCGCCTGATGGGCTTCCGTGCCGACTTCACCCCGCAGGTGGCGCGCATCGACGCCCACACCCTGCGCCGTGAGGGCCCGAGCCGCCTGTGCTACGCCGGCAGCGTGCTGCACGCGCAACCGCGTGCCCTGTCCACCTCGCGCAGCCCGATCCAGCTGGGCGCCGAGCTGTACGGCGATGCCAGCCCTACCAGCGATGTCGAGGTCATCAGCCTGATGCTCGCCACGCTGCAGCTGACCGATGTGCCGGATGTGCACATGGACCTTGGCCATGTCGGTATCTACCGCGGCCTGGCCCGTGCCGCCAACCTGTCCGGTGATGTGGAGCAGCAGCTGTTCGACGCCCTGCAGCGCAAGGCGGTCGACGAAGTGCAGGCGCTCACCGCCGACCTGCCGAAGGACCTGGGCAACATGCTGCGTGCCCTGGTCGAGCTGTGCGGCGGCCGTGAAGTGCTGGCCGAAGCGCGCGTGCGCCTGGGTCGTGCCCCGGCCAGCGTGCTGGCGGCGCTGGACGACCTGCTGGCGATCGCTGATCGCCTGGCGGCGCGTTACCCGGATTTGCCGCTGTACTTCGACCTTGGCGAGCTGCGCGGCTACAACTATCACACCGGCGTGGTGTTCGCGGTGTTCGTGCCGGGCGAAGGTCAGTCGATCGCTCAGGGCGGTCGCTACGACGACATCGGCGCCGATTTCGGCCGGGCACGCCCGGCCACCGGATTCTCCACGGATTTGAAGACCCTGGTCACACTGGGGCGAGCGGAGGTCGTATTGCCTGCTGGTGGCATCTGGATGCCCGACAGCAGCGATGCGGCCCTCTGGCAGCAAGTCTGCCAGTTGCGCAACGAAGGCCAGCGTGTGGTCCAGGCCCTGCCTGGCCAGCCGTTGAGTGCTGCCTTCGAAGCGGATTGTGATCGGCAATTGATTCAGCAAGACGGGCGCTGGCAGGTTCTGCCGCTGACCCATTGAGATTCTTCGCCGGCAGTGGGCCGGCAACCAAGTTGCGTGAATGAGGACAAGTGTTATGGGTAAGAATGTCGTCGTCCTGGGCACCCAGTGGGGTGATGAGGGCAAAGGCAAGATCGTCGATCTGCTGACCGAACATGCTGCCGCCGTAGTGCGCTACCAAGGTGGCCACAACGCGGGCCACACCCTGGTGATCAACGGTGAGAAGACCGTTCTGCACCTGATTCCCTCGGGCATCCTGCGTGAAGGTGTGCAGTGCCTGATCGGCAACGGCGTGGTCGTTGCTCCCGACGCCCTGATGCGTGAAATCACCAAGCTGGAAGAGAAGGGCGTGCCAGTGCGCGAGCGCCTGCGCATCAGCCCGGCCGCCCCGCTGATCCTGTCCTACCACGTGGCCCTCGACCAGGCCCGTGAGAAGGCCCGTGGCGAAGCCAAGATCGGCACCACCGGTCGCGGCATTGGCCCGGCCTACGAAGACAAGGTGGCCCGTCGCGGCCTGCGTGTGGGCGACCTGTTCCACCGCGAGCGTTTCGCCGCCAAGCTCGGTGAGCTGCTGGACTACCACAACTTCCAGCTGGTGAACTACTACAAAGAACCGGCCATCGACTTCCAGCAGACCCTGGACGAGTGCATGGCCTACGCCGAGCAGCTCAAGCCGATGATGCTCGACGTCACCGCCGAACTGCACAACCTGCGCCGCGCCGGCAAGGACATCATGTTCGAAGGCGCCCAGGGCTCGCTGCTGGACATCGACCACGGTACCTACCCGTACGTCACCAGCTCCAACACCACTGCCGGCGGCATCTCCACCGGTTCCGGCGTTGGCCCGATGTACCTGGACTACATCCTGGGCATCACCAAGGCCTACACCACTCGCGTCGGTTCCGGTCCGTTCCCGACCGAACTGTTCGATGAGACCGGTGCCACCCTGGCTAAGCGTGGCCACGAGTTCGGCTCGACCACCGGCCGTGCCCGTCGTTGCGGCTGGTTCGATGCCGTCATCCTGCGTCGTGCCATCGACGTCAACAGCATCTCGGGCATCTGCCTGACCAAGCTGGACGTGCTGGACGGCCTGGAAACCATCAACATCTGCGTTGGCTACAAGAACGAGAACGGTGCCGTCATCGACGCGCCGTCCGATGCCGACAGTTACATCGGCCTGGAGCCGGTGTACGAAGAGATGCCGGGCTGGAGCGAGTCGACCTTGGGCGTAAAAACCCTGGAAGAGCTGCCGCAAGCCGCGCGCAACTACATCAAGCGCATCGAGGAACTGGTCGGCGCGCCGATCGACATCATCTCGACTGGCCCGGACCGCAACGAGACCATCGTGCTGCGTCATCCGTTCGCCTGATCGGCCACTTCGGTAGCTGCTTGAACGCCGCGCTCTCGCAAGGGAGCGCGGCGTTTTCATTTACGAGCAAGGGTGGCTTTGCACAAATGCCTTACCCCCTTCTACTCATTGGCGTTTATACCTGCTGCCTCAGGCACAACCCTTGCTGTAAGAAGTTTCTGTAGATGCCATCAAAGTAATGGCGCCAGAAACACGAGGGTTACAACGTGTCTGCCATCCTTTCACTGTTACGAAGCCGCCTCTTGCGGCCTGTGTTTGTTGCGCTTGGTATCGCTCTTCTGGTGCAGGTGCTGGTCGCCGTTGCACTGACACGGAGCACGGTCACCGCCCTGGAGGCCGATTTGGGCGCGCGCCTGGGTAACGACAGCCAGAAGCTGGCCGCCGAACTGGAGCAGGCCGGACAGGATGTCCGCGCCGGGCTCGACAACCTGTCGGCCAGTACCCGCCAGCGCCTCAGCGCCGGCCTCTCCGAGCGTCTGCAGGGCGAACAGCAGCAGCTGCGCGCCACCCTGGAGAAGAATCTCAAGGACTCGGCCAATGACATGGCCGAGCTGCTGGCCTCGGTCGCGCCGCGGGCGATCTGGGACAACGACGTGCCGACGCTGTCGGACTTCGCCCGTCGTGCCCAGCGCAACCCCAATGTGCTGTTCGTGATCTATGACGACGCCCAGGGCCAGCACCTGACCCGCTACCTCAACCGACAGAACCCGATCAACCAGGCGTTGATGGACAAGGGGCAGGGTGAGCGTGCGCTGGACAAGGTACTGGACGCCGCGCGCAAGGATCCGTCGGTGTACTACGTCGAGGCCTCGATCAACCCCAACGGTGCCGAGATCGGCAAGGTGCTGATGGGGGTCTCCACCGTGGGCGTCGACCAGGAGCTCAAGGCCCTCGACCAGCGCTTCGCCGCCCTGATCGCCAGCGGCGAACAACTGGTCGGCGACAGCCTGGTGGCCGCCGCTGCCGACAGCGGCAAGGCCCTGCGCGCGCGGTTGGAAACGGCGCAGAACAGCGCCACGGCGATGCAGGCCAACACCGCGCAGACCGTGCGCGACGCGGCCGCCGAGCTGCGCTGGCGCATCGGCCTGGGCCTGGTGCTGGTGGGCCTGGGCGTGCTGTTGGTGGTGGCCGTGGTGCTCGGGCGTCGGGTGCTTAGCAAGCTCGGCCTGCTGATCGCCGCGCTGAACGACCTGGCCGCGGGCGAGGGGGACCTGACCAAGCGGGTCAAGCTCGATAGTCGTGACGAGATCGGCGACATGGCCTCGGCGGTCAACCGCTTCGTCGACAAGCTCCAGCCCATCGTCCGCGAAGCGGGCGAGGTGGCGCAGCGCACCGGTGTCGAGATCGACAGCATGGCCCAGCGCAACGCGGGGGCCGATGCCGCCGCCGCGCTACAGCGTGATGAGGTGGCGGCCAGCCTGCGCGACCTGTCGAGCATGGCCGACGAGGCCCAGGCAGAGAGCCATGCGATGCATGCGGCGTTGCAGCAGGTGGTGGACATTCGTCAGGCCACCGACGAGAACAGCCGCGCCTCCACCCAGCTGGCACGGTTGATCGAGAACCTGGCCGGCGAGGTGCAAACCGGCTCCCAGGTGATCGAGCGGCTTGCCAAGCAGAGCGAGCAGATCGAGGTGGTGCTGACGGTGATTCATGGCATCGCCGAGCAGACCAACTTGCTGGCGCTGAACGCTGCCATCGAGGCGGCGCGGGCCGGGGAAACCGGGCGCGGCTTCGCCGTGGTGGCCGACGAGGTGCGGGCGCTGGCGAGCAAGACGCAGAGCTCGACCGGGGATATCCAGTCGCATATCGCCGCCCTACAGCAGGGGGCCAAGGAGGCGGTGGCGACCATCAGCCAGGCCGGACGCCAGGCCAGCGAGGGTCTGCTGGTGTTGCGTGATAACGAACGTCGCCAGCAGTCGGTGCAGGCGGCGGTGGAGCAGGTGCATGCGGCGATCGGCCTGGCCACCCGTGCGGCGGAGCAGCAGGCCAATGGCGCCCAGGCCGTGCGCGGTCGGGTGGAGAACATTCATGCCCAGGCCGAGCGCTCGGCCGAGGTGGTGATGCAGACCACGGCCAGCAGCAAGGTACTGGATGACCTGGCGGCGCAGTTGCGCGCCAGCCTGGGGCAGTTCCGGGCCTGACTCGGGCGAGGGCTGAGCCCTCGCATCGCGACACAAGGCCGCTCCCACAGGTTCGGCGCTCGGTGCAGTGCCTGTGGGAGCGGCCTTGTGTCGCGATTGGGCCGCAAAGCGGCCCCAGTGGGTGTCACGCCTTGTTCAGATACATCCGCGTCGTCAGCAGGTACACCGGCAATCCCGACACCACGATCAGCAACGCCGCATAAGGCGCCGCCGCCGCGAACTCGACGTTGGCGGTGTGCGCCCACACCTCGGTGGCCAGTGTGGTCATGCCGGTCGGGCTGAGCAGCAGGGTTGCGGTCAGCTCCTTCATCGCATCCAGGAACACCAGGGCGAACGCCGCCGCCATCGCCGGGAAGATGATCGGCAGGGTGACCCGGCAGAACGCCGCGAAACTGCTCGCACCCAGGGTGCGTGCGGCCTCTTCGAGCGTCGGTGAGGCCTTGTTCAGCGCCGTGCGCACCGGCGACTGCGCCAGTGGCAGGAACAGCAGGGCATAGGCCAGGATCAGCAGCGCCGTTGTCTGGTACAGCACCGGCACATAGTGCAGGGCGAAGAACACCAGGGTCAGGGCGATCACCAGCCCGGGCAGGGCGTGCAGCAGGTATGGCAGGCGCTCGGCCCAGATCGCCAGGCGCCCTTTGTAGCGCACCACCAGGAAACTGATCGGCAGGGCCAGCAGCACGCAGAAGCCGGCGCCGCCCAGGGAGACCGACAGCGAAGTGGCCAGGGCCTTGCCGATGGCCGCAACCGGGAACGCCGCGGACGAACCGACGCTCAGCCAGTAGCCAAGCATGGCCAGCGGAATGCCGCTGCCCAATACCGCCAGGGCCAGGCAGAACAGCTGCCCCAGCGGCATCCAGGCACGCAGGCGCAGCGGTTGCGCGCGGCGCGCCACGCCCTGGCCGATGCGCACATGGCGGGCCTTGCCGCGCACCCGCAGCTCCAGCCAGAGCATCGCCAGGCACAGCACCAGCAGCACCGCCGAGAGCATGGCCGCGTTGGCGTTGCTGAACTCCAGCTCGAACTGCTGGTAGATCGCCGTGGTGAAGGTCTGCAGGCCGAGGATCGACAGGGCGCCGAACTCCACCAGCATATGCAAGGCGATCAGCAGCGCGCCACCGAGCATCGAGGGCCACAGCAGCGGCAGGGTGATCCTGTGGAACACGCCCCAGCGCCCGCAGCCCAGGGTGCGCGCCGACTCCTCCAGCGAGGTGTCGAGGTTGCGCAGGGTGGCGGCCACCGGCAGGAACACCAACGGGTATTTCGACAGTGCCATCACCAGAATGGCCCCGCCCAGGCCCTCGAAGTCAGAACTCAGTGACACCCAGGTGAAGCTGCTGACGAACGACGGCACGGCGAACGGCAGGCACAGCACCACGCCCCACAGGCGCCGCCCCGGCAGGTCGCTACGCTCCAGCAGCCAGGCCAGGGCCACGCCAACCAGCAGGCAAAGCACGGTGACGCCGACCATCAGCAGCAAAGTGTTGCGCAGCAGGCCCCAGACAAACGGGCGCCAGAGCAGGCGCAGGGCTTCGTGCCAGCCGGCTTCCCAGGCCTTGAGTCCGACGTACAGCAACGGCAGCAGGCTCATCGCCACCAGGAACAACACGGGCAACACCACCCAGACGGAGGGTCGCTTGCGCTTCGGTACGAAGCGCGACAAGGCGGGCGAGGGCAGGGCGGCGGTCATCAGAGCAGGCCAACCTCACGTTCGAGTTCGATGGCTTCCTCGGCATTGCCAAGGTCCGCCGGCGAGATCTTCGGCGGGCGCAGATCCTCGAACGGTTTCAGGCCACGGTCCGAGACCATGCCCTTGTGCAGCGGGTACTCGGCGGTGGTCTGGGTGATCACTCGCTGGCCTTCTTCGCTGGCCATCCAGTTGAGCAGGGCCTGGGCTTCCTTGGGGTGCTTGCTGGCCTTGACTACCGCGGCGCCGGAAATGGTGACCAGGTTGCCGGCATCGCCATCGGCCAGGTAGTACAGCTTGGAATCCAGCTTGCCGCGCTCGCGCTCAAGCGCATACCAGTAGTAGTTGTTCACCAGAACCGCGGCGACTTCGCCTTTTTCCACGGCCTTGAGGGCCACCATGTTGTTGGTGTAGGTCTTGCCGAAGGCTTTCAGGCCGGTCAGCCATTCTTCGGTGGCCTCGCGGCCATGCATCTTCAAGATGGCCACGGCCTGTTCCTGGAAGGCGCCGCTGGTGGGGACGTAGCCGACGCGCCCTTCCCACTCGGGGTTGGCAAAGTCCATGACCGTGGTCGGCAGGTCTTTCTCATCGATCTTCTTCGGGTTGAACACCACGATGCGGGTGCGGGCGGTGATGCCCATCCAGGTGCCGTTGGCGCCTACGTATTCCCTGGGCATCATGTTCGCGGTGGCGTCGTCGATCTTCGCCAGCAGGCCCAACTCGCCCAGGTTGTTCAGGGGCGGGGATTCCTCGGTGTAGATGATGTCGGCCGGCGAGCGTGCGCCTTCCTCGATGATCTGGCTGGCCAGCTGGTTGCTGCTGCCCTTGCGGATATTGATATGGATGCCGGTCTTGGCCTCGTAGGCCTTGGCGATGGCGTCGCCGATTTCCTTGTGCTGGCCGTTGTACATCGTCAACGTGACCGGTTCGTCTGCCAGGGCGGCCGGAGCGCCGATCACCAGGCTCAGAACTGCGGCGGCCAGGGTGCGCATCAGCGGTTGCGGGCGGATCGTCATGCGGGTACTTCCTCGCTTACGGCTACATATTTGGAAACAATGGTAAACGAAATTGTTTCTCAAATGGGCGCATGACGGGAAATTCATGGGTCGACCATGGGATAGGGCTTGCCCCCGCGATACAAAATCGCAGGCAAGAAAAAACCCACTAGCAAGCTAGTGGGTTTTTGTATGGTGCCCAGGAGAAGACTCGAACTTCCACGACCGTTAAGTCACTGATACCTGAAACCAGCGCGTCTACCAATTCCGCCACCTGGGCAAAGCTTTGCATCATCTGGTGAAGGCGACTATCGTTCGCTTTCACACAGTAGTAACAGATCCTTGGTCATCTGTTACTTGAAAAATTTGGTGCCCAGGAGAAGACTCGAACTTCCACGGCCGTTAAGCCACTGATACCTGAAACCAGCGCGTCTACCAATTCCGCCACCTGGGCACACATTCGAGATTACAAGATGCTTTACAGCGTCGTTCATCTCTACTACAACTTCGGGGTTGTCCGTCGTTGTGGTGCGCACTATACGGACGCCCCTGATGCCTGTAAACCCCCCGAACGAAAAAAAATTCAAAAAATTCAACTTGTTGATTCCGCAGGCCTATTGCCGCATGACGGACACGCTGCCGGGGCTGTCCAAGGCTGACATTTCCGGTTTCAATACGCCTATGCCAGAATTCCATTCTATATACCCCAAGGTGAACCCTTTCTGATGGCCGATTGGCAATCCCTCGATCCCGAGGCCGCTCGCGAAGCGGAAAAATACGACAACCCCATCCCCAGCCGTGAGCTGATCCTGCAGCGCCTCGCCGACCGTGGCGAACCGGCTGCCCGTGAACAGCTGGCCGAAGAGTTCGGTCTTTATGAAGAAGACCAGATCGAAGCCCTGCGCCGCCGCCTGCGTGCCATGGAGCGCGATGGTCAGCTTATCTATACCCGGCGCGGCACCTATGCCCCGGTGGACAAGCTCGACCTGATCTGCGGCCGCGTATCCGGCCACCGTGATGGTTTCGGCTTCCTGATCCCCGATGACGGCAGCGAGGACCTGTTCCTCAGCCCGGCGCAGATGCGCCTGGTGTTCGACGGCGACCGCGGCCTGGCCCGGGTGTCCGGCGTCGACCGCCGTGGCCGGCGCGAAGGCGTGCTGGTCGAAGTCATCTCCCGCGCCCATGAAAGCGTGGTCGGCCGCTACTTCGAAGAAGGCGGCATCGGCTACGTGACCCCGGACAACCCGAAGATCCAGCAGGAAGTGCTGGTCACCGCCGGGCGCAACGGCGGCGCCAAGATCGGTCAGTTCGTGTCGATCAAGATCACCCACTGGCCAACCCCACGCTTCCAGCCCCAGGGCGACGTGGTCGAGGTGATCGGCAACTACATGGCGCCGGGCATGGAGATCGACATTGCCCTGCGCAGCTATGACATTCCGCATGTCTGGCCGAAGGACGTGATCAAGGAAGCGCGCAAGTTCCGCTCCGAAGTCGAGGAGAAGGACAAGGAGAAGCGCGTCGACCTGCGCCACCTGCCGTTCGTCACCATCGACGGCGAGGATGCCCGCGACTTCGACGACGCCGTCTATTGCGAACCGCTGGGCAAGCTGCGCCTGTTCTCCGGCGGCTGGCGCCTGTACGTGGCGATCGCCGACGTCTCCAGCTATGTGCGCCTGGGCTCGGCCCTGGACGTCGAGGCCCAGCAGCGCGGCAACTCGGTGTACTTCCCCGAGCGCGTGGTGCCGATGCTCCCCGAGGAGCTGTCCAACGGCCTGTGCTCGCTGAACCCGCACGTCGATCGCCTGGCCATGGTCTGCGAAATGACCATGAACAAGGCCGGCCAGATGGTCGACTACCAGTTCTACGAAGGGGTTATCCACTCCCACGCGCGCCTGACCTACAACAAGGTCAGCAGCATGCTCGAGCATGCCCGCACCCGCGAGGGCAAGGCGCTGCGCGAGGAGTACAAGGAAGTCCTGCCGGACCTGAAGAACCTGTACAACCTGTACAAGGTGCTGGTCGATGCCCGTCACACCCGTGGCGCGATCGACTTCGAAACCCAGGAAACCCGGATCATCTTCGGCGAAGACCGCAAGATCGACGAAATTCGTCCGACGGTGCGCAACGATGCCCACAAGCTGATCGAGGAATGCATGCTGGCGGCCAACGTCGCCACCGCCGAATTCCTGCAGAAGCACAACGTGCCTGCGCTGTACCGCGTGCACGACGGTCCGCCGCCGGAACGCCTGGAAAAACTGCGCGCCTTCCTCGGCGAACTGGGCCTGACCCTGCACAAGGGCAAGGATCCATCGCCCAAGGACTACCAGCAACTGCTGGCGAGCATCGCCGGGCGTCCGGACTTCCACCTGATCCAGACCGTCATGCTGCGCTCGCTGAGCCAGGCGGTGTACAGCGTCGAGAACAACGGCCACTTCGGCCTGAACTACGAGGCCTACACCCACTTCACCTCGCCGATCCGCCGCTACCCGGACCTGCTGGTGCACCGCGCCATCCGTAGTGTGATCCGCTCCAAGGTCGACACCCCGCACGTCAAGCGTGCCGGCGCCATGAGCATCCCCAAGGCGCGCATCTACCCGTACGACGAGAACACCCTCGAGCAGATGGGCGAGCAGTGCTCGATGACCGAGCGCCGCGCCGACGAGGCCACCCGCGACGTGGTCAACTGGCTCAAGTGCGAGTACATGCGTGATCGCGTGGGCGAGACCTTCCCCGGCGTGATCACTGCGGTGACCGGTTTCGGCCTGTTCATCGAGTTGACCGACATCTACGTCGAAGGCCTGGTGCATGTCAGCGCCCTGCCGGGTGATTACTACCACTTCGATCCGGTACACCACCGTCTGTCGGGCGAGCGCAGTGGTCGCAGCTTCCGCCTGGGCGATACGGTCGAGGTCAAGGTCATGCGCGTCGATCTCGAGCAGCGCAAGATCGATTTCGAAATGTCCGAGGCCACCGTCAACGCGCCGGTCGGCCGCAAGTCCGCCGCGCCTGTCGGCAAGGCCGCGCCGGAGCCGGCAGCGGCGCCCGAGGCGAAGATCTCACCCAAGCCGCGCAGCCGCAAGAGCGAAACCGCCGAGGCGTACTTCCCGAAAGACGCGGTGCAGCGCAACGCCGAGGTGCGCAAGAGTCGCGAGATGAAGAAGGCGCTGATGAGCGACGCCAAGCGCAGCGCTCACGCCGGTGGCAAGGCGGAGAAGGGCGCCAAGTCGTCGGGCAAGACCAAGCATCGCAAGGGGCCGGCGAAGTCCGGCGCGCCACGTAAGGGCAAGAGCAAGTCATGAGTCAGCTGGAAAAGATCTACGGTGTGCATGCTGTGCAGGCGCTGCTGCAGCACCACCCCAAGCGCGTCAAGCAGATCTGGCTTTCCGAGGGGCGCAGCGAGCCGCGCATCCAGGCCTTGCTGGCCCTGGCCGCGGAAAACCGCGTCCAGGTCGGCCAGGCCGAGCGTCGTGAGCTCGACGCCTGGGTCGAGGGCGTGCACCAAGGCGTGGTCGCCGAGGTGAGCCCGAGCCAGGTCTGGGGCGAACTGATGCTCGAGGAACTGCTCGAGCGCACCGAGACGCCGCCGCTGATCCTGGTCCTGGACGGTGTCACCGACCCGCACAACCTCGGCGCCTGCCTGCGCACCGCCGATGCCGCCGGCGCCACGGCGGTGGTGGTGCCCAAGGACAAGTCGGCGACCCTGACGCCGGTGGTGCGCAAGGTGGCCTGCGGCGCTGCGGAAGTGATTCCGCTGGTGGCCGTGACCAACCTGGCCCGTACCCTGGAAAAACTCCAGCAGCGCGGTCTGTGGGTGGTCGGCACTGCCGGCGAGGCCGAGCAGGAGATTTACCAGCAGGACCTGACCGGCCCGCTGGTGATGATCATGGGCGCCGAAGGCAGGGGCATGCGCCGTCTGACCCGCGAGCACTGCGATTTCCTGGTCAAGCTGCCGATGGCGGGCAGCGTCAGCAGCCTGAACGTCTCGGTGGCGACCGGGGTGTGCCTGTTCGAGGCCGTGAGGCAGCGTCAGGTCAAGCGCTGATTCCTCCCCTGGGGTGGGCTTCCACGAGCCCGCCCTCGCGGGAA
Organism: Pseudomonas sp. P106(2024); assembly: GCF_057480815.1. Taxonomy (NCBI): domain Bacteria; kingdom Pseudomonadati; phylum Pseudomonadota; class Gammaproteobacteria; order Pseudomonadales; family Pseudomonadaceae; genus Pseudomonas; species Pseudomonas sp. P106(2024). The sequence goes on along the minus strand of NZ_JBLIYU010000012.1, from coordinate 142,998 downwards.
TCGCTTCGGCGGGCGAATATGTTTCCGGCTGTTCAAATATTCGCCAGCCTCCTTGCTTGTCCCTCCAGCCTTCTCTACAATTGCGCCCCTTGCCGAGCTGGCAGGCGCGCATGCGCCTTCTCGCCAGGGCAAGACATACAAGTGTCATTCACTCCTTGTCTGACCAGGTAGCTGGCAGACTACTAACCCGTAAGGAGCATTCATGCGTCATTACGAAATCATCTTCCTGGTTCACCCGGACCAGAGCGAGCAAGTCGGCGGCATGGTTGAGCGTTACACCAAGCTGATCGAAGAAGACGGCGGCAAGATCCACCGTCTGGAAGACTGGGGCCGTCGTCAACTGGCCTACGCAATCAACAATGTTCACAAGGCTCACTACGTGATGCTGAACGTTGAGTGCACCGGCAAGGCTCTGGCCGAGCTGGAAGACAACTTCCGCTACAACGATGCCGTGATCCGTAACCTGGTCATCCGTCGTGACGAAGCCGTTACCGGCCCGTCCGAGATGCTCAAGGCCGAAGAGAACCGCAGCGAGCGCCGTGAGCGTCGCGAACGTCCTGAGCATGCTGATGGCGCCGAAGGCGACGACAGCAATGACAGCGACAACAGCGATAACGCTGACGAGTAATCCACGGACCTTTTGAGGAGCCAATCACATGGCACGTTTCTTCCGTCGTCGTAAATTCTGCCGCTTCACTGCTGAAGACGTGAAAGAGATCGACTTCAAAGATCTCAACACCCTGAAAGCTTACGTATCCGAAACCGGCAAGATCGTTCCAAGCCGCATCACCGGTACCAAAGCTCGTTATCAGCGTCAGCTGGCTACCGCTATCAAGCGCGCCCGCTTCCTGGCCCTGCTGCCCTACACCGACAGCCACGGCCGCTGAGACCGGGTCGTCGACTAAGTAGCAAGGGATAGGCATGCGAGCGTTGGCAAGTTTCATCATGCGCGGTCGTGTGCAGGCCACCCTCGTGGTGGTCATCAGCGCGGTACTGCCGCTGCTGTTCTGGTTGAGTGCCGCCGCCGGGAGCCTGGTGTTCCTGCGGCGCGGTTTCAAGGACGCGTCATCGATCATCGCCTGGGGCCTTTTGCCAGCGATGGTCCTGGCGTACTTCGGCGAACTGAGCACCTTGCTGGTGCTGTTGGGAACGCTGGGTCTGGCCGCCTTGTTGCGGGCCGGACATTCCTGGACCCGGGTGCTGCTGTCCAGTGTCGCATTAGGCTTGCTGTACAGCCTGATCCTGGACGCGGTGATGCGCGAGACCTTCGAGGTGCTGGCCAAGGCGCTTGAAAAAGCCCTGCCGCAGATCGAGGGTCAACCGGTACTACCTGGTGAGCTGATCGGCCCTTTGCTGGTCGCTTCCAGTGCGGTAATGCTGCAGCTGTTCAGCCTGCTGGCTCTGATGCTGGCGCGCTATTGGCAGGCGGCGTTGTACAACCCCGGCGGTTTCGGTCGCGAGTTTCGCGAGCTGAGGCTGCCACTGGTGCCAATGCTGGTGCTGGTGTCGTTGATGGTGCTCGGTCCGTTTCTCGGCTCGCCGTTCATCGTTCTCGCCACCGCCTCCAGCCTGGTGCTGCTGCTCGCTGGCATCGCCTTGATTCACGGGCTGGTGGCGCAAGGGCGACTGGCTGGGTTCTGGCTGGTGGGGATGTACGTGACGCTGCCGCTGCTCATGCAGCTGATGTATCCGTTGCTCGTGGTTTTGGCCATTGTCGACAGCCTGATTGATTTTCGCGGTCGCAAGTCCCCTTCACAGGGTGACGACTCCGCGAACGGTGAAGGTTAAAAGTTAAGAGGTTTTACCAAATGGAACTGATCCTGCTGGAAAAAGTCGCCAACCTGGGCAACCTGGGCGACATCGTTAAAGTCAAGTCCGGCTACGGCCGTAACTTCCTGCTGCCGTTCGGCAAGGCCACCGTCGCCAACGCCGCCAACAAGGCCGCGTTCGAAGAGCGCCGCGCCGAGCTGGAAAAAGCCGCCGCAGAGAAGAAAGCTTCGGCTGAAAGCCGCGCTGCCCAACTGGCCGAGCTGGAAGTGACCATCACTGCCACCGCTGGCGACGAAGGCAAGCTGTTCGGTTCGATCGGCACCCACGACATCGCTGACGCCCTGACCGCCTCCGGCGTTGAAGTGGCCAAGGCTGAAGTTCGTCTGCCGAACGGCACCATCCGTCAGGTTGGCGAATACGACGTAGCCGTGCACCTGCACAGCGACGTTGAAGCCACTGTACGTGTGGTCGTCGTAGCTGCCTAAGCTGCGCTGACTGGCTGGCTCCTTGTGGGTCAGACGGTTAACATCGGGCACGGTCCTGTGTTTAACAGGCCGTGCCCTTTGTCTTTTTCATCCCCCAGAATTCTTTCGTGGCCATGAACGAGATCACCACCCCCGAACAGCTCGACCTGCAAACCGCCGCCCTGAAGGTGCCGCCGCATTCCATCGAGGCCGAACAGGCCGTGCTCGGTGGCCTGATGCTGGACAACAACGCCTGGGAGCGGGTACTGGACCAGGTGTCGGACGGCGATTTCTACCGGCATGACCACCGCCTGATCTTCCGCGCCATCCACAAGCTGGTGGACGCGAACCAGCCGTTCGACGTGGTGACCCTGCACGAGCAGCTGGACAAGGAAGGCGTGTCCACCCAGGTCGGCGGCCTGGCGTATCTGGCCGAGCTGGCCAAGAACACCCCGTCGGTGGCCAACATCAAGGCCTACGCCGCGATCATCCGCGAGCGTGCCACGCTGCGTCAGTTGATCAGCATCAGCACCGACATCGCCGACAACGCCTTCAACCCCCAGGGGCGCAACGCCGAGGAGATCCTCGACGACGCCGAACGGCAGATCTTCCAGATCGCCGAGGCGCGGCCGAAGACCGGTGGCCCGGTGGGGGTCAACGAGCTGTTGACCATGGCCATCGACCGCATCGACACGCTGTTCAACTCCGACAGCGACATCACCGGCGTGTCCACCGGCTTCACCGACCTGGACGAGAAGACCAGCGGCCTGCAGGCAGCCGACCTGATCATCGTTGCCGGCCGTCCGTCGATGGGCAAGACCACCTTCGCCATGAACCTGGTGGAAAACGCCGTGTTGCGCAGCGACAAGGTGGTGCTGGTGTTCTCCCTCGAGATGCCCGGTGAATCGCTGATCATGCGTATGCTCTCGTCGCTCGGGCGGATCGACCAGACCAAGGTACGTTCCGGCCAGTTGGACGACGATGACTGGCCGCGCCTGACCTCGGCGGTGAACCTGCTTAACGACCGCAAGCTGTTCATCGACGATACCGCCGGTATCAGCCCCTCGGAGATGCGGGCACGTACCCGCCGGCTGGCGCGCGAGCATGGCGAGATCGCCATGATCATGGTCGACTACCTGCAGCTGATGCAGATTCCGGGTTCGGCCGGTGACAACCGGACCAACGAGATTTCCGAGATCTCCCGCTCGCTCAAGGCGCTGGCCAAGGAATTCAACTGCCCGGTGATCGCCCTGTCGCAGCTCAACCGCTCCCTGGAGCAGCGGCCCAACAAGCGTCCGGTCAACTCCGACCTTCGTGAATCGGGTGCGATCGAGCAGGACGCCGACGTGATCATGTTCGTCTACCGTGACGAGGTGTATCACCCCGAGACCGAGCACAAGGGCGTGGCCGAGATCATTATCGGCAAGCAGCGTAACGGCCCCATCGGCTTCGTGCGCCTGGCGTTCATCGGCAAGTACACCCGCTTCGAGAACCTCGCGCCGGGCATGTACAACTTCGACGACGACGAATAAGCCGCTGGCCTGTTCGCCCGTCCATGAATCCGACCATCACCGTCGGATTTGGTCAAAATTTGTGCTATATTCCGCGCCCGCGATTTTCCTGCACATTAGAACCGGTCACTGACATGCAAGCAGCCAAACCACTCTACGACTATCCCAAGTACTGGGCCGAATGCTTCGGGCCAGCGCCTTTCCTGCCGATGAGCAGGGAGGAGATGGATCAGCTCGGCTGGGATTCCTGCGACATCATCATCGTGACCGGCGACGCCTACGTCGACCATGCGTCGTTCGGCATGGCCATCATCGGCCGTCTGCTGGAAGCCCAGGGTTTCCGCGTGGGCATCATCGCCCAGCCGAACTGGCAGTCGAAGGACGACTTCATGAAGCTCGGCGAGCCGAACCTGTTCTTCGGTGTCGCGGCGGGCAACATGGACTCGATGATCAACCGCTACACCGCGGACAAGAAGATTCGTTCCGATGACGCCTACACCCCCGGCGGCATGGCCGGCAAGCGTCCGGACCGCGCCAGCCTGGTGTACAGCCAGCGCTGCAAGGAAGCCTACAAGCACGTGCCGATCGTGCTCGGCGGCATCGAGGCCTCGCTGCGCCGCATCGCCCACTACGACTACTGGCAGGACAAGGTCCGCCACTCGATCCTGGTCGATGCCAGCGCCGACATCCTGCTTTACGGCAACGCCGAGCGGGCGATCGTCGAGGTCGCCCAGCGCCTGTCCCAGGGTGAAAGCATCGAGCACATCACCGATGTGCGCGGCACCGCGTTCATTCGCCGTGACACCCCGCAGGGCTGGTTCGAGATCGACTCCACGCGCATCGACCGTCCGGGCCGGGTCGACAAGATCATCAACCCGTACGTGAACACCCAGGACACCCAGGCCTGTGCCATCGAGCAGGCCAAGGGCGAGCAGGAAGACCCGAACGAAGCCAAGGTCGTGCAGATCCTCGACAGCCCGAGCGTCACCCGCGAGAAGTCGGTGATCCGCCTGCCGTCGTTCGAGAAGGTACGCAACGACCCGGTGCTCTACGCCCACGCCAACCGCGTGCTGCACCTGGAGACCAACCCGGGCAATGCCCGCGCCTTGGTGCAGAAGCATGGCGACGTGGATGTGTGGTTCAACCCGCCACCCATTCCCATGACCACCGAGGAAATGGACTATGTGTTCGGCATGCCCTACGCACGCGTCCCGCACCCGGCCTATGGCAAGGAGCGCATCCCGGCCTACGAGATGATCCGCTTCTCGGTGAACATCATGCGTGGCTGCTTCGGTGGCTGCACCTTCTGCTCGATCACCGAGCACGAAGGCCGGATCATCCAGAACCGCTCCCACGAGTCGATCCTGCACGAGATCGAGGAGATGCGCGACAAGGTGCCGGGCTTCACCGGCGTGGTCTCCGACCTTGGCGGCCCGACCGCCAACATGTACCGCATCGCCTGCAAGAGCCACGACATCGAGAGGCACTGCCGCAAGCCGTCGTGCGTGTTCCCGGGCATCTGCGAGAACCTCAACACCGACCACAGCTCGCTGATCGAGTTGTACCGCAAGGCCCGCGCCTTGCCGGGGGTGAAGAAGATCCTGATCGCCTCGGGCCTGCGCTACGACCTGGCGGTCGAGTCGCCGGAATACGTGCGCGAGCTGGTCACCCACCACGTCGGCGGCTACCTGAAGATCGCCCCGGAGCACACCGAGCGTGGTCCGCTGGACAAGATGATGAAGCCGGGCATTGGCACCTACGACCGCTTCAAGCGCATGTTCGAGAAGTTCTCGAAGGAAGCGGGCAAGGAGCAGTACCTGATCCCGTACTTCATCGCCGCGCACCCGGGCACCACCGACGAAGACATGATGAACCTGGCCCTGTGGCTCAAGGGCAACGGTTTCCGCGCCGACCAGGTGCAGGCGTTCTACCCCTCGCCGATGGCCTCGGCCACGGCCATGTACCACTCGGGCAAGAACCCGCTGCGCAAGGTCACCTACAAGAGCGAAGGGGTGGAGATCGTCAAGAGCGAGGAGCAGCGCAGGTTGCACAAGGCGTTCCTGCGCTACCACGATCCGAAGGGCTGGCCGATGCTGCGTGAAGCGTTGCAGCGCATGGGCCGCGCCGACCTGATCGGCCCGGGCAAGCACCAATTGATCCCGCTGCACCAGCCGCAGACCGACAGCTACCAAAGTGCCCGACGCAAGAACTCGACGCCGGCCGGCAGCCACAAGGTGGGCAAGGACCAGAAGATCCTCACTCAGCACACCGGCCTGCCACCGCGCGCCAGCGACGGCAGCAAGCCGTGGGACAAGCGCGAGAAGGCCAAGGCCGAGGCGTTCGCCCGCAACCAGCAGGCGGCCAAGGAACGCAAGGAAGCGGCCAAGGGCGGCAAGGGCAAGAAGCCGCGCCAGCCGGTCATTCCGCGCTGATCTACCGGCCATGGGGCTGCGTTGCAGCCCTTTCGCGACACAAGGCCGCTCCCACAGAAATACAGCGTACGCTGATCGAAGTGCGTGGGCCTTGTATCGCGAAAGGACCGCAACGCGGTCCCATGCTCTGAGCTTTCAATCCGGCTGCTTGTCGACCCACTTCGGCAACACCGGCGATTCGAACCGATCCACGCCGTCCAGCAGCTCATCCGGCTGCTGCCCCAGCAACAGCATCGCCCGATGCTGCGGCCGCACGAAGCCCTCTTCGACGATATGGTCGAGGAACCCGCCCAGCTTTTCATAGAACCCGTTCACATCCAGCAGCCCCAGCGGCTTGGCGTGATAGCCCAACTGCCCCCAGGTCCACACCTCGAACAGCTCCTCCAGCGTGCCCAGGCCGCCCGGCAGGGCGATGAATGCATCGCTGAGCTCGGCCATGCGCGCCTTGCGCGCGTGCATGCCGTCCACCACCTCCAGGCGGGACAGTCCCTTGTGGCCGATCTCGGCGTTCATCAGGCTTTGCGGAATGATGCCGATGACTTCGCCACCAGCAGCCAGCGCGGCATCGGCGACGGTGCCCATCAGGCCGACCGCGCCACCGCCGTAAATCAAGGTCAGGCCACGACGTGCGATGGCCTGGCCCAGAGCCACGGCAGCTTCGCGATAGGCGGGGTTGGCACCGATGCTGGCGCCGCAGAAGACACAAACGGAACGTACAGGCATTGCTTATCTCCCTTTACATGCGCGCACAGGGTAAGGCGCATGCCTGTCGCTTCCAAGGGGGATCATTCGGGACGGGCGAACTCACAGATGGCGCCACTGGCGCCGTGAGCGTAAGCGGCGAGCAGGCTGTTCATGAAGCTGGAAAGGGACATTTCATTCAACTCCTAAATGAGAGGTTGTCCCATCGTCTATCAAGAGGGCATGATGTGCACTTTGATTGGTTGTATACAATCCATTGAACAAATCTACTGCCTGGCCACTTGACACCCCTTGACCCATATCAGGTACGGGCGTCCGATTTTCAGGCAGTCTCGCAATTGATAAAACCCTGCCAAGGAGATTCATGATGTTTGCGAAAGCTGTAGCGGTATCCCTGCTGACCCTCGCCAGCGCCTCTGTCTTCGCTGCTGACAAGTGCTCGGTGACTGTCGACTCGACTGACCAGATGTCCTTCAATACCAAGGAAATCACCGTCGACAAGAGCTGCAAGGAGTTCACCGTAAAACTGACCCACTCCGGCAGCCTGCCGAAGAACGTCATGGGCCATAATCTGGTCATCAGCAAGACCGCCGACATGCAGGCCATCGCCACCGAAGGCATGTCCCAGGGCCTGGACAAGGATTACATCAAGGCCGATAACGCCGCGATCATCGCCCACACCAAGATGATCGGCGCGCCTGAGAAAGAAACCGAAGTGAAGTTCGATGCCACCAAGCTGGAAGCCGGTGGCGACTACAGCTTCTTCTGCACCTTCCCGGGCCACATCGCGATGATGAAGGGCAAGGTCATCGTCAAGTAATCAACGTCTGACGCAGTACCCTGTGGGAGCGGGGCAAGCCCGCTCCCACGTTCAACCTCATGCTATTCAGGGCGCGAACGGCAGCTCGCGCTTGTGCTGGGTCTTGCGGTAGGTGGCGACGATGATGTCGAACGCTGCCTGATCGACCGGCTGCCCATGCAGGAAGGCATCAATCTGCTGGTAGGTCACGCCGTGTGACGCCTCGTCCGGCTTGCCCGGCTCGAGGTCTTCCAGGTCCGCGGTCGGCACCTTCTCCACCAGTGACTCTGGCGCGCCGAAGCTGCGCGCAATGGCCCGTACCTGGTTCTTCACCAGCCCGCTCAGCGGCGCCAGGTCGCACGCCCCGTCACCGAACTTGGTAAAGAACCCCATCACCGCCTCGGCGGCGTGGTCGGTGCCGATCACCAGGCCCGCGCGGGCACCGGCGACGGTGTACTGGGCGACCATGCGCGTGCGCGCCTTGACGTTGCCGACGACGAAGTCCACCAGGGTCGGCGAGCCATTTTTCAGCGCCTGAACTTCCGCCGCCAGGGCCTTCACCGCCGGGGCGATGTCGATGGTGTGCACCTCGTCGGCCTTGATCACCTCCAGGCAGGCCTGGGCGTCGTGTTCGTCGTGCTGCACCTGGTACGGCAGGCGCACGGCGATGAAGGTGTAGGCCTGGTCGCCGGTCTCGCTGCGCAGCTCGTTGATGGCACGCTGGGCGAGCAGGGCGGCGGTCAGCGAGTCGACGCCGCCGCTGATGCCCAGGACCAGGGTCTTGAGCCGGGCATTGGCCAGGCAGTCCTTGATGAAGGCCACGCGCCGGGCGACTTCCCGCTCGAGCGCGGCGGCGTCTGCGAACGGCGGCTGCACCTTGAGCGCCCGGGCAATCTCTTGCTGAACGGCTTGCATGGGTTACTCCTTGCTGGGGACTTTGAATACGTGACGCAGGTAAGTGACGAAGTTCTCGTCGCGGCACTGGGTCTTGGCGGCTTCGTCGGAGATCTTCGCCACCGGCGAGCCATTGCAGTCGGTCATTTTAAGCACGATGTTCATCGGCGCCACACCGGGGATGTCGCAGGTCAGGTTGGTACCGATACCGAAGCTGACATTGATGCGCCCACGCAGGGCCCGGAAGATCTCCAGCGAGCGGGTCAGGTTCAGGCCGTCGGAGAACACCAGGGTCTTGGTCATCGGGTCGATCCCCAGCTTCTGGTAGTGGGCGATGGCTTTCTCGGCCCAGGCCACCGGCTCGCCCGAGTCGTGGCGCAGGCCGTCGAACAGCTTGGCGAAGTACAGGTCGAAGTCCTGGAGGAAAGCGTCCATGGTGATGCAGTCGGTCAGGGCGATGCCGAGCAATCCACGGTATTCGCGGACCCAGCAGTCCAGCGCGGCGATCTGGCTGTCGATCAACCGCGGGCCGAGCTGCTGGTGGGCCATGATCCACTCGTGGGCCATGGTGCCCAGGGGCTTGATATCCAGTTTCCATGCCAGGTCGACGTTGCTGGTGCCGACGAAACGGCCCGGGAACTCATCGCGCAGCACCCGCACTACTTCTTCCTGTACGCGGCTGGAAAAACGCCGGCGGGTGCCGAAGTCGGCCACCTGCAGATGGGCCAGTTCGTCATCGCTGGCGTGGGCGCGCAGCCAGTCGAACTTGCGATGCAGCTGGTCGCGGGCTTCGGCCAGGCGCATGCGCGGATGCAGGTGGCGGTTGCGCACCTCGCTGATGATCGCCAGCAACGGCACCTCGAACAGGATCACATGCAGCCAGGGGCCGCGCAGGCGCAGGAACAGCTGATCGTTTTCGATACCGATGCGCACATAACGCAGGTTGAAGCGGAACAGGCGCAGGAAGCGCAGGAAGTCCGGCTTGAGGAAGCTGATGCGCTCGAGGAACGCCAGTTGGTCGTCATCCAGGGTCAACTCGCTGAGCCGTTCGAGCTGGTTGCGGATCTCGCCCAGGTAGGGCCGCAAGTCCTCGCCATTGCGGCAGCGGAACTCCCATTCGACGTCGGCGTCCGGGTAGTTGTGCAGGACGGCCTGCATCATCGTCAGTTTGTAGAAGTCGGTGTCGAGCAGGTTGTGCACGATGCGCTCGGCGAATGCGCTCTCGCTCATCAGGGGGAAGCTCCAAGGCGGGCAATGGCGACCATTGTGCCAGATCGCGGGGCAAGCCCGCTCCCACGCCGCTCGCGATCCTGGCCTTTGCAGGTAATTTTCCGTGCGCCAGCTAGCCTTCAAACGGTGCTGCCTGTAGCAGTCACGCACCAGCGGTGTGCAGTTCGGTGACGTCCGCTGTTACAGGTCGGTTGCACGTTAACACTCGCAAGGGTTGCAATGATGGCGCTCGGAGGTTGCTCCTTGTCTAGGTGTATCGGTAGCGCTTGCTCCGCAGTAGACGGTTGCACGCTCAATAAAGAAAAGGCCGCCGGTCGCCTCTATTCACTCCCTATCGTGTGTTTTCCCGGAAGACAAAACCACTGGCACGGCCCTTGCTCGGAGCTCAGGGCTGAGAAGTTGTAGTGCCAACCAAAAAATACTCTAGGAGCACCACCTCATGTCGCAGACGTTTTACAAGAAAGGTTTCCTGGCACTGGCCGTAGCCACGGCACTGGGTGTTTCTTCGTATGTTCAGGCCGACATCAAGATCGGCGTCGCGGGTCCCATGACCGGGGCCAACGCAGCGTTTGGCGAGCAGTACATGAAAGGTGCGCAGGCAGCGGCCGATGTGATCAACAAGGCCGGTGGCGTGAACGGCGAGAAGATCGTCCTGGTCAAGGGCGATGACGCCTGCGAGCCGAAGCAGGCCGTGGCCGTGGCGAACCGTCTGGTCGATCAGGACAAGGTGGCGGGCGTGGTCGGCCACTTCTGCTCCTCCAACACCATCCCCGCTTCCGAGGTCTACGACGAGGCCGGCGTGATCGCCATCACGCCCGGCTCGACCAACCCGCAGGTGACCGAGCGCGGCCTGTCCGCGATGTTCCGCATGTGCGGCCGTGACGACCAACAGGGCATCGTCGCCGGCAACTACATCGTCGATGTGCTCAAGGGCAAGAAAGTCGTCGTGCTGCACGACAAGGATACCTACGGCCAGGGCCTGGCCGACGCGACCAAGGCGCAGCTGATCAAGCGCGGTGTCACGCCGGTGCTTTACGAAGGTTTGACCCGTGGCGAGAAGGACTTCAGCGCCGTGGTCACCAAGATCCGCGCCGCAGGTGCCGATGTCGTCTACTTCGGCGGCCTGCACCCTGAGGCCGGTCCGCTGGTGCGTCAGCTGCGCGAGCAGGGCCTGAAGGATGTGGCGTTCATGTCCGACGACGGCATCGTCACCGACGAACTGGTGGCCACCGCCGGCGGCGCCCAGTATACCAACGGCGTGTACATGACTTTCGGCGCCGACCCGCGCCTGCTGCCCGACAGCAAGGCGGTGGTGGAGGAGTTCCGCAAGAACGGCACCGAGCCTGAAGGCTACACCCTGTACGCCTACGCTTCGGTCCAGGCCCTGGCCGCCGCCTTCAACGGCGCCAAGTCGAACAAGGGCGAGGATGCCGCCAAGTGGCTGAAGGCCAACCCGGTCAAGACCGTCATGGGCGAGAAGAAGTGGGACAAGAAGGGCGACCTGACCGTCTCCGACTACGTGGTCTACCAGTGGGATGCCAACGGCAAGTACCACCAGCTGGAAAAACAACAATAACAACGGCATCCGGCCCGGGCGCGCCATGCTCCGGGCCGTGGCCCCGCGGTACCTGTCATTGTCAGTAGATCTGCACAGTTCTGCGCTGCGAGGGCCGTTGCATCCGGACCCTGCGTGGTCGGCGCTCGTGCGATCTCAATCAGGTGAGATTGCGTTATGGATGGTATTTTCCTGCAGCAACTGGTCAACGGCCTGACCCTCGGGTCGGTCTACGGCCTGATCGCCATCGGCTACACAATGGTCTATGGCATCATCGGCATGATCAACTTCGCGCACGGCGAGGTGTACATGATCTCCGCGTACCTCGCGGCGATCAGCCTGGCATTGCTGGCCTACTTTGGTATCGAGTCGTTTCCGCTGCTGATGCTGGGCACCCTGTTGTTCACCATCGTCGTCACCGGCGTCTATGGCTTCACCATCGAACGCATCGCCTACAAGCCTCTGCGCAACTCCACCCGCCTGGCTCCGCTGATCAGCGCCATCGGCATCTCGCTGATCCTGCAGAACTACGCGCAGATCAGCCAGGGCGCCCGCCAGCAAGGCGTGCCAACCCTGCTCGAAGGCGCCATGCGCATCGAAGTGGGCACCGGCTTCGTGCAACTGACCTACACCAAGATCTTCATCCTGGTGGCCGCCTTCGTTGGCATGGCGCTGCTCACCTACGTCATCAAGTACACCAAGCTCGGGCGCATGTGCCGAGCGACGCAGCAGGATCGCAAGATGGCTTCGATCCTGGGCATCAACACCGACCGGGTGATCTCCTACGTGTTCGTCATCGGCGCGGTGATGGCCGCGCTGGCCGGCGTGCTGATCACCATGAACTACGGCACCTTCGACTTCTACGCCGGCTTCATCATCGGCATCAAGGCCTTCACCGCCGCTGTGCTCGGCGGTATCGGCTCGCTGCCGGGGGCGATGCTCGGCGGCATTATCCTGGGGATCTCAGAATCGTTGTTCTCCGGCCTGATCAACTCCGACTACAAGGACGTGTTCAGCTTCTCGCTGCTGGTGATGATCCTCATCTTCCGTCCCCAAGGCCTGCTGGGTCGCCCGCTCGTGGCTAAGGTGTGAACATGTCCGCTGCCAATTCTGCCTCTGTTGCCCAAACCAAAGGTTTCGACCTCAAACGCAGCCTGCTGGAGACGATCGTCGCCGGCCTGCTGGCCCTCATCGTCTTCGGTCCGGTCGTCGGCGTGGTACTTGACGGCTACAGCTTCAACGCTGAACCGGCCCGCGTGGCCTGGCTGGTCGGCGGTGTGATGGCCGGGCGTTTCATCCTCAGCTTATTCCTGCAGACACCGACCGGCCAGCGCATGCTCCAGGGCTTCGATAGCGGTGGTTCGGGCGTGCATGTACTGGCGCCGGACTACAAGTCGCGGCTGCGCTACATCATCCCGGCGCTGATCGTCATCGCCATCGTGTTCCCGGTGTTCGCCAACAAGTACTTGCTGACCGTGGTCATCCTCGGCCTGATATACGTGCTGCTGGGCCTGGGCCTTAACATCGTGGTGGGCCTGGCGGGCCTGCTCGACCTGGGCTACGTGGCGTTCTACGCCATCGGCGCCTATGGCCTGGCCCTCGGCTACCAGTACCTGGGCCTGGGCTTCTGGAGCGTGCTGCCGCTGGCGGCGATCGCCGCGGCGCTGGCGGGGTGCATCCTCGGGTTCCCGGTGTTGCGCATGCACGGCGATTACCTGGCCATTGTCACCCTGGGCTTCGGCGAGATCATTCGCCTGGTGCTGAACAACTGGCTGTCGTTCACCGGCGGCCCGAATGGTATGCCGGCGCCGTCGCCGACCTTCCTGGGGCTGGAGTTCGGCCGCCGGGCCAAGGATGGCGGAGTGCCGATCCATGAGTTCTTTGGCTTCGATTACAACCCCAACCTGAAGTTCGTGTTCATCTACGCCGTGCTGTTCCTGGTGGTGCTGGCGGTGCTGTACATCAAGCACCGGCTGACTCGCATGCCGGTGGGCCGCGCCTGGGAAGCCCTGCGCGAGGACGAGATCGCCTGCCGTTCCATGGGCCTGAACCACGTGCTGGTCAAGCTCTCGGCGTTCACCCTGGGCGCCTCCACCGCTGGTTTGGCCGGGGTGTTCTTCGCCACCTACCAGGGCTTCGTCAACCCATCGTCGTTCACCTTCTTCGAGTCGGCACTGATCCTCGCCATCGTCGTGCTCGGCGGCATGGGCTCGACCGTGGGCGTGGTGATCGCCGCGTTCGTGCTGACCGTGGCCCCGGAGCTGCTGCGCAGTTTCTCCGAGTACCGGGTGCTGCTGTTCGGCGTGCTGATGGTGCTGATGATGATCTGGCGACCGCGGGGGCTGATCCGCATCAGCCGTACCGGTGTGGTCCCGCGTAAAGGAGTGGCGCCATGAGCGACGAAATCATTCTGTCGGTCGACAACCTGATGATGCAGTTCGGCGGGATCAAGGCGCTCAGCGATGTCAGCCTGAAGGTCAAGCGCAACCAGATCTTCGCCCTGATCGGCCCCAACGGCGCCGGCAAGACCACCGTGTTCAACTGCCTCACCGGCTTCTACAAGGCCAGCGGCGGACGTATCGAGCTGAACGTGCGCGGCAGCCACACCAACGTCATCCAACTGCTCGGCGAGCGCTTCCAGGCGGCGGACTTCGTCTCGCCGGCGCGCTTCGCCAACCGCCTGTACTACAAGATGTTCGGCGGTACCCACCTGGTCAACCGCGCAGGTCTTGCACGGACCTTCCAGAACATTCGCCTGTTCAAGGAAATGTCGGTGGTGGAAAACCTGCTGGTGGCCCAGCACATGTGGGTCAACCGCAACCTGCTGGCCGGCGTGCTCAATACCCCGGGTTACCGCAAGGCCGAGAGCGACGCGCTGGACCATGCGTTCTACTGGCTGGAGGTGGTCGACCTGGTCGATTGCGCCAACCGCCTGGCTGGCGAGCTGTCATACGGCCAGCAGCGCCGCCTGGAAATCGCCCGGGCCATGTGCACGCGGCCGAAGATCATCTGCTTGGACGAGCCGGCCGCCGGCCTCAACCCGCAGGAGACCGAGGCCCTGAGCCGCATGATCCGCGTGCTGCGCGATGAGCACGACATCACCGTGGTGCTGATCGAGCACGACATGGGCATGGTCATGAGCATCTCCGATCATATCGTCGTGCTCGACCACGGCAACGTGATCGCCGAAGGCACGCCGCAGGACATCCGCCACAACCCGACGGTGATCGCCGCCTACCTGGGTGCAGATGAAGAGGAGCTGATATGAGTGCGCCCATTCTTGAGCTGAAGGACCTGGATGTGTTCTACGGGCCGATCCAGGCCCTGAAGAAAGTCTCGATGCATATCAACGAGGGCGAGACGGTGAGCCTGATCGGCGCCAATGGCGCGGGCAAGTCGACACTGCTGATGTCGATCTTCGGCCAGCCGCGGGCGGCCTCCGGGCAGATCGTCTATCGCGGCACCGACATCACCCGCAAGTCGTCGCACTACATTGCCTCCAACGGTATCGCCCAGTCTCCGGAGGGGCGCCGGGTGTTCCCCGACATGACTGTCGAGGAGAACCTGATGATGGGCACCATTCCGATTGGCGACAAACATGCCGGTGAGGACATGCAGCGCATGTTCGAGCTGTTCCCACGGCTCAAGGAGCGGCGCAACCAGCGTGCCATGACCATGTCCGGCGGCGAGCAGCAGATGCTCGCCATCGCCCGGGCGCTGATGAGCCGGCCCAAGCTGCTGCTGCTCGATGAGCCCTCGCTGGGGCTGGCACCGATCGTGGTCAAGCAGATCTTCTCCACCCTGCGCGAGCTGGCGCAGACCGGCATGACCATCTTCCTTGTGGAGCAGAACGCCAACCATGCGCTGAAGCTGTCGGACCGGGCCTATGTGATGGTCAACGGGCAGATCCGCATGACCGGGACCGGGCAGGAGCTGTTGGTCAACGAGGAGGTGCGTAACGCCTATCTGGGCGGGCACTGAGTTACATTCCACAGATCGCGGGGCGAACCCGCTCCCACAAGCGCCTCATTTGGGCCTGTGGGAGCGGGCTTGCCCCGCGATGCGTTTTATGCCAGACGGCAGATGTGGACAACTTGTCGCATATCTTTCTTGAAACACGCCACAACCCCACTGCAAACCCTTGTTTCCACAAGTGGAAAACTTTCCACGGATTATGTGGAACCGCCTGTGGAAAACATGGTGGCACCTCGCTCCAGCCCAGATAAATCAGCGCGTTCGAGCACTTGGTCGTTTTTTGAACAATAACGGTTTGTGCATGATTTTGCATGTGTTTTGCGCAGCCCATGGATATACCCACAGCGGGGAAATTTCTGTGGATAACGCTGTGGGAAAACCTTGGACAGACCGCCAGAGACGGCATGGTTGAAAGCCTTGCGCCATCATCCACGGATGTCCACAGCGCGCAGAGGTTCCCTTGACCCGACGAGTTGCCCCCAATCCATGGGGAAAGCCTTGTGGATAAGGTGCGCATAGCCCGGTGCAGCCCTTCTACCACGGGCCTCAGCGAGGTTAGTACATTTTTTGACCAGCGGTGATGACGGTTGTGGTCGAGCCCTGCGCCGGGCATGCTGCGAGGCCTGTCGACGACAATCCAACGCTAAGGAGAAGAGCATGACATCCACCGTATTCATCACTGGCGCGACGTCCGGTTTTGGCGAGGCCACCGCCCGCCGTTTCGCCGACGCCGGCTGGAAGCTGGTACTCACCGGTCGGCGCAAGGAGCGCCTGGATGCGTTGTGCCAGGAACTGTCGGCCAAGACCGAGGTGCACGGCCTGGTGGTCGATGTGCGTGACCGTCAGGCGATGGAAGCCGCCATCGCCAGCCTGCCGCCGAGCTTCGACAAGCTGCAGGGCCTGGTCAACAACGCCGGCCTGGCGCTGGGCGTGGACGCCGCGCAGAACTGCAGCCTGGACGACTGGGAAACCATGGTCGACACCAACATCAAGGGGCTGATGTACACCACTCGCCTGCTGTTGCCTCGATTGATTGCCCATGGGCGTGGCGCGTCGATCCTCAACGTCGGTTCGGTGGCGGGCAACTACCCGTACCCGGGCGCGAATGTGTATGGCGGCACCAAGGCCTTCGTCGGCCAGTTTTCCCTGAGCCTGCGCTGCGACCTGCGAGGAACGGGCGTGCGGGTGAGCAATATCGAGCCGGGGCTGTGCGAGAGCGAGTTCTCGCTGGTGCGCTTCGGCGGTGACCAAGCCAAGTATGACGCCACCTATGCCGGCGCCGAGCCAATCCAGCCGCAGGACATCGCCGAGACCATCTTCTGGATTCTCAACCAGCCGGCACATATCAACATCAACAGCCTTGAGCTGATGCCAGTGAGCCAGGACTGGGCAGGGTTCTCGATCGACCGGTCGGCCAAGGGCTGATACGCCAATGATCGCGGGGCAAGCCCGCTCCCACGATGGCGTGGGAGCGGGCTTGCCCCGCGATTGTGTCAGATCAGGCGCTGCAAGCCTTCCAGGCAGGTCGCCAGGTGATACGGCGTAGTCGATGGCATGTCGTGGCGGCTGACCGCGCCATTACCATCACGGCACTCATGCCAGCCACCGTCATGCAGGAATCGCGACTCCAGCGCCTGTAGCTGCGCCAGCAACCTCGCCTCGCTTCCTGGCCGCAAGGCCAGCGCCCGCAGGTACTCGGCCTGGGCCCAGATCCGTTGGGTCGCATCGATGACCTTGCCGTCCACATCGAGCATCGCCAGCACCGCCGTATCTTTCACACCGTACTGCTCGGCGTAGTCGAAGGCGCGGGTGATGGAAGCGTGCAGCGCTGTCCCGCGCAGCAGCGGCGAGGTGTCCAGCAAGTAGAACCATTCGAACTGGTGCCCCGGCTCGAACCAGTTATCCACAGACCCGCGTGGTTTTTCCAGCATCAGGCCGTGGCGCTGTTCGATGAATTGCACCTGCAGCGCGTCGCACAACTGCAGCAGCGACTGGCGAACCTCGTCGTCCTCGCGCACGGCCAGTACCTGAAGGAAAGCCTCGGCCAGGTGCATCTGCGGGTTCTGCAGCGAGCCGCTGCCCAGGTCCGACCAGTCCTCAGCGAGGCTGGCCTCGTACAGGCCATCGTCACGGGCGAACTGCTCGGCAACGACTTCGAGGGCACCGTTGAGCGTGGCTTCCACCAGGCCTTCTCCGACCTTGCCCCAGTAATGGGCACAGGCGAACACGATGAAGGCGTGGGTGTAGAGGTCCTTGCGTCGGTCCAACGGCTTGCCCTGCGCGTCGATGCTGTAGAACCAGCCGCCGTGCTCGGCGTCGTGGAAGTGCTTCTGCAGCGAACGGAACAGCGCGGCGGCGCGTTCGGCGGCGCCCGGTTGACCGATGCGGCTGCTGAACAGGTACAGCTGGCGGGCGCAGGCCATGGCCCGGTAGCGTTGCACCGGCAGTGGCCGGTGCTGGGTGTCCAGGGCTTCGTACGGCAGGGCCATGTCGGCGTTCCAGCCAGGGCCCTGCCACAGCGGCACGATGCGCTCGGCGAAGTGCTGTTGGAAACGGGTCAATGCGGGGCGGGGGTCGGACATGGTCGCGCTCGTGACGGTCGGGCAGGGCGCCATGGTAGCAGATGTAACAAGTGCTTCGTGGGCGCGTCAGCCGGGATTGCCCAGCCCCTGCCAGTGCCGCGCGCCCACGAAGATGAAGCGCAGTTGCTGGGTGATCTTCTCCTGGGGCGTCAGCGCCTGTGGATGACCCGACTCAGGGCTGTCGATCAGTTCCGGCAGGGTGGCGAACACGGTCTTGACCACCAGGTCGGCCATCACCGCCAAGGCGGCGCCGTCCAGATGCTGCCAACGCGGCATGCGTGCCAGGTCCGTGGCCAGGTCGTTGCTGATGTCCTGGCGCAGGCGGGCGATGGCCTGGCGCACTGGCTGCGAGCCGCCGTATTGCTCGCGGGCGAGGAACAGGAACTGCGCCCGGTGGGCGACGACCACGTCGAGGAAGATGCGCACCGAGGCGTCGGTGATGCCGCCCAGCTCGAATTCGTTGTGGCGTACCAGGCGGATGGTCTGGCGGAAAGTGGTGTCCACCTCGGCAACCAGGGCCAGGCCCAGCGCATCCATGTCGGGGAAGTGGCGGTAGAAGCCGGTGGGCACGATGCCCGCGGCCTTGGCCACCTCGCGCAGGCTGATGCTGCCGAAGCCACGGCCGCTCTCCATGAGCAGGCAGGCGGCATCCAGCAGGGCCTGGCGGGTCTGTAGCTTCTGTTCGGCGCGCGGCAGCATGGGGCAGGATTCTATGACGGTACGGCTGGGCATTCTGGATAAAAAAACAAAGCCCGGTCAATGGACCGGGCTTGGAGGGTAGCAGGCGCAGTGGGGCGGGTTGTTGTTCTCGGCCATGGCGATCAGCTCACACGGCTGAGTTCGACCAGACGATCCGAGCCACCTTCGGCGATACGGTTGTTGCGTTCGTTGAGGCGATCGGCGCCACCCTCGGCGACACGGTCATTGCGTTGGATCAGACGATCCGAGCCACCCTCGGCAACCCGGTCATTGCGTTGAATCAAGCGATCGGAGCCACCTTCGGCGACGCGGTTGTTACGTTCGAGCAGACGCTCGGAGCCGCCTTCGGCCACACGGCCTGCGCGCTCCTGCAGGCGCTCGGCGCCACCTTCTGCCAAGGTGTTCAGCGGTTGGCTGACGGTGGCGGCGCTGGAGCGCGATTCGGCGCTCAGGTGCTGGTCTTCGGCTGGCAGGGCGAAGGCGTTGGCGGCAAGTACGGACAGGGTCAGGCTCAGCAGCAGATGGCGTTTCATGGTTCGGTGCTCCTCGGGGGGGCTGGAAAGTGGGTACGAAGCCAATGCTACGCCTGGTAACTCCAGAGAAAAGTTCATCAGGATAATGGTAACAATCGACAGGATTGATACTGTGCGTGGAGGGCTCTGGATCAGTGTTTTCAGGTGTTTATCAAACACTGAGGCACGCTTGATCCCCGGTAACACTGCCGCTGTCCGTGGACGAAAAGCTGAGAAAGGCGTCAGGAAAATCCTGGTTATCATGGCGCACGGATTAAACCCGGCGGTTTTTCATCAGTCCGACATAATGAGTGCCATGCAGTCAGGAGAACCATGCAATGACGCGCCCTGCCAGAATCCTCATCTGGACCTTCGCCACCCTTGCCACCCTGCTGGCGATCCTGGTGGTGGTGATCGCCACCTTTGACTGGAACCGCGTCAAGCCGCTGCTCAACGAGAAAGTCTCCGAAGCACTGCAGCGGCCCTTCGCGATCAACGGCAACCTCGCCGTGCATTGGCGCACCGAACCCGAGGAAGGCGGCTGGCGGGCCTTCGTGCCCTGGCCGCACTTCAGCGCCGAGGACCTCACCCTGGGCAACCCCGACTGGCTCAAGGCGCCGCGCATGGTCGCCCTCGAGCGTGTGGACTTTCGCCTGGCGCCCTTGCCGCTGATCGTCCAGCGCATCAGCATCCCGCGCATCGACCTGGTCAAGCCCAGCGCCAGCCTTACCCGGCTGGCCGATGGCCGGGCCAACTGGGTGTTCGATTTCGGGCCCAAGGATGAGAACGAGGCACCGTCAAAGTGGGAGCTGGACATCGGCGCCATCGGCTTCGACCAGGGCAACGTCAGCTTCGACGACCAGACGCTGAAGACCAGCATGAAGGTGCAGGTCGATCCGCTGGGCAAGCCGATCCCGTTCAGCGACATCGTCGGCAAGGCCCGCGCCGAGAAGGCCGGCAATGCCCAGGACTATGCCTTCGGCTTCAAGGCCCAGGGCCGCTACAAGGGCCTGGCGGTGGCCGGCACCGGCAAGATCGGCGGCCTGCTGGCGCTGCAGGACGCCAGCCAGCCGTTTCCGCTGCAGGCCGATGTGCGTATCGGCGATACCCAGGTCGCGCTGGCCGGGACCCTGACCGATCCACGCAACCTCGGCGCCCTCGACCTGCGCCTGAAGCTTTCCGGCAACAGCCTGGGCAACCTCTACCCGCTGACCGGCGTGACCTTGCCCGATACGCCGCCGTACGCCACCGATGGTCATCTGACCGCCAACTTGCACGCCGCCGGCGGCGCGCAGTTCCGTTACGAGGGCTTCAACGGCAAGATCGGCGACAGCGACATTCACGGCGACCTGGTCTTTGTCGCCAGCCAGCCCCGGCCGAAGCTCTCCGGCAACCTGGTCTCCAACCAACTGCTGTTCAAGGACCTGGCGCCATTGATCGGCGCCGATTCCAACAGCGAGCAGAAGGCCCGCGGCGGTGCCAGCAAGCAGCCGGCCGGCAAGGTGCTGCCGGTCGAAGAATTCCGCACCGAGCGCTGGCGGGCCATGGACGCCGACGTGACCTTCGCCGGCAAGCGCATCGTGCACAGCGAGACGCTGCCGTTCAACGACCTGTCCGCCCATGTGATCCTCGAGGACGGCCTGCTGCGTCTGGAGCCGCTGCGCTTCGGCGTGGCCGGCGGCAACCTCGATTCCAACATCCGCCTGGACGGGCGCAGCGCGCCGTTGCAGGGTCGTGCACGGCTGACCGCGCGTGGCTTCAAGCTCAAGCAGCTGTTCCCCAGCTTCGCGCCGATGCAGACCAGCTTCGGCGAACTCAACGGCGATGCCGACATCAGTGGCCGGGGCAACTCGGTGGCCGCGCTGCTGGGCACTTCCAACGGGGATCTACGCCTGCTGATCAACGATGGCGCAATCAGCCGCAGCCTGATGGAGATCGCTGGGCTGAACGTGGGCAACTACGTGATCGGCAAGTTGTTTGGCGACGAAGATGTGAAGATCAATTGTGCCGCAGCGGATGTCGGGATCAAGGATGGCCTGGCCACCAGCCGCTTGTTCGTTTTCGATACCGAGAACGCGATCATCTACATCAACGGTACGGCCAACTTCGCCAGCGAGCAGTTGGACCTGAAGATCACCCCGGAGTCCAAGGGCCTGCGTCTGTTCTCGCTGCGTTCGCCATTGTATGTGCGCGGACCGTTCGCCAAGCCGAGTGCCGGCGTGCAGGCGGTGCCGCTGGCGCTGCGTGGCGCGGGAATGGTGGCGCTTGGCGTGGTGGCCGGGCCGGCGGCGGGGCTGCTGGCGCTGATTGCGCCGAGCAGCGGGGATGAACCCAACCAGTGCACGCCGTTGTTGCAGCAGATGCGCGCTGGCAAGGCGCCGGCGGCGGTGAAGGGCAAGAAATAGGGCCGCTTTGCGGCCCTTTCGCGACGCAAGGCCGCTCCCACAGGCAAAGCGTCGATCTTGAGTCATATGCTTGACCTGTGGGAGCGGCTTTGCGAAAGGGGCGCACAGCGCCCCCAGGTATCACAGCCCCTGCAACAGGTCCGACATATCGTCCGCGTGCTCTTCCTCCTGGGCCAGGATGTCCTCGAAGATGCGCCGGGTGGTCGGGTCCTTGTCGCCGATGTACTGGATGATCTCGCGGTAGCTGTCGATGGCGATGCGCTCGGCCACCAGGTCCTCCAGCACCATCTCCTTCAACGAATTGCCTGCCACGTACTGCGCGTGGGAGTTCTTGGTCAGGTTGTCCGGATTGAAGTCCGGCTCGCCGCCCAGCTGCACGATGCGTTCGGCCAGCTTGTCGGCGTGCTCGGCTTCCTGGTTGGCATGCTCGAGGAACTCCGCGGCGGCAACGCTGGCCTTGATGCCGCTGGCCATGAAGTAGTGACGCTTGTAGCGCAGGACGCAGACCAGCTCGGTGGCCAGCGACTCGTTGAGCAGGCGCAGGATCTTTTCACGATCGGCGTGGTAACCCTCGGTCACCGCGCCTTGCTCGACATGCTGGCGGGCACGTTCGCGCAGGGTCTTCACATCGGTCAGTTCAACGCTCATGTTCATCTCCGAAAGCATCAGGGTAGTCATGGTGTGTCATGCGCCGTGTACGGCGTCGCTGTCTTGTTGGCGTTGCTTGCAGGTCTTGAAGCCTTTGGCGTCGACATGGCCGGTGGCGTCGAAACGCACGTAGTAGGGCTGCTGGTGGCCATCACGGTTGAGGATGTAGTCGTTGCAGGTGCCGCCGTGGGGCAGGTCGATGACGTTGGACGGGCTGCCGCCGATGGCAATGACCTTCTGCATGGTCATGCCGTGCTCAACCTGCTTGACCAGCGGTTCGTCGCGGTAGGTGACGTAGTCCACCGGGTTTTCCGGGCGGCTGCCGCAGGCGGCTAGGGTGGCGCTTGCCAGAAGGATGGCCAGGGTTCGCTTGTACATGGTCCCGCTCCTTGCTCAGGGTCTGTTCTGCTTGGAACCGCGCGGCGCGCCGGGAGTTCGATTGCACTTGTCGCCGGTCGCGCTGTAGGGTGGACCGGTCTGTTCACGGATGAGGGCAAGGGGGATGAGTCAGGAGCTGGCCACGCGTTATCCACTGGTGCTGGTGCCGGGCATGCTCGGGTTCGTGCGGGCGCTGGTGTATCCCTACTGGTTCGGCATCGTGCCGGCATTGCGCCGGGGCGGCGCGCAGGTATTCCCGGTGCAGGTGTCGCCGCTGCATTCCAGCGAAGTGCGGGGTGAGCAGCTGCTCGGCATCATCGAGGACATCTGTCAGCGCACGGGGGCCGACAAGGTCAACCTGATCGGTCACAGCCAGGGCGCCCTCAGTGCCCGCTATGCGGCGGCGAAGCGGCCTGACCGGGTGGCTTCGGTGACGTCGGTGGCCGGCCCCAACCATGGCTCGGAGCTGGCCGACCATCTCGAACGCACGGCACCTGGTGACTCTGTGCGGGGGCGCCTCCTCAAGGCCGTGCTGCATGGCTTCGCTGTGCTGTTGGGTTGGCTGGAGACCGGATGGCGCCGCGATCCGCTGCCGATCGACGCGCACGCCTCCCATCAGTCGCTGACCAGTGCCGGGGTGGCGCTGTTCAACCAGGCTTATCCACAGGGGCTGCCCGAAGTCTGGGGCGGCGAAGGGCCGGCTGAGGTGAACGGTGTTCGCTACTACTCCTGGTCCGGCACCCTGCAGCCAGGGCGCACCGACCAAGGCTTGAACCGGTTTGACGGCAGCAACCGATTTTGCCGGCTGTTCGCCCGCAGTTTCGTCCGGGAGAAGGGGCAGTGCGATGGCATGGTCGGGCGCTTCAGCTCGCACTTGGGTCTGGTGATCGGGGACAACTATCCGCTCGATCACCTGGATATCGTCAATCAGTCGCTGGGCGCGGTGGGCAAGGGTGCCGAGCCGGTGCGGTTGTTCACCGAGCATGCCGCACGGCTCAAGGCTGCGGGGCTGTGAGAAGCCTGGGGCTGCTTTGCAGCCCTTCCCGAGTGCTAACGCCGTACCGGAGTGGTCCAACGCTCGGCCAGCAGCACGCCAACCAGCGTCAGCACACCGCCAACCAAGTGATAACTGGCCAACTGCTCATCCAGCACTACCGCCGCGATCACCGCGGTGACCACCGGCAGCAGGTTGAAGAACAGCGTGGTCCGGCTTGGCCCCAGACGGTGCACCGCCTGCATCCACACCCGTGGCGCGACCATCGAGGCCAGCAGGCCGGCATACAGCACCAGGCCAATGTTGTGGCCGTTCAACCCGGTCTTGGGTGACAGCAGGAACAGCGGCAGCAACACCAGGATCGCCACCAGCACCTGCAGGTACAGCAACTGCAACGGCGGCAGGCGCAGCTGCCATTTTTTCAACAGGAAGCTGTACAGCGCATAGGCGAAAGTGGCCACCAGCATCATCAGGTCGCCGGCGTTCAACCCCTGGTGCAGCAGCACGCCGGGTTGCCCGGCCGAGACCACCTCCAGTACGCCGAAGAACGACACCAGCGCGCCCAGCAGCGCGCCATAGGTCAGGCGCTGACCGAGCCAGGCAATGGACAGGGCCAGCGACATCAGCGGCATCAACGAGAGGATGATGCCCATGTTGGTGGCGCTGGTGATGGCGGCGGCGAAGTAGGCCAGGCTCTGGTAGATGGCCATGCCCAGCACGCCCAGCACGAAGATCTTGCCCAGGTGCGGGCGGATGGCCGTGCGGTTGCGCCAGAGCTGTGGCAGCAGGAAAGGGGTGAACAGCAGGCCGGCCAGCAGCCAGCGGTAGAAGCCGATCTCGGCGGGGAAGATGGCCCCGGCGGACATCTTGGTGACCACGGTGTTGCCGGCCCAGATGAGGATGGCGATGAGGGGGAAGAGGTAGTTCATGATGATTCTCGAGTTGCGGTTGACCCGTGGGAGCGGGCTTGCCCCGCGATTGCGCCAGGCCAGGAAATGATGTTGGCCGGGCGGGTGCAATCGCGGGGCAAGCCCGCTCCCACGTGGCGGCCATTATCGCTTGTCTGTCCAAATGCCTATACTTCCATCCAGACAACCCGTCCCGCGAAGCAGACAGCATGACCCGCAAGTTCCTCGACATCCCCCGGTTCGACCGGCTCCCCGCACCGGTCTACTTCCGCTACGACGAATTCGGCGCCGACACCCACAGCCCGCCGCACCGTCACCCCTGGGGCCAGCTCAACTATGCCTCCCATGGCCTGATGCACCTGGACGTCGAGGGCCAGCGCTTCATCTCGCCCCCGCACTACGCTGTCTGGGTGCCGCCGGAGACGGAGCATGGCTGCTACAACCCCCAGGCCATCATCTACCGTTCGGTCTATCTGGAGCGCAGCTTGTGCGCTGAACTGCCGGCGCAGCCCTGCAGCCTGGTGATCAGCGACATCCTCAAGGCGATCCTTGGCGACTTCGCCCGCCGCGACCTGCACATCGCCCAGGACGAGCGCGACCAGCGCCTGGTCCAGGTACTGATCGACCAACTGCGCCTGGCGCCGACGCAGACCTGTTATTTGCCGTTCGCCCGCAGCGACAGCCTGCGCCAGGTGCTCAAGGCGTTGCACGCGGGGCCTGGCGACAACCGGCCGCTCGCCCATTGGGCCGGGCAGGTGCATGTCAGCGAGCGTACCCTGGCCCGGCAGTTTCTGCGGGAGCTGGGGATGAGCTTCGGCGAATGGCGCTTGCGACTGCGCTTTCTGCGGGCTATCGAGGCGCTCGAGGCGGGCACGCCGATCCAGGCCATCGCCTTCGACCTCGGCTATAGCAGCGCTTCGGCCTTCATCGCCATGTTCCAGCGCCAGGCCAATTGCACCCCGGAGCAGTACCGCCGGCGGGCACGGACAGAGATGTAAGAATTCTTGTCTACACTCAGCTGCGACGAGCGCGCATCCGGCGCGCAGGCAAGGAGACCACTCCATGAAGCTGCTGCACGTACCCCTGCTGGTGTTGGGCCTGTTGATCGCGGGCCAAGGGTTCGCCGCCACCGCGCAACAGGAAAAGATGAAGACCTGCAACGCCGACGCCACCGCCAAGGCGCTCAAGGGCGATGAACGCAAGGCGTTCATGAGTACCTGCCTGAAAAAGGCCGAGCCGGCCAAAGCCGCCACCCAGCAGGAGAAGATGAAGACCTGCAACGCCGACGCCACCACCAAGGCGCTCAAGGGCGATGAACGCAAGACCTTCATGAGTGACTGCCTGAAGAAGAAATGACCTGCGCCTATGCCTCTGCCGTGAAGGCTGGCAGACTGCGGGACTTTCCGCTGTCTGCCGTTGAGGCTGTATGACTTTCACTCCCCGCCAGGTCACCCTGGCCAGCTGGATCATCGTCATGGCGGGCCTGTTGCTGGCGCTGCCGCTGAAGCTGCTGCCGAGCCTGCTGGCCGGCCTGCTGGTCTACGAGCTGGTCAACATGCTCACCCCGCGCCTGCAACCGCTGATCGCCGGGCAGCGCGCACGCTGGTTGGCGGTGGCGCTGCTCGGCACCCTGGTGGTGAGCACGCTGACGTTGCTGATCGCCGGCGCCTTCAGTTTCCTGCTGCACGAGGCCGAGAACCCCGGCGCCTCGCTGGACAAGTTCATGGGCCTGGTCGAGCGCGCGCGGGGCCAGCTGCCGCCGTTCATCGAAGCCTACCTGCCGGCCAGCGCCGCCGAGTTCAAGGTGGCCATCGGCGACTGGATCAAGAGCCACCTCAGCGACCTGCAACTGGTGGGCAAGGGCATGGCGCACATGTTCGTGACCCTGCTGATCGGCATGATCCTCGGCGCCATCGTCGCCCTGCAGCGCATCCCCGACATCTCCCGGCGCAAGCCCCTGGCGGCGGCGCTGTTCGAGCGCCTGAGCCTGCTGGTGCAGGCGTTTCGCAACATCGTCTTCGCGCAGATCAAGATCTCGCTGCTCAACACCTTCTTTACCGGCATCTTCCTGGCCGTGGTGCTACCACTGTTCGGCGTGCACCTGCCGTTGACCAAGACGCTGATCGTGCTGACCTTCCTGCTCGGGCTGCTGCCGGTGATCGGCAACCTGATGTCCAACACCCTGATCACCATCGTCGGCTTGTCGCTGTCGATCTGGGTGGCGATGGCGGCGCTGGGGTATCTGATTGTTATCCACAAGGTCGAGTACTTCCTCAACGCGCGGATCGTTGGCGGGCAGATCAGTGCCAAGGCCTGGGAGCTGTTGCTGGCGATGCTGGTGTTCGAGGCGGCATTCGGCTTGCCGGGGGTGGTGGCGGGGCCGATCTATTACGCTTACCTGAAGAGTGAGTTGAAGCGGGCGGAGTTGGTCTGAAGGATTGCCGGGGCCGCCACGCGGCCCCGGGATGGCTCAGGCGGCGCCGTAACGCTTGCGTGCCTCGATCGCCAGCCCACTGCCAATGCTGCCGAAGATATTGCCTTCCACATGCCGCGCATTGGGCAGCATCGCCGCCACGCTGTTGCGCAGCGCCGGAATCCCGCTGGAACCACCGGTGAAGAACACCGTGTCCACCTGCCCTTCGCTCACGCCGGCCTTGGCCAGCAGCTCGGTCACGCTGCCGCGCACCCGCTCCAGCAACCCGCCGATGGCATCTTCGAACAGCGCCCGGGTCAGTTCGGCCGACAGTTCAGGCTCGATCCGCCCGAAGTCGATGCGACGGCTGTCGCGCTCGGTCAGTTCGATCTTGCTGGCTTCCACTTCCATCGCCAGCCAGTGCCCGGCGCGCTGCTCGATCAGGTTGAACAGGCGGTCGATGCCTAGCGTGTCCTCGATGTCATAGCGCATGCTGCCCAGGGCCAGTTGCGACTTCTGCGAGTACAGGGCGTTGATGGTGTGCCAGGTGGCCAGGTTGAGGTGGTAGCTGGTGGGCATCAGCGCGCCGCTCTTCATCCGGCTGCCGTAGCCGAACAGCGGCATCACGCCCTGCAGGCTCAGCTGCTTGTCGAAGTCGGTACCGCCGATGTGCACGCCGCCGGTGGCGAGAATATCGCTCTGGCGCTCGGCCACCAGGTGACGCTCGGGCGACAGGCGGATCAGGGTAAAGTCCGAGGTACCACCGCCGATATCGACAATCAGGACCAGCTCTTCACGGCTAATGCCCGACTCGTAGTCGAACGCCGCGGCGATCGGTTCGTACTGGAACGACACGTCCTTGAAGCCGATCTTGCGCGCAACCTCCGCCAGGGTGTCCTCGGCCTCCTGGTCGGCGGCCGGGTCTTCGTCGACGAAGAACACCGGGCGGCCCAGCACCACCTGGTCGAATTCGCGGCCGGCATCGGCTTCGGCACGCTTTTTCAGTTCGCCGATGAACATGCCCAGCAGGTCCTTGAACGGCAGGGCGCTGCCCAGCACGCTGGTGTCGTGCTTGATCAGCTTGGAGCCCAGCAGGCTCTTGAGCGAGCGCATCAGGCGGCCTTCGTAGCCCTCCAGGTACTCGTGCAGGGCCAGGCGGCCGTACACCGGGCGACGCTCCTCGATGTTGAAGAAGACCACCGACGGCAGGGTGATCTTGCCGTCTTCCAGGGCGATCAGCGATTCGACGCCCGGGCGGTGCCAGCCGACCGTGGAGTTGGAGGTGCCGAAGTCGATGCCGAGGGCACGGGCCGGGGATACGTCAGACATGAAGGAGAGCTTCCGGAGGCAAAACGGCCGCGCAGTTTATGCCAGTCTGCGACTAAATCAAGACCGGTCGTCTGCGATAGCGCAACCCCGAATGAACCTTGAAAGGCTATGCTTGACCCCAATCTTCAATAGCAATACGTACATTCACATCGGTGATCCATAGATGGACTTCAAAGACTATTACAAGATACTCGGCGTCGAGGCGAGCGCGGACGAGAAGGCGATCAAGGCCGCGTACCGCAAGCTCGCGCGCAAGTATCACCCCGACGTCAGCAAGGAGCGTGACGCCGAGGACAAGTTCAAGGAGGCCAACGAGGCCTACGAAGTGCTTGGCGACAAGGACAAGCGTGCCGAGTACGACGAAATCCGCAAGTACGGCGGCCAGCATGGCCGGCCGTTCCAGGCGCCGCCTGGCTGGGAGTCCCGCGGCGGTGGTGGCGGTGGCTTCGAGGGTGGCGATTTTTCCGATTTCTTCAGCTCGATCTTCGGCGCCCGGGGCGGCAACCCCTTTGGTGGCGGCGGTGGCCGGCAGCAACGCAGTGCCGGCAGGCGAGGGCAGGACGTGGAACTGGAACTGGCGGTCTTCCTCGAAGAGACCCTGAACAAGGAATCCAAGCAGATCAGCTTCCAGGTGCCGCAGACCAACGGTGCCGGGCAGCGTACCGGGTTCACCACGAAAACGCTGAACGTGAAGATCCCCGCCGGGGTGACCGACGGCGAGCGCATCCGTCTCAAGGGCCAGGGCGCGCCGGGCGTGGGCGGTGGCGCCAACGGCGACCTGTTCCTGACCATCCGCATGGCTCCGCACCCGCTGTTCGATGTCGAAGGCCATGACCTGATCATCACCGTGCCGCTGGCACCGTGGGAAGCGGCGCTCGGCGCCAAGGTGGCCGTGCCGACCCTGACCGGCAAGATCAACCTGACCATCCGCCCCGACAGCCAGAGCGGCCAGCGCCTGCGGGTCAAGGGCATGGGCCTGTTGAACAAGCAGGGCGAGCGCGGCGACCTGTACGCCCAGCTCAAGGTGGTCATGCCCGCCCAGTCCGACGCCGCCGCGCGCGAACTGTGGACCCAGCTCTCCGAGAAAGCCGCGTTCAATCCGAGGACTCAATGGAGTAAGTGATCATGAGCAGCACCCTGATCGTTCAACTGGACATGCGTACCCTGTGCCAGGAGGCCAATGTATCGGCCGACTGGGTGATCGAGATCGTCGAGCACGGCATTGTCGAACCGTCAGGGCGAACGCCCGAGGAGTGGGTGTTCGATGACCGCGCGCCGGTGACGCTGAAGCGCGCGGTGAAGCTGCATCAGGAGCTGGAGTTGGAGTGGGAAGGGGTGGCGCTGGCGCTGGAACTGTTGGAAGAGGTGCAGCAGTTACGCAGTGAGAACAGCATGTTGAAGCAGCGGTTGGGCAGGTTTACCCAGATATAAGAGTAAAAGCATCGCGGGGCAAGCCCGCTCCCACGCCAGGCATCGAGGTGCTTCGTGGGAGCGGACTTGCCCCGCGATTGCATCAACGCCGTTCTGAAGCCGGCGCCAGGACCTTGAAATACAACGCTGTTGCCCGGTACACCCCTTCCGGTCCGCAGGCATAATCCGGAATCTCCCCCGCCTTGCTGTACCCCTGCGCCCGATAGAACGCCTCGGCCCCAGACCCCGCCTCGGTATCGAGAAACAGCATCCCCCGCCCGATCCGCCGCGTCTCGGCCTCCAGGGCCCCCATCAACTGCTGCCCCAGCCCACGCCGCCGAGCATCGCTGTGCACCAGCAACTTCTGCACCTCGGCCCGGTTCAGCCCATTGGGCTTCAGGCACAACCCCAACTGCACGCTGCCCAGCACTTCCTGCCCCTGGGCAATGACCCAGAGCAGTTGCTCGCCACTGGCCATTTTTGCCTTCACCTCATCGAAGTAGGCCTTGGCCTGCTGCTCGTCGATATCGGCCAGAAACCCCACCGACGCGCCCTGGCGCACCGCATTCAGCAAAAGGACCACCAGCCCGTCGCGGTAGTACGCCAGGCCTTCGTGGGTGACGCGGTGCAGCTGGGCGGTGTTCATTGGCTTCAGGTCCTTGAAGGGGGAAGCGTGTTGTCATCCAGGTAAAGCTGCATGAAGGTCAGGTCCAGCCAGCGCCCGAACTTCACCCCCACCTGCGGCATCTGCCCGGTGATGCTGAAGCCCAGGCGTTCGTGCAGGCGGATCGACGCGGCATTGCCGCTCTCGATGGCGGCGACCATCACATGTTTGTCGCAGTGGCGCGCGCGCTCGATCAGCGCGTCCATCAACACCGGGCCCAGGCCCTTGCCGCGTTGGTCGCCACGCACGTACACCGAATGCTCGACGGTGTGGCGAAAGCCCTCGAACGGCCGCCAGTCGCCAAATGAGGCATAGCCCAGCACGCCGCTGTCGTCCACCGCCACCAGGATCGGATAGCCCTGCTGCGCACGGGCCTCGAACCAGGCCTGGCGGTTGCCCAGGTCCACGGGGGTTTCGTTCCAGATCGCCGTGGTGTTGGCCACGGCGTCGTTGTAGATGTCGAGGATGCCCGGCATGTCGTCGATCAGGGCGTCGCGGATCTGGTAACTCATGACAGCGTCTCGCAAGGGAAGTGGCTGCAGATTAAATGGTAACCAGGCCGCGCACACCTTCGGCCTGCATGTTTTCACCCCGGCCGCGCTGGACGATCTCACCGCGGGCCATGACCAGGTATTGGTCGGCCAGCTCCTCGGCGAAGTCGTAGAACTGCTCCACCAGCAGGATGGCCATGTCGCCCCGGTCGGCGAGCGTACGAATCACCGCGCCGATTTCCTTGATCACCGACGGCTGGATGCCTTCGGTGGGCTCGTCGAGGATCAGCAGGCGCGGGCGGCTGGCCAGGGCGCGGCCGATGGCCAGCTGTTGCTGCTGGCCACCGGAGAGGTCGCCGCCACGGCGTTGCTTCATCTGCTCCAGCACCGGGAACAGTTCGTAGATGAAGGCTGGCACTTCCCGGGCCTCGCGGGCGGGGAACCGCGACAGGCCCATCAGCAGGTTTTCCTCGACGGTCAGGCGCGGGAAGATTTCGCGGCCCTGCGGCACGTAGCCGATGCCGGCCTGGACCCGTTGCTGGGGCTTGAGCGTGGTAATGGGTTTGCCTTCCCATTCCACGCGGCCCTCGCGGGCCGGCAGCAGGCCCATCAGGCAGCGCAGCAGGGTGGTCTTGCCCACGCCGTTGCGGCCCAGCAGGCAGGTGACCTCGCCGACCTTGGCCTCGAAGGACAGGCCGCGCAGGATGTGGCTGCCGCCGTAGTATTGGTGCAGGGTGTCGATTTTCAGCATGTTCTGCCCTTGAGTCGTTCAATTCGTGGGTGCGGGCCTATCTACCGAGATACACCTCGACCACCCGCTCATCCTCCTGCACCTGCGCCAGCGACCCTTCCGCCAGCACACTCCCCTGGTGCAGCACCGTCACATGGTCGGCAATGCTGCCGACGAAGCCCATGTCATGTTCCACCACCATCAGTGAATGCCTGCCCGCCAAGGAGCGGAACAGCTCGGCGGTGAACGCGGTCTCGGCATCGGTCATCCCCGCCACCGGCTCGTCGAGCAGCAGCAACCTCGGCTCCTGCACCAGCAGCATGCCGATTTCCAGGAACTGCTTCTGCCCGTGGGACAACAGCCCCGCCTGGCGCTGGGCCAGGGGCAGCAGGCGCAGGGTGGTCAGCACCTCCTCGATGCGCTGGCGCTGCTCGCCGGACAACCGCGCCACCAGGCTTGCCCACACCGACTTGTCGGCCTTGAGCGCCAGCTCCAGGTTCTCGAACACCGTCAGCGCCTCGAACACCGTGGGCTTCTGGAACTTGCGGCCGATGCCGGCCTGGGCGATCTGGCATTCGCTCATGCGGGTCAGGTCGAGGGTGTCGCCGAAAAACGCGGTCCCCGTGTCGGGCCGAGTCTTGCCGGTGATCACGTCCATCATCGTGGTCTTGCCGGCGCCGTTGGGGCCGATGATGCAGCGCAACTCACCCACGCCGATGTACAGGTTCAGATCGTTGAGCGCCTTGAAACCGTCGAAACTGACGCTGATGCCCTCCAGGCTCAGCACCGTGCCGTGGCGGGTGTCGAGCCCAGTCTCGCGGCGCCGACCGAGGCCGATCGCCTCGCGACCGCTGCCGATCTGGTCGAAGATCGGCTCCAGCATGAATTCCGGATGCACCGGGGGCACGCTTCTCATGGCTGGCTCCTTTTCTTCACAAGGCCGACCACGCCCTTGGGCAGGTACAGGGTGACGAGGATGAACAGCGCGCCGAGGAAGAACAGCCAGAACTCGGGGAACGCCACGGTGAACCAGCTCTTCATGCCATTGACCAGGCCGGCGCCGAGCAGAGGCCCGATCAACGTGCCGCGCCCGCCCAGGGCCACCCACACGGCGGCCTCGATGGAGTTGGTCGGCGACATCTCGCTGGGGTTGATGATGCCCACCTGCGGCACGTACAGCGCCCCGGCCAGGCCGCACAGCACGGCGCTGAGCACCCATACCAGCAGCTTGAAGCCACGCGGGTCGTAGCCGCAGAACATCAGGCGGTTCTCGGCGTCACGCACGGCAGTGAGCAGGCGCCCGAACTTGCTCTGGGTCAGGCGCCAGCACAGGAACAGGCTGCCCAGCAGCAGGCCGACCGTGAGCAGGAACAGCACGGCCCGGGTGCCCTGGGCGGCGATGTCGAAACCGACGATGGTGCGGAAGCTGGTGAAGCCGTTGTTGCCGCCAAAGCCTGTCTCGTTGCGGAAGAACAGCAGCATCCCGGCGAAGGTCAGGGCCTGGGTCATGATCGAGAAATACACGCCCTTGATCCGCGAGCGGAACGCGAAGAAGCCGAACACCAGCGCCAGCAGCCCCGGCGCCAGCACCACCAGGCACAGCGCCCAGGCGAAATGCTGGGTGCCGGCCCAGTACCAGGGCAGCTCGCTCCACGACAGGAAGGTCATGAACCCCGGCAGGCCGTCGCCGGCCGCCTGGCGCATCAGGTACATGCCCATGGCGTAGCCGCCCAGGGCGAAGAACAGGCCATGGCCGAGCGACAGCAACCCGGCGTAGCCCCAGACCAGATCCAGGGCCAGGGCGACGATGGCGTAGCAGAGGACCTTGCCGACCAGGGTCAGGGTGTAGGCCGAGACCTGCAAGGCGTGCCCGTCGGGCAGCAGCGACAGCAGCGGCAGGGCCAGCAGCACCAGGACGACAACGGCGCCGACGGCCATTGAAACCCGGGTGCCGGCCTTGCGCGTGGCAGTGACAATCAATGGCTGGTTCATCAGTCGATTACCCGTCCCTTGAGGGCGAACAGGCCTTGCGGGCGCTTCTGGATGAACAGAATGATCAGCGCAAGGATGAGGATCTTGCCCAGCACCGCACCGATCTGCGGCTCCAGCAGTTTGTTGGCGATGCCCAGTCCGAAGGCTGCCCACAGGCTGCCGGCCAGCTGGCCGACACCGCCGAGCACCACCACCAGGAACGAGTCGATGATGTAGCTCTGGCCCAGGTCCGGCCCCACGTTGCCGACCTGGCTCAAGGCCACGCCGCCGAGCCCGGCGATGCCGGAGCCGAGGCCGAAGGCGAGCATGTCGACGCGCCCGGTGGACACCCCGCAGCAGGCGGCCATGTTGCGGTTCTGGGTGACCGCGCGCACGTTCAGGCCCAGCCGCGTGCGGTTGAGCAGCAGCCAGGTAAGCAGCACCACCGCCAGGGCGAAGCCGATGATCACCAGGCGGTTGTACGGCAGCACCAGGTTGGGCAGCACCTGGATGCCGCCGGACAGCCAGGCCGGGTTGCTCACCTCGACGTTCTGCGCGCCGAAGATCAAGCGCACGGCCTGGATCAGGATCAGACTGATGCCCCAAGTGGCCAGCAGGGTTTCCAACGGCCGGCCATACAAGTGACGGATCACTGTGCGCTCCAGCGCCATGCCGACCCCCGCGCTGACGGCGAAGGCCACCGGCAAGGCGATCAACGGATAGAACTCGATGGCGCCGGGGGCATAGCGTTGCAGCAGCACCTGGACCATGTAGGTGCTGTAGGCGCCGAGCATCAGCATCTCGCCGTGGGCCATGTTGATCACCCCGAGCAGGCCGAAGGTGATCGCCAGACCCAAGGCCGCCAGCAGCAGGATCGAACCCAGCGACAAGCCGCTGAAGGCCTGGCCGAGCAATTCACCGACCAGCAGCTTGCGCTGTACCTGGGCCAGGCTGGTTTCGGCGGCGGTGCGCACGGCGGCGTCGGTTTCGGCGTCGGGTTGTAGTAGCGCTTCAAGGCGGGTGCGTGCCAGTGGGTCGCCGGTTTCGCCGAGCAGGCGCACGGCGGCCAGGCGGACCGCGGGCTCGCTGGCGCCCAGTTGCAGGTTGGCCAGGGCCAGGCCGAGTGCGGCGTGCACGGCGGCGTCGGGTTCGCTGGCGAAGCGGCGGTCGAGGAAGGCCATTTGCGCCGGTTGTGCGGTTTTTTGCAGTTGTTGGGCGGCGGCCAGGCGGATGCTGGCTTGGTCGCTGAATAGCCGATGGCTGGCCAGGGCGTTGTCGATCAGGCCGCGCAGGCGGTTGTTCAGGCGCAGTTTGCGGGTGTCGTTTTCGGCGATGCGGCCTTGGCGCAGGTTGTCCAGCAGCGGCAGGCGGGCGGCATCGGGTTGCGCGGCCCAGGTTTCGAGCAGGCGCGCCTGGTCGGCGGGCTTGGCGCTGAGGAAGAACTCGCCTTCGCTGGCGTGGCTGGCCAGGGGCAGTAACAACAAGAGGGTGAGCAGGAATCTGAGCATTAGTTATTCCTGTGTAGTCAGGGTAAGGCGAGGGCTTCGCCCTCGATCGCGACACAAGGCCGCTCCCACATGGGAACGCGATCTACCTGTGGGAGCGGCCTTGTGTCGCGAAAGGGCCGCAAAGCGGCCCCTGGTCACTCAATTACCTTTCACCGCATAATCCGGCCGCTTGTCATTCCCCGGAATGAACGGGCTCCAAGGCTGCGCCCGCAGCGGCTCCTCGGTCTGCCACACCACGCTGAACTGTCCGTCATCCTGGATTTCGCCGATCATCACCGGCTTGTGCAGGTGGTGGTTGGTCTTGTCCAT
The DNA here is from genome assembly GCF_057480815.1 of Pseudomonas sp. P106(2024). Classification (NCBI taxonomy): domain Bacteria; kingdom Pseudomonadati; phylum Pseudomonadota; class Gammaproteobacteria; order Pseudomonadales; family Pseudomonadaceae; genus Pseudomonas; species Pseudomonas sp. P106(2024). The sequence continues at coordinate 107,715 of NZ_JBLIYU010000012.1, read as the reverse complement.
GGTCAGGGTGAAGCCCGACGGCGCCTTGAAGCTCTGCCCGGCCAGTGCCTCACGCACTTTGTCCACATCGGTGGACTTGGCTTTTTCCACCGCTTGCGCCCACATGTGGATACCTACGTAGGTGGCCTCCATAGGGTCGTTGGTCACCGCCTTGTCGGCCCCCGGCAGGCCCTTGGCCTTGGCGTAGGCCTTCCAGTCGGCGACGAACTTCTGGTTCACCGGGTTATCCACGGACTCGAAGTAGTTCCACGCCGCCAGGTGCCCCACCAGCGGCTTGGTGTCGATGCCACGCAGCTCCTCTTCACCCACCGAGAAGGCCACCACCGGTACATCGGTGGCCTTCAGCCCCTGGTTGGCCAGCTCCTTGTAGAACGGCACGTTGGAGTCGCCATTGACCGTGGAGATGACCGCCGTCTTGCCGCCGGCGGAGAACTTCTTGATGTTGGCGACTATGGTCTGGTAATCGCTGTGGCCGAACGGCGTGTAGACCTCTTCGATGTCCTTGTCGGCCACGCCCTTGCTGTGCAGGAAGGCGCGCAGGATCTTGTTGGTGGTGCGCGGGTAGACGTAGTCGGTGCCCAGCAGGAAGAAGCGCTTGGCGCCGCCACCGTCCTCGCTCATCAGGTATTCCACGGCCGGGATTGCCTGCTGGTTAGGCGCGGCGCCGGTGTAGAACACGTTCGGCGACATCTCTTCACCCTCGTACTGCACGGGGTAGAACAGCAGCCCGTTGAGCTCCTCGAACACCGGCAGCACCGACTTGCGCGACACCGAGGTCCAGCAGCCGAACACCACCGCCACCTTGTCCTGTGTCAGCAGCTGGCGGCTCTTCTCGGCGAACAGCGGCCAGTTGGACGCCGGGTCCACCACCACCGCCTCGAGCTGCTTGCCGTTGACCCCGCCCTTGGCGTTGATCTCGTCGATGGTCATCAGCGCCATGTCCTTGAGCGAGGTCTCGGAAATCGCCATGGTCCCCGACAGCGAATGCAGGATGCCGACCTTGATGGTCTCGGCGGCCTGGATGCTCCAGCTCAGGCCCATCGCGGCGATCGATGCGCTGAGGGTGAAGGCCTTGATCAGACTGCGTCGCTTCATGTGCTCACTCCGATGTGATGGTAGGTGTTGGCCTAGTCGGAGATTGCAAAGGCTGTGCCGAGCGATGGAAGGTGCTTGGTAGAGCGGTTGTGCGACGAATCGGGGCGCGAGGAGGAGCCAGGATGGTGCTTGCAGGTTGGGCTTGCACAGGATTGGGTCGAAGGCGATGAACACTTTTGACACATAAGCGGTACTTGAGTACCGTGCCGCACCGCAGTAGTTTCTGCGGTTCGGGATTGGCGTCCCGCTGTCAGAACCGGGCACATCGCACCTGCGATAGCGTGTCCTGCATGGTTGCACCCGTTATGGGCGGAGCCGTGTGTGGGAGCCTTCGGGCTCACCGGACCTTCTGACCGGCAACGCCAACCCGCACGGCTCCGTCCACCCATATTGGCGTATGGGCACGGAGATACACTTCAGAAGGCTGCAAGGAGTCGCACCATGCTCAAGAAGATCGTTCCAGATCCACCGTTCGTATTTGTCGAGATCGCCACCTTTCATCGAGAGGTGCAGCCATGAACCAGGAATCGCTGGTCAACCTCACCCCGCGCAAATCACGTCCCGTCACCGCTTGTTCCCACTTTGGCACCTGCAATCACGCCCATGATCCGATTCTCTCGGTACGTGCTGGCGTTGATAGCGAGGATGCGCTGGTGTGCGCCGTGGCGGCGTTGAAGGCGGCGTATGAGACCAATGCTGCCGCGTTGGAGAAGGCGGGGGAGCCGTTGCGCAGTTTGCTGACGGCGACGGAGAACTCGCTGGAGAAAGGCCTGGCGCTGGCCGAAGCCGTGCTTGAAGGGTTGGAGCAAGGCTAGCGGGCCTCATCGCGGGGCAAGCCCGCTCCCACGCCGACCTCACACGGCAGGCGTGGGAGCGGGCTTGCCCCGCGATGGGTTCAGGATCAGTTGTTCGACGCCCCACGCACGGCGGTACGCGGCTGACGCCTGCTGCGTACGAACTGATAGGTCACCGCCAGAATCACGAACCAGATCGGCGTGACCACCAGCGCCGAGCGCGTATCCGCCTCCAGGCTCAACAGCACCAGAATGCCGGCAAAGAACACCAGGCACACGTAGCACATGAAACGCCCGCCGGGCATCTTGTAGGTGGACTGCTCATGCAGCGCCGCGCGCTGTTTGCGGTAGCTCAGGTACGACAGCAGGATCAGCGTCCACACGAACATGAACAGCACCGCCGACACCGTCGTCACCAGGGTGAAAGCTTCGATCACATTGGGTACCAGGTAGATCAGCACCGCGCCCAGCAGCAGGCAGGTGCAGGAGAAGTACAGGCCGTTGGCCGGCACCGCGCGGCGCGAGAGTTTCTCGAACGCCTTGGGCGCATCGCCCTCCTGGGCCAGGCCGAACAGCATGCGGCTGGTGGAGAACACGCCGCTGTTGGCCGACGAGGCCGCAGAAGTCAGCACCACGAAGTTGATGATGCTCGCCGCCGCCGGCAGGCCGGCCAGCACGAACAGCTCGACGAACGGGCTCTTGCCCGGCACCACGTCGCGCCATGGGGTGACGGCCATGATGGCGATCAGCGCCAGCACGTAGAACACGATGATGCGGACCGGGATCGAGTTGATCGCCCGCGGCAGGGTGCGCTCGGGGTTCTTCGCTTCGGCGGCTGTGGTGCCCACCAGTTCGATACCGACGAAGGCGAACACGGCGATCTGGAAGCCGGCGAAGAAACCGAGCAGGTCGTTGGGGAACATGCCGCCGTCATTCCACAGGTTGGCCAGGGTGGCGGTATGGCCGCTCGGCGACTGGAAGCCGGTGATAACCATGTACAGGCCGGTGGCGACCAGGCCCATGATGGCGATGATCTTGATCAGGGCGAACCAGAATTCCATTTCGCCGAACATCTTCACCGTCACCAGGTTCAGCGACAGCAACAAGGCCACGCAGCTCAGCGCCGGTATCCACTGCGGAAGGTCCGGGAACCAGAATTGCGTGTAGGCGGCGATCGCCACCACGTCGGCGATGCCGGTGACCACCCAGCAGAACCAGTAGGTCCAGCCGGTGAAGTAGCCGGCCCAGGGGCCGAGCAGGTCGGCGGAGAAATCGATGAACGACTTGTAGTTGAGGTTCGACAGCAGCAGCTCGCCCATGGCGCGCATGACGAAGAACAGCATGAAGCCGATGATCATGTAGACGAAGATGATCGACGGGCCGGCCAGGCTGATGGTCTTGCCCGAGCCCATGAACAGGCCGGTGCCGATGGCGCCGCCAATGGCGATGAGCTGGATGTGACGGTTGGTCAGGTTGCGTTGCAGGTGCTGCTCTTCGGAGGGTGTCTGGGAGGTCCGGGTCATAGGCTGCATTCCATTGAGGGTCAGTCTTTTTGTGAGCGAAAGCCGCGTAGGCTATCACGTCGCGTTCCAATCGCGGGTGTGGCAGATCGGCACGATCTTGGCGGTACAGCGCGGTGCTCGACATGACGGGAATCAATGGTTGTTGGTGCCGGCCTCATCGCGGGGCAAGCCCGCTCCCACGCTGATCTCACAGGGCAGGCGTGGGAGCGGGCTTGCCCCGCGATTGCGATATCAGGCCCTGACCATGATCTGGCGTCTCACCACCAGGCTATCCACCCCCCACATCACCACCATCGAAATCCCCACCAGCGGGAAGGCGACGCCCAGCACCACCATCACCCCTACTGCCGTCTTCCAGCGCGGCAGGTCATGACGCAGCGGCGGCACGCCCAATCCACCCGTGGGCTTGCGCTTCCACCACATCACCAGCCCGCTCACCGAGCCCAGCAGGATCATCAGGCACACCAGCAGGATGACGATTTGGTTCAGCGGCCCGAACATCTTGCCTTCGTGCAGCATCACCCCAAGCTCGGTGGCGCGTGCCACCGGGCTGTAGTCCTGCCAGCGCACATCGGCCAGCACCTTCCCGGTGTACTGGTCCACATGCAGGGTTGCGTCGTTGCGCGGATCGTCAGCGAATACCGCAATGGTGAAGACCCCGTCAGCACTGCTTGGCAGGGTGATGCTGTAGCCCGGCTCGACCTCGCGCAGATTGGCGATGTTCTCGACCTGCTGCAGGCTCACCTGCGGCGCCGCCGGGGCGTGATCCATCATGTGATGCCCGGCATGCTCGGCATGGGCGCCGGACACTGGCATCGGCGTGTTCTCCATCGCCCACGGCACGGTCTGGCGGTGGGCGCTGTTGAGGTCGCGGGCTTCTTTGTCGGACTTGGGCACGTCGTTCCACATGGCCGCCGGGAAGCGGTTCCACAGGTCGGCATACTGTTTGCCCCACAGCCCGGTCCAGGTCATGCCGCTGAGCAGCATCAACAGCAGCAGGGCCGAGCCCCAGAAACCGGTGACGGCATGCAGGTCGCGCCACAGCAAGCGGCCGCGCGCGCTGAAACGTGGCCACAGCACCCCGGCGCTGCTGCGCCCGCGTGGCCACCACAAATAGAGGCCGGACACGACCAGGACAATGCCCCAGCCGGCCGCCAGTTCCACCAGCCGGTCACCGACCGTGCCGACCATCAGTTCGCCATGCAAGGCGCGTGCGATGGCCTGCAGGTTCTGTTTGCCATCCTGGTCGCCCAGTACCTGGCCGCTGTACGGGTCGACGAAGACATTCAGCTCGCGCCCGCCGTCATGCACCACGAACTGTGCGCTGCGCTCGGCGCTCACCGGCGGCAGATACTGTCCCACCTGGCCTTGTGGATAAGCCTGGCGCACGTTGGCCAGCAGCGTGTCGGCGCCCTGTCGGTGATGGCCGGCCTCGACCACCATCAGCTCGCGGTACATCAACGGATCGAGTTGCGGCTTGAACAGGTAGATGATCCCGGTAAGCGCCAGCAGGACCATGAATGGCGCCACGAACAGTCCGGCATAGAAATGCCAGCGCCACGCAAGGTTGTAGAAGGAAACGTTTGGTTTGCTCATTAGAGCCTCCCGTAGACCTTAAGTGGGCGCGGTCAGGTCCCGCGCCCGTTTGTTGTTGTCAGAAGCTGAAGTCGACCTTGGTCCAGAAGGTCCTGCCTGGCTCGTTCACCGGGTCCGTGGCGCTGGCCGGGTAGCCGAACCCGGCGTTCCCGGCCAGGTTCAGGTGCTCGGCGTAGGCCTTGTCGAACAGGTTGTCGACGCCCGCGCTGAGCTTGAGGTTGTTGTTGACCTTGTAGGCGCCGTTGAGCGAGAACACGCCGAAGCCTGAGCTTGTGTCGTAGTCCTTGCCGACCACGTTGCCCTGGTTTTTGGCAATGCGGTTCTGCTCGGCGACCAGGCGCCACAGGGCACCGACGCTCCAGGTGTCGCGGCTGTAGGTCAGCCCCAGGCGGCTTTCCAGCGGTGGCATCTGTGGCAGGGCCTTGCCGTCGCTGCTGTTCTTGCCCCAGGCGTAGGCCAGGGTGGCGTCGGCCTTCCAGTTCTCGGTCAGTTTGTAGGCCGCGCCCAGTTCGCCGCCCATGATGCGGGCGTCGACGTTCTGCGCCTGGGAGGTGAGCGAGCCCATCATGTTGCGCTGGTAGTCGAACAGGATGTAGTCGCGGACCTGCCCGACATAACCCGAGGCCCAGGCCTCCAGGCGCTCGTCGCGGTACTGGATGCCGAAGTCGAGCTGGGTGGTCTTCTCCGGCTTGATGCCGTCGAAGGCGTTGACCGAGCCGGCCGGGGCGCGCTTGGGCGAGAACAGCTCCCAGTAGTCGGGGAAGCGCTGGGTGTGGCCGAGGCCGATGTAGGTGGTGGCCGGAATCGCCGCCAGGTCGTGCTCGTAGCGCACGAAGCCGCTGGGCAGGGTGTCGGCGCGGGTGTCGCCTTCGGTGGCGCTGCCCTTGCGGAAGTCGCGGGCCGAGGCACGGTCCAGGCGGGCGCCGGTGACCAGGCGATCCTCACCGGTCGCATACCAGGTGAGCTCGCCGAAGGCGCCGTAGTTGTGGAAGTCGGCGTCCTTGGTCCAGGGCTGGCCCTTGTGCGCGTTGACGCCCATGCCGCCGCGCTGGCGGTGTTCGTTGGTCTGCGCGTCGATGCCGCTGATCAGTTGCACGTCGGCCCAGCGCCAGGTGGCCTTGATCCGTGCGCCCATGGTACGGCGGTCGACGTTGCTGACCATGGGCATGCCCATCATGCCGGTGCCCGACGGAGTGCGCAGGGTGTAGTTGTCCATCACGTGGTCAGCGTAGTTGTAGTAGACCTGCGCCTCGACCTTGTCGAGCACCTCGCCCAGGTTGGACTTCTCGAAGCGCAGCCCCAGGCTCTCGCGCTTGAACTGCGAACCGTCCATGCCGCGTCCGGCGGAGCGAGCCTCGCCGTCGCCCTTGCCAGCGGTCAGTTCCAGCAAGGTGTCGGCGTCCGGGGTCCAGCCGAGGCTGACGTCGCCGTTCCACTTGTCCCAGCGCGACGGCACGGTATCGCCGTTGCCGTCCTCGAAGTCGTCCGAGTGCGACTGGTTACCGATGAAGCGCACGTAGCCGAGCTGGTTGCCGGCCGCGGCGTCGAGGACCTTGTCGAAGCGGCCGTTGGAGCCAGCCAGTACGCTGCCGTTGACCCGGCTACCCAACTCGCCGAACTTCTCCGGCTCACGCTCGAAGAGAATGGTGCCAGCCGAGCCGCCCGGCCCCCAGATCACGCTCTGCGGGCCCTTGATCACGGTGAGGCGGTCGTAGGTTTCCGGCGAGATGTACGAGGTTGGCGCGTCCATGCGGCCCGGGCAGGCGCCGAGCATCATGCCGCCGTTGGTGAGGATGTTCAGGCGCGAACCGAACATGCCGCGCAGCACCGGGTCGCCATTGGTGCCGCCAGCGCGGATCACCGAGAACCCGGGGATGGTCTTGAGGTAGTCACCGCCGTCGCTGGCCGGCACGGGCTGGCGCGGGTCCTTGGGGTTGGTGACCACGGTCAGCGGCGAGCTCGGGGCGATGGCGGTGATCACCGTCGGGCTCAGTTCGGCCGTGTTGTGGATGTGGCCTTCGTGGCCGGTTTCGGCGGCAAGGGCCAGTGGCGCGAGCAGCGAGCCGCAGAGCACGGCGATGGTGCCGCGCAGGGAAAGGGCAAAAACAGGGGTGCAGCCGGACATAATGATTCCAGTCGATCAGTCATGAGTCAGCGCGAAGCCTCCTGGCTTCGGGCGTTTAGCGTGTGGTGTTCAGGCGACGATCGATCGGGGCGGTGCGCGGCTGCGGGCGCCGGGGAATACAGCCTGCCGGGCATGGCCCTGGCGCGTGGCGACGGTGAGGTGGGTGGGTGGGGTGACGCTGCCCGCGCTGAGCGGGCTGAGGCTTTGGGGCAGGGCGGGGCAGTTGAACAGCAGGCTGCAGTAGCCACACTTCTCCCACATCACATGCAACTGGCCATCGTTGCCGTGGCCGTGGTGCTCGTCGTGACCGTGCGCCATCGGCATGCTCATGTCCATGGGCATGCCCATGGCGGCGTGGTGCTCCATCGGCATCGACTGGGAAACCAGCGGGCCGATGAAGATCATCCACATGGCGAACAGGCTCAGCCAGCCGCCACCGACGCGCCTGCGATCAGGGCGGGTAGTGCGGACGGAGCTGTAGCGCGGCAGGCTCATGGCGAGCGCCAGTCAGTCGATCAGGTCAGTGCGCGTGCTCGTGCGCGGCCTGCTCGGCCGGTGGCTGCTTCTGCACGGCGACTTCGACGGTGATGTCACCGGCCTTCTCGAAGTGCAGGGTCAGCGGGAAGCGCTTGCCGTCGGTCAGCAGGCTGCGATCCTTGGGCTGCATGATCATCACGTGGTAGGCGCTGGGGGCGAAGGTCAGGTCCTTGCCGGCGGGCACCACCACGCTTTGCACCTGTTGCATCTTCATGGCGCCGGCGGCGCTCATCGCATGCTCGTGCAGCTGGGCGTCGGCGCTGATCGGCGTGTCCGCCGAGAGCAGACGGTCGTCGGTCTTGCCGTTGTTGTGCACGACGAAATAGGCCGCGACGTTGGGCGCGTTCGGCGGCAGCTCCAGCGACCAGGGGTGGGCGATGTGCAGGTCGCCTTTGCTGTACTCGTGGGCGTTGGCATAGGCGCCGGGCAGCAGCAGGGCGGCCAGGACGAGGGCTTGCTTGAGCATGGGGGAGTCTCCGATCTATTGAGGTTCAGGCAGGCAGCGTAGTGAACTCAGGCTGGAGGAGAGGCTCGGGGATTGAGCGCGGGCCATAGCTGGCGCGGCGTGGGTTGGTAGTCGGCGAGTTGCGGCGAGTGCCCCGCTGGCAGCACGGGCGGGTTGTGCAACTGCGGCGGATAGCTGGGCAGGGCCAGCAAGGGCGCGGCACCCAGGCAGCACCAGCAGTTCATCATGCTGGCGCTGTCGTCGCTTTGCGTACCGAGGTCGATCTTGGCCAGGGCCTGGACATCGACCTTGGCCTTGTTGGCCATGCTGGAACAGAAAGCCCCCCACAGCAGCTGTTCGGCCGGGCCCTTGGGCGCGGCAGAAGACAGCGGCATGGCCAGCAGGTTGAACAGCACTGCGAAGCAGGCTATCCAGGCGATGTGCCGACGTGGGGGCATGGAGAGATCCGGTCAGGAATCGTGATGGCTATTGTACGGCGGAGTATAGGTAAAAAAGCTGGGGTGCGGTGAAGTGCCGCACCAGGGGCTGCTGCGCAGCCCATCGCGACACAAGGCCGCTCCCACAGGAGGATACGTTTCCCTGTGGGAGCAACTGTCTTGCTCACATGCTAAAAGCTGGCGCAATTACTGTGGGAGCGGCCTCGTGTCGCGAAAGGGGCGCAAAGCGCCCCGGCGTTATCAGACCTTGCCACGCCCCAGCAGTCCACGCACGGTTTCCTGCAGGTCAGCCGGCAGCACCACCACTTTCGAATTGTCGCTGCTCGCCAGGTTCTCCATCGCGCCAATGTAACGCTCACCCAGCAGGTACATGGCCGGCACGGTCTCGCTGCCCACCGCTTCCTTGACCAGGGTGATCGCCCGCGCCGATGCCTCGGCCAGGTTGACCTGGGCCTCGGCATCCAGCTTGGCCGCCTGCAGGCGCGCCTCGGCTTCGAGGATGGCAGCCTGCTTGTTGCCTTCGGCGCGGGTCACGTCGGCTTTACGCTCACGCTCGGCAGCCGCCTGGCGTTCCATGGCGGTCTGCATGCTCGGCGAGGGCTTGATGTCCTGGATCTCCACCGAGCGCACGGTCACGCCCCAGTCTTCGGTCTGCTCGGACATCGCCTCGCGCAGGCGCGCCTTGATCTGCTCGCGGCTGGACAGCGCCTCGTCCAGGTCCATGGCGCCGACGATGGCGCGCAGCGAGGTCATGGTCAGGCTGGTGACGGCGAACGAGAAGTTCTGTACGCCGTACGAGGCCTTCTGCGGGTCGACCACCTTGGCAAAGCACAGGGCGTTGGCGACGATCACCGCGTTGTCCTTGGTGATGATCTCCTGCTGCTGCACGTCGAGGATGATGTCCTTGGTCGGCAGGCGGTAGGCGACTACGTCCATGTACGGGATGACGATGTTCAGGCCCGGCTTGAGGGTGCTGTGGTAGCGGCCCAGGCGTTCGACGATCCACTCCTCGCCCTGAGGCACGATGCGCACTCCCTTGAACACGGTGATGAGAACGAATGCGGCGAGGGTGCCGACGACGATGAGGCTGGTCATGGTGCGAACTTCCTTTTAGTGCGGATTCAGGCCCGGGTGACCCGGGCGGTGTTGCCTTCGATGGCGGCCAGGCGCACGCGCTCGCCGGCGGGGATGTCGCTGTCGGCGACGCAGGTCCATTCCTCGTTGCCGAGGATCGGTTTCTGGAAGCGCACCCGGCCTTTCTGGAACTGCGACACGTTGGCGGTCAGCAGGCCGACCTCGCCGATCACGCTGTCGGCGGTCCAGCGCACGTCTGGCTTCTTGCGGCGGAACACCTTGAACCAGAGCACGGTGGTGATCGATGAGAACACCACCCACAGCAGGCCCTGCATATCGAGTTGCAGGCTGGGCGCGAGCAGCGAGACGAGCGACACCAGCACGGCGCCGATGCCGAACCAGAGGATGAAGAAGGTGGGGAGTACCAGTTCCAGCAGGATCAAGGCCACGCCGAAGACGAGCCAGATCCACCATTGCATTTCCATATGGGTGGAGCCTTCCAGAAGGGGAGAGGTGATTTTACGGCAGGATCAAGGCACAGGGCCATCTCGCGACCGTCAGCGTGGATGTGTCACCCAATCTTCCACACGCAGCCCCGGAACACGCTGGAACTCGCGCAGGTTGTTGGTCACCAGCGTGAGGCCGCGCGCGCGGGCGTGGCCGGCAATCATTCTGTCGTAGGGGCCGATGGGCGTGCCGGCCTTGGCCAGTTCCGCACGTAGCTGCGCGGTGTGAGCTGCGCCCTGAATGTCGTAGTCAAGCACATCGAGCCGTGCGGCGAACCCCTCGACAATGGCCAGATTACGCTCCGGCGCGGCGGACTTTTCCGCACCGTAGATCAACTCCATCAGGGTTACCGTGCTGATGGCCAACTGGCCGTGGTGCCGATTGAATGCCTCGCGCACCACTTGTGGCTTGTTCTTGATGGTGAAAATGCAGATGTTGGTATCGAGCATGTACCTGAGCATCAGAATCCTTCGCGCTCCTGGTCGGCTGGCTGTTCCCTGCTCGCCATGAAGTCCGAACTCACATCGTCACCCTCGAACCAGCTGTCCCAGCTTTCGCCGGCAGGCGAGATGATACGGGAACGGCCCACCGCGACGATGTCCACTCGGGTGACGTCTTCTGGAAGGGCGAGGGCTTTTGGCATGCGGATAGCCTGGCTGCGGTTGCTTTTGAAGACTGCACCTTGCTCCATGATGGGCCTCCTTGAAAGCGCAAATGTATGTCCGGAGTTTAATTCCAGGAGTGGATATGTCAATGGGATATACGTAGCATGATCAGGCCTTGAACAGGCCGAGTGCCTCTAGCAGCGACCCTGCATCGTGAAATGCCCGATCCACTTCCGGCAGCACCGGCCGCTCGAGCACCAGTACTGGAATCCCGCGCTCCCGCGCCACTTCCAGTTTCGGCTCGGTGGCCGTGCTGCCGCTGTTCTTGCTCACCAGCACGTCGATCTGCCGACGTTCGAACAGGGCACGTTCATCGTCGATGAGGAAGGGCCCGCGCGCACCGATCACTTCGCAGCGGTCATTGCCGGGGCACGCCTCGAGGGCGCGCAGGGTCCAGAACTGGTGTGGCGGGATTTCGTCCAGGTGTTGCAGGGGCTCTCGACCCAGGGTGAACAAGGGGCGTTCGAATGGGGCCAGCGCCGCGATCAGCCCGGCCCAGTCCTCGACTTCGCGCCAGTCATCACCGGGCTGCGCCTGCCATGCCGGACGGCGCAGGGCCCAGCAGGGAATGCCGGCGCAGTGTGCGGCGAGGGCGGCGTTGCGGCTGATCTGCGCGGCATAGGGATGGGTGGCGTCGATCAGCAGGTCGATGCCTTCGGCGCGCATGTACTCGGCCAGGCCTTCGGCGCCGCCATAGCCGCCGACTCGCACCTGGCAGGCCAGGTCCTGGGGAATGCGGCCGATGCCGGCGAGGCTGTAGACATGTTGCGGACCCAACTGGCGGGCGATGGCCAGGGCTTCGGTGACGCCGCCGAGGAGCAGGATGCGCCCGTTCATGCCACACCCGCCTTGCCGACGATGCCACCCTGGCGGTCGATGGCGAACACTTCCACCTGCACCTGGGCCGGCACCACGCTGCGGGCGAAGACCAGGGCGTGGCGGCACACCTCGTCACCCAGGGCGATGCCGGCGGCATGTGCCAGGGCGAGGGCCTGCTGGCTGGTGTTGGCGGCGACGATCGCCTGTTGCAGGGCCTGGTCCGCGCCAATGGCCGCCGCCCAGCCCGCCAGTTGCGGCAGGTCGATGCTCGAATGACGGCTGTGCAGGTCCATGTGCCCGGCGGCCAGCTTGCTGATCTTGCCGAAGCCGCCGCACAGCGTGAGGCGCGGCACGGGTACCTTGCGCAGGTGCTTGAGCACGGCACCGACGAAGTCGCCCATCTCGATCAGGGCGATCTCCGGCAGGTTGTAGACCCGGCGCATGGTGTCTTCGCTGGCGTTGCCGGTGCAGGCGGCGATATGGGTGTAGCCGTTGGTGTGGGCGACGTCGATGCCCTGGTGGATCGAGGCGATGTAGGCCGAGCAGGAGAACGGCCGGACGATGCCGCTGGTGCCCAGGATCGACAGCCCGCCGAGGATGCCCAGGCGTGGGTTCATGGTCTTGAGGGCCAGCTGTTCGCCGCCCTGCACGTTGACCGTCACCTCGAAACCGCCGTGGTAGCCGCAATCGCCCGCCAGTTGCAGCAGATGGTCGCTGATCATCTTGCGTGGCACCGGGTTGATGGCCGGTTCACCGACTGCCAGCACCAGCCCCGGGCGAGTCACGGTCCCCACGCCCGCGCCCGCGACGAAGCGAACGCCAGGTTCGGCGCACAAGCGCACCTGGCTGAAGAGCAGGGCGCCGTGGGTGACATCGGGGTCGTCGCCGGCATCCTTCAGGGTGCCGGCCTCGGCCAGGTCGCCCTTGAGGTGGCAGAACTCCAGGCGCATCTGCACCACCTTGCCCTTGGGCAGGGTGATCTCCACCGCGTCGTGCCGTTGCCCGGTCAGCAGCAGGCGCGCCGCCGCCAGGCTGGTGGCGGTGGCGCAACTGCCAGTGGTCAGGCCGCTGCGCAGTGGCGCGGGCTGTTCACGGGTTTCTTCACGCATCGAGAGGCTTCACCACGTCGAGCAGGGAGATCGGCAGGGCCTGGCGCCAGGTGTCGAAACTGCCCAGTGGCTGGGTATGGGCGATATGGATGCGGGTCAGCTCGCCGCCGTGCTGCTCGCGGAACTGCGCCAGGGCGACCTCGCTTTGCAGCGTGACGGCGTTGGCAACCAGGCGTCCGCCCGGCAGCAAGCGCTCCCAGCACAGGTCGAGCACGCCTTCGCGGGTGACGCCGCCGCCGATGAAGATCGCGTCGGGACGTTCCAGCCCGGCCAGCGCTTCGGGGGCCTTGCCGCGGATCAGTTGCAGGCCGGGCACGCCGAGGGTGTCGCGGTTGTGTTCGATGTAGCCCTGGCGGCCTTCGTCGGCCTCGATCGCAAGTGTGCGGCAGCTGGGATGGGCGCGCATCCACTCGATGCCGATGGAACCGCAGCCAGCGCCCACGTCCCACAGCAGTTCGCCGGGTTGCGGGGCGAGGCGGGCCAGGGTGATAGCGCGCACATCGCGCTTGGTCAACTGGCCGTCGTGACGGAAGGCGCCGTCGGGCAGGCCGGCTACTCTAGGCAGACGTGGGGTGTCGGGTGAGGCCTGGCATTCGATGGCGACCAGGTTGAGCGTGGCGATGTCGCCGTGTGGCCAGTCGTCGGCGGTGCCGCACAGCCTGCGCTCCTGTGGGCCGCCGAGGTGTTCGAACACCTGGAGACGACTGGGGCCGAAGCCATGGTCGCGCAGTTGCGCGGCGATGGATGCCGGGCTGCTTTCGTCGTTGCTCAGCACCAGCAGGCGCATGCCACTGTGCAGATGGGCATTGAGCGCGGTCAGCGGGCGGGCGACCACCGAGACCACCTGTACCTCCTGCAACGGCCAGCCCAGGCGGGCGGCGGCCAGGGCACAGGAGGAGGGCATCGACAGCACCTGCAGTTCGTCGGCGGGCAGCTGGCGCGCCAGGCTGGCGCCGACGCCGTAGAACATCGGGTCGCCGCTGGCCAGTACGCATACCGGCTCGCCGCGCAGGGCCAGGACCGGGGCCAGGGAGAAGGGGGTAGGCCAGTGCAATTGCTCGGCGGTCACGCAGCGGGGCAGCAGCGCCAACTGGCGTGGGGCACCGATGATTCGCGTGGCTGACAGCAGAGCGCGCCGGGCCTGTTTGCCCAGGCCGCTGAAGCCGTCTTCGCCGATGCCTATTACTGTCAGCCAGGGGGCCATCTGTTCCTCGTACCAATCATTGATCGCGGGGCAAGCCCGCTCCCACGAGGGGGCGTGGGAGCGGGCTTGCCCCGCGATTCGTCTAAGCGTTCGACCACCGGTTTTTCATGCCGCCGGACAAAGCAGGCATAATACCGCGCCTTCTACACTGAAGCGCACTTTCACGATTGCCGGATACCCCCTTGACGCAGCCCCCGTCCTCCGAAGTTTCGCCCCGTCCCTCGGCCTGCCCGGGGTTGTGGCGCATCGTCGCTGCGCGCGACGGTGGCATTTGCCGGATCAAGCTACCGGGCGGCCTGCTGCTGGCAGACCAGGCCGATGCCGTGGCCGACGCCGCCGAGCGCTTCGCCGGCGGGGTGATCGAGGCGACCAACCGAGCCAACTTGCAGATCCGTGGCATTGGCCAGGATCACGGTGGGCTGGTCGAGCATCTGCTGGCCGCCGGGCTCGGCCCGCGTGACGCGGCGGGCGATGATGTACGCAATCTCATGCTCAGCCCACTGGCCGGCCTCGATCCGGCCATGCTGTTCGACACCCGACCATTGGCCGGGCAGATCCTCGAGCTGCTGGAAAGCACACCCCGGTTTCACAAGCTGTCGGCCAAGTTCGCCGTGCAGCTCGATGGTGGCGAAGCGCTTGCGATGCTCGAACACGCCCATGATCTGTGGCTTTCGGCGATGCAGCGTGAAGGACGCATCTGGTTGCGGTTCGGCCTCGCAAGCAGCCTGTCGAATGGCCTGGCGCTGGGCGCGGTACCGGTGGAGCAGGGACTGGCGTTGGTGCGGGCAGTGCTGGAGCGCTTCCTTGACCTGGCGACACCTGAGCAGTCTCGCATGCGTCAATTGCTGCAGGTGTGCCCGGTGGAGCACTTCCGTGAAGGGCTGCCCCTCCAGATCGACACCACATTGATGGCCTGGCAGCGCTCGGCGACGACCAGCCCCTGGCTGGGCGTGCTGCTCCAGCGCCAGGGCGTGGCCTTGGGCGCCGCGCCGCCTCTCGGTCGTCTGACGCCCGCTATGTTGCGCAGTGCCGCACGCATCGCCCGGCATTTGGGCGATGGCAGCTTACGCCTGACGCCTTGGCAGAGCTTGGTGCTGACCTCCCTCGAACCGACCGAGCTGGAAAACGCACGCGCGCAACTGACGGCATCCGGCATGCTCTGCGACAACGAACATCCCCTGGCGCGGGTCGTCGCCTGCACCGGCTCCAGCGGTTGCGCCAAGGCCCAGGCCGACACCAAGGCCGATGCCATTGCCCTGGCCGCACTGCTGCACCACGGCGCCCCGGGAAGCGTGCACCTGTCCGCCTGTCCACGTTCCTGCGCCATGGCCCATGTGGCCCCGGCCACCCTGCTGGCCCGCGCCCCGGGCCGCTATGACCTTTACTTGCGCGACGCGCGCTTGCCGGGTTTCGGCAGGCTGCGCGGCGCCGACCTCACCCCAGAAGAAGCAGGCGCCATGCTCGACCTGCCGACGGAGCACCTTGATGATTGACTACATCCGCGATGGTCAGGAGATCTATCGCAATTCCTTCCGGATCATCCGCGAGGAAGCCCGGCTCGAGCGGATCCCCGCCGATCTCGAAAAGCTCGCCGTGCGCGTGATCCATGCCTGCGGCATGGTCGAGGCCATCGATGGCCTGCAGTTTTCCGAAGGTGCCGGTACCGCCGGCCGCGAGGCCCTGGCCAAGGGCGCGCCGATCCTCTGTGACGCGCACATGGTCGCCGAAGGCATCACCCGCGCCCGGCTGCCAGCGAACAACCCGGTGATCTGCACCCTGCGCGACCCGAGCGTGCCGGACCTGGCCAAGGCCGAAGGCAACACCCGCTCGGCGGTGGCCCTGGAACTGTGGCGCCCGCACCTGGAAGGCAGCGTGGTGGTGATCGGCAATGCACCGACCGCATTATTCTACCTGCTGGAAATGCTCGATGCCGGCGCGCCGAAACCGGCGCTGATCCTCGGCTTCCCGGTCGGCTTTGTCGGCGCCGCCGAATCCAAGGCGATGCTCGCCGCCGACAGCCGTGGCGTGCCGTTCGTGATCATGCAGGGCCGCCTGGGCGGCAGCGCGATGGCTGCCGCCGCGGTCAACGCCCTGGCCACGGAGGTGGAATGATGCACGCACGCGGACGACTGCTGGGCCTGGGCGTGGGCCCGGGCGATCCCGAACTGATCACGGTCAAGGCTCTGCGCCTGCTGCGCGAGGCCCCCGTGGTGGCGTACTTCGTGGCCAAGGGCAAGCGCGGCAATGCCTTCGGTATCATCGAGGCGCACCTGCAAGCTGAACAGATCCTGCTTCCCCTGGTATACCCGGTGACCACCGAGGCGCTGCCCGCGCCGCTCTCCTACGAGCAGGTGATCAGCGACTTCTACGACGAAGCCAGTCTGCAGGTTGCCGCGCACCTGGATGCCGGCCGCGATGTGGCGGTGATCTGCGAAGGGGACCCGTTCTTCTACGGCTCCTACATGTACCTGCACGATCGCCTGGCATCGCGCTACGAGGCCCAGGTGATTCCGGGCGTCTGCTCGATGCTCGGTGGCGCCTCGGTACTCGGTGCGCCGCTGGTGTATCGCAACCAGACCCTCACCGTGCTCTCCGGTGTGCTGCCCCCTGAAGAGCTCAAACAGCGCCTGGCCGCTGCCGACGCGGCAGTGATCATGAAGCTGGGGCGCAACTTCCCCAAAGTGCGCCAGGTGCTCGGCGAGCTGGGCCTGGATAGCCGTGCGCTGTACGTGGAGCGGGCGACCATGGCCAACCAGAAGATCGTCGCGCTGGATGAAGTCGACCCGCAGTCCTCGCCGTATTTCTCGCTGATCATCGTGCCGGGTGAGAAATGGCAGGGATGATCAAGGCACCGGCAATCGTCATTCTCGGCCCGGGCAGTTTGGCTACCGCGCAGCGAATCCAGCAGCGTTATCCACAGGCCGTGATCCATGGCCTGCAAGGGCGCGTGGAGGGTGCCGACCAATACTACGCAGTCTTCGGCGACACCCTGCGCGATCTGTATCAGCAAGACACGCCGATCATCGCCTTGTGCGCGGCGGGTATTGTCATTCGCACCCTGGCGCCGCTGTTGAGCGAAAAAGGCGTCGAGCCGCCGGTGCTGGCCGTGGCCGAGGACGGCAGCGCCGTGGTGCCGCTGCTCGGTGGCCTGGGCGGGGTCAATGTCATGGCCCGCGAAATCGGCGAGGCGCTGGGTGTCAGCGCGGCGATCACCACCAGTGGCGAGCTGCGCTTCGGCACTTGCCTGCTCAACCCGCCCGAGGGCTACGCACTGGCGGATCTGGAGCAGGGCAAGCGTTTCGTCTCCGACCTGCTGGCGGGCGAAACCGTGCGTGTCGAAGGCGACGCGCCGTGGCTCGAGCACGCGCAGTTGCCTGCAGGTGACGATGCGCGGCGCACCATCCATGTGGGGAGCGCACTGCGTCCGGCCAGTCGTGATGAACTGCTGATCCATGCGCGTTGCGTGGTGGTGGCGGTCACAGCCGGCAGCGCTGACCTGGCGCAACAGGTGCGGGAGGAACTGCTGCGAGCGAATATCGCCGAGCCCGCGTTGGCCTGCCTGCTGGCGAGCGAAGCCGAGATGGCGGAGCCGACCCTGCACGAGGCTGCCCAGGCGCTGAACGTCGCCCTGCGCTTCGCCCCGGCCGCCGAGAGCCTGGAGCGGATGCTGGCTGATGCATTGCCGCAAGCGCGTGTGGGTTCGTCCATGGGGCTCGCCCACGCCGTTGCCGCGGCACCGGTCGACATCGACCGCGTTGGCCGTCGCCGGGGGCGCCTGGCCGTGATCGGCCTGGGCCCTGGTGCCGCCGAGCTGATGGTGCCGGCGGTCAAGGCGGAGCTGGCGCGGGCGCAGGATGTGCTCGGCTACGAAACCTACGTGCGCATGGCCGGCCCCTTCCGCGACGATCAAGTGCTGCACTGCACCGACAACCGCGAAGAGATGCAGCGCGCCCGCCATGCCTTCGAGCTGGCGGCCCAGGGCCGTTCGGTGGTGGTGGTATCGTCCGGTGATCCGGGCGTATTCGCCATGGCCGCCGCAGTGCTCGAAGCGTTGCACGAGTCCAGCGACCCGGCCTGGCAGCGCGTCGAGTTGCAGATCCTGCCCGGCGTCTCGGCCTCGCTGGCCACCGCCGCGCAAGCGGGGGCACCGCTGGGGCACGATTTCTGCGTGATGTCGCTGTCGGACAACCTCAAGCCCTGGTCGATCATCGAAAAACGCCTCGACCTGGCCGCCCAGGCGGATCTGGTGCTGGCGTTCTACAACCCGATCTCCAAGGCCCGGCCTCATCAGTTGGGCGTGGCGCTGGAAGTGGTACGTCGCCATCGCGACGCAGGCACCCCCGTGGTGCTGGGCCGTGATATCGGCCGGCCGGGGCAGGCGCTGCGGGTGGTGACCCTGGGCGAGCTGCTGCCGGAGATGGTCGATATGCGCACCCTGGTGCTGGTCGGTTCCTCGACCACCTGCACCTTCCCCCGTGCCGGTGGCGGCCAGTGGGTGTACACGCCGCGCTGGTACCCCGCCAAGCCTTGAGCGAAGCCGGGGTCAGGGCAGCAGGTAGCCCTTGATCCCGGTGAAGATGATCTGCGCCGCCAGGGCGCAGACGAACAGTCCCATCAGGCGGCTGACGATCTGCAGGCCCTGGTCGCCGAGCAGCCGCTCGATACGGTGCGAGAGGTACAGCACCAGGCCGACGGTGAAGCTGGCCAGGGCGATGCTGACGATGGCCAGCAGCTTGTCGTCCCAGTGCGGCTGGCCCACCCCCATCACCAGCAGTGCACCGATGGTGCCCGGGCCGACGGTGAGCGGAATGGTCAGCGGCACGATGGTCACGTCCTGCTGCACGTTGTCAGTCTGCACAGCCGACTTGCCCTGGGCCATGCCCAGCGCCGAGATGAACAGCACCGAGCCCGCGCCGATGCGGAAGGCGTCGGCGGTGATGCCGAATACCCCGAAGATCACCCGCCCGAACAAGTACAGCAGCACGCTGGCGACCAGCGTGGCAATGGCCACCCGCCAGGCCAGTTGCTTGCGTTCCTTGCTGGAGTGGCCGCGGGTCAGGCCGATGAAACATGAGAGCACGAAGAACGGGCTGTAGAGCACGAGCATCTTCAGGTAGACGCTGAACAACTCATGGAGCATGGGGGCGGGTCCGCGACGGGATAGGTGGCACCTGTATAGCACGGAACCTGCGGGATGGGCGCGGGCTTCTCTCAGGCCAGCGGGTCAGACACTACCTGACGCTGCCCCGCCCAGAACTGGATCAGCTCACGCAATTGCGACAGCTCCACCGGCTTGGCCATGTGCCCATCCATGCCGGCCAAGCGCGCCCGCTCCTTGTGTTCGTTGAGAATGTGCGCGGTCAGCGCCACCACCGGGGTGCGCGGACGCTGGTTGGCGGTTTCCCAGGCACGCAGCTGCTGGGTGGCTGAGAAGCCGTCGAGTACCGGCATCTCGCAGTCCATCAGCACCAGGTCGTAGTGCCTGGCCTTCATCGCCTGCAGGGCTTCCTCGCCGTTGCTGGCGGTGTCCGGCTCGAGGTTGAGCTTGCCGAGCATGCCGCGGATGACCTTGGTCGAGATGCTGTTGTCCTCGGCCACCAGGATGCGGAAGTCGCCGGGCAGGTCCAATGGCACCGGGCTGCCGGCCGGCAGCGGCGGCGCGGCCTGCTCGCGGCCGCGCAGGGCGAGCTCCTCGGCGAGGGTGGTCTTGAGCGTGTAGCCGGCCACCGGCTTGGCGAGGATGCGCTTGACCCCGGCGTTGCGGGCGATGATCTTGCTCGGCGCATTGCTGATGCCGGTAAGCATGACCACCAGGATATCGTGGTTCAGGCTCGGGTCTTCCTTGATCTTGGCCGCCAGCTGCATGCCGGTCATGCCGGGCATGTTCTGGTCCAGCAGCACCGCGTCGAAGTAGTCGCGCAGGTGCGCCTTGGTACGCAGCAACGCCAGCGCTTCCTTGCCCGACGGCACCGCGCTGACGTTCATGCCCCAGGCGCTGCACTGCTGCACCAGTACCTTGCGGCAGGTATCGTTGTCGTCGACCACCAGCACCCGCGCATCGCGCAAAGGGCTGTCGAGGTCGGTGGCCGGCTGCTCCAGGCGCAGCGGGTCCAGCGGCAGGGTCAGCCACAGGGTGTTGCCCATGCTGGTGCTGGTCTTGATGCCGAACTCGCCTTGCATCAGGCCGATCAGCTGCTTGGCGATCACCAGGCCCAAGTGGCCGCCGAGCTTGTTGCTGGAGAGGAAGTGGCGGCTGTGCAGTTCGGCCTGTAGCAGGGCATCGCGCTCGGCGGGCGGCATGGGCTCGCCGCTGTCCTGCACGGCAATGCGCAAGCGCGGGCTGTCGCCGCGTTGGTCGAGGGCCACCACCAGCAGGATCTCGCCCTGGGTGGTGTTTTTCAGGGCGTTGTCCAGCAGACTCGACAGGGCCTGGCGCAGGCGTGTCGGGTCGCCGCTGACGACCCTGGGCACCTGAGGCTGGGTGAAGCTGATCAACTCGATGTTCTGCTGCTCGGCCTTGGCCCGGAAGATGTTCAGGCAATCCTCGATCAGGGCATTGAGGTCGAACTGCACATCGTCCAGTTCGATCTGCCGCGACTCGAGCTTGGAGATGTCGAGGATTTCGTTGATCAGGGTGAGCAGTTCGTTGCCGGCGCTGTGGATGGTTTGTACGTAGTCGCGCTGTTTAACCGACAGCGGCGTGCCCAGCAGCAGCTCGGTCATGCCCAGCACACCGTTCATGGGGGTGCGGATCTCGTGGCTGATCTTGGCCAGGAACTCGGCCTTGGCGTTGATCTCGGCATCGCTGGCGGCCAGGGCGCGGCTGGCGCGGAAACGCTCCTCGCTGATCCGGCGCAGGCGCTCGCTGACCGCGAGGTTGAGCAACAGGCCGCTGACCACCGTCAGCGCCATGAGGATGCACAGCAGCCAGGGCGTGGGGGTGCGGGTCAGGCCCAGCAGGGCCGGCAGCAGCACCAGGCCGCCGAGGTTGAATACCAGCATCGCCACGGTGAACAACCGCGCCGGACCGTAGCCCTTGTACCAGTGATAGCTGCTGACCAGCAGCATGCTCAGGCTGCCCAGTGCGAGCAGGGCGTAGGTCATCAGGTTCAGCGGCAGCGTGTCGACGAACAGCAGCACCATGCCGCTGACCGCTGCCACCACCATTTCCATGTGCAGCAGGCGGTTGAGCCGCGCCGAACTGCAGGGAGAGAAGAAATGCAGGGTGAAGTACAGCCCGGCCAGGCCCGCCAGCACCAGGGTCAGGTAGGCCGCCGGCGTTTGCGCGCTGTGCCACAGCTGACTCCACGGGCCAGTGAGATTGAGCAGGATCAGCGCGCTGAGCAGCATCAGGCCGTGGTACAGCGCCAGGACCAGCGTGGTGCTGGAGCGTGAATAGGCGAAGCGGATCAGGTTGTGCAGGATCAGCATCACCAGCCCGCCGAACAGCAGGCCGAACAGCAGCGACTGGCGCTGGTCGGCGGCGGCGTGGGCGGTGGACTCGACGCTGATGGCAGGGCGCAACTGGTGTTCGGAGACCAGTCGCAGGTAGATGTCCAGTGGCTGGCTGCTGTGCGGCAGCGGCAGCACATGGTCCCGGCCGCGCTGGGTCGGGCTCAGGCCATCGCCCTGGCGCCCATGGTGCAACTGGCGCAGCAGCTTGCCGCCTTCGAGGGCGTAGAGGTCCAGGCGCGACAAGTCGGGGGCGAAGATGCGGACCAGTTGCTCCTGGTCGTGCGGTTCCAGGCGATAGTGCAGCCAGAGTGCCTGGTCGGGGAGGGCGGCATCCAGTTCGTCGAGGGCCAGGGGGCTGAACTGGTTGCGGTAACGCTCGGAGCGTACATCGGACAATTGCAGGTTGCCCTGTTCATCGAGCAGCGCCGACCAGCCTGCGGCCTGTTCGGCGTGTGCCGGGAGCAGGCAGAGCAGGGTCAGCAGGCTGACGATCAGGGCTATGGCAATCCGAAGCCGACGCACGACGAAATCCCTTCTTAGCTAATGTGCCGGATAACAACTATGCGCGGCGCGCCAAGGCGAAGGCAAGGCCCCGGCGGGGCCTTGACGACGAGCCGAAGGCCGCGTGCGCGGAGCGCCACGGCCGTTCGGTACCTTTTTACTGCTGGTACTCACCGCGCTCGCGGGCGATGGCCCGGTAGCCGATGTCGGTGCGGTAGAAGCTGGCGTCCCACTTGACCTGTTCGGCCAGGCGGTAGGCCTGCTGCTGGGCGGCCTCGACGGTGTCGCCCATGGCGGTGGCGCAGAGCACGCGGCCGCCAGCGGTGACCACCTGGCCGTTCTTCAACGCGGTACCGGCGTGGAACACCTTGCCTTCAAGCTTGGCGGCGGCATCCAGGCCGCTGATCGCGGCGCCCTTGGCGTAGTCGCCCGGGTAGCCGCCAGCCGCCAGCACCACGCCCAGGCTCGGACGCGGGTCCCACTGGGCCTCGACCTTGTCCAGGGCCTTGGCGAAGGCGGCTTCGACCAGCAGTACCAGGCTCGACTCCAGGCGCAGCATGACCGGCTGGGTCTCCGGGTCGCCGAAGCGGCAGTTGAACTCGATGACCTTGGGGTTGCCCGCCTTGTCGATCATCAGGCCGGCATACAGGAAGCCGGTGTAGACATTGCCTTCCTCGGCCATGCCGCGCACGGTCGGCCAGATTACCTGGTCCATCACGCGCTGGTGCACGTCGGCGGTGACCACCGGGGCAGGGGAGTAGGCGCCCATGCCACCGGTGTTCGGGCCGGTGTCCTGGTTGCCGACGCGCTTGTGGTCCTGGCTGGTGGCCATGGGCAGCACGTTGTGGCCGTCGACCATGACGATGAAGCTGGCTTCCTCGCCGTCGAGGAACTCTTCGATCACCACCCGCGAACCGGCTTCGCCGAAGGCATTGCCGGCGAGCATGTCGCGCACGGCGTCTTCGGCTTCCTGCAGGGTCATGGCGACGATCACGCCCTTGCCGGCGGCCAGGCCGTCGGCCTTGATCACGATCGGCGCGCCTTTCTCACGCAGGTAGGCCAGGGCCGGCTCGATCTCGGTGAAGTTCTGGTAGTCGGCGGTCGGGATCTTGTGACGGGCCAGGAAGTCCTTGGTGAAGGCCTTGGAGCCTTCCAGCTGGGCCGCGCCCTTGGTCGGACCGAAGCAGTCCAGGTTGCGGCTGCGGAACAGGTCGACGACGCCGAGCACCAGCGGCGCTTCCGGGCCGACGATGGTCAGGTCGACGTTGTTCTCGGCGAAGTCGGCCAGTTGCTCCAGGGCGGTGACGTCGATGGCGACGTTCTCGCACTTGGCTTCGGTGGCGGTGCCGGCGTTGCCCGGGGCAACGAAGACTTTCTCGACGCGTGGGTCCTGGGCGACTTTCCAGGCCAGGGCGTGTTCACGACCGCCGCTGCCGATGATCAAAACTTTCATGTCAAAACCTCGAATTCTTTCGGACGGGAGGCAAGGCCTCACGCTGTACGAGGTCGCAATGAAGCAGGTAGATGCAAGGCGGGGCCGGTTCCGATGAGCGGAGTTGCCTTCTGGCAATGAGCATCAGCGGAACCGGCCCCAACGCAGCAGATGCCTGCTTCAGTGCGGCCGATTGCCGTAAATCAGTGGCGGAAGTGGCGCATGCCGGTGAACACCATCGCAATGCCGGCTTCGTCGGCAGCGGCGATGACTTCGGCATCACGCATCGAGCCACCCGGCTGGATCACGGCGCTGATACCCACTTTAGCCGCATTGTCGATGCCGTCGCGGAACGGGAAGAACGCGTCCGAGGCCATCACCGCGCCCTGCACCTGCAGACCGGCGTGTTCGGCCTTGATCGCGGCGATGCGCGCGGAATTGACACGGCTCATCTGGCCGGCGCCGACGCCGATGGTCTGGCGGTTCTTGGCGTAGACGATGGCGTTGGACTTGACGAACTTGGCCACTTTCCAGGCGAAGACCAGGTCGTGGACCTCCTGCTCGGTCGGTGCGCGCTGGGTGACGATCTTCAGGTCGTCGGCGCTGATCATGCCGATATCGCGGCTCTGCACCAGCAGGCCACCGTTGACGCGCTTGAAGTCCCAACCGGCGGCGCGTTCGGCTGGCCACTCGCCGCACTCCAGCAGGCGTACGTTCTGCTTGGCGGCCACGACTTCGCGGGCGGCCTGGGAGATTGTCGGGGCGATGATCACTTCGACGAACTGACGTTCGACGATAGCTTTGGCGGTTTCGCCGTCCAGTTCGCGGTTGAAGGCGATGATGCCGCCGAAGGCCGATTCGGTATCGGTGGCGTAGGCCAGGTCATAGGCCTTGCGGATGCCGCCTTCATCTTCAGGCACCACGGCCACGCCGCATGGGTTGGCGTGCTTGACGATGACGCAGGCCGGCTTGACGAAGCTCTTCACGCACTCCAGCGCGGCGTCGGTGTCGGCCACGTTGTTGAACGACAGCTCCTTGCCTTGCAGCTGGGTCGCGGTGGAGATGCTGGCCTCGCCCTTCTTGGCCTCGACGTAGAACGCCGCGCTCTGGTGCGGGTTCTCGCCGTAGCGCATTTCCTGGGCTTTGACGAACTGACTGTTGAAGGTGCGCGGGAATTCGCTGCGGCCTTCGGTCGACAGGGTCTGCTTGGCCTGGTCGATGGTGCCCATGTAGTTGGCGATCATGCCGTCGTAGGCGGCAGTGTGCTCGAACGCCTTGAGCATCAGGTCGAAGCGCTGGGCGTAGGTCAGGCCACCGGCCTTGAGACCCTCGACGATACCGGCGTAGTCACCAGTGTTGACCACGATGGCCACGTCTTTGTGGTTTTTCGCTGCCGAACGGACCATGGTCGGGCCGCCAATGTCGATGTTCTCGATGGCGGTCGGCAGGTCGCAGCCCGGCTTGCTGATGGTGGCTTCGAACGGGTACAGGTTGACCGCGACCAGGTCGATCGGCTTGATGCCGTGCTCGTTCATGATGGCGTCGTCGGTGCCGCGACGGCCGAGGATGCCGCCGTGGATCTTCGGATGCAGGGTCTTGACCCGGCCGTCCATCATTTCGGCGAAGCCGGTGTAATCGGCCACTTCCACCGCGCTCACGCCATTGTCCTTGAGCAGCTTGTAGGTGCCGCCGGTGGACAGGATCTCGACACCGAGCTGTTGCAGCTCACGGGCGAATTCGAGGATACCGGTCTTGTCGGAGACGCTGATCAGGGCGCGGCGGATCGGCAGGCGGGTAGTCTGGTCGGTCATTTCAGATTCCATAACGCGGTGGAGTCAGCAAAAAAGGCGCCTCTTTGCATGAGCGCCTTTTCTGGTTGGGGTTCTGGCCTTACAACAGATCGTACTGCTTGAGCTTCTTGCGCAGCGTGCCTCGGTTGAGTCCGAGCATCTCGCTGGCCTTGGTCTGGTTGCCCTTGACGTAGTTCATCACGCATTCGAGCAAGGGCGCCTCGACTTCCGAGAGCACCAGGTTGTACACGTCCGTGACGGTAGCGCCTTCCAGGTGGGCGAAGTAGTTGTGCAGCGCCTTCTCGACGCTGTCGCGCAGGGTCTGGCCCTCCTCGCTCGGCGTGTTCAGGTGCTGCTTGAGGTTGGCGTTGTCGCTCACGGGCGTTGTTCCACTCACTAATGTCTCGGTCATCATCGTCATGCGGCCACCCCTTGTTCGTCCTCTGTCCCAAGGCTCTGTCGACGTTCGGCGAAAAACGCCTGAACGTTGGCGCACTGCGCTTGTGTGTCTTCCAAAGCGTTGAACCGGCTGCGGAACTCCTTGCCGCCGGGTCGGGTCGCCAGGTACCAGCCCACGTGCTTGCGGGCGATACGCACGCCCATCACATCGCCGTAGAAGGCGTGCAGCGCAGCCAGGTGCTCCAGCAGAATGCGTTCCACTTCGTCCAGCGCCGGTGCGGGCAAATGCTCGCCCGTGCGCAGGTAATGCTCGATCTCGCGGAAAATCCACGGCCGCCCTTGGGCGGCACGGCCGATCAGCAGGCCGTCGGCACCGGTGGCGTGCAGCACCGCCCGGGCCTTTTCCGGCGAGGTGATGTCGCCGTTGGCAAATACCGGGATCGACACCGCCTGCTTGATCGCGGCGATGGTGTCGTACTCGGCGTCACCGGTGTACAGGTCGGCGCGTGTGCGGCCATGCACCGCCAGCGCCTGGATGCCGGCCTGTTCGGCGATCTTCGCCACATTCAGGCCGTTCTTGCTCGCCCGGTCCCAGCCGGTGCGGATCTTCAGCGTCACCGGGACATCCACGGCGCCGACGACGGCGTGGAGGATCTCGGTGACCAAGGCTTCATCTCTCAATAAAGCAGAGCCTGCGGCCTTGTTGCAGACTTTTTTCGCCGGGCAACCCATGTTGATGTCGATGATCTGGGCGCCGGCCTCGACGTTTGCCCGGGCCGCCTCGGCCATCATCTGCGCGTCGCCGCCGGCGATCTGCACCGAGCGCGGCTCGGGATCACCTTCGTGGATGCGGCGCAGGCTCGACTTGCGGCTGTTCCACAGGCGCATGTCGCTGGAGACCATCTCCGAGACCACCATGCCCGCCCCGAGGCGTTTGCACAGGGTGCGAAAAGGCTGGTCCGTGACGCCGGCCATGGGAGCCAGGATCAGGTTGTTCTGCAGTGTGTAAGGGCCGATGCGTACCGCCGACATAGGTGTTCCCTGTTGTGGGGCCGAATCATTGGAGTTCGAAAAAGGGATGGCATGATACCCGCTCTCGATGACCGGATAAAGATGAATCTGGATAAAATCTGAACAGTTGCGGCGTTATGACCGATGCCGCGGGTACTGGAAATTCAGCACGTTGCGCTGAACCTGGGGCCGCTTTGCGGCCCGTTCGCAACGCTGGCAAGCCAGTAGGGGGGCTTGCAGCCGGTCGCTTATTCCGGCGAGCGGAAGCTCAGGCTGTAGTTCACCGCCTTCGGCCCCGGGTCGAGGATGTCCAGGGCGATATGGATCGGCGTTTGGCTGGGCATCTCGCCGCGGCCGGCCAGTTCGCCCGACAGGTATTCGCTGGGCTTGAAGCGCCGGCTGGCGATCAGCTGGCCGTTGAGGTCGGCGAAGCGCAGTTCCAGCAAGGGGAAGGGCTGGGCGAAGGGGGCACGGTTGTAGATGATCGCGTCGACGATCAGCGCGCCCTTGAAGTCCGGGTGGCTGCGCACCACCAGATTGCTGCTCTTGATCCGCGAGATGTCCACGCGGGTCGGCACCTGGCAGCCGAGCGCCGGACACAGTTGCTGGAACCAGGGGCGGTACTGGTCCTGGCGGGCCATCTCGTCGAAGTGGAACCAGACGTACTGGAACGCCAGCAGGGCGGCGGCCAGCAGCGTCAGGAAGCTCCACAGCAGGCGCTTGCCCCAGTTCGGCGCGGGCTTTTCCCAGTCCAGCTGCAACGGATCGTCGACCACATTGACCAGCGGCTCCTTGCGCGTGCGCTCGGGCTTGATCGCCAGGCTCGGCTCCAGGCGCTGCCCGTGCTGTTCATCGGGCTCCTCGTCGCGGGCCGAGAGCGGCTCGCTGCGGACCTCGTCGTCCAGCGCCGACAGCCCCTTTTGCGGAACCGGCTCGTCGTTGACGGACAACCGCTCCAGTGGCTCGTCGAGGTCGTCGGCCGGTGGCTGGTGGCGCACCGGCGGTTCGTCGTCCAGGTCGAGATCGGCGTTGCCGAGCGTCGGTTCGGTGCGTTCGTCGGCCGCGGCTTCCAGGTCCAGCGGTTCCTGTTCGACCAGTACCGGCGCTTCCTCGCGCACCTGTGCGGGCGTCAGGTCGTCATCGGTGGCCGTGCCGAACAGTTCATCGCCATGTCCATCGCCGACTTGCTCATCGCGACGGGCTTGCAGCACGCTCTGCGCCGCGCCGCGCCGGTCACCCGGGCTGCGTCGTTCAAGGCGCGCCAGTTCCTGGTCGAGGTCGAGGGCGTCCAGTTCCTCGGCCGTGACGCTCCAGTTGTCGTCGCCCGGTGCCGGGGTTTCGGCCGCCGGCTCGGCTGCCGTGGCCACCGGTGCGACCGGCTCGGCCATGGCGGGCGGTGCCTCGGCGCGGCCTTCGGCGGTGGCGGCGCGGTTCTGCTCCAGCAGCTGTTTCGCCGCGTTGAACACCTGCAGGCAATGGCCGCAACGCACCACGCCGCGGGCCACGCTCAACTGGTGATGGGTGACGCGAAAGCTGGTCTGGCAATGCGGGCACTGGGTGACGAAACTGTCGGTCATGCGGCTGTCCGGGGAGCTGTGCAGGAAATGAGTCTAGGCGCGCTTAGCGGCGGCGACCACTGATACGTACCCAGCCGTCGCGCACGACGATCGGGTCCAGGTCGAAGTCGGCCGTATAGGCGGCGGCCACTTCCTCGCCTTGTTCGGCAAGGATGCCCGACAGCGCCAGCAGGCCTCCGGGCCGCACCAGGCCGGACAGTTGCGGCGCCAGCGAGACCAGCGGGCCGGCCAGGATATTGGCCACCAGCACGTCGGCCTGCATGGCCGGCATCTGCTCGGGCAGGTGCAGGGCGAACCGCGCGTCGGCGATACCGTTGCGCTGGGCATTGTCGCGGGAGGCTTCCAGCGCCTGCACGTCGATGTCGGTGCCGACCGCCTCGCGGGCGCCCAGCAGCAGCGCGGCGATGGCGAGGATGCCCGAGCCGCAGCCGAAGTCCAGCACCTGCGTGCCTTCCAGTTGCTGGCCGTCAAGCCATTCCAGGCACAGCGCGGTGGTTGGGTGGGTGCCGGTGCCGAACGCCAGGCCCGGGTCGAGCAGCAGGTTGACGGCGTCCTTTTCAGGTGCTTCGTGCCAGCTCGGCACGATCCACAGGCGCTGGCCGAAGCGCATGGGCTGGAAGTTGTCCATCCAGCTGCGTTCCCAGTCCTGGTCCTCGATCACCTCGGCGTGGTGCTCGGGCAGCTCGGCGCCGGTCAGCAGGTGCAGGTGGGCGAACACCTGCTCGGGCTCGGCATCGGCCTCGAACAGCGCCAGCAGGTGCGTGTGCGACCACAGCGGGGTGGTGTTGAGGTCCGGTTCGAAGATCGGTTGGTCTTCGGCGTCCATGAAAGTCACCGAGACGGCGCCTACTTCGAGCAGGGCATCTTCGTAGGTTTCGGCTTGTTCCGGGCTGATGGCCAGGCGTACTTGCAGCCAGGGCATGGCGGGCACCTTTGGTAAATCGACAGGGGCAGCCCGAGGCTGCGCGAAAAGGCCGCCAGTTTACTTGAGTGCGGGGGCTTTGTGCAGGACGCAGTTGTGGGGCCGCAATTAACCGGTGCCATCGCCGGGCTAGCCCGCTCCCACGGGAGAGCGCGGGGCAGCCCTGCGGTTCAGAGGCTTCGCGCGCGGGTAACCCGGTCGACCAGGTACACCAGGCCGTGATAGTCGATGCCGCTGTGGCTCGACAGGCCGATTTCGCAGGTGCGGCTGGTGGAGATCCCTTCGCTGCAATACTGCACGGCGTCCTTGAGTGTGCGCAGGGAGTGGGCGTTGAGCTCCGGGGTGGTGAAGCCCTTGTCGCCGGCGAAGCCGCAGCAATGGATGCCCTCGGGGATCACCACCTGCCGGCTGCAGCGGCGCGCCAGGTCGATCAGCGCCTGGCTTTCACCCAGGTGCTGGGTGCTGCAGGTCACGTGCACCGCCACCGGCTCGTCCTGGGGGGTGAACTCCAGCCTGTCGACCAGGTGGGTGCGGATGAAGCGCACCGGGTCGTACAGGTCCAGCCGCGACTCGCCCAGGTCCTGCACCAGGCGCAGGGTGCAGGGACTGGTGTCGCAGTAGATCGGGTCGAGGCCGCCGCGGCTGGCGTGCAGCAGGGCGTTGATCAACTGCTGGCGCTTGTGCTCGGCCTGCTCGGGATAGCCCTTGGAGGCGAACGGCTGGCCGCAGCACAGGCTGTCGGCGTTGTCCGGGAATACCACCTGGTAGCCGGCCTTTTCCAGCAGGGCGCAGGTCTTGTCCAGCAGCGAGCTCTGTTCGCGGTCGGCGTAGGCCGGGCCCATCACTCGCGACACGCAGGCGGCCAGGTAGACGACCCGTGGTCGGGCATCGTGGCTCGGCGCGGGGAAGTCGATGGCGCGCAGCGGCTGCGGCATGGCGGGCGTCCACTGCGGCAGGCGGCCCTTGCTGGCCCTGCTCAGGCTGGCGCTGAGGCGGCTCATGCGTGGAGCGCCGAGCAGCTTGCGCGCGCCATTGGCGGCGGCCAGGGTGAAGCGGGCGCCGCGCAGGGTGGTGTGGAAATGCTCGGCCAGCCAGTCGGCGGCCTTGCCGTGCTCAGCGGCCTGGCCGCGCAGCTTCTTCACCAGCTCGCCGGTATTGATGCCCACCGGGCAACGCTGGGCGCACAGGCCCGTGGCGGCGCAGGTGTCGATACCTTGGTACTGATAGGTGCGCAGCAGTTCGCGGGTGTCGACGCCGGCGCGCTTCCTCGCCTGGATGTCGCGCCACATGACGATGCGCTGGCGTGGGCTCAAGGTCAGCCCTTTCGATGGGCACACCGGCTCGCAGAACCCGCACTCGATGCATTTGTCGACGATCTCGTCGGCGGCCGGCAGCGGCTTGAGGTTCTTCAGGTGGATGTCAGGATCCTGACTCAGCACCACATCGGGGTTGAGGATGCCGTTCGGGTCGAGCAGGCGCTTGAGCTGCCACATCAGCTGGTAGGCGTCGTTGCCCCATTCCAGCTCGACGAACGGCGCCATGTTGCGCCCGGTGCCGTGCTCGGCCTTGAGTGAGCCGCCGAACTCCACCGCCACCAATTGCGCCACATCGTCCATGAACGCCTGGTAGCGCGCCACTTCTTCGGCATTGTTGAAACCCTGGGTGAAGACGAAGTGCAGGTTGCCTTCCAGGGCGTGACCGAAAATGATCGCCTCGTCGTACCGGTGCTTGTCGAACAGCTGGATCAGGCGGTTGACGCCTTCGGCCAGTTGCTCGATGGGGAAGGTAACGTCCTCGATGATCACCGTGGTGCCGGTCTGGCGCACGGCACCGACGGCGGGGAAGGTGTCTTTGCGAATCTTCCACAGCTGGTTGTACACCGCCGGGTCTTCGCTGAAGGCGACCTTCTGCTCCAGCGGGAACTCGGCGATGGCTGCCATCACCTGGTCGAGCTGCTCGTGCAGCAGGCTCTGGCTGGCGGCGCGGGACTCGATCAGCAGGGCGCAGGCGTTGTCGGAAAGGCCTCTCACCCATGCCGGCATGCCAGGCATCTCTTGCACCGAACGCAGGCTGCGGCGGTCGAGCAGCTCCACGGCGGACACCGGTTGCGGCTTGAGCAGGGTCACCGCTCGGCAGCAGCTTTCGACGCTCGGAAACACCAGCAGCGCGCTGGCCTTGTGCGGATGGTCGGGCACGGTGTCGTAGGTGACGGCGCTGATGAAACCGAGGGTGCCTTCGGAGCCCACCAGCAGATGCTGCAGGATGTCGAGCGGCTGGTCGTAGTCCACCAGCGCGTTGAGCGACAGGCCCGTGGTGTTCTTCAATCGGTACTTGTGGCGGATGCGATCGGCCAGCTCGGTGTTGGCGCGGGTCTCGCGACCAAGGCGCGCGAGTTCATCCAGCAGGCCGGCGTGGCTTTGCTCGAACGCGGCAACACTGGCCGGGTCCTCGCTGTCCAGGCGGGTGCCGTCGGCCAGCACCAGGCGCAGGCCGGCAAGGGTGTGGTAGGTGTTCTGCGCGGTGCCGCAGCACATGCCGCTGGCGTTGTTGGCGACGATGCCGCCGATCTTGCAGGCGTTGATCGAGGCCGGGTCCGGGCCGATCTTGCGCCCGAAGGGTGCGAGCCAGGCGTTGGCCTGGGCACCGATTACCCCGGGCTGCAGACGGATCTGCGTGCCCTGGCCGCGAATCTCCCGGCCGTTCCAGTTGTCGCCGAGCACGATCAGCACCGAGTCGCTGATGGCCTGGCCCGACAGGCTGGTGCCGGCGGCGCGGAACGTCACGGGTACCCGGTCACGCTGGGCCAACTGGAGCAGGGCGACCACTTCGTCCTCGGATTCCACGCGCACCACCAGCTTGGGAATCAGTCGATAGAAACTGGCGTCGGTACCGAACGCCAAGGTCGAGGTCGGGTCGTCGAAGCGGCGTTCGGCAGGGATCAGGCGCTCGGCATCACGCAGGAACGCGGCGGGCAGGCTCATGCAGTCTCCTCGCGGGGCCGCGGCGTCTTGTGCGCGGCGTGCCCCGGGTAATCAGGCGTTGGCGGGCGCGCTCAGGCGCCCAGTTCGCGGACCAGCGAGTCGCGGGTGATCTCGCCGATGGACTTGGCGCCAGTCAGCACCATGGCCACGCGCATTTCTTTCTCGAACAGCGCCAGCAGGTTCTTTACGCCCGCTTCGCCATGGGTGGCCAGGGCATAAAGGAAGGCGCGGCCGATCAGCACGGTATCGGCGCCCAGGGCGACCATGCGCACTACGTCCAGGCCGTTGCGGATTCCGGAGTCGGCGAGGATCTTGATGTCGCCCTTCACCGCGTCGGCGATCGCCGGCAGGGCGCGGGCGCTGGACAGCACGCCGTCGAGCTGGCGGCCACCGTGGTTGGAGACGACGATGCCGTCGGCGCCGAACTTGACCGCGTCGCGGGCGTCATCGGCGTCGAGTATGCCTTTGATGATCATCGGGCCGTCCCAGAATTCGCGGATCCACTCCAGGTCTTTCCAGGAGATGGACGGGTCGAAATTGTTGCCCAGCCAGCCGATGTAGTCGGCCAGGCCCGTGGGGTTGCCCCGGTATTTCGAGATGTTGCCCAGGTCATGGGGGCGGCCGAGCAGGCCGACATCCAGCGCCCACTGCGGGTGAGTCATGGCCTGCCACATGCGGCGCAGCGGCGCGTTCGGGCCGCTCATGCCGGAGTGGGCATCTCGGTAGCGGGCGCCGGGCACGGGCATGTCGACGGTGAACACCAGGGTCTTCACGCCGGCCGCCTTGGCGCGCTCCAGGGCGTTGCGCATGAAGCCACGGTCTTTCAGTACATACAGCTGGAACCACATCGGCCGGTCGATGGCCGGGGCCACCTCTTCGATCGGGCACACCGATACCGTGGACATGGTGAATGGGATGCCGTGGGCCGCCGCCGCGCGCGCCGCCTGCACTTCGCCACGGCGGGCGTACATGCCGGTGAGGCCGACCGGGGCCAGGGCCACAGGCATGCTCAGGGTTTCGTCGAACAGCCGGGTCTCCAGGCTCAGGTCCGACATGTTCTTCAGCACGCGCTGACGCAGGGCGATGCTGGCCAGGTCCGAGACGTTGTGGCGCAGTGTGTGCTCGGCGTAGGCGCCGCCGTCGGCGTAGTGGAAGAGGAAGGGGGGCAGCTTGCGTTGGGCCGCGGCGCGATAGTCGGTGGAGGCGGAAATGATCATGGATTCTCGCAGCGTGGGTTGAAGGAGGTGCCGGGCGCTGGTCGGCGCCCGGGCCCTTTCACTTTAGTGATGAACCAGCATGCCGGTCAGCCAATAGGCCTGGATCAGGGTGATCAGGCCGACGATGGTGGCGAAGAACAGGCTGTGCTTGACGGTGAAGCGGAACAGGTCGGATTCCTTGCCGACCAGGCCGGTGGCGGCGCAGGCCACGGCGATCGACTGCGGCGAGATCATCTTGCCGGTCACGCCGCCGCTGGTGTTGGCCGCCACCAGCAGGGTGTCGTTGACCCCGATCTGGTGCGCGGTGGTGGCCTGCAACGAGCTGAACAGGGCGTTGGACGAGGTGTCGGAACCGGTCAGGAACACGCCCAGCCAGCCCAGGAACGGCGAGAAGAACGGGAACGCGGCGCCCGTGCCGGCCAGCACCAGAGCCATGGTCGAAGACATGCCCGAGTAGTTGGTGACGAAGGCGAAGGCCAGCACCATGCCGATCGACAGGATTGGCCAGCGCAGTTCCCAGAAGGTCTCCTTGAAAGTGGTCAGACCAGTTTTGAAGTTGATCTTCAATACCCACATCGAGATCAGCGCCGAGAGGAAGATCGCGGTGCCGGTGGCGGAGATCGGGTCGAGCTTGAACACCGCCGGCATGGCGGTCGGCGCGGTGACGATCGGCGCGGTCTTGATCACCAACTGGTCGAGGTGCGGGATGGCGAAGTTGAACACGAAGTTGTACATCGCGCCGCCCGGGGCGAAGGCCGCCTTGAACGGCTTCAGGGTCCAGATCGTGACCAGCACGGTCAGGATCAGGAACGGCGACCAGGCCTTGAAGATCTCGCCGAAGCTGTACGGCGAAGGCTGGCTGCCACCCGATTGCACGACGGCGGCGCCGACGCTGCCCTTGGCTTCGGCGAACGAGCGCTTGGGCTGCCAGACCTTGAGGAACAGGGTCAGGGCGATCAGGCTGGCCAGGGCAGAGGTGATGTCCGGCAGCTCCGGGCCGATGAAGTTGGAGGTGAAGTACTGGGTGACGGCGAAGCTCAGGCCGGCCACCAGGGCGGCGGGCCAGGTCTCTTTCACGCCGCGCACGCCGTCCATCATGAACACCAGCCAGAACGGCACGAACAGCGACAGCAGCGGCAGCTGGCGGCCAGTCATGGCGCCGATGTGGAAGGCGTCGATACCGGTCACTTGCCCGGCGACGATGATCGGGATGCCCAGGGCGCCGAAGGCCACTGGCGCGGTGTTGGCGATCAGGCACAGGCCGGCGGCGTACAGCGGGTTGAAGCCCAGGCCCACCAGCAGCGCGGCGGTGATGGCCACCGGGGCGCCGAAGCCGGCCGCGCCTTCGAGGAAGGCACCGAAGCAGAAGCCGATCAGCAGCACTTGCAGACGCTGGTCGTCGGTGATCGACAGCACCGAGCTGCGAATCACCTCGAACTGGCCGCTCTTGACCGTGAGCTTGTAGAGGAATACCGCAGCGACGATGATCCAGGCAATCGGCCACAGGCCGTAGAGGAAGCCATAACCCGCGGCGGCCAGGGCCATGTCGACAGGCATCTGGAAGGCGAAGATCGCCACCAGGATCGACAGCGCGAGGGTGATGCTGCCGGCGACGTGGCCCTTGAGGCGGAACACGGCAAGGGCGAGGAAGAAGAATACGATGGGGATGACCGCCGCCAGCGCGGACAGGCCTAGGCTACCAAGCGGAGTATAGAGTTGTTGCCAGGTTTGCATATGGGGTGGCCCCTAATTGTTGTTGGTCAAGGCTCTGGCATTGGATAATTGGTAATACCAATTTACAATGGCTGGGCGCTAGGTTAAGAGCGCCGCGCAGGGTGTGTCAATTTGTCCTGTGGAAAACTTTGGTCGGATGCCGATGAGCGGGCATCTGAGCGGCAGGGAAAATCGCCGCCTGATGGGTGTCGGCGCCGGCCGGATAGGCGCAGAATAGGCGCCCCCGGATTCGCATCCCCGGGGTTCGTGGAGAGCAAGCAATGGTTTTTGATCAGGTCCGTCAGCGGCGCCTGTCCGACGACATCGTCGACCGGTTGGAAGGGATGATTCTCGAGGGCACGCTGACTTCGGGGCAGCGCCTTCCCGCCGAGCGCGTCCTGGCCGAGCAGTTCGGCGTGTCTCGTCCGTCACTGCGCGAGGCCATCCAGAAGCTGGTCGCAAAGGGGCTGCTGGTCAGCCGTCAGGGTGGCGGCAACTATGTGGCCGAAGCCCTGGGTTCCACCTTCAGCGACCCGCTGTTGCAGCTGTTGGAGCGCAATCCGGAGGCTCAGCGCGACTTGCTGGAGTTCCGTCATACCTTGGAGGCGTCATGCGCCTACTACGCGGCCCAGCGTGCTACCGAGCCTGATCGCGAGCGTTTGAAGACGGCGTTCGATGCGCTGCAGGATTGCTACAGCCGTGTCGGCGAGGTGGACCGGGTGGAGGAGGGCGCGGCCGATGCGCGTTTCCACCTGGCCATTGCCGAAGCCAGTCACAACGCTGTGCTGCTGCATACCATCCGCGGCTTGTTCGACCTGCTCAAGCGCAACGTGGTGACCAACATCGGCGGCATGTACCAGCAGCGCACGGAGACCCGCGACATGCTGATCAGTCAGCATCGCGAGTTGTACCTGGCGATTGTCGAGGGGCGGGCGGACGATGCGCGGGAGGTGTCGAGCCGGCACATCCTGTATGTGCAGGAGGTGCTGCAGGAGGCGCAGCAGGAGGCCCAGCGGGTGGCCCGGGCGGAGCGGCGCAGCGGGCGCTGAGAGGCGGCGTACGCGGTTCTTGTGGGAGCGGCCACCACTCAAGATCGTCGGGGCTGCTTCGCAGTCCTATCGCGACACGAGGCCGCCCCTACAGTGACCGAGCAGGGCAGGAATTATTCTTCCTTGCCCTTGTTGCGCATCGTGCGTTGCAGCTCGCGGTTGGAGTCGCGTTCGCGCACGGTGTCGCGCTTGTCGAACTCCTTCTTGCCCTTGCCGAGCGCGATTTCGCACTTGATCAGGTGCTTGCTCCAGTACAGCGACATCGCCACGCAGGTGTAGCCCTTCTGCGCCACGGCCGCTTCCAGGCGCTCCAGCTCGCGCTTGTTCAGCAGCAGCTTGCGGGTGCGGATCGGGTCGGCGATGACGTGGGTGCTGGCGGTTGTCAGCGGGGTGATGTGGCTGCCGAACAGCCAGGCTTCGCCATCCTTGAGCAGCACGTAGCTGTCGGTCAGGTGCGCCTTGCCGGCCCGCAGGCTCTTTACTTCCCAGCCGGACAGGACCAGCCCGGCCTCGAACTTGTGTTCGATGAAGTAATCGTGTCGCGCCTTCTTGTTCTGCGCGATGGTCCCGGTCGGATGTTTCTTTTGCTTAGCCATAGGGGCGGCATTATAGGGAGAGTCCGCGTCCTCGGCTATGGGGTTTAGGTGCGCTTGAGCCAGTTGTGTGAATCCCGGACAATACAGGCCTCGTTCTGCCACACAGAACCGTATTCGAGGCGCTGCGACGCGCCGCCGCCCAGATTGGAAGTGACGCCTGGATGACTACCCATATTCAACGCTCCGCCCTGCTGCCGTTCCCTGCCCAGGCGCTCTACGACCTGGTCAATGATGTGGCCAGCTACCCGGAGTTCCTGCCCTGGTGCTCGGCTTCCACCGTGCTCGAGGCCAGCGACACGCACATGCGGGCCAGGCTGGAAGTGGCCAAGGGCGGTATGAGCCAGCAGTTCACCACGCGCAATGTGCTGGTGCCGGGCCAGTCGATCGAAATGAACCTGGAAGATGGGCCGTTCACCCAGCTGCACGGTTTGTGGGTGTTCAAGCCGCTGGGCGAGAAGGCCTGCAAGATCAGCCTCGACCTGTCGTTCGATTATGCCGGCGCCCTGGTGCGGGCGACACTGGGGCCATTGTTCAATCAGGCGGCCAATACCATGGTCGATGCGTTTTGCCAGCGTGCCAAGCAGATCAATGGCTGATTAGGGCTCGTGGTCTGATCCGCAGGCTTTTCGACAGCGCAATTAAAAGCCCGGACTGGATCCGGGCTTTTTAGTGTCGGCGCATTTACTGCGGCGAGGTTTCCAGCGGTGCTGGCGTCGGGACCGGGGTGGTCTCGATGTTGTCGATTTCTTTTTGCAGTGTGTCTTCCAGCGAGCCTGGCTTGGCCGGCTTTTCGGATTGGCTGGGCTGCTTGACCGGGCTGACCGTGGTGTCGCCGCTGCCGCCGAGGATTTCCTGGTCGCGGCTGACGCCCGGCATGAAGTCGCCGGAGAGGCTGACCAGTTGGTCGCTCTCGTTGAAGAAGATGCTCATGCGCTCTTGCTGGCGCTGGCCGCCGCCGGGCTGCAGGCTGTACAGGTAGTCCCAGCGGTTGGTGTGGAAAGTGTCCTGCAGCAGCGGGTTGCCCATGATAAACCTTACTTGCCGGCGGGTCATTCCCGGACGCAATTGGTCTATCATGTCCTGCGTGACGACATTGCCCTGCTGGATGTCGATTTTGTAAACCCCGGGAAACGAGCAACCGGCGAGTGCGAGCAGTCCCACTAGGGTGAGGCTGGTTAGCAAGAGCTTGGTGTTTTGCATCGGTGGGCGACTTCCACTATCTTGGCTGGACAACGTAAACCCCGATCATACCCGTATTAAGAGAAGCTGCGAAGCAGCATCGGCGAGAAAGCTGACCATGGTTGAAAATAGCGAATTGCGCAAAGCGGGCCTCAAGGTTACCCTGCCTCGAGTCAAGATTCTTCAGATGCTCGACTCCGCCGAGCAGCGTCACATGAGTGCCGAGGATGTCTACAAGGCGCTGATGGAAGCTGGCGAGGATGTCGGTCTGGCGACCGTGTACCGCGTACTGACCCAATTCGAAGCGGCGGGCCTGGTGGAGCGCCACAACTTTGATGGCGGCCACGCGGTGTTCGAGCTGGCGGATGGCAAGCACCACGATCACATGGTCAACGTGGACAGCGGTGAAGTCATTGAATTCTTCGATGCCGAAATCGAGAAGCGCCAGAAAGAGATCGTTGCCGAGCATGGCTTCGAGCTGGTGGACCACAATCTGGTTCTGTATGTGCGTAAAAAGAAGTAACGATTTAGATCGTTATTGATGACAAAGGCGACCTTCGGGTCGCCTTTGTGCTTTGTGGTGTCTCAAGTCTTGCGCGATTTCTGGAGCGCGAAGGCTCAGGCCTTGCTGCTCACTACCATCTTGCGCGCATGGGCCAGCGACTCCTTGGTCAGGTCGATCCCACCCAGCATCCGCGCCACTTCCTCGACCCGCTCGCGCTTGCCCAGGCTGGCCACGGCGGTGTGCGTGGTGTCGCTGTTGCGCACCTTGTGCACGAACAGGTGGTGATGGCCCTGCGCTGCCACCTGGGGCAGGTGGGTCACGGTCAGGACCTGGCCGCGCTCGCCTAGGCGGCGAAGCAGTTGGCCGACGATCTCTGCCGTCGGGCCGCCGATCCCCACGTCCACTTCGTCGAACACCAGGGTCGGAATGCGCGAGGTCTGCGCGGTGATCACCTGGATCGCCAGGCTGATACGCGACAGCTCACCGCCCGAGGCGACCTTGGCCAGGCCCTTAAGTGGCTGGCCGGGGTTGGCGCTGACCAGCAGTTCGATCTGCTCCAGGCCATGGGGCGAAAGGTCGCCGTTGTCGAAGGGCGTAAGTTCGATGCAGAAGCGCCCGCCGGGCATGCCCAGGCGCTGGATTTCCTGCTCGACGGCGGTGGCCAGTTGCTTGGCGGCCTGCTGGCGCAGCGCGCTCAGCTCGCTGGCTTTCTCTTTATAGTGCTGGGCGTAGGCGGCCAGCTCCTCGCCCAGGCGCTCAACCGACTCGTCGCTGGCGTTAAGTCCCTCGAGCTCCTCCATCAGGCGTTGTTGCAGGTGCGGTAGCTCGGTAGGGTGTACACGGTGTTTGCGGGCGAGGGTATAGATGGTGTCCAGGCGCTCTTCCAAGGCCTGAAGGCGCATCGGGTCGGCGTCGAAGTTGTCGAGGAAGCGGTTGAGTTCGCCAACGGCCTCCTCTACCTGGATCTGCGCGCTGGCGATCAGGTTGACCGCCTCGTCCAGCGCCTTTGGGCCGTTGACGACTGCGGTGAGCCGGTTGAGGCTGACAGTCAGGGCGCTCAGCACGTTGCCCGAGTCGCTTTCGCTGCACTGCTCGATGACCTGGCGGCAGATGCCGAACAGCGCCTCGGCGTTGGTCAGGTTCTTGTGTTCCTGTTCCAGCTGTTCCAGCTCGTTCTCGCCAAGGCCGAGGTTGTCCAGTTCTTCCAGTTGGTAGCTGAGCAGTTGATGGCGCGCCCGTTGCTCGTCTCCGGAATTGCTCAGGCGCTCCAGCTCCTGGCGTGTCTGGTTCCAGCGCTTGGCGGCCAGTTGGACCTGGCGGGCCAGGTCGCTGGCGCCGGCGTATTCGTCAACCAGTCGGCGGTGGGTGTCGGTCTTGAGCAGTGACTGGTGTTCATGCTGGCTGTGAATGTCGATCAGCAGTTCGCCCAGGGCCTTGAGGTCGCCCAGTGGGCAGGGGGTGCCGTTGATGTAGCCTCGGCTGCGGCCCTCGGCGGTAATCACCCGGCGCAGGATGCACGGCCCGTCGCTTTCCAGGTCGCGCTCGGCGAGCCAGGCGTGGGCCTCGGGGATGTCGATCAGGTCGAAGGTGGCGAGGATGTCTGCCTTGTCGGTGCCCGGGCGCACCACGCCGCTGTCGGCGCGGTCGCCCAGGGCCAGGCCGAGGGCGTCGAGCATGATCGACTTGCCAGCCCCGGTCTCGCCGGTGATCACGGACATGCCGCGGGCGATTTCGAGGTCGAGGTGTTCGACGATGGCGTAGTTGTGAATGGACAGGTGCACCAGCATGGGGCGGCTCCCGGAAGGTCGTGTCTGGATATTTATACAGTGCTTTTCGCGAGTCTGCCAATAGCCGGTCGACGAATGTGGAAAAGCACCTTCCCCCTTGAACCTGGTTTTTCCGACCCCATATAGCCGGCAAGACATGGCGAGCCTGGCTCGCACGACAGAAATCGTGGAGGAGAAACCCAATGGCTGACGAACAGCTGGATGAGAAGAACCTGAATTCCGAAGAAGCAGGCGCCGCGAATGCCGATGCCCGTGTCCTGGAGCTCGAGGAGCAGCTGGCCGCCGCCAAGGACCAGTCCCTGCGCGCCGCCGCCGACCTGCAGAACATCCGCCGCCGTGCCGAGCAGGATGTCGAGAAGGCCCACAAGTTCGCCCTGGAGAAGTTCGCCGGCGACCTGCTGCCGATCATCGACAGCCTGGAGCGTGGCCTGGAACTGTCCAATGCCGACGACGAGACCATCAAGCCGATGCGCGAAGGCATCGAGCTGACCCTGAAGATGTTCCAGGACACCCTCAAGCGCTACAACCTCGAGGCCATCGATCCGCACGGCCAGCCATTCAACGCCGAGCACCACCAGGCGATGGCCATGCAGG
This sequence comes from Pseudomonas sp. P106(2024), assembly GCF_057480815.1. Classification (NCBI taxonomy): domain Bacteria; kingdom Pseudomonadati; phylum Pseudomonadota; class Gammaproteobacteria; order Pseudomonadales; family Pseudomonadaceae; genus Pseudomonas; species Pseudomonas sp. P106(2024). The sequence goes on along the minus strand of NZ_JBLIYU010000012.1, from coordinate 67,056 downwards.
AAAGCGCCGAGGTCGAGCCGAACAGCGTGCTGAACGTGTTCCAGAAAGGCTACCTGCTCAACGGCCGCCTGCTGCGCCCCGCCATGGTGGTGGTCAGCAAGGCGCCGAGCGCTGCGCAGCCTTCGATCAATGAAAAGGCTTGAAATCTTTCCGGGCACCCCCATCTAGGTGTCAAGCCTTCAAGTATTAGTGCAGTGGGCCAAGGCAGTCGCTGCTATCAAATTCAAGTTTCGGGAGAATCAACATGGGTAAAATCATCGGTATCGACCTGGGGACCACCAACTCCTGCGTCTCCGTGCTGGAAAACGGCACCGCCAAGGTCATCGAGAACGCTGAAGGCGCGCGTACCACGCCTTCGATCATCGCCTACGCAAACGACGGCGAAATCCTGGTCGGTCAGTCGGCCAAGCGCCAGGCGGTCACCAACCCGCACAACACCCTGTTCGCTGTGAAGCGCCTGATCGGCCGCCGTTTCGAAGAAGATGTCGTGCAGAAAGACATCAAGCTGGTGCCTTACAAGATCGTCAAGGCCAGCAACGGTGACGCTTGGGTCGAGGCCTCCGGCAAGGAAATGGCTCCGCCGCAGATCAGCGCCGAAGTCCTGAAGAAGATGAAGAAGACTGCCGAAGATTACCTCGGCGAGCCGGTCACCGAAGCGGTCATCACCGTGCCGGCCTACTTCAACGACAGCCAGCGTCAGGCCACCAAGGATGCCGGTCGCATCGCCGGTCTGGACGTAAAACGCATCATCAACGAACCGACCGCCGCTGCGCTGGCGTACGGCATGGACAAGGCCAAGGGCGACCACACCGTCATCGTTTATGACCTCGGTGGTGGTACCTTCGACGTTTCGGTCATCGAAATCGCCGAAGTCGACGGTGAGCACCAGTTCGAAGTACTGGCCACCAACGGCGACACCTTCCTGGGTGGCGAAGACTTCGACATGCGCCTGATCGACTACCTCGTCGACGAGTTCAAGAAAGAGTCCGGCATGGATCTGAAGAACGATCCCCTGGCCCTGCAGCGCCTGAAAGAAGCCGCTGAAAAGGCCAAGATCGAGCTGTCCTCGAGCCAGCAGACCGATGTCAACCTGCCGTACATCACCGCAGATGCGACCGGGCCGAAACACTTGAATGTGAAGATTTCCCGCTCCAAGCTGGAGTCGCTGGTCGAAGACCTGGTCAACCGTACCATCGAGCCATGCCGCATCGCCCTGAAGGACGCCGGCATCGACGCCAGCAAGATCGACGACGTGATCCTGGTCGGTGGCCAGACCCGTATGCCGATGGTGCAGAAAGCCGTTGCCGACTTCTTCGGTAAAGAAGCGCGCAAGGACGTCAACCCAGACGAAGCCGTTGCCATGGGTGCCGCCATCCAGGGTGCTGTTCTGGCTGGTGACGTCAAGGACGTGCTGCTGCTGGACGTCAGCCCGCTGACCCTGGGTATCGAAACCATGGGCGGCGTGATGACCGCGCTGATCGAGAAGAACACCACCATCCCGACCAAGAAGTCGCAGGTGTTCTCGACCGCCGATGACAACCAGGGCGCCGTGACCATCCACGTGCTGCAGGGTGAGCGCAAGCAAGCTTCGCAGAACAAGTCGCTGGGCAAGTTCGACCTGGCCGACATCCCGCCAGCTCCGCGCGGCGTGCCGCAGATCGAAGTGACCTTCGACATCGACGCCAACGGCATCCTGCACGTCGGCGCGAAGGACAAGGCCACCGGCAAGGCGCAGTCGATCGTGATCAAGGCCAACTCCGGCCTGTCCGACGAAGAAATCGAGAAAATGGTGCGTGACGCCGAGGCCAACGCCGAGGAAGATCGCAAGTTCGAAGAACTGGCCGCCGCCCGTAACCAGGGTGACGCGCTGGTTCACTCGACCCGCAAGATGGTCGCTGAAGCCGGTGACAAGGTCACCGCTGAAGAGAAGACCGCCATCGAGGCCGCCGTGGTCGCCCTGGAAGCCGCCGTCAAAGGCGACGACAAGGCCGCCATCGACGCCAAGGTCGAGGAGCTGTCCAAGGTCTCGGCGCCTGTTGCCCAGAAGATGTACGCCGAGCAGCAGGCCGAGCAGCCACAGGGCGGCGCCCAGCAGGCCGAGCCGGAAGCCAAGCACGACGACGTGGTTGATGCCGAGTTCGAAGAAGTGAAAGACAACAACAAGCAGTAATTCCTGCATGTTGTCGGCCGGTTCACCGTCGTTTGCTGGTGAACTGGTAGGATGTCGCCGCGCGGGAGCTTGCTCCCGCGTTGGCGTGTCTGGAACACGAGAATTATTTACGGCATCTGTCGCGGCGCATTCGTCCATGACGGCAGGTGCTGGTGGCATGGCGCACGATGCGCCGAGGTATGCCGAACGCCCCCAAGAGTGCAAATGACCTATGGCAAAGCGTGATTTTTATGAGGTCCTGGGTGTCGAGCGTGGCGCCAGTGAAGGTGATCTCAAGAAGGCCTACCGCCGTCTGGCGATGAAGTACCACCCGGATCGCAACCCGGGCGACAAGGAGTCGGAAGACCTGTTCAAGGAGGCCAACGAGGCCTACGAGGTGCTGTCCGATGCCAGCAAGCGCGCGGCATACGATCAGTATGGCCACGCCGGTGTTGACCCGAGCATGGGTGGCGGCGGTGCCGGTTTCGGTGGTGCCAACTTCTCCGACATCTTTGGCGATGTCTTCAGCGACTTCTTCGGCGGCGGCCGCGGAGGCGGTCGTGGTGGTGCCCAGCGCGGCAGCGACCTGCGCTACACCCTCGAGCTCAACCTCGAAGAGGCGGTGCGCGGCACCACGGTCAACATTCGTGTGCCCACGCTGGTCAACTGCAAGCCGTGCGACGGCTCCGGCGCCAAGAAGGGCTCGACACCGTCGACCTGCCCGACCTGCGGCGGTATCGGCCAGGTGCGCATGCAGCAGGGCTTCTTCGCCGTGCAGCAGACCTGTCCGCGTTGCCATGGCCAGGGCAAGATCATCACCGACCCTTGCGGTTCGTGCCACGGCGAAGGTCGTGTAGAGGAGTACAAGACGCTGTCGGTCAAGGTTCCGGCCGGTGTCGATACCGGTGATCGCATTCGCCTGTCCGGCGAAGGCGAGGCGGGCGCCCATGGTGGTCCTACCGGTGACCTGTATGTGGTCGTCAATGTGCGCGAGCACCCGATCTTCCAGCGCGACGGCAAGCACCTCTACTGCGAAGTGCCGATCAGCTATACCGATGCCGCCCTGGGTGGCGAGCTGGAAGTGCCGACCCTCGATGGTCGCGTGAAGCTGAAGATCCCCGAAGGCACCCAGACCGGCAAGCAGTTCCGCTTGCGCGGCAAGGGCGTGGCGCCGGTGCGCGGTGGCGCGGCAGGCGACCTGCTGTGCCGGGTGGCGGTGGAAACGCCGGTCAACCTCAGTCGTCGCCAGCGCGAGCTGCTCGAAGAGCTGCGCGATTCGCTGGAAGGCGACAGCTCCCATTCGCCCAAGGCCAGCGGCTGGTTCGAGGGTGTGAAGCGCTTCTTCGGCGATCTCTGAGAAGGAACAGGCTATGCGACGTATTGCGGTAATGGGCGCGGCGGGGCGGATGGGCAAGACCCTCGTCGAGGCTGTGCAGCAGCAGGCGCCCCAGGCCGGGCTGACAGCGGCGATCGATCGCCCGGACAGCTCGCTGGTCGGGGCCGATGCCGGTGAGCTGGCGGCCCTGGGGCGTATCGGCGTGCTGATCTGCGATGACCTGGCCAAGGTCGCCGACGAGTTCGATGTGCTGATCGATTTCACGCATCCTTCGGTGACCCTGAAGAACCTGGCGTTCTGCCGCAAGGTGGGCAAGGCCATGGTCATCGGCACCACCGGTTTCACGCCGGAAGAGAAAGGGTTGCTGGCGGAGGCGGGCAAGGAGATTCCGATCGTCTTCGCCGCGAACTTCAGCGTGGGCGTGAACCTCAGCCTCAAGCTGCTGGACATGGCGGCCCGGGTGCTGGGCGATGATGTGGATATCGAGATCATCGAAGCTCATCACCGGCACAAGGTCGACGCGCCGTCGGGGACCGCTCTGCGCATGGGTGAAGTGGTTGCCAATGCGTTGGGGCGCGACTTGCAGGAAGTGGCCGTTTATGGCCGTGAGGGCCAGACTGGCGCCCGTGATCGCAAGACCATCGGTTTCGCTACTGTACGTGCCGGTGATGTGGTCGGTGACCACACCGTGCTGTTCGCCGCCGAAGGCGAGCGCCTGGAGATCACCCACAAGGCCTCCAGCCGCATGACGTTCGCCAAGGGCGCCGTACGCGCTGCGCTGTGGCTGGAAGGGCGTGAGCCTGGCCTGTACGACATGCAGGACGTGCTTGAGCTGCGTTGATGTCGCGGGGCTGCCTGGCAGCCCCTTGTCGCATTAGTGTGGTTTAGAGACACATCTACGGTAGACCCAAAACGCACTTTTCTGTAAGCTACAGCTTTAGTGTGTCCACTAAAAGCGCGCAGCGAATTGAATTCAGCACTTAAAAGCGGGGTGACGTGTCCATACGTCACTCCGCTTTTTTGCAACCTGCGATCGCCCTTTCATGCTTGATTTACGGGAGGTCTTCTTGACAAAGCCAGCCATACTCGCCCTTGCCGACGGCAGTATTTTTCGCGGTGAAGCCATTGGTGCCGACGGTCAGACCGTTGGCGAGGTGGTATTCAACACCGCTATGACCGGCTACCAGGAAATCCTTACAGACCCTTCCTACTCGCAGCAAATCGTCACCCTGACCTACCCGCACATCGGCAATACCGGCACCACCCCGGAAGACGCCGAATCCAACCGCGTCTGGTCCGCCGGCCTGGTCATCCGCGACCTGCCGCTGTTGGCCAGCAACTGGCGCAATACCCAGTCGCTGCCTGAGTACCTCAAGGCCAACAATGTTGTCGCCATCGCCGGTATCGATACCCGTCGCCTGACCCGTATCCTGCGTGAAAAAGGCGCCCAGAATGGTTGCATCCTCGCCGGTGACAACATCACCGAAGAGCAGGCCATCGCCGCTGCCCGTGCCTTCCCGGGCCTGAAGGGCATGGACCTGGCCAAGGTCGTTTCCACCAAGGAGCGCTACGAGTGGCGTTCCAGCGTCTGGGAACTGAAGACCGACAGCCACCCGACCATCGACGCTGCCGACCTGCCGTACCACGTAGTTGCCTTCGACTACGGCGTCAAGTTGAACATCCTGCGCATGCTGGTCGCGCGTGGTTGCCGCGTGACCGTGGTGCCTGCCCAGACCCCGGCCAGCGAAGTGCTCGCGCTCAACCCCGATGGTGTGTTCCTGTCCAACGGCCCTGGTGATCCGGAGCCATGCGACTACGCCATCCAGGCGATCAAGGAAATCCTCGAGACCGAGATTCCGGTCTTCGGCATCTGCCTCGGCCACCAACTGCTGGCCTTGGCCTCCGGCGCCAAGACCGTGAAGATGGGTCATGGCCACCACGGTGCCAACCACCCGGTCCAGGATCTGGACACCGGCGTGGTCATGATCACCAGCCAGAACCACGGCTTTGCCGTCGATGAAGCCACCTTGCCGGCTAACGTACGCGCCATTCACAAGTCGCTGTTCGACGGTACCCTGCAGGGTATCGAGCGCACCGACAAGAGCGCGTTCAGCTTCCAGGGTCACCCTGAAGCGAGCCCAGGCCCGACCGACGTCGCGCCACTGTTCGATCGTTTCACCGATGCCATGGCCAAGCGCCGCTGAGCATCCTGCTTCAAGGCCCCGGGCCGGCTCGCGCCGCGCCCGGCAGTGCCTGACCCAGATTGTTCAAAGCGGCTTGCCGACTGACCCCGGATTTGAGTGATAACCATGCCAAAACGTACAGACATCAAAAGCATCCTGATTCTCGGCGCTGGCCCGATCGTGATCGGCCAGGCCTGCGAATTCGACTACTCCGGCGCCCAGGCCTGCAAGGCCCTGCGCGAGGAAGGTTTCCGTGTCATCCTGGTGAACTCCAACCCGGCCACCATCATGACCGACCCGGCCATGGCCGACGCCACCTACATCGAGCCGATCAAGTGGCAGTCGGTGGCCAAGATCATCGAGAAAGAGCGCCCTGACGCCGTCCTGCCGACCATGGGTGGCCAGACCGCGCTGAACTGCGCCCTGGACCTGGAGCGCCATGGCGTCCTGGAGAAGTTCGGCGTAGAGATGATCGGCGCCAACGCCGACACCATCGACAAGGCTGAAGACCGTTCGCGCTTCGACAAGGCGATGAAGGACATCGGCCTGGAGTGCCCGCGCTCCGGTATCGCCCACAGCATGGAAGAGGCCAACGCGGTCCTCGAGAAGCTCGGCTTCCCATGCATCATCCGCCCATCGTTCACCATGGGCGGCACGGGCGGTGGTATCGCCTACAACCGTGAAGAGTTCGAAGAAATCTGCACCCGTGGTCTGGACCTGTCGCCGACCAAGGAGCTGCTGATCGACGAATCGCTGATCGGCTGGAAGGAATACGAGATGGAGGTGGTCCGCGACAAGAAGGACAACTGCATCATCGTCTGCTCGATCGAGAACTTCGACCCGATGGGCGTGCACACCGGTGACTCGATCACCGTTGCTCCGGCACAGACCCTGACCGACAAGGAATACCAGATCATGCGCAACGCCTCGCTGGCGGTGCTGCGTGAAATCGGTGTCGAGACCGGCGGCTCCAACGTGCAGTTCGGTATCTGCCCGAACACTGGCCGCATGGTCGTGATCGAGATGAACCCGCGGGTTTCCCGTTCCTCGGCCCTGGCTTCCAAGGCCACCGGCTTCCCGATCGCCAAGATCGCCGCCAAGCTGGCCATCGGCTACACCCTCGACGAGCTGCAGAACGACATCACCGGTGGCCGCACCCCGGCGTCCTTCGAGCCGTCGATCGACTACGTCGTCACCAAGCTGCCACGCTTCGCCTTCGAAAAATTCCCGAAAGCCGACGCCCGCCTGACCACCCAGATGAAATCCGTGGGTGAAGTCATGGCCATCGGCCGCACCTTCCAGGAATCCCTGCAGAAAGCCCTGCGCGGCCTGGAAGTCGGTGCCTGCGGCCTCGACCCGAAAGTCGACCTGGCCAGCCCGGAAGCGGCCAGCATCCTCAAGCGCGAGCTGACCGTGCCGGGCGCCGAGCGTATCTGGTACGTCGCCGACGCGATGCGTTCGGGCATGACCATCGAGGAAATCTTTGCCCTGACCGGCATCGACCTGTGGTTCCTGGTACAGATGGAAGACCTGATCAAGGAAGAAGAAAAGGTCAAGACCCTGGCCCTGTCGTCGATCGACAAGGACTACATGCTGCGCCTCAAGCGCAAGGGCTTCTCGGACCAGCGCCTGGCCAAGCTGCTCGGCATCACCGACAAGAACCTGCGCCGTCACCGCCACAAGCTGGAAGTGTTCCCGGTGTACAAGCGCGTCGACACCTGCGCCGCCGAGTTCGCCACCGATACCGCCTACCTGTACTCGACCTACGAGGAAGAGTGCGAGGCCAACCCGTCGACCCGTGACAAGATCATGATCCTGGGTGGCGGCCCGAACCGTATCGGCCAGGGCATCGAGTTCGACTACTGCTGTGTGCACGCCGCGCTGGCCCTGCGTGAAGACGGTTACGAGACCATCATGGTCAACTGCAACCCTGAGACCGTCTCCACCGACTACGACACCTCCGACCGCCTGTACTTCGAGCCGCTGACCCTGGAAGACGTGCTGGAAGTCTGCCGCGTCGAGAAGCCGAAGGGCGTGATCGTCCACTACGGCGGCCAGACCCCGCTGAAACTGGCGCGTGCCCTGGAAGAAGCCGGCGTACCGATCATCGGTACCAGCCCGGACGCCATCGACCGCGCCGAAGACCGCGAGCGCTTCCAGCAGATGGTTCAGCGCCTGAACCTGCTGCAGCCGCCAAACGCCACCGTTCGCAGCGAAGACGAAGCCATCGCTGCCGCTGGCAAGATCGGTTACCCGCTGGTGGTTCGCCCGTCCTACGTGCTGGGCGGCCGCGCCATGGAGATCGTCTACGAACTGGACGAGCTCAAGCGCTACCTGCGTGAAGCGGTGCAGGTCTCCAACGACAGCCCGGTGCTGCTCGACCACTTCCTCAACTGCGCCATCGAGATGGACGTGGACGCGGTCTGCGACGGCACCGACGTGGTGATCGGCGCGATCATGCAACACATCGAGCAGGCCGGCGTTCACTCCGGCGACTCGGCGTGCTCGCTGCCGCCTTACTCGCTGAGCAAGGAAGTACAGGACGAAGTCCGCGTCCAGGTCAAGAAAATGGCCCTGGAGCTGGGCGTGGTCGGCCTGATGAACGTGCAGCTGGCCCTGCAGGGCGACAAGATCTACGTGATCGAGGTCAACCCACGCGCCTCGCGTACCGTGCCATTCGTCTCCAAGTGCATCGGCACTTCCCTGGCGATGATCGCGGCCCGCGTCATGGCCGGCAAGACCCTGAAAGAGCTGGGCTTCACCCAGGAAATCATCCCGAACTTCTACAGCGTCAAGGAAGCCGTCTTCCCGTTCGCCAAGTTCCCGGGGGTTGACCCGATCCTCGGCCCTGAGATGAAATCGACCGGTGAAGTCATGGGCGTCGGCGACAGCTTCGGCGAAGCCTTCGCCAAGGCCCAGATGGGCGCCAGCGAAGTGCTGCCGACCGGTGGTACCGCGTTCATCAGTGTGCGTGACGACGACAAGCCGCAAGTGGCTGGCGTTGCCCGCGACCTGATCGCCCTGGGCTTCGAAGTGGTCGCCACTGCCGGCACCGCCAAGGTAATCGAAGCGGCCGGCCTGAAAGTGCGTCGCGTGAACAAGGTGACCGAGGGGCGTCCGCACGTGGTCGACATGATCAAGAACGACGAAGTGTCGCTGATCATCAACACCACCGAAGGTCGCCAGTCGATCGCTGACTCCTACTCGATTCGTCGCAATGCGTTGCAGCACAAGATCTACTGCACCACCACCATTGCGGCCGGTGAAGCCATCTGCGAGGCGCTGAAATTCGGTCCGGAAAAGACCGTTCGTCGCCTGCAGGATCTGCATGCAGGACTCAAAGCATGAGCATTACCAAATACCCGATGACCGTCCAGGGCGCTCGCGCCCTGGAGGAAGAGCATCTGTTCCTGAGCAAGACCGAGCGCCCACGCCTGAGCCAGGCGATCGGCGAGGCTCGCGAGCTGGGCGATCTCAAGGAAAACGCCGAATACCACGCCGCCCGTGAGGAGCAGGGCATGGTCGAGGCGCGTATCCGCGATATCGAAGGCCGTCTGCAGAACTCGGTGGTGATCGACGTCACCACCATCGCCCACACCGGCAAGGTGATTTTCGGCACCACCGTGGTGCTGGCGAACACCGAGACCGATGAAGAGGTGACCTACCAGATCGTCGGCGAAGACGAAGCCGACGTGAAGCAGGGCAAGCTCTCCAGCGGTGCGCCGATCGCCCGCGCCATCATCGGCAAGGAAGAAGGTGATACTGTCGTCGTCAAGACGCCAAGTGGCACGGTCGAGTACGAGATTGTCGAAGTCAAGCACATCTGACCGGCGCCTGCGGGCGCCATCCCTCGAGGGGATCCTCTGGCAGCTGGCCCAGGTGTTCTGGGTCGGCGGCCTGTGGGTGTTCCACGTGGGGCTGGTGCCGGCGCTCAAGGTCAGTGGCCTGGCGCCTTTGCTGGTGCACGACGTGGCTGCGCAGATCGACCGCTGGTTGATTGGCGTGGCCATGCTCGGGTTGTTGACCCAGTTGGCAGTGCTGGCGAGGGTGGATGGCCTGGCGGCCTGGTGGCGGCAGTTCCGCGGCCAGATGCTGCTGCTCGGCTTCGGCGCCTGCGTCAGCTACTACACGCTGCGCTACGGGATCTCCGTGGGCGAGCGTTGGCAGATGTTCTGCTTCCTGGTGCTGGGCTTCTCCGGCATCGTGCTGGTGGCCCAGCCGGTCCCGGTCAGGGCGCGGCGGTAAGCGACTCAATATCGCCGGGGCCGCTTTGCGGCCCTTTCGCGATGCAAGGCCGCTCCCGCAGGGATTGCGCTGCGCCGGAGGTCGGTGCGGCCCCCTGTGGGAGCGGCCTTGTGTCGCGAAAGGGCTGCGCAGCAGCCCTGCTACCGTTACTTGTAACGGTGGATGTTGGACAGCTGCTTGTTCGGCTGTGGGTTCTTGCGGTAGATCAGCGCTTTCTTGCCGATGGTCTGCACCAGTTCGGCGCGGCCGGCCTTGCACAGTTCGGCGATGGTCTCGGCGCGTTCCTCGCGATCTTCCGAGCGAATCTCGACCTTGATCAGCTCATGGTCGACCAGGGCGCGCTCCAGTTCGGCGATCACGCCTTCATTCAAACCGTTGCCAGCAACGATCAGGACCGGCTTCAGGTCGTGACCAATGGACTTGTATTGCTTCTTCTGCTCGTTATTGAGCGGCATAATCTGACCCTTTTCGTCTGATTCTGTAAAATTGACGGGCATTTTACCCGAGGGCCTGTGGCTCCGCCCAGTCAAACACGACGCATATCATCGAGGTGCCCCGTGGTACAACGTTCCAAAAGCAGCGCAAACTGGCTGCGTGAACATTTCAACGATCCTTTCGTCAAGCAGGCGCAGAAGGATGGCTACCGCTCGCGCGCGAGCTACAAGCTGCTGGAGATCCAGGAGAAAGACCGCCTGATCCGTCCGGGCATGAGCGTGATCGACCTCGGTGCGGCTCCCGGTGGCTGGTCGCAGGTGACCAGTCGTCTGATTGGCGGGCAGGGCCGGCTGATCGCCTCGGACATCCTGGAAATGGACTCGATACCCGACGTTACCTTTATCCAGGGCGACTTCACCCAGGATGAAGTGCTGCAGCAGATTCTGCAGGCGGTCGGCGATTCGCACGTGGACCTTGTGATTTCCGATATGGCCCCCAATATGAGTGGTACGCCTGCAGTGGACATGCCGCGCGCCATGTTCCTCTGTGAACTGGCCCTGGATCTTGCGACCCGTGTGCTCAAGCCCGGCGGAGATTTCCTGATCAAGATCTTCCAGGGCGAAGGCTTCGACATGTACCTCAAGGACGTGCGCAGCAAGTTCGACAAGGTGCAGATGCGCAAGCCGTCCTCCTCGCGAGACCGTTCCCGTGAACAGTACCTGCTGGGCAAGGGTTTCAAGGGCGCATGAAAGGCGTGTTGCGGGGTTGCCGATAGTTATTTCCAATCGGCCGTCCCGACTGGATTGTCCGAACTTCGTGTAGTCTAGCTTTCACAAAGGGTTACAGACGGTGCCTGCGGATGCGTGGGTAATGTAGTAAGTTAGGGCGATGAATATCATGCGAGGCACGGCTGCGTCGTGCGCCGGCCTCAGAGGGTAGCGAATTGAACGACATGGCAAAGAATCTGATCCTGTGGTTGATCATCGCCGCCGTCCTGGTGACGGTGATGAACAACTTCTCCAGCCCTAACGAGCCGCAGACCCTCAACTATTCCGACTTCATCCAGCAGGTCAAGGATGGCAAGGTTGAGCGGGTGACCGTCGACGGCTATATCATTACCGGCAAGCGCACTGACGGCGACAACTTCAAGACCGTACGCCCGGCGATTACCGACAACGGCTTGATCGGAGACCTGGTCGACAACCACGTCACCGTCGAGGGCAAGCAACCTGAACAACAGAGCATCTGGACCCAGTTGCTGGTTGCGAGCTTCCCGATCCTGGTGATCATCGCCGTGTTCATGTTCTTCATGCGCCAGATGCAGGGCGGTGCCGGTGGCAAGGGCGGGCCAATGAGCTTCGGCAAGAGCAAGGCGCGCCTGCTGTCCGAAGACCAGGTGAAAACCACCCTGGCTGACGTCGCCGGCTGCGACGAGGCCAAGGAAGAGGTTGGCGAACTGGTCGAATTCCTGCGCGATCCGGGCAAGTTCCAGCGCCTGGGTGGTCGTATCCCTCGCGGCGTGCTGATGGTCGGCCCGCCGGGTACCGGTAAAACCCTGTTGGCCAAGGCCATTGCCGGTGAAGCCAAGGTGCCGTTCTTCACCATTTCCGGTTCCGACTTCGTCGAGATGTTCGTCGGCGTGGGCGCCAGTCGTGTTCGCGATATGTTCGAACAGGCCAAGAAGCACGCGCCGTGCATCATCTTCATCGACGAGATCGACGCTGTCGGTCGTCATCGTGGCGCCGGCATGGGTGGCGGTCACGATGAGCGCGAGCAGACCCTGAACCAGTTGCTGGTCGAGATGGACGGCTTCGAGATGAACGATGGCATCATCGTCATTGCAGCCACCAACCGGCCCGACGTGCTCGACCCGGCGCTGCTGCGTCCCGGTCGCTTCGACCGCCAGGTGGTGGTTGGCCTGCCGGACATTCGCGGTCGTGAGCAGATCCTCAAGGTGCATATGCGCAAGGTCCCGGTTGGCGAGAACGTCAACGCGGCGGTCATTGCCCGTGGTACCCCGGGCTTCTCCGGTGCCGACCTGGCCAACCTGGTCAACGAGGCGTCGCTGTTCGCCGCCCGTGCCAGCAAGCGCCTGGTCGAGATGAAGGAGTTCGAACTGGCCAAAGACAAGATCATGATGGGCGCCGAGCGCAAGACCATGGTCATGTCCGAGAAAGAGAAGCAGAACACCGCGTATCACGAGGCGGGCCACGCCATCGTCGGTCGCGTCGTTCCCGAGCACGACCCGGTCTACAAGGTCTCGATCATTCCCCGTGGCCGCGCCCTGGGCGTGACCATGTTCCTGCCGGAAGAAGACCGCTACAGCCTGTCCAAACGTGCGCTGATCAGCCAGATCTGCTCGCTGTACGGTGGCCGTATCGCCGAAGAGATGACCCTGGGCTTCGACGGTGTTACCACCGGGGCCTCCAACGACATCATGCGCGCCAGCCAGATCGCCCGGAACATGGTCACCAAGTGGGGCCTGTCCGAGAAACTCGGCCCGCTGATGTACGCCGAAGAGGAGGGCGAGGTATTCCTCGGTCGCAGCGCGGCGAGCCAGCATGCCAGCGTCTCGGGCGAAACCGCCAAGATGATCGACTCCGAAGTGCGCAGCATCATCGATCAGTGCTACGCCACGGCCAAGCAGATCCTTACCGACAACCGCGACAAGCTCGACGCCATGGCCGAGGCCTTGATGAAGTACGAAACCATCGATGCCGACCAGATCGACGACATCATGGCTGGCCGTACCCCGCGCGAGCCACGTGACTGGGACAATGATTCCGGAACCTCCGGCAACCAGGCTTCCCAGGATGATCGTCCGGAGTCGCCGATCGGCGGTCCAGCGGCTCAACACTAAGGGTATCTATGAGCTTGACGCAGTACCCGACCCGGTTGCCTTGCGGCAACCGGGTTCTTGATTTGTCCCGTACCCATGTCATGGGTATCCTCAATGTCACCCCAGACTCGTTCTCCGATGGTGGGCGCTTCAGCCAGCGCGATGCGGCCTTGCGCCATGCCGAGGAGATGGTTGCGGCCGGTGCGACCCTGATCGACGTGGGCGGGGAGTCTACCCGTCCTGGGGCTCGCGCCGTCTCGCCTATCGAGGAACTGGAGCGCGTGGCGCCAATTGTCGAGGCGATCAGCAGTCGGCTCGACGTGATCATCTCGGTCGATACCTCGACGCCCTCGGTCATGCGCGAGACGGCCCGCCTTGGTGCAGGGCTGATCAACGATGTGCGCGCCCTGGAGCGTGACGGCGCGCTCGATGCGGCGGCCGATACCGGCCTGCCGGTGTGCTTGATGCACATGCGTGGCGAGCCGGGCAACATGCAGGACAATCCGCAGTACGAGGATGTGACAGCCGATGTAACGCGCTATCTTGAGCAGCGTATGGCCGCCTGCGCGGCGGCCGGCATCGGGGCTGAGCGCATCATCCTCGATCCAGGGTTCGGCTTTGCCAAGACCCTTGAGCACAACCTGAGCCTTTTCAAACACATGGAAGCGCTCTATCGCCTGGGGCGCCCGCTGCTGGTGGGCGTTTCGCGCAAGAGCATGATCGGTCTCGCGCTGGACCGTCCGGTCGGTGAGCGGCTCTATGGCAGTCTGGCCCTGGCCGCCCTGGCCATGACCAAGGGCGCGAGCATCCTGCGGGTACATGACGTCGCCGAAACCGTCGATGTCGTGCGCATGATCGCCGCGGTCCAGAGCGCCGAATAAGAACATTGGAGTCACTATGAGCAGAAAATACTTTGGTACCGATGGTATCCGCGGTCGCGTCGGCCAATTCCCCATCACCCCTGATTTCATGCTGAAACTCGGCTGGGCCGCCGGCATGGCCTTCCGCAAGCAGGGCAACTGCCGGGTACTGGTGGGCAAGGACACGCGGATCTCCGGCTACATGTTCGAATCCGCGCTCGAGGCGGGCCTGTCCGCCGCCGGTGCCGATGTGATGCTGCTCGGCCCGATGCCGACGCCGGCCATCGCCTACCTGACTCGCACTTTTCACGCCGAAGCCGGCATCGTCATCAGTGCTTCGCACAACCCCCATGACGACAACGGTATCAAGTTCTTCTCCGGTGCCGGCACCAAGTTGCCGGACGAAGTCGAACTGATGATCGAGGAGTTGCTCGACCAGCCGATGAATGTCGTCGAGTCCGGCAAGCTGGGCAAGGTCTCGCGCATCAACGACGCGGCGGGGCGCTACATCGAGTTCTGCAAGAGCAGCGTGCCCAGCAGCACCAGCTTCGAAGGCTTGAAGATCGTCGTGGACTGCGCCCATGGCGCCACCTACAAGGTCGCGCCGAGCGTGTTCCGTGAGCTGGGGGCTGACGTCACCGTGCTGCACGCCGCCCCGGATGGCCTGAACATCAACGAGAACTGCGGTTCGACCCATATCGAGTCGCTGCAGGCGGCGGTCCTGGTTGGTCATGCGGATATCGGCATCGCCTTCGATGGCGACGGCGACCGCGTGCTGATGGTCGATCACACCGGCGCCATCGTCGACGGTGACGAACTGCTGTTCATCATCGGTCGCGACATGCAGGAGCGCGGCAAGCTTCAAGGCGGCGTGGTCGGTACCCTGATGAGCAACCTGGGCCTGGAGCTGGCGTTCAAGGAACTGGACATCCCGTTCGTGCGGGCCAAGGTGGGCGACCGCTACGTCATGGCCGAACTGCTCGAGCGCGAGTGGCTGCTGGGTGGCGAAAACTCCGGTCATGTCGTCTGTGGCAGCCACACCACCACCGGTGATGCGATCATCGCCGCGCTGCAGGTGCTGATGGCGCTCAAGCGCCGTGGCGAAAACCTTGCCCAGGCCCGACAGGCCGTGCGCAAGTGCCCGCAGGTGCTGATCAACGTGCGCTTCGCGGCGGGCAAGAACGACCCGCTGGAAAACCCCCTGATCAAGGAAGCCAGTGCCAAGGCCACCGAGGCCATGGCCGGTCGTGGGCGGGTGCTGCTGCGCAAGTCCGGTACCGAACCGCTGGTGCGGGTGATGGTCGAGGGCGACGATGAAAACCAGGTACGTGGCCATGCCGAGGCCCTGGCCAAGCTGGTCGAAGAAGTTTGTGCCTGAAATAGGCTTGCCAGCGCAGATCGGGTTGGGTAAGATCTGCGCCCACTTTGACCGACGAGGTAAAGCATGCGTCGCCCCATGGTAGCTGGTAACTGGAAGATGCACGGTACCCGCGCCAGCGTCGTAGAGCTGACCCAGGGCTTGGGCAAGTTGTCCCTGCCGAGCGGAGTGGAAGTCGCGGTGTTTCCGCCATCCCTGTTCATCAATCAAGTGATTGATGGCTTGGAGGGAAAAGGAATCAACGTAGGCGCACAGAATTCTGCGGTACAATCTGAGCAAGGCGCGCTGACCGGCGAAGTTGCACCGAGTCAGTTGGCTGAAGTCGGTTGCAAATATGTATTGATTGGGCATTCCGAGCGTCGCCAGATTATTGGTGAAAGCGATGAAGTGCTGAATCAGAAGTTTGCAGCCGCTCAGAAAAGTGGTTTGACGCCAGTGCTGTGTATAGGGGAAACTATTGCAGAGCGCGAGGCAGGTGAGACGCTTGAAGTTGTAGGGCGTCAACTAAGCAGTGTTATCGACGTGTTCGGTATCAAGGCTTTCGCCAATGCAGTTATTGCCTATGAGCCTGTTTGGGCCATTGGTACTGGTTTGACGGCCTCGCCACAGCAAGCCCAGGATGTGCATGCAGCCATCCGCAAGCAGTTGGCGGCGAAGGACGCCGAAGTTGCAGAAAACGTGCAACTTCTCTACGGCGGCAGCGTGAAGGCGGCCAATGCGGCTGAACTGTTCGGCATGCCGGATATCGATGGGGGGCTCATTGGTGGAGCGTCCCTGAACGCAGACGAATTCGGTGCAATTTGTCGCGCCGCAGGAAACTGAACAAATGCTGGAAACAGTCGTAGTTGTTTTTCATCTGTTGGCAGCGTTGGCACTGGTTGTAATGGTGCTGCTGCAACAGGGTAAAGGTGCGGAAGCAGGTGCATCTTTCGGCGCAGGTGCTTCAAATACTGTGTTCGGAAGCCAAGGTTCCGCTACCTTTTTGAGTAAAGTTACTGCTATACTTGCTGCCACTTTCTTTTTGACTGCACTTGGGTTAGGATATTTCGCCAAGCAGCAGGCTCACCAGCTGACTCAAGCTGGTCTGCCAGATCCAGCAGTGCTGGAAGTCAAAGAGCCAAAGCCGGCAGTCAATGATGATGTACCGGTGCTCCAGCAGCAGAAGAGCGAAACCACCAACTCTGGTGACGTGCCTCCTCCAGCCAAAGAGCAGCAGTAACGGGTTTCAAGAAGTAGTATTGCCGAGGTGGTGGAATTGGTAGACACGCAACCTTGAGGTGGTTGTGCCCATAGGGTGTAGGGGTTCGAGTCCCCTTCTCGGTACCAATTGAAGCATGAGAGCCCGCTTTAGCGGGCTTTCTTGCAGGTGGAGGTCGGATTGACCCGGCAAAGGGTTCAGTCTTATACTTTCGCCCCAGCTTTGTCGCGGGGTGGAGCAGCTTGGTAGCTCGTCGGGCTCATAACCCGAAGGTCGTTGGTTCAAATCCAGCCCCCGCAACCAGCTTCAGCAGAGCCCCTTTTCAGGGGCTTTTTGCTAGCCGAACAGTTTTCGGCGCCGTTGTCCAACGGCGCTTTCAGGGATGGGCGCTTCGCCCATTTTTTATTTGCACAGCATGCACGAGGGGGTTCAGGTGTCGAGCAAGCTAGAACAGTTGCAGGCCTTGTTGGCCCCGGTTGTCGAGGGCCTGGGCTACCAATGCTGGGGGATCGAATACGTCTCCCAAGGCAAGCATTCGGTACTGCGTATCTACATCGACAAAGAAGACGGGATCCTGGTGGACGACTGCGAAGCCGTCAGCCGTCAGGCCAGCGCCATTCTCGATGTGGAAGATCCGATCAGCTCTGAATATACCCTCGAGGTGTCCTCTCCAGGCATGGACCGCCCGCTGTTCACTCTGGAACAGTTTGCTGCGCATGCCGGCGAGCAGGTGAAGATCAAGCTGCGTACGCCCTTCGAGGGCCGTCGTAACTTCCAGGGCCTTCTCCGCGGTGTGGAGGAGCAGGATGTGGTGGTCCAGGTGGACCAGCACGAGTTCCTGTTGCCGATCGACTCGATCGACAAGGCCAATATTATTCCCAGTTTTGACTGAGACGTGCCGGACCCGGCGAAACACCCGGGGCCAATGGCTTGCGCAAGGCGAGGCGTACGATGAGCAAAGAAGTACTGCTGGTTGTTGAATCGGTATCCAACGAAAAGGGTGTACCGCCCGGCGTCATTTTCGAGGCGCTGGAAGTGGCCCTGGCCACTGCAACCAAGAAACGTTTTGAGGACGAAGTCGACCTGCGTGTGGAAATCAACCGCCACACCGGTAGCTACGAGACCTTCCGCCGCTGGACCGTGGTCGACGAGAACGACCTGGACGATCCGGCGATCGAGACCTGGCTGGAAAAGATCCAGGACACGCACCCGGACGCCAAGATCGGTGACGTGATCGAAGAGAAGATCGAGTCGATCGAGTTCGGCCGCATCGCCGCCCAGACCGCCAAGCAGGTCATCGTGCAGAAGGTCCGCGAGGCCGAGCGCGCCCAGGTGGTCGACGCTTACCGCGAGCGCGTGGGCGAGATCATCTCCGGTACCGTGAAGAAGGTCACCCGCGACAACGTCATCGTCGACCTGGGCAACAACGCCGAGGCGCTGCTGGCCCGCGAAGACATCATTCCCCGTGAGACCTTCCGTGTCGGCGTGCGCCTGCGTGCGTTGCTCAAGGAAATCCGCACCGAGAACCGTGGTCCTCAGCTGATCCTGTCGCGCACTGCGCCGCAGATGCTGATCGAGCTGTTCCGCATCGAAGTGCCGGAAATCGCCGAAGGCCTCATCGAAGTCATGGCCGCCTCCCGTGATCCGGGATCGCGCGCCAAGATCGCCGTCCGCTCCAAGGACAAGCGCATCGACCCGCAAGGCGCCTGCATCGGCATGCGTGGTTCGCGTGTCCAGGCCGTATCCGGCGAGCTGGGTGGCGAGCGTGTGGATATCGTCCTGTGGGACGAGAACCCGGCGCAGTTCGTCATCAACGCCATGTCGCCAGCAGAGGTTGCTGCGATCATCGTTGACGAGGACGCCCATGCGATGGATATCGCCGTGGCCGAGGACAACCTGGCTCAGGCCATCGGACGTGGCGGCCAGAACGTCCGTCTGGCGAGCCAGCTGACTGCATGGACCCTGAACGTGATGACCGAGAAGGACATCCAGGCCAAGCAACAGGCTGAGACAGGCGACATCCTGCGTAACTTCATTGAGGAACTGGAAGTCGACGAAGAGCTGGCACAGGTGCTGGTCGACGAAGGCTTCACCAGCCTCGAAGAAATTGCCTACGTACCGTTGGAAGAAATGCTCAACATCGATGGCTTTGACGAAGATATCGTCAATGAGCTGCGCGCTCGTGCCAAGGACCGTTTGTTGACCAAAGCCATCGCTACCGAAGAAAAACTGGCAGACGCCCATCCGGCCGACGACCTGCTCTCCCTTGAGGGCATGGACAAGGACCTGGCGGCGGAACTGGCGGTGCGCGGCGTGGTTAACCGCGAAGACCTGGCCGAGCAGTCGATTGACGACCTGCTCGACATCGACGGCATCGACGAAGAGCGTGCCGGCAAGTTGATCATGGCCGCCCGAGCCCACTGGTTCGAGTAATTAGGCGCGGCCTGAGGAGAGAAGTGCATGACGCAAGTCACGGTGAAAGAACTGGCCCAAGAGGTCGAGGCACCGGTAGAGCGCCTGCTGCAGCAGATGCGTGAGGCAGGTCTGCCGCACACCGACGCCGGTCAGGTAGTGACCGACAATGAGAAGCAGACCCTGCTGACTCATTTGAAGAGCAGCCACAAGAGCAAGGCGGAAGAGCCGCGCAAGATCACCTTGCAGCGCAAGACCACCAGCACTCTGCGTGTCGCCGGTAGCAAGAGCATCAGCGTAGAAGTACGCAAGAAGAAAGTATTCGTGCAGCGCAGCCCGGAGGAAATCCAGGCTGAGCAGAAGCGTGAGCAGGAAGAGCGCCGCGCCGCCGAAAACGCCGCGCGCGAAAAGGTTGAAGCCGAAGTGCGCCAGCGCAACGAGGAGCAGGCCCGCCGTCAGGCTGCCGAGGCCCCGGCCGCTGCACCAGTGGCCAAGGCCGAGCCTGCACCTGTTGCAGCCCCGGTAATGGCCAACGCGCCGGTGTCCGAAGACGCCGCCGCTCGTGCCGCCGAGCGCAAGAAGGACGAGAGCCGTCGTAACGAAAGCCGTACCCGCGATGACGATCGTCGCGGTGGTGGCCCGGCTGCGGCCGGTCGTGGCGAAGCGCCGCGCATGTCGGTCAAGGTCAAGGTCAAGGAGAAGGAAAAGGCTCCGACTCCACGTGCAGCGCCACGCACCACCGACGAAGAGAGCGATGGTTTCCGTCGTGGTCGCGGCGGCAAGGGCAAAGGCAAGAAGCGCAACCAGCACGGCTTCCAGAACCCGACCGGTCCAGTCATTCGTGACGTGACCATCGGCGAGACCATCACCGTCTCGGAACTGGCGCAACAGATGTCGGTCAAGGCCGCTGAAGTCGTCAAGTTCATGTTCAAGCTGGGTACTCCGGTCACCATCAACCAGGTGCTCGATCAGGAGACCGCTCAGCTGGTCGCCGAAGAGCTGGGCCACAAGGTCACTCTGGTCAGCGACACGGCCCTGGAAGATTCCCTGGCCGAATCGCTGAAGTTCGAAGGCGAGACCACATCGCGTGCGCCGGTCGTGACCGTCATGGGTCACGTTGACCACGGTAAGACCTCGCTGCTCGACTATATCCGTCGTGCCAAGGTTGCCGCCGGCGAAGCCGGTGGTATTACCCAGCACATCGGTGCCTACCACGTCGAAACCGACCGTGGCATGGTCACCTTCCTCGACACCCCGGGCCACGCTGCGTTTACCCAGATGCGTGCACGTGGTGCCAAGGCGACCGACATCGTCATCCTGGTGGTGGCGGCGGACGACGGCGTGATGCCGCAGACCCGCGAAGCCGTGCAGCACGCGAAAGCGGCTGGCGTTCCGCTGGTTGTCGCCGTGAACAAGATCGACAAGCCGGGTGCCGACCTCGATCGCATCCGTAACGAGCTGTCGGTCGAAGGCGTGACCTCCGAGGACTGGGGTGGTGACACGCCGTTCGTCAAGGTTTCGGCGAAGATGGGTACCGGCGTCGACGAACTGCTCGAAGCTGTCCTGCTGCAGGCCGAGATCCTCGAACTCAAGGCCACTCCGACCGCTCCTGGTCGTGGTGTCGTGGTCGAGTCGCGTCTGGACAAGGGCCGCGGCCCGGTGGCCACCATCCTGGTTCAGGACGGTACCCTGCGTCAGGGCGACATGGTCCTGGTCGGTTCCAACTATGGCCGCGTACGTGCCATGCTCGACGAGAACGGCAAGCCTGTGAAGGAAGCCGGCCCGTCGATCCCGGTCGAGATCCTTGGCCTGGACGGCACACCGGACGCAGGCGAAGAGATGTCGGTGGTTGCTGACGAGAAGAAAGCGCGTGAAGTTGCGCTGTTCCGTCAAGGCAAGTTCCGCGAGGTCAAGCTGGCCCGTGCTCACGCCGGCAAGCTGGAAAACATCTTCGAGACCATGGGTCAGGAAGAGAAGAAGACCCTCAACATCGTCCTCAAGACCGATGTGCGTGGTTCCCTCGAAGCGCTGCAGGGTTCGCTCGGCAGCCTGGGCAATGACGAAGTTCAGGTACGCGTCATTGGTGGCGGCGTCGGTGGTATCACCGAGAGCGACGCCAACCTGGCACTGGCCTCGAACGCGGTGCTGTTCGGCTTCAACGTGCGTGCCGATGCCGGTGCGCGCAAGATCGTCGAGCAGGAAGGTCTGGATATGCGTTACTACAACGTGATCTACGACATCATCGAAGACGTCAAGAAGGCCCTGACCGGCATGCTCGGCAGCGATGTTCGCGAGAACATCCTGGGTGTGGCCGAAGTGCGTGACGTGTTCCGTTCGCCGAAGTTCGGCGCCATCGCCGGCTGTATGGTCATCGAGGGTACCGTGTACCGCAACCGTCCGATCCGCGTACTGCGCGATGACGTGGTGATCTTCGAAGGCGAGCTGGAATCGCTGCGTCGCTTCAAGGACGACGCCTCCGAAGTGCGTAACGGCATGGAGTGTGGTATTGGCGTCAAGAGCTACAACGACGTCAAGGTCGGCGACAAGATCGAAGTCTTCGAGAAAGTCCAGGTGGCTCGCACCCTGTAAGGGCCGAGCCGGGTGCAGGCCCCGTCGCAAGGCGGCTGGCGGCGCCTCTGAAGGTAGCGCCCGGTCAGGCTTAAGCCTGACCGGGCGTTTGCCGCTTTACGTTACAGGTAGCAAGAATGGCAAAAGAATACAGCCGTACCCAACGTATCGGCGATCAGATGCAGCGTGAGCTGGCAGAACTGATCCGCCGTGAAGTCAAAGACCCGCGTGTCGGTCTGGTGACCATCACCGCTGTCGACGTCAGCCGTGACCTGGGTCATGCGAAGGTTTTCATCACCGTCATGGGCGAAGAAACGCCCGACGCAGTGAAGCAGTCGCTCAAGGCGCTGAACAGCGCCGCCAGCTTCCTGCGCCTGCACTTGGGGCGCTCGATGCAACTGCGCAGCGTGCCACAGTTACACTTCCACTTCGATGAAAGCGTCAGTCGTGGTGTCCACCTGTCTGCGCTGATCGAGCGTGCGGTGGCCGAAGACCGCCTGCACAAGGATGCCGACGAGCTGGACGCCAAGGAGTAAACGGTGGCCCAGGTCAAACGTATCCGCCGCAATGTCAGCGGCATCATCCTGCTCGACAAGCCGTTGGGATTCACCTCCAACGCCGCCCTGCAGAAGGTTCGTTGGTTGCTCAACGCGGAAAAGGCCGGCCACACCGGCAGCCTCGATCCGCTGGCAACCGGCGTGCTGCCACTGTGCTTTGGTGAGGCGACCAAGTTCTCCCAGTACCTGCTCGATTCCGACAAGGGCTACGAGACGGTCATGCAGCTAGGGCAGACCACCACCACCGCGGACGCCGAAGGCGAGGTCCTGCAGACCCGCGAAGTAACCGTTGGTCGCGCCGACATCGAGGCCGTGATTCCGCGTTTCAAGGGTGAAATCCTTCAGGTGCCGCCGATGTACTCGGCCCTCAAGCGCGATGGCCAGCCGCTCTACAAGCTGGCACGTGCAGGAGAGGTAGTGGAGCGCGAGGCGCGTTCTGTTACTATTGGCCGCTTGGAGTTGCTCGAGTGCGAAGGCACCCGTGCGCGCCTGTCGGTTGGATGCAGCAAAGGCACCTATATCCGCACCCTGGTGGAGGATATCGGTGAGGCGCTGGGCTGTGGTGCCTATGTCGCCGAACTGCGCCGTACGCAGGCGGGCCCCTTCGAGCTGGCACAAACGGTGACGCTCGAGGAACTCGAGCAAGCCCATGCCGAAGGCGGCAACGAAGCGCTTGATCGCTTCCTCATGCCTTCGGACAGCGGGCTGCAGGACTGGCCACTGGTGCTGCTGTCCGAGCACAGCGCGTTCTACTGGCTGCATGGCCAGGCGGTACGTGCGCCGGACGCGCCGCAGTTTGGCATGGTTCGGGTACAGGATCACAATGGTCGCTTCATCGGTATCGGTGAAGTGAGCGAAGACGGGCGCATCGCGCCGCGTCGGCTGATTCGGTCGGAATGACCGGAACCACGGGCAGAGGCTTCGGCTGAAACCGGTGGATACGAGGGTGGCTGTTATTAGGCACGGTCACACCTCTTCTTTTTAATACGGGGACTTGTCCCTGGCCTATTGGAGACCGTTCGCGGGATCCGTTTATCAGGAGAAGCCAAATGGCCCTCAGCGTCGAAGAAAAAGCTCAGATCGTTGCCGAATACCAGCAAGCCGCCGGCGATACCGGTAGCCCGGAAGTGCAGGTTGCTCTGCTGACCGCCAACATCAACAAGCTGCAAGGCCACTTCAAGGCCAACGATAAAGACCACCACTCCCGTCGTGGTCTGATCCGTATGGTCAACCAGCGTCGTAAGCTGCTGGACTACCTGAAGGGCAAAGACACCACCCGTTACAGCGCCCTGATCGGTCGCCTGGGTCTGCGTCGCTAATAGCGGCCTGGCCAGTGGTGTTGCATGGCGTGTCGCATGCATCGGCAGGGTTGCCCGGCAACCCTGGCGTTGGACACGCCACGCGATCTGCGAGGTTGGCAGCCTGGTCCGTCGTGCGGTTCATCCGCCCGGCGCCAGGCTCCCAGCCTCGTGTTGTATCTGGACGGTCAATGGGGCCGATTCCCCGTTCTGCCCAAGAATTCGCAAGAACCAGTTCCCCCAAGAGCCACTGAAGAAGGTAGGAAACCGTGAACCCGGTAATCAAGAAATTCCAGTTCGGTCAATCGACCGTAACCCTCGAAACGGGCCGCATTGCCCGTCAGGCCACCGGCGCCGTGCTGGTCACCGTCGACAACGATGTCACCGTACTGGTGACCGTGGTCGGTGCCAAGCAGGCTGATCCGGGCAAGGGCTTCTTCCCGCTGTCCGTGCACTACCAGGAAAAGACCTACGCCGCCGGCAAGATCCCAGGTGGTTTCTTCAAGCGTGAAGGCCGTCCTTCCGAGAAGGAAACCCTGACCTCGCGCCTGATCGACCGTCCGATCCGCCCGCTGTTCCCTGAAGGCTTCATGAACGAAGTCCAGGTCGTCTGCACCGTGGTTTCCACCAGCAAGAAGACCGATCCGGACATCGCCGCGATGATCGGTACCTCGGCTGCCCTGGCCATCTCCGGCATTCCGTTCGAAGGCCCGATCGGCGCCGCCCGTGTCGCCTTCCACGAAAGCACCGGCTACCTGCTGAACCCGACCTACGAGCAACTGGCTGCCTCGAGCCTGGACATGGTCGTTGCCGGTACCGAGTCCGCCGTGCTGATGGTCGAATCCGAAGCCCAGGAGCTGACCGAAGACCAGATGCTGGGCGCCGTGCTGTTCGCCCACGACGAATTCCAGGCCGTGATCAAGGCGGTCAAAGAGCTGGCTGCCGAAGCTGCCAAGCCAACCTGGGACTGGAAACCTGCCGTTGCCAACACTGAGCTGTTCAACGCCATCCGTGCTGAATTCGGCGAAGCCGTTTCCCAGGGCTACACCATCACCGTCAAGGCCGACCGCTACGCGCGCCTGGGCGAGCTGCGTGATCAAGCCATTGCCAAGTTCTCCGGCGAAGAAGGCCAACCGTCGGCCGGCGAAGTCAAAGAGATCTTCGGCGAAATCGAATACCGCACCGTTCGCGAAAACATCGTCAACGGCAAGCCGCGTATCGACGGTCGCGACACTAAGACCGTGCGTCCGCTGAACATCGAAGTTGGCGTTCTGCCGAAGACCCACGGTTCGGCGCTGTTCACCCGCGGCGAAACCCAGGCCCTGGTCGTCGCGACCCTGGGTACTGCCCGTGACGCCCAGTTGCTGGACACCCTCGAAGGCGAGAAGAAAGACCCCTTCATGCTGCACTACAACTTCCCGCCGTTCTCGGTGGGCGAGTGTGGCCGCATGGGCGGTGCCGGTCGTCGCGAAATCGGCCACGGCCGTCTGGCCCGTCGTTCGGTCCAGGCCATGCTGCCGGCCGCCGACGTGTTCCCGTACACCATCCGCGTGGTGTCGGAAATCACCGAGTCCAACGGTTCCAGCTCCATGGCTTCGGTCTGCGGCGCCTCGCTGGCCCTGATGGACGCCGGCGTGCCGATGAAAGCACCGGTTGCCGGTATCGCCATGGGCCTGGTCAAGGAAGGTGACAAGTTCGCCGTCCTGACCGATATCCTGGGTGACGAAGACCACCTGGGCGACATGGACTTCAAGGTAGCGGGTACCGCCAAAGGCGTCACCGCGCTGCAGATGGACATCAAGATCAACGGCATCACCGAAGAGATCATGGAAATCGCCCTGGGCCAGGCCCTGGAAGCGCGCCTGAACATCCTCGGCCAGATGAACCAGATCATCGGCGAGTCGCGTACCGAGCTGTCGGCCAACGCCCCGACCATGATCGCGATGAAGATCGATACCGACAAGATCCGTGACGTCATCGGCAAGGGCGGCGCCACCATCCGCGCCATCTGCGAAGAGACCAAGGCTTCGATCGATATCGAAGACGATGGCTCGATCAAGATCTTTGGCGAGACCAAGGAAGCCGCGGACGCTGCCAAGCAGCGCATCCTGGGCATCACCGCCGAGGCCGAGATCGGCAAGATCTACGTCGGCAAGGTCGAGCGCATTGTCGACTTCGGCGCCTTCGTCAACATTCTGCCGGGCAAGGACGGCCTGGTGCACATCTCCATGCTGAGCGATGCTCGCGTCGAGAAAGTCACCGACGTGCTGAAGGAAGGCCAGGAAGTCGAAGTGCTGGTACTGGACGTGGACAACCGCGGCCGTATCAAGCTGTCGATCAAGGACGTTGCCGCTGCCAAGGCATCGGGCGTCTAAGCCTTCCCAGGCTGAAAGGAAGGACCCTTCGGGGTCCTTTTTTTATGCCTGCGGCTTTGTCTTGTGGACTTGCATCTTGCATGCAGGATTTTGCCCGGGCTTGCAAAATGCACGACCAGCTATCTATTGGTTAATTGTTAACTTATTGATTTAAAAGATAAAAAATAAAATCAAAAAGCTGGCACACGCCCTGCAACATCACTTCTACCTGACGCCAGGAACCACGGCGCAGACCTTTCGAAAAAACAGGAGTGACCCACATGAAGAAGTTCGCCATTGCTGCCGCTACTGCCACCGCTCTG
Organism: Pseudomonas sp. P106(2024); assembly: GCF_057480815.1. Classification (NCBI taxonomy): domain Bacteria; kingdom Pseudomonadati; phylum Pseudomonadota; class Gammaproteobacteria; order Pseudomonadales; family Pseudomonadaceae; genus Pseudomonas; species Pseudomonas sp. P106(2024). Next base: position 40,921 of record NZ_JBLIYU010000012.1, on the reverse strand, counting down.
ACCCTGACCATGGCTAACGCGGCGTTCGCTGCCCAGTCCACCCAGGCCCCGATGACGCTGGCGGCCGGTGAGGTGACCAAAGCCAAGGAAGCTACTTCCGACACCTGGATCACCACCAAGGTGAAGGCCGACTTGATGACCGAGAAAGGCGTGCCAGGCAGCGACATCAAGGTCGAAACCAACAAAGGCGTAGTGTCCCTGTCCTCGGACGTGGCCATTACCGATGCGCAGAAGGAGATGGCGGTTGCCATCGCCAAAAAGATCAAGGGCGTGCAGGCCGTGTCTGCTGATGGCCTGAAGTCCGAATAAGGAATGTCCCGTCGGCCAAAAGGATTTGGCCACCCCTTCAAGCAAAAGCCCCGGCATTAGCCGGGGCTTTTGCTTGCGCTCATGCAGGCGCGCTTCAGTTCACCGGATTGCGTGCGATCACATCGCTCTCGAAGCACACCTGCTCCACGATCAACGGTTCCACCAGCGGCCTGCTGTCCCGGAAATGCGCGGTCTGGGTATGGGTCTCATACGCAGCGTCGTCCTGGTAGATCTCGTACAGGTAGATCACATCTGGATTTTCCCGATCCTGGGCCACATCGAACACCAGGCAGCCCGGTTCGGTAGCCACCGAAGCGGCGGCGTTGGCCTTGATTGCAGTGAGGAAGGCCTCGGCAGTTCCGGGTTTCACGCGGGTCTTGATAAACAGACAGTACACAGGAATCTCCTTTTGTTTTAAATTCTTTTTTGAATTGTATACAAAAATAGGAGCCGCGATCATGTCCCAACTACCTGTGCGACCAGGCCGCCTGAATGGCCTGCGTCATATCGCCTTGCTGGTCCCCAATCTGGAGGAATGCGAGCGCTTCTACGTGGATGTTCTAGGCATGGAGGTGCTGAACCGCGCCAATGAAGACCTGGTCTACCTGACCTGTGGCAACGACAACTTGTCACTGGGGCGCGGAGCAGGGGCGGCCAATGGGCTGCAGACACTGGACCACTATGGCTTCATCGTCGACAGCGTGGAGGAGCTGGAAGACTGGTACCAGTACTTCAAGGCCCATGGCGTGACGCTGCTGGATCGCCCGTTCAATCACGGCGATGGGGCGCGCAGCTTCCATTTGCTGGACCCGGCGGGGAACAAGGTGCAGCCGCTGTATCACCCGGCGGTGTCGGGGCAACGGCTGGCCTGATGGTATTGATCGCCAGCGCTACCCTCATCGCCGGCAAGCCGTCGATGAGGGCGATTGGGTCGAGATGGTTTACTCGGCATCCAGGTGCATCGGCGTCACCACGCGGCCATCGCTCTCGGCCTGGCCGAGGTTGGTGTCGATGAAGTACACCCGGTCATCTTCCAGCTGGCCCTTGTCCACGAGGTAGTCCTTGATGCTGCTGGCCCGCTCCTGGCCCAGGTTGCGCAGCAGCACGGTACTTTCCGCCCAGGACTTGATCACCGCCTCGCGCAGCTTGGCGCTACGCTCGTCACGGCTCAGGTCCTGCCATTCAGCCGGGGGCTGCTGTTTCAAGCGGGTACGGTAGATGCCTTCGAGCATTGCCGGCTTGTCGCTGTCGTCCACCACCAGCAGCGAGGCGTTGGCCGGTACCTTGTCGCCGCGGCGCTGGAGGATCTTGTACCAGGTGGCCTGGTACTCGCGCTCCAGGCGCTGCTGGGCGATCAGCGGGCCGTCGCTGCTCTGGGCGGCGGTGCCTTCGATCTCCAGGCGCAGTTCGGGGCGTGCCTTGAGGGCTGAGGCGAGCTTGTCGAGGGAGGCCTGCACATCAGGGGTCAGGTCGCTGGAGCCCGCCGCGAAAGAGACGTTGCCCAGGTCTTGCGCGCCGCCGCCGGAGACCAGCCCGCCGAGCAGCTTGAACGGCGCCTGTGCCGCGCGCAGCACCAGGTTGCGCAGGGTCTGCCAGACGATCGGCATCACGCTGAATTGCGGGTTGTTGAGGTCGCCCGACACGGGCAGCTCGATGGAGATCCTGCCTTCGGTGTCCTTGAGCAGCGCCACCGCCAGGCGGATCGGCAGGTCCACGGCGTCCGGGCTGTCGACTTTCTCGCCCAGTTGCAATTGCTCGATCACTACCTTGTTCTCGGCCTTGAGCTGACCGTTGGTGATCAGGTAGTGCAGGTCCAGGTTCAGCCGGCCCTTGCGGATGCGCATGCCCGCGAACTTGCCTGAATAGGGGGTGAGGGTGGTCAGCTCGACACGCTTGAAGCTGGTGGCGATGTCCAGGCTGGCCAGCGGGTTGAACGGGTTGAGCGCGCCCTTGATGGTGACCGGCGCGTAGCGGTCCACCTTGCCCTTGATGTCCACTTTGGCCGGCAGCGGCTTGCGGTTGTCGATGGTGCCGATCTGGCCATTGAGCTGCTGCACGGCGGTGGCGAAGTTGGGTGTAAGGGTCAGGTCGGCGAAGTTGGCCGAACCGTCATTGATGCTGATCTGGCCGATACGAATGCCCAGTTCCTTGCCACCGCCGGACGCCGCCGACTTGCTCGGCGCCGCAGCCGGTTTGTCCGCGGGTTGCGGGATCAGCAGGTCGTCGACGTTGGTGGTACGGTCTTCGTTGATGATGAAGCGCGCATAGGGTTGCAGCAGAGTGACCTTGTCGATCGACAGGGCATCACCGTGCACGTAGGACAGGCCATCGACGTTGACCTGCTGCCATTTGACGAAGTCGCGGTTCTTGATGGTGTCCAGGGTGTGCAGCTGGTTGGCCTGGGCCTTGCCGGTGATGCTGAAGGCCAGTGGTTCGGTGCTCTTGAGGTCGACCTTGAGGTCGCTGGAGAGCATGCCGCTGCGCAGCTCCAGGCGGATGAACGGGCTGATGTAGGCCTGGGCGACCCGCAGGTCGATGTCGCGGGTGGCCACGTCGAGTTTCGCCGTGACCGGTGCCAGGTTGACCTGGCCGGCGGCCTGCAGCTTGCCCTGCTTGCCCACGCCGGTGTCGAGCTTGAGGGTGAAGGGTGACTGGTTGAGGCTGTCGAAGTTCTGCAGGTCGAGGTTGAGCGGGCCGACATCCAGGGCCACGGGCTCCTTCTGGCTACGGTCGGCCAGGTGGACCAGGTAGTTGCGCGCCTGCACATCCTTGAGCAGGACCTGCCAGGGCTTGCCCGGCTCCTTGGCGGCCTGCTCTTCAGGGGTCGGCTCGGCGGCGGCGGGCTCGGCCTTTTCCTTCGGCGTGGCCTTGGCGGGCTGGCTGGCGAACAGCTTCTGCCAGTCGAGCTGGCCGTCCTTCTCCAGGGCCGCCCAGGTCTCCAGCTTCTCGCTACGGATCTTGCCGACGGTGACCAGCTGTTTGGCCAGGTCGATGGAGGTCTCGCTGACTTCCAGGCTGGCCAGGCGTGCCAGCGGGCGACCGTCCGGGGCCTTTATGGCAAAGGGCGCGACCCGCACCGAGGTGTTGTCGAGCAGGAACTCGGTTTCCTTGGCGAGGTTGAGCTTGTAGTGGGTGTCGAGGCTGACCATGCCGTCTTCCAGCACCAGCGGCACGGCGTCACGCACATAAGGCCAGAACAGCTTCATCTTGCCGTCGGTGACCTTGAGGGTGCCTTCGGAGGCGATCGGCGTCAGGCTCAGGGTGCCGCTCCAGTCGATGCGCCCACCTGACGGGCCGTTGGCCACCAGGGTCATGTCGGCGTTGTCGTCGGGCAGGGTGCTGAGGTTCTTCAGTTCCAGGTTCATCGAGTCGTAGAGGAACTCGATCGGCTCGCTCGGGCGCAGGTCCTGGAAGTGCAGGTAGCCCTCGCTGAGCTTGATGCTGGCGATGCGCAGCGGGAACGGATCGCTGGGCGGCTCGTCCGGCTTGGGCTCGCTCGGCGGAATCTTGAACAGCTGGGTCAGGTTGAGGCTGCCGTCCTTGGCGAACAGCAGCTCGGTGCGCGGCTTGTCCAGTTCCACGGCGTCGAGGCGCAGGGCCTTGGTCCACAGGCTGTCGAGGGCGAGGTTGGCGTACAGGCGTTCGAAGCCGACCTGCTCCTTGCCGGGTTCGCCGATCTGCAGACCCCAGAGCGTCAGCTCAAGGCTGAACGGGTTGAGTTCGATGCGCTGCAGGTGTGCCGGCACCGTGGCGTATTGCGCCAACTGCTGGTTGGCAATGCGCAGGGCGACACCTGGAAGAATGAAAAAGCCGAGCAGGCCGTACAGGGCCACGAGGGCCAGCAGTGCGCCGATAGCGCGGGTCAATCCTTTGGGCATGTGTCGCATCGTCTGTATCAGGCTGGAGTGCTTGGAGTATGGCACGTTAAATCGGTTCCGATGAACGGAGCAAAATACCTCATTCGAGGCCCATGCGCCGCCGTGCTCGGTGCGCCGAACCGTCGCGCATGGCCCAGCGCAGTACCGGGGCGGTGTTGTCCAGGCCCAGGCGGATCATGCGCCGTTCGACCGCGCCCAGGTGCAGGCCGAGCATGGCGCAAGCCCACTCTGGCAGCAGGTCGATGCCGGCCTTGAGCATCAGCTTGCCCACCGGTTCTGCCATCCGGCTGGGCGCCGGGGCCTTGAGCAGGATGTCCACCACCTCCAGGCTGCGTGCGTCGCACTGCAGTTGCGGGCGCATGCGTTGCAGGTACTCGTCGACCTCGGCGCAGGAGCGTGGCACGTCACGTGCACCGAGGCGTTCGGCGATCAGTGCGATCTCGTCGTAGTAGGCGTCCTGTTCGGCACGCGGCAGGCGGGGGTTGCGATAGCGCAAGTGGGCGGCGAGGAAGCTGCTGACTTCGGCCACATGCACCCAGGTCAGCAGGTCTGGGGCGCTGGCCGCATAGGGGCGGCCGTCGGGCGCGGTGCCGGTAACCTTGAGGTGGATGGTGCGGACCTTGTCGATCAGCCACTCGGCGTCGCGGGTGGAGCCGAAGGTGGTGCCGGAGATGAACTGACTGGTGCGGCGCAGGCGTCCTAACAGGTCCTGACGGAAATTCGAATGATCCCACACCCCGGCCAATGCCAGCGGGTGCAGCAGTTGCAGCATCAACGCGCTGATCCCGCCCACCAGCATGCTGGGGAAGTCGCCATGTACCCGCCAGCTGATGCTCTGTGGGCCGAACAGGCCGGGATCGCCTTTGGGCGATTCCAGGTCGAGCTGGCCGAGGGCCAGCCCGGTGAGGCTCATTACCTGGGTTTCGATGCGACGGCGTAGGACTTCCATGGCGACCTGTGCTGGCCGCCATGGCGGCCGTCTATGAATTGAGGCGTTTATCGTTCAGCCGGTCATCAGCCGGGCCTGAGGTGGAGCGCGTCTCGAACGTGCCACCCTGGACATGATAAACCGTGGGCTCCTCGGAAAAATACGGCGACAGGTGGGCCATGAAGACCTGGTGATCTTCACTGGCCTCGAAGCCAGGCGTGTGATCCTCGAGGGATTGCCACTGCACGATCAGGTTGAATTGATAGGGTGCTTCGATCCCTTGCGCGAGCAGGTGGCTGATGTGCCCATTGGCCCGGCTGAGCAGAGGGGCCACTTCGGCGAAGGCGTGCCTGAAGCTGTCGATATGTGCCGGCTGGATGGGAAGTATGGCGATTTCGTAGATCATGGCAGTTCTCGTTGGGTGATGGGGGCGTCAAACGCTGGCTGGGGTGTTCGCAGGCACGACCGCAATGGCGATCTTTCCTTGCAGGCCATTGTTGGGGCTTTGCAGCCGGGCGTGGGCGAGCGCAACGTCGGCCAGGGGGTAGACGGCGCCCACATGTGGCCGCAGTTGGCCGCGTTCGACCAGCGCGCTCAGCTCATCGAGCTTGCCGCGCTGCTGGCGGGTAAAGACAAAGTGATAGCTCGCGTTCTTGCCCCAGGCCTGCAGGAGGTTCTGCGGCTGCGCAATGTCCACGATCGACACCACGCGGCCCAACTGGGCCAAGGCGTCCGGGCTGCGAGACAGGGCATCGCCGCCGATGGTGTCGAACACCACGTCGACGCCATGGCCTGCGGTTTCCTTGAGGATGACATCGACATAGTCCTGGCGCTCGTGGTCGATGACCACATCGGCGCCCATGCGCCGCACGAATTCGGCGTTCGCTTCGCGCGCCGTGGTAAAGACCCTGGCGCCCATGGCCTTGGCCAGCTGGATCGCCACATGACCGACTCCGCCGGCACCGCCATGCACCAGGATGCTCTCGCCCACCCTGAGCGCCGCGCGGACCACCAGCGCCTCCCAGGCCGTGCCGCCGACCAGGCTCAGGCTTGCCGCCTCGAGATGGCTCAGCGACGGCGGCTTCAGGCCGACGATGCCTTCGGCGGCGACGTGGTATTCGGCATAGCTGCCGGCGCCTTCGAAGATCTGCGGGGTGTACCACACTTCGTCACCGGGGCTGAACGCCGTCACCCCAGGCCCGACGGCTTCGACGACGCCGGAGACGTCGTGCCCGGTGATGGCCGGCAGCGGCACCAGGTCGGGATAGTCGCCGCGGCGGACCTGGTAGTCCAGCGGGTTGACGGAGGTGGCATGCACCCGGACCAGCACCTGCCCGGCCTTTGGCACCGGTTTGGCGGTGTCACGATAGACGAACGCATCCGGGCCGCCGAAGGCATCCAGTATTAACGCTTTCATGGTGTTTCCTCGCTTCGATAAAAAGGGATATCGAGAAATATCGATATAATAAGTGGGATCAAACTGCCTTTCTGGTTCTGGGCGCCTGGCAGGCACCTCGGTGATTGCTCCGTGGTTTCGTTAAAACGGGATATCGAGAAATGCCGATATATTGAGATAAAAGCTAACCCTACAGTTCGCTCCCGATCAGCTCCGCGAGCGCGCTGATGGCCGTTTCGTTGCGCTTGTAGTAGGTCCACTGGCCAATGCGGCGGACCTCGACCAGGCCTGCACGCTGCAGGGTGGCCAGGTAGTCGGACACCGTTGACTGCGACAACCCCACGCCTTCCTGGATACTGCTCACACAGACACCCACGGTGTGAACGTCACCTTCGTCCTGCGGAGGAAAGTGTTTCACCGGGTCTTTCAGGCCTTTGAGGATCTCGAGGCGTGTGCGGTTCGAGAGTGCCTTGAATACGTCGAGCAGTTCCATGACGCGATAATATCGGGATTTACCGATATGTCAAATCGCCCCAGGGCGGCCGGCAGAGACCGCCCTGTGAAGCTGCTTACTGATTCAGGCGTTTGTCGATCAGCCCCTGGACCACACTCGGGTCGGCGAGGGTGGACGTGTCGCCCAGGTTGTCCAGTTCGTTGCAGGCGATCTTGCGCAGGATGCGGCGCATGATCTTGCCCGAACGGGTTTTGGGCAGTGCGGGCGCCCACTGGATCAGTTCAGGCTTGGCGAAGCTGCCGATCTCCTTGCTGACCAGGGCCAGCAGTTCGGCCTTGAGCGCGTCGTCCGGCACGACGCCGTTCATGGGGGTGACGAAGGCGTAAACCCCCTGGCCCTTGAGGTCATGGGGGTAACCGACCACGGCGGCCTCGGCGACGCTGTCGTGCAGCACCAGGGCGCTCTCCACCTCGGCGGTGCCGATACGGTGGCCGGAGACATTGATCACGTCGTCGATGCGCCCGGTGATCCAGTAGTCGCCATCGGCGTCGCGGCGGGCTCCGTCACCGGTGAAGTAGTAGCCGGGCATCGGCTTGAAGTAGGTGTCGACCATGCGCTGGTGGTCGCCGTAGACGCTACGGATCTGCCCGGGCCAGCTGGCCTTGATCGCCAGCAGCCCGGCGCCGGGGCCTTCGATCAACTTGCCTTTGTCGTCCAGCAGTACCGGTTGCACGCCGAACATCGGCTGGGTGGCGCAGCCCGGCTTGAGCCTTGGCGTGCCGGGGAGGGGGGTGAGCATGATGCCGCCGGTCTCGGTCTGCCACCAGGTGTCGACGATGGGGCAGCGTTTCTGTCCGACGGCGTCGAAGTACCATTCCCAGGCTTCCGGGTTGATCGGCTCACCGACACTGCCGAGCAGGCGCAGGCTCTGGCGCGAGGTACTTTGCAAGGGATCGGGGCCTTCGCGCATCAGCGCGCGCAGGGCGGTGGGCGCGGTGTAGAAGATGTTCACCCGGTGCTTGTCGACCACCTGCCAGAAGCGCGAGGTGTCGGGGTAGTTGGGCACGCCCTCGAACATCAGCGAGATCGCGCCATTGGCCAGCGGGCCGTAGACGATATAGCTGTGGCCGGTGACCCAGCCGACGTCGGCGGTGCACCAGAACACCTCGCCGTCACGGTAGTCGAACACGATCTTGAAGGTCATGGTCGCCTGCAGCAGGTAGCCAGCGGTGGTGTGCAGCACACCCTTGGGTTTGCCGGTACTGCCCGAGGTGTAGAGGATGAACAGCGGGTCCTCGGCGTTCATCGGTTCGGCCGGGCAGTCGTCACCGGCTTTTTCCGTCACCTCGTGGTACCAGAGGTCGCGGCTTTCGCTCCAGGCCACGTCAGCGCCGGTGCGCTTGATCACGAATACGCTGCTCACCGCCGGGCAACTGGTAAGGGCCTTGTCGACGTTCTGCTTGAGGGGGATGCGCTTGCCGCCACGCACGCCTTCGTCGGCGGTGATCACTGTACGGCAGTCGGCGTCGAGGATACGGTCGCGCAGTGCGTCGGGGGAGAAGCCGCCGAACACCACCGAATGGATGGCGCCGATGCGCGTGCAGGCGAGCATGGCGTAGGCGGCTTCGGGGATCATCGGCATGTAGATGCAAACCCGGTCGCCTTTTTTCACGCCACGGGCTTTCAGGGCGTTGGCCAGGCGGCAGACCTGGCGGTGCAGTTCGCGGTAGCTGATGGCCTTGCTGTCCGCGGGATCGTCGCCCTCCCAGAGCAGGGCGGTCTGCTCGCCGCGCTGGGCCAGGTGGCGATCGATGCAGTTAAGGCTGACATTCAGCTGGGCGCCGTCGAACCAGCGGGCGCTGCCAGTGTTCAGGTCGCATTGCTGCACACTCGACCAGGGCTTGATCCAGTCCAGGCGCCTGGCCTGTTCGGCCCAGAAGGTGTCGGGGGCATCCACCGACTGGCGGTAGAGGCGGCGGTAGTCGTCGTCGCTGAGGGCGGCGGACTGGCTCACGGCCAGGGCCTGGGGATAGTCGCGGAGATCGAACATGGCGGGTGGTCCTGCTCTTGTTAGGGGCGAGGGACTGCAACGGCTTATTCGATGGACAGTGTAGAAGGTGGGGGTGTTCCCGGGTGCAAAGCATCGCGGGGCAAGTCGCATCGGCGCACCGATGCGACTTGCCCCGCGATTGGTCTTGCTGGTCGATCAGCCGCGGTGACGGCCGCGGAAGTAGTTGATCAGGCCCTGGGTCGAACCATCCTCGGCGTTGTCCTCTTGGGCGCCGACCAGGCGCTGGTAGACACCCTTGCCCAGTTCCTTGCCCAGCTCGACGCCCCACTGGTCGAAGGCGTTGATGCCCCAGACCACGCTCTGCACGAACACTTTGTGCTCATACATCGCCACCAGCGCACCAAGACGGCGCGGGCTGATGCGCTCGACCACCAGGGTGTTGCTCGGACGGTTGCCCGGGATCACCTTGTGCGGTGCCAGCTTGGCGATATCGGCCTCGTTCAGGCCCTTGGCGCGCAGCTCGGTCTCGGCTTCCTCGCGGGTCTTGCCGAGCATCAGCGCCTGGCTCTGCGACAGGCAGTTGGCGTACAGCCACTGATGGTGGTCCGCCACCGGGTTGAAGCTCACCACCGGAACGATGAAGTCGGCCGGGATCAGCTGGGTGCCCTGGTGCAGCAACTGGTGGTAGGCGTGCTGGCCGTTGCAGCCGACGCCGCCCCAGATCACCGGGCCAGTGTCGGTCTTCACCGGGCTGCCGTCCTGCAGAACGCTCTTGCCGTTGGATTCCATGTCCAGCTGCTGCAGGTGTTTGGTGATGTTGCGCAGGTAGTGGTCGTACGGCAGGATCGCATGGGCCTGGGCACCCCAGAAATTGCCGTACCACACGCCCAGCAGGGCCAGCAGCACCGGCATGTTCTTTTCGAACGGCGCGGTCTGGAAGTGCTGGTCCATGGTGTAGGCGCCGGACAGCAGTTCCTTGAAGTTGGCGGTGCCGATGGCCAGGGCGATTGGCAGGCCAATGGCCGACCACAGCGAGTAGCGGCCGCCGACCCAGTCCCACATCGGGAAGATGTTCTCTTCGCGGATGCCGAAGGCCACGGCCGCGGCCTTGTTGCTCGACACGGCGATGAAGTGACGGTACAGCTCTGCCTCCGAACCGCCCTGGGCGAGGTACCAGGTGCGCGCGGCCTGGGCGTTCTTCAGGGTTTCCAGGGTGTTGAACGACTTCGACGAGACGATGAACAGGGTGGTCTCGGCGCGCAGGTTGGCCGACAGCTCGTGGAACTCGCTGCCGTCGATGTTCGCCAGGTAGTGGCAGCGCACGCCGCGCTGGGCGTAGGGCAGCAGCGCCTCGGAGACCAGCTCGGGGCCGAGGAACGAGCCACCGATGCCAATATTGACCACGTCGGTGATCGGTTTTTCGCTGTAGCCGCGCCACAGGCCGTCGTGGATGCGGCCGACCAGTTCGGTGATCTGGTTCAGTACCTTGTGCACTTCCGGCATCACGTTGACGCCGTTCACGCTGAGCTTGTCGCCGACCGGGCGGCGCAGGGCGGTATGCAGCACCGGGCGGCCTTCGGAGGCGTTGATGATCTCACCGCTGAACATCGACTTGATGGCCGCTTCCAGGTCGACTTCCTTGGCCAGGTTCACCAGCAGGTCACGGGTCTGCTCGGTGATCAGGTTCTTCGAGTAGTCGAGGAACAGGCCGCAGCTGCTCAAGGAGAACTGCTCGAAGCGCTTGCCGTCGGCGGCGAAGGCTTCGCGCATGCTGAAGCCCTGCATGGCGTCGCGGTGTTGCTGAAGCGCCTGCCAGGCGGGCAGCGCCGTCACATCGTGGGGGGTACGGTAATACGCCATTGCGGGTGGTTTCCTTGGTGCATGGTCAGGCTTGGACAGCGGCATTCGTTGCCGGTTGCAAGCTGGACATTATAGGCATTGGCGCCAAGGCGGGAATGGGGCGAGGCAAACGGTGTGGATTAAAAATTGTCACCACCTGGATACCTGGCGTGCGTGGGGCGACGATTCGCCGCGCCCACGCGCGGATGTCAGGCGGTCTGCTCTTCCAGGTGCAGGTATATGTTGTCGATCAGACGGGTATTACCCAGGTACGCCGCCGCGATCACCACGAGGTCACGGTCGTCGATCATCGCCGGGCGCAGCGTCAGGGCGTGGCGCACTTCCAGGTAGTCCTTGCGCAGGCCTGCCGCTTCCAGTTGCGCCTGGCCCTCGGCGATCAGCGCCGCGAAATCGCGCTGGCCATGGCGCAGGGCCTCGGCGATGCCGTTCAGGGTGCGGTACAGCGCCGGGGCGGTGGCTCGCTGTTCTGGCGTCAGGTAGCCATTGCGCGACGACAGCGCCAGGCCGTCCTCGGCGCGCACGGTCGGCTCGCCGATGATCTGGATCGGCATGTTCAGGTCGCGCACCATGGCGCGGATCACCGCCAGTTGCTGGAAGTCTTTTTCGCCGAACACGGCCAAGTCCGGCTGGACCATGTTGAACAGCTTGCTGACCACCGTCGCCACGCCTTCGAAGTGGCCGGGGCGGCTGGCGCCGCACAGGCCTTCGGAGAGCTGCGGCACGCTCACCCGGGTCTGCACCGCCATGCCGTCGGGATACATCTCCTCGACGGTGGGGGCGAACAGCAGGTGGCAGCCGGCCTGGAGCAGTGTTTCCTGGTCGGCGGCGAGGGTGCGGGGGTACTTGTCCAGATCCTCGCCGGCGCCGAACTGCAGCGGGTTGACGAAGATGCTGGCGACCACGAAGTCGGCGCGCTGGGCGGCCTTGGTCACCAGGGCGGCGTGGCCGCTGTGCAGGTTGCCCATGGTCGGCACGAAGGCGATGCGCTTGCCTTCGCCACGGGCGCGGGCTACGGCGGCGCGCAGTTCACGGACGGTCTTGACGGTATTCATGCGCTGAACCCATGTTCGCTGCCTGGGAAACTGACTTCCTTGACCGCACGGACATAGGCGGCCAGGGCACTCTGGATGTCCGGCTGGCCGGCCATGAAGTTCTTCACGAACTTCGGCACACGGCCGCTGAGCGACAGCCCGAGCATGTCATGCAGGACCAGCACTTGGCCATCGGTGGCGCTGCCGGCGCCGATGCCGATCACCGGAATGCTTACCGCCTGGGTGATTTCCGCCGCCAGTTCGCTGGGCACGCACTCAAGCAGCAGCATGGCCGCGCCGGCCTGCTCCAGGGCGATGGCGTCGGCGCGCATTTGCCGGGCCTGGGCTTCCTGGCGACCCTGGACCTTGTAGCCCCCCAGCACATTGACCGTCTGCGGGGTCAGGCCCATGTGCGCGCACACCGGCACGCCGCGCTCGGCCAGCAGGCGAATGGTTTCGGCCAGCCAGGCGGCGCCTTCGATCTTGAGCATGTGGGCGCCGGCGCGCATCAGTTCGGCGGCGTTGGCAAAGGCCTGTTCGGGAGTGGCATGGGCCATGAACGGCAGGTCGGCGAGGATCAGCGCGCCATCATTGCCGCGTTTGACGCACGCCGTGTGGTAGGCCATGTCGCGGTTGGTGACGGGCAGGGTGCTGTCATGGCCCTGCAGGACCATCCCCAGGGAGTCGCCCACCAGCAGGACTTCCACGCCGGCCTGGCTGGCGACCTTGGCGAAGGTCGCGTCGTAGCAGGTCAGCATGGTGATTTTTTCGCCCTTGGCCTTCAGGCCGTGCAGGGTGGTCAGGGTTACTTCAGGCATGTAGGGGAATCCTCGTTCAGGCGCTGTGAACAACAACTGCGTACAACGCGTGTATTCATCTTCCGGAGCGGCACATCATCGTCTGTGATGTTCGGGCACAGGTCCGTCCGGGCCTAAATGGGTGATTGCGGCAGAGTGGCGCCGCGGGACGCCTATAGTCGTGAGCGAGGTGGGGGAAGTCAACCAGGCGTGTTACCGCATTGTTACGGCACCGGTGTTACTGGCGTTACCGCGGTCGGAAACGCCCGAATTACAGGCGTTCCAGGCCGACGAAAGGACAATCTTCGAGCAGCTGCGCCAGTGCGCGACCGTCGGCGAGGCGGAATTCGGCGGGCACCAGCTCGGCGAGCGGGTACAGCACAAAGGGGCGGGCATGCATGTGATAGTGCGGCACCTGCAGGCGCGGCACGTCGATGACCTGCTCCCCGAACAACAGCACGTCGAGGTCGAGGGTGCGTGGGCCCCAGCGCTCCTGACGCACGCGGCCCTGGTCGTTCTCGATGGCTTGCAGCGCGTCGAGCAGCTCCAGCGGCGCCAAGGCCGTGTCGATGGCCGCCACGGCATTGGTGTAGCGCGGCTGGCCGGGCAGCAGCGAGTCGCTGGTGTAGAGCGCCGAGGCCGCCGCCAGGCGGGTGTCGGCGATCAGGTCCAGCGCCTGCAGGGCGCTGCGCAGCTGCTCGGCGGGCTCATCCAGGTTGCTGCCCAGGCCGATGAACGCACGGGTGTTCATGCTCAGTCCCAGGCCTGCTCGTCGTCGCGCTTGCGTTTGCCGCCGCTGCGCTTGCGCTTGCGTGGGCCGGCAGTGCCGCCGGCACCGTCGTCGCGGCTGCCTAGCTCGCGGATCATGTCGCGGCGCTGGCTGTCGTTGGCGTCCTGGTAGTCGGTCCACCATTCGCCCAGACCGTCGGTTTCCTCGCCGGCGCTTTCACGCAGCAGCAGGAAGTCGTAGCCGGCGCGGAAGCGCGGGTTGTCCAGTAGCATGTCGGCGCGCTTGCCGCTGCGCCGTGGCAGGCGCTCCTGCATGTCCCAGATCTCGCGGATCGGCAGGGTGAAGCGCTTGGGAATGGCAATGCGCGCGCACTGCTCGGCGATCAGGTCGTGGGCCGCGCCGTTCATGGCCGGGATCGGCGGCATGCCTTGACTCTGCAGGTACAGCGCACGTCCCGGCAGGGCCGGCCAGAGCAGGGCGGCGAAGAGAAACGCCGGGGTCACCGGCTTGCCCTGTTTGACGCGCAGGTCGGTGTTGCTCAGGGCCTGGCTGATCAGGGTGTGGGTGTAGGTCGGGCGCTCTTCCAGGGCCTGGCTGCTGGCCGGGAACAGCGGCTCGAACAGTTGCAGGTCGACCAGCATCTCGAAGGTGATCGCGCCCTGGCCGTTGAGGAACAGCTTGAGGCTTTCCTCGAACAGGCGTGCCGGCGGAATGTCACGCAGCATGGGCGCCAGCTCGCGGATTGGCTGCACGGTGTGCTTCTCGATGCCGAAGTCCAGCTTGGCGGCAAAGCGCACGGCGCGCAGCATGCGTACCGGGTCTTCCTGGTAGCGGTGCGTGGGGTCGCCGATCAGGCGCAGCAGACGATTACGGATGTCATGGACACCGTTGGCGTAGTCGAGGATGCGCTCGCTGACCGGATCGTAGTACAGGGCGTTGATGGTGAAGTCGCGGCGTTGCGCGTCTTCTTCCAGGGTGCCGTATACGTTGTCGCGCAGGATGCGGCCGCTGGCGTTATGCGACGAGCGGTGGCTATCGGACTGGTCTTCATCCGAGTGCGGGGCACGGAAGGTGGCGACCTCGATGATGTCACGGCCGAAATGCACGTGGACCAGCTTGAAGCGCCGACCGATGATGCGGGCGTTGCGGAACTCCGCGCGGACCTGCTCGGGCGTGGCGCTGGTGGCGACGTCGAAGTCCTTGGGCGTGATGCCCAGCAGCAGGTCGCGGACACAGCCACCGACCAGGTAGGCCTGGTAACCGGCTGCCTGCAGACGCTCGACGATGCTCACGGCATGGCGGCTGAACTGGCTGCGCTGCAGCGAGTGCTGGCTCTTGTTGATCACTTCAGGCGTGGTGCGCCTGTGGTGCTGGCCACGAACGGGCGGGCGGAACGACTGGAACAGCTTCTTCAGCATGGGATGCACTGTTTGAAGGAATGATCGGCCAAGGATAGGAGAATGGCCGCATGATGGGCGGGGATTCTAGCATTTACTGGGGGAATGGTGTAGGCGGTGTCGCAGGGGGTGATACGAAGGGGAGAAACGACATGGGGAGCCGAAGCTCCCCATCAAGTCGTTGCGTGCTCTTATTGTTTTTTTTACGGGCTTCTTGTTTTTGTTGAATGCCCTGTCCACAAATCTGAAAGCTTGTGGACGACCCCCAAACCAGGGGTGAAGAGCAAACGGATTGCTTTGGTCGCCGAGTTGATGCTGATCTGTCGATCCAATCAGTTCAGGTGCTGCTTTTTAGTGCAGTTTTTGTTGTTCTCTGCCTGATCGTGGGGCAAGCCCCAAACACAACGCCTCTCCAAAAGAATCAGTTAGCTGCGCCTCCGCCGTCTTGTTCTTATTGTGCGTGAGTCGTTTCGTCTTGTTCTTATTCTGAGTTGCAGTGCTTGTTATTGTTCTTGTACCAGACATATAGCAGGTGCCGTGCCAACTTTTGAAAACCCAATGAAATCGGGGGTTTCAGTGATTCAGGCAGGTTTTGGCGCGGGGCAAATGTAGAAATTTCGTTACCTTACGCCTCGGTGATGTTACGCCTGACAGGGTGGGGTAACAGATTTTTGCGGGAACTGATGTGTTACCGCGCAAACGCATCGCGGGGAATGCCCGCTCCCACGCACCAGGCAAGGCTGGCGTGGGAGCGGGCATTCCCCGCGATCTGTCGGCGTTGAATCAATTGTCGCTGGTGGCGTTGCTCTTGCGCCGCGGGATGCCCAGGCGCTGGCGGCGCTCCCACAGGCATTTGCGGCTGACGCCCAGCTTGCGCGCCAGTTCGGTCTCGGTCATGTGGTCCTGGTGCTCGAGAACGAAATGCTGGAAGTAGTCCTCCAGCGACAGGTCCTCGGTCGGCTCGTGGCTGGCGTTGTTGGCGCTGGCCAGGCTCGGCAGGTTGTCCAGTACGTCGTCGTCTTCCAGGTCGCTCAGCTCGATGTCGATGCCCAGCAGCTCGGCAGAAATTTCCGCGCTCTCGCTAAGGATCACCGCGCGCTCCACGGCGTTCTCCAGTTCGCGCACGTTGCCCGGCCAGCTGTAGTGACGGATGGCCTG
The DNA here is from genome assembly GCF_057480815.1 of Pseudomonas sp. P106(2024). Classification (NCBI taxonomy): domain Bacteria; kingdom Pseudomonadati; phylum Pseudomonadota; class Gammaproteobacteria; order Pseudomonadales; family Pseudomonadaceae; genus Pseudomonas; species Pseudomonas sp. P106(2024). Next base: position 24,972 of record NZ_JBLIYU010000012.1, on the reverse strand, counting down.
CTCGGCCTCGTGGGAGAAATGCAGGTCGTCGCGGCCGATGCGCGCGCTCTGGCGGGCGAGGAAGGCATTGGCGATCTCGTTGACGTCGCTGCCGCGCTCGCGCAGGGCCGGCAGCTTCAAGGCAATCACGTGCAGGCGGTAGTACAGGTCTTCGCGGAACTGCCCGGCCTTGGCCAGGTTCTTCAGGTCGCGGTGGGTCGCGGCGATCAGGCGCACATCGACCTTCTGCGACTGCACCGAACCGACCCGGCGGATCTCGCCTTCCTGCAGCACGCGCAGCAGGCGGGCCTGGGCCTCAAGGGGCAGTTCGCCGATCTCGTCGAGGAACAGGGTGCCGCCGTCGGCGGCCTCGACCAGGCCCGCGCGCCCGGCGCTGGCACCGGTGAACGCGCCCTTCTCGTGGCCGAACAGCTCCGATTCGATGAGCGTTTCCGGAATCGCCGCGCAGTTTACCGAGATCATCGGTGCCTTGGCCCGGCGCGAAAGGTTGTGCAGGGCGCGGGCGACCAGCTCCTTGCCGGTGCCCGACTCGCCCTGGATCAGCACATTGGAGTCGGTCGGGGCGACCTTGCGAATCTTGACGTACATGTCCTGCATGGGCGGGCACGAGCCGATGATGCCGATCTCGCCGTTGGCGGCCGCGCTACCGGCCTTGTCGCTGACGGCCTTGGCGTTGCCGGCACGAGGTTCGGCGGCAGGCGCGGTGGCCGGGGCGTTGTGTCGGTCGCGCAGGATGCGGGCCACGGCCTGGAGCATCTCGTCGTGGTCGAAGGGCTTGGCGATGTAGTCCACCGCGCCCATCTTCATCGAGTCCACCGCCGAGCGCAGGCTGGCGTAGCTGGTCATGATCAGCACCGGTGTGCCCTGGCCGAGCTTGATCAGCTCGGTGCCCGGGGCGCCCGGCAGGCGCAGGTCGCTGACGATCAGATCGAAGGTGGCAATGCTGAAGCGTTCCTGGGCTTCCTGCACCGAGCCGGCTTCGCTGACCTGGTACTGGTTCCGTTCAAGCAGGCGACGCAGGGCCGAACGGATGATGGTTTCGTCTTCGACGATCAGAATGTGCGGCATTGATTCAATTCTCTCGACGGTCTCGAATTTCAGGGGACGTCGCTACGACATGCCGGGGCAGGGTCACGCGGATCCGGGTACCACGTTGGCGCTCGATGTCGGCCGGGCTGTCGATGGTGATTTGCCCATAATGCTCTTCCACGATGGAATAGACCAGAGCGAGCCCCAGTCCGGTTCCTTCGCCCGGGTCCTTGGTGGTGAAGAAGGGTTCGAAGAGGCGGTCCATGATGCTTTTCGGGATGCCGCTGCCTTCGTCCTCGACGATCAGGTCGACGGTGTGTTCGTTCACTTCGCTGCGCACGCGCACGGCGCTGCCTGGCGGGGAGGCGTCGCGGGCGTTGGAAAGCAGGTTGATCAGTACCTGGGCCAGGCGCTGCGGGTCGCCCTCGACCCAGTGCTGCGGGTCGCAGAGGTTGAAGAACTGTACTTCGAAATTGCGCCGGTTCAACGCCAGCAGACCAATGGCGTCCTGCGCGACTTCGGCCAGGCACACCGGCTCCTCGCTGTTCTGCTGGCTGCCGCCGGCATGGGCGAAGCTCATCAGCGACTGGACGATGCGCGACACGCGCTTGGTCTGTTCGAGTATCTGGCTGGACAACTCGATGATCTCGCCGTCGCCTTCGCGCTCCTCGCGCAGGTTTTGCGCAAGGCAGGCGATGCCGGTGATCGGGTTGCCGATCTCGTGGGCCACCCCTGCGGCCAGGCGACCGATGCTGGCCAGGCGCTCGGAGTGCACGAGCTTGTCTTCCAGCGCCTGGGTCTCGGTGAGGTCCTCGACCAGCAGCACCAGGCCGCTGTTGCCCGGGGCCAGCGGCTCGTCGATGGCCGCCTTGTGCAGGTTGAGCCAGCGCGGCTGGCCATCGAGTGCCAGCCGCTGCTTGTGCAGGTGCTCGTCGGGCACGTTGATGAAGCCTTGCAGCAGGCCGCGCCAAGGTTCGCCGATAGTCACCAAGCGCGAACCGACCACGTGCTTGGCGGCGATCCCGGTGAGCTCCTCCATGGCCTTGTTCCACATCAGGATCTCCTGGTCCTTGGCCAGCGAGCACACGCCCATGGGCAGTTCCTGCAAGGTCTGGCGGTGGTAGCGGCGCAGGGCGTCGAGCTCGGCTGCAAGGCCGGTCAGGCGTGAGTGGTAGTCCTCGAGGCGGCTCTCGATGAAGTGGATGTCCTCGGTGACGTAGTTCTCGTTGCCGGACTTGTAGGGCAGGAAGGTCTCGACCATGTCCTGGGCCACGCTAGGGCCCATCAGGCCGGAGAGGTTGGCCTCGATGCGGTCGCGCAGGCGGCGCAGGGCATAGGGGCGGCGTTCGTCGAAGGGCAGGTAGAGGTCGCGCAGGGCCTGCTCGACCTCCTTCTGCGCGGCCTTGGCGCCCAGTGGCTTGGCCAGCTGGGTGGCGAACTCCTGGGGCGAGGCAGCGTGCAGCTCGCGGCGCTGCGGGCGACGCACGTTGTCCACCGCGCAGGCCTCGGCGGCGCTGACTTCTTCGCTGCTGGCGTTGGTGAACAGCGAGATCAGGGTGAACAGCAGGACGTTGGCCGCCAGCGAGGCGATGGCCGCCATGTGCCAGCTGGTATCGTCCAGCACGTAGATCATGTCCAGCAGCGGGATGTAGAAGCCCTGCAGGTTGCCCAGCAGTGGCAGCAGCATGGTCACCATCCACACCAGCATGCCGGCCAGCAGCCCGGCGATGAAGCCGCGGCGATTGGCGGTCGGCCAGTACAGCACCGAAAGCACGCCGGGCAGGAACTGCAAGGTGGCGACGAAGGCGACGATGCCCAGGTTGGCCAGGCTCTGGTGGGTGTTCTGGGTCAGGTAGAAGACGAAGCCGGCGGTGATGATGGCGACGATCAGGGCCCGACGGGTCCATTTCAGCCAGCGGTAGATGTTGCCTTCGGCTGGCGGCTGGTACAGCGGCAGCACCAGGTGGTTCAGGGCCATGCCCGACAGCGCCAGGGTGGTGACGATGATCAGCCCGCTGGCGGCCGACAGCCCGCCGACATAGGCCAGCAGCGCCAGCGCTTCGTTGTTGGCGGCGATGCCCAGGCCCAGGGTGAAGTACTCGGGGTTGGTGCTGGCGCCCAGGCGCAGGCCGGCCCACAGCACCAGCGGCACGGCCAGGCTCATCAGCAGCAGGAACAGCGGCAGGCCCCAGCTGGCGCTGACCAGCGAGCGTGGGCTCAGGTTCTCGGTGAAGGCCATGTGGTACATGTGCGGCATGACGATCGCCGAGGCGAAGAACACCAGCAGCAGGGTGCGCCACGGCCCCTCCTGCAGTGGCGTGTGCAGGGCGGCGAGGGCGGTCTGGTTCTGCAGCAGCCAGACTTCCAGGCCGTGGGGGCCGCCGAACACGCCGTACAGCGCGTAGAGGCCGACGCCGCCCAGGGCCAGCAACTTGATCACCGACTCGAAGGCGATGGCGAACACTAGGCCTTCGTGCTTCTCGCGGGTGGCGATATGGCGCGAGCCAAAGAAGATGGTGAACAGCACGATCAGCACGCAGAAGGCGAACGCCACCCGCGCCTTGACCGGCTCGCCGGTGAGGATGCTGATCGAGTCGGCCACCGCCTGGATCTGCAGGGCCAGCAGCGGCAGCACGCCGATCAGCATGAAGATGGTGGTCAGCGCGCCGGCCCAGGTGCTGCGGAACCGGAATGCCAGCAGGTCGGCCAGCGACGACAACTGATAGGTGCGGGTGATCTTGAGGATCGGGTAGAGCAGCACCGGCGCCAGTAGGAACGCCCCCGACACACCCAGGTAACAGGCGAGGAAACCGTAGCCGTACTGGTAGGCCAGGCCGACCGAGCCATAGAAGGCCCAGGCACTGGCATAGACGCCCAGCGACAGGGTGTAGGTCAAGGGGTGGCGGATGACCGCGCGCGGGATCAGCCCACGTTCGCTGATCCAGGCCACGCCGAACAGCACCAGCAGGTAGGCGGCGCTGATCAGGATCATCTGGGTCAGGCTAAAGCTCATCGGCATCTCGTTGGCTCTGCAGGATGAAGGTGACGACGATCAGGATCAGCCAGAGCAGGTAGGGGCGGTACCAGGCTCCGGTCGGCTCGATCCACCAGTCCATGATGGCCGGGGAGAACAGATAGATCCCCACGACCAGAAGCAGGACCAAACGATAGATGTACATGCTGGCCTCGATGGGTTGGGCGCTGCGGGCTTGGACTTATTATTGGCGCAAATGGCTGGGGCGATGCTAGCGGGAATCGGTAGGGTTCGCCAAGGGGTTGAATTTGTTGGGCTTTTGATTTTGGTATTGCGTGTTCTGGCCCTATCGCGGGGCAAGCCCGCTCCCACGATGCCAATGTGGTCTGCGTGGGAGCGGGCTTGCCCCGCGATAGGGCCGGTACTGCTTTAGCGCAATTGCGCCTCGGGCACCGTCATCTGCCGCGCAATTTGCTCCGGCCGCCATTGCTGCCGGGCCGCCGCAAGCACTTCACGTGGGCTGGCCCCCGCCAGTGCCGGATCTGCCTGCTGTCCCAATGCCCGCAGGGCGCGCAGCAGCAATGGCGTCGCCTGGTCCGCCTCCAGTGGTGGCGAGCGGTACGACTTGCCCAGCTTGTGCCCGTCCGGCTGCACGATCAATGGAATGTGCAGGTAACGCGGCTGCGAGAACCCCAGCAACTCCTGCAGGTACAGCTGGCGCGGCGTGTTGTCCAGCAGGTCGGCTCCGCGCACGATATCGGTGACACCCTGCCAGGCATCGTCCAGCACCACCGCCAGCTGGTAGGCATACAGCCCGTCGCGACGCTGGATGACGAAGTCGCCCACCTCGCGCCCCAGGTGTTGCTCGAACGTGCCCTGGACCCGGTCGCTGAATCGGTAGATCAGCTCCGGCACCCGCAGACGGATCGCCGCGCCTTCGCGGGCGTGCCCGGCGTTGCGGCATAAACCCGGGTAGATGCCGTTGTGGCCTTCCAGCTGCTTGCGCGAGCAGGTGCAGGCATAGGCCAGGCCCATGTTGAACAGGCGGTCGACTACCGTGGCATAGGCATCGTGACGCTGGCTCTGGAACACCACCTCGTCGTCCCACTCCAGCCCGTAGCGCTCCAGTGTCTGCAGGATCGCGTCACGGGCGCCGGGCATCTCCCGGGGCGGGTCGGTGTCTTCCATGCGCAGCAGCCAGCGACCGTTGACGGCGCGGGCGTCGAGCCAGGAGGCGAGGGCGGCGACTAGCGAGCCGAAGTGCAGGAAGCCGCTGGGGGTGGGGGCGAAGCGGCCGATGTAGCGGGAGTCGTTCATGGATTGCACAGCTATATAAATGAAGACGGGGCGTACCCGTCGTAGAAAGCGGGCTAGCCTGCTTCCACAACCGATACGCCCCGTCTGCGAGGGTCCGGGATCAGCCTTTACCGACAGTCTTTTCCTTCTTCTCCGCAATTTCCTTGCAGTCGAAGCACAGGTCGGCGGTCGGACGGGCCTCGAGGCGGCGCAGGCCGATCTCGATGCCGCAGGAATCGCACCAGCCGTACTCGTCGGCCTTGATCTTGTCGAGGGTCTTGTCGATCTTCTTGATCAGCTTGCGCTCGCGATCGCGGTTGCGCAGCTCCAGGGCGAATTCTTCTTCCTGGCTGGCACGGTCCGCCGGGTCGGGGAAGTTGGCTGCTTCGTCCTTCATGTGGTCCACGGTGCGATCCACGCTGACCATCAGCTCGCCTTTCCAGGCGTTGAGGAGCTTGGTGAAGTGCTGCTTCATGAGCTCGCCCATGTACTCCTCACCCTTGGTCTCTACGTAGGGTTCGACACCGTACATGGTCTGGACTTTTTGCTTTTCTACGGTGGACATGAATAGACCGCCTCTCACTCATCTGATCCAATGCGCAGGCTGCTTCCATCTCCGGCGCCCGCCGGCCCTGCGACTGCGAGCCGCCGAACTTACCAGATAGATCCGGGGTGCGCTACCCCGCCCTATGCCTGCTTTTGACAGCGGCATCACCGGCGCGTTCGTTGGCGTGCACAGGTAGAATCACCAGTTTAGACCCAATTGAGAGAAGGCCCATGGCTCAGCCACACAGTGCGCGCAGTCGCGCCATCGAACCCTTCCACGTCATGGCCCTGCTGGCCCGTGCCAACGAGCTGCAGGCCGCGGGCCACGACGTGATTCACCTCGAGATCGGCGAGCCGGACTTCACCACCGCCGCGCCGATCGTCGCCGCCGGCCAGGCCGCCTTGGCCGCCGGGCACACCCGCTACACGGCGGCCCGTGGCCTGCCGCAACTGCGCGAGGCGATCGCCGGGTTCTATGGCCAGCGCTACGGTGTGGACCTCGATCCAGAGCGCGTGCTCATCACCCCGGGCGGTTCCGGCGCGCTGCTGCTGGCCAGCAGCCTGCTGGTCGATCCGGGCAAGCACTGGCTGCTGGCCGACCCGGGTTATCCGTGCAACCGGCATTTCCTGCGCCTGGTCGAAGGCGGTGCGCAACTGGTGCCGGTGGGGCCGGACGTCAATTACCAGTTGACCGCCGATCTGGTCGATCGCCATTGGGACAAGGACACCGTCGGCGCCCTGGTCGCCTCGCCGGCCAACCCGACCGGCACGGTGCTCGACCGCGACGAGCTGGCCAGCCTTTCCAAGGCCACCCGCGAGCGTCATGGGCATCTGGTGGTGGACGAGATCTACCACGGTCTCACCTACGGCATGGATGCGCCGAGCGTGCTGGAGGTGGACGATGAGGCATTCGTCCTCAACAGTTTTTCCAAATATTTCGGCATGACCGGCTGGCGCCTGGGCTGGCTGGTGGCACCGCCGTCGGCGGTGGGCGACCTGGAAAAGCTGGCGCAGAACCTCTACATCAGTGCCCCGAGCATGGCCCAGCACGCCGCGCTGGCTTGCTTCGAGCCGCAAACCCTGGCCATCCTCGAGGAGCGCCGCGCCGAGTTCGCCCGTCGCCGCGACTACCTGCTGCCGGCTTTGCGCGGGCTGGGCTTCGGCATTGCCGTGGAACCCCAAGGGGCCTTCTATCTGTATGCCGATATCAGCGCGTTTGGCGGCGATGCCTTCGCGTTCTGCCGGCATTTCCTGGAAACCGAGCACCTGGCGTTTACCCCGGGCCTGGACTTTGGCCGACACCAGGCCGGTCATCATGTGCGTTTCGCCTACACCCAGAGCCTGCCGCGCCTGGAAGAGGCGGTACAGCGCATCGCCCGTGGCCTGCAGAGCTGGCAGGGCTGACCGATGCAGTTTCCGCCCCTGGAACAGGCGCGCCTGCTGCGCCGCTACAAACGCTTCCTGGCCGACATCGAGCTGGCCAGTGGCGAACAGATCACCATCCACTGCCCCAACACCGGCTCCATGCTCAATTGCATGCGCGAGGGCGGGCAGGTGTGGTTCAGCCGCTCCAACGACCCCAAGCGCAAGTTGCCCGGTACCTGGGAAATCAGCGAAACGCCCCAGGGCCGGCTGGCCTGCGTCAACACCGGGCGCGCCAACGCCGTGGTGGAGGAGGCCCTGCGCGCCGGCGTGGTCGGCGAGCTGGCCGGCTTCACCACGCTCAAGCGTGAGGTGGCCTATGGCGAGGAGCGCAGCCGGATCGACTTCTACCTGGAATATGCCGACGGAGCCAAGGCCTATGTCGAGGTCAAGAGCGTGACCCTGGGTTACCCCGACACGCCGGTGGCGGCCTTCCCCGACGCCGTCACCCAGCGCGGTGCCAAGCACCTGCGCGAGCTGGCCACCCTGGCGCGCCAGGGGATCCGCGCGGTGCAGCTGTATTGCGTGAACCTGACCGGCATCGAGGCCGTGCGCCCTGCCGAGGAGATCGACGCCGCCTATGCCCAGGCCCTGCGCGCCGCCGTGGCGCAAGGGGTCGAGGTACTGGCCTACGGCACCCGCCTGGATGCGCAGCAACTGGTCATCGACCGTCCGCTGCCGGTGCTGCTCACTCCGTGAGCCAGATGCCCTGGCTGTCTTCCCGGCAGTCCAGGGCCTCCAGCCACTCGCCCGCGCAGGGGCCAGTGATGCATTCGCCGCTTTCTATGAGGAACTGGGCCCCGTGATGGGCGCACTGGATCAGGCTCGCGCTGTCGTCGAGAAAGCTGTCCGCCGCCCAGTTCAGCGGGATGCCCCGGTGCGGGCAGCGGTTGCGGTAGAGGTGGACCTTGCCCTGGCGGCGCACGCCGAACAGCGGCACGCCGGCTACGCTGAAGGCGCGGCTGTGGCCCTCGGCGAGGTCGTTGGAGGCGCAGAGAAAATGCATTGCAGCGGAGTTTCCGGTTAAGCCGTGTGACAAAGGGATGGCTTGACGCTTCAATGCGAATAATTATCAAATTGCCCGCATTCGTCGCGCCAGGCTGTCTATGGTGCGCACTTGTGCCGCCCGCCACAAGGTGTGCTGCCCTCCCTCTGCAAAGGAATCCGATGATGCGCCGTCCCGCTGCTTTGATTGCACTGTGCGCCGGTCTTGCCCTGTCCGCCCACACCATGGCCGCCGAGCTGCCGCAGCGCTGGGTCAGCGCCGGTGGTGCCCTGAGCGAGTGGATCAGCGCCCTGGGCGGCGAGCAGCGGCTGGTCGGTGTCGACACCACCAGCCAACACCCCGAGTCGCTCAAGGCGCTGCCCAGCATCGGCTACCAGCGCCAGTTGTCGGCCGAAGGCATCCTCAGCCTGCGCCCCGATGTGCTGGTGGGTACCGAGGAGATGGGGCCGCCGCCAGTATTGGCGCAGATCCGCAAGGCCGGGGTACGAGTCGAGTTGTTCTCCAGCAAGGCTGAGCTTGATGCGGTGGACGAAAACCTCAAGCACCTGGGGGCGTTGCTGGATGACGAGAAGAAGGCCGAGGCACTGGCCTCCGACTATCGTCGGCAACTGGAGGTGCTGCACAAGGAGGTCGAACAGGCCCAGGCCGGGCACAAGGCGCCCGGTGTCCTGCTGCTGGTCGGCCATGCCGGCGCCAAGCCGATGATCGCGGGGCAGGGTACCGCCGGGGATTGGGTGCTGCGCCAGGCGGGAGGACGCAACCTCGCCGATCACCAGGGCTACAAGAACTTCTCGGTGGAGGCCCTCGCCGCGCTGAATCCGGACGTGGTGGTGTTCTCCGACCGAGCCCTCAGCGGCGAGCAGGCCTTGCAGGCACTGATCAAGGAAAACCCGGCCCTGGCGACTTCGCGCGCGGCGCGCGACAAGCGCCTGCTGTCGCTCGACCCGACGCTGCTGGTCGGCGGCCTGGGCCCACGCCTGCCGGCCACCCTGCATGAGCTGGCCGCCAGCTTCTATCCTGCCGCCAAGGCCAGCTTCACCCCATGAGGCAGCGGGTTCGACCACGTACGTTGTTCATTACCCTGGCGTTGCTGTGCCTGCTCGCGGTCTGGCTGTCGCTGGCGCTGGGCCCGGTCAGCCTGCCGTTGCTCGATACCCTGCGCGCCGGCCTGCGCCTGGTCGGCTTGCCGGTGCCCGGCGAAGGCCTGGAGCAGGCCGAGATGATCCTCGGCCAGATCCGCCTGCCGCGCACCCTGCTGGGGCTGGCGGTCGGTGCCGTGCTGGCGTTGTCCGGGGTGGCGATGCAGGGGCTGTTCCGCAACCCGCTGGCCGACCCGGGGCTGGTCGGCGTCGCCAGTGGCGCCGCCCTGGGCGCGGCGGTGGCGATCGTCGGCGGCAGTTGGCTGGGGGGCATTCCCGACTGGTTCGCGCCTTACCTGCTGTCGCTCTGCGCCTTCGTCGGTGGGCTGGGCGTGACGGCGATGGTCTACCGCCTGGGGCGGCGTGACGGCCAGACCAATGTGGCCACCATGCTCCTGGCCGGTATCGCGATGACCGCGCTCGGCGGCTCAGCGGTGGGCCTGTTCACCTACCTGGCCGACGATGCCACGCTGCGCACCCTGACGTTCTGGAACCTGGGCAGCCTCAACGGCGCCAGCTATGAGCGGCTATGGCCCCTGCTGCTGGTGGCGGCGGCCGTGGCCCTGTGGCTGCCGCGCCGGGCGCAGGCACTCAACGCCTTGCTATTGGGCGAGTCGGAAGCCCGTCACTTGGGCATCGAGGTCGAAGGGCTCAAGCGCGAACTGGTGTTCTGCACGGCGCTGGGCGTGGGGGCGGCGGTTGCCGCCGCCGGCCTGATCGGTTTCATTGGCCTGGTGGTGCCGCACCTGGTGCGGCTGGTGGCGGGACCGGACCACCGGGTGCTGTTACCGGCCTCGTTGCTGGCGGGCGGTACCCTGCTGCTGTTCGCCGACTTGATCGCGCGCCTGGCCCTGGCCCCGGCGGAATTGCCTATCGGCATTGTCACCGCGTTCATCGGGGCGCCATTCTTCCTGTTCCTGCTGGTGAAGGTGCGCAGCTGATGCTCGACGTCCGAGGGCTGTCTCTCAAGCGTGGTGGCAGCCAAGTGCTGCACGACATCAACCTGACGCTGCGGCCCGGGCAGGTCCTCGGCGTGCTCGGGCCTAACGGTGCCGGTAAGAGCAGCCTGCTCGGCGCCCTGTGTGGCGAACTGGCGCCCAGCGCCGGGCAGGTGCAACTCGATGGTCGCAGCCTTGATGGCTGGCCGGGCCAGGAACGGGCACGGCGACTGGCGGTGTTGCCGCAGGTGTCCAGCCTGGGCTTTGCATTCAGTGTCGAGGAGGTGGTCGGCTTAGGTCGACTGCCCCATGCCAGCGGCCGTCAGCGTGACCGGGAGATCGTCGATGCGGCGCTGGCGGCGGCGGATGCGGGGTATCTGGTCGAGCGCAGCTACCTGGCGCTGTCCGGCGGCGAACGCCAGCGCGTGCACTTGGCGCGGGTGCTGGCCCAGCTGTGGCCCGGCGAGCCCGGTACCACGCTGCTGCTCGACGAGCCCACCTCCGCGCTCGATCCGCTGCACCAGCACACCACGCTGCAGGCGGTGCGCAGCTTCGCCGACCGTGGTGCGGCGGTGCTGGTCATCCTGCATGACCTGAACCTGGCGGCGCGCTACTGTGACCATATCCTGCTGCTGGAACAGGGCCGCTGCCATGCCCTGGACACGCCGCAACAGGTGCTGACGCCGGCGGCGCTGCGGGCAGTGTTCGGTATCGATGTCCTGGTCCAGCCGCACCCGGAGCGCGGCCATCCGCTGATCATCACTCGCTAAGAGGCTTGCACCATGCGCCATCCCCTGCTGTCCATCTGTCTGGTGCTGGCTTTGGGAGGTTGCCAGGCGAGCCTGCCACCCGCGCCGGCCTGGCAGGGTACTGAGGGCCGTGCCAACGCCCAGTTGGGACGGATCATCGAATTGTCCAGCGGCCAGGCCTTGAGTCCCGGGCAGCTGGTCCAGCGCCTGGCCGATGCGCCACGGGTGCTGGTGGGTGAAAAGCACGACAACCCCGACCACCACCGCCTGCAGCTCTGGTTGCTGCGTGCCCTGGAGAGCCGCCGGCCACAGGGCAGCCTGCTGCTGGAAATGCTTGAGCCGCGACAGCAGGCCCTGGTCGATGCGCAGAAGGGCAAGGTGTCGCCGGCAGCCGACCTGCCCAAGGCCCTCGACTGGCAGCCCAGCTGGAACTGGGCGCTGTACGGGCCGATCGTCCGCGAGGCCCTGGCCCAACCTTACCCGCTGCTGGCCGCTAACCTGTCGCCGGAGGAAGTCCGCCGGGCCTATCGCCAGCCAGCGACACCCCCGGGCGAGCGCTCCAATGCGCCGGCAGTGGTGCAGGCGCTGCTGGCCCAGGTGCGCGCCGGCCACTGCAACCTGCTGCCGGAAAGCCAGCTACCGGCGATGCTGGCGGTGCAGCAGCAGCGTGACCGACGCATCGCCGAGCGGCTGCTGGCCGCGCCACAGCCGGCACTGCTGCTCACCGGCAGCTACCATGCGCGCAAGGACCTGGGCGTGCCCCTGCACCTGGCCGATCTCGGCGCCAATGCCGAGGGCACGGTGCTGTTGCTGGCGGAAGTGGGGGAGGCGGTCGAGCCAGCCATGGCTGACTTCGTCTGGTATACCCCGGCGACGCCGGAGCAGGACTACTGCGCCCAGCTGCGCAAGGCGCACTGAATCGCGGGCAAAAAAAGACCCGGCAAAGTGCCGGGTCAATAACCGTGATTAGCCTGATGAGGAGATAATCTGAGCGTCCGAACCAGGGAGCATTCAGGTTACCCAACCAGTCTCGCGACCAGTTGTGATAATCATAACGATTCTCATTTCGAGGTCAATGCCTTTTGCGAATTATTTTTCGTTTTTCTGTGCCGGGTACTTCGCGTCGAGCTGCTGGTTCAGCGCTTGCTTGCGTTCGGCCGGCAGGTCGTTCCAGTGCATGTCCAGCAGGGCCCCCTCGATGGCGTACAACAACACCTTCGAAGCCCGGAATCCTCGCGTTCTCACGGCTTGATAGGCACCCACTGCGCCGAGCCGGCGCAGGTCCGAAGCACTGTGGATACCGACGGCGTGCAGCCATTGCGCGGAGGTCTTGCCAAGGTTTTTCAGATGCTGCAATTCATCGTTCATCGAGCCTCCTTGCGATGGCTGAACGGGTCGTGGGGATAAATCGCGAGCAGGTCAATGAGGAGTGTAGCGGGGGTTGTGAATAACGCGGCCTTTTGCCATCGGCGCCGACGGGATGCAGTACTTTCGCTGGGTGGGACCCTATGGGAGCGGGTTGCGTGGGAGCGGGCTTGTCCCGCGATGGCGATCGCTGGGGCAGACGCTATCGCGGGGCAAGCCCGCTCCCACAAAGTTCCCATCCACAGCCTGGCGCAGGCCAGGCACTTACCCTTGGCGAGCACTGCGATATCGCATCCGCGTCCCGAACTTCACTGACATCAGGATTTCGTCGGCGCTGAGCTCAGCCGGGAAGTAGGTCCCGGAGATCTGCGCGTGGGCGAGGCTGGCGCCCTCCAGGCCGTTTTCGCGCAGGTCGAGCCCACGCAGGTCAGCGGCGCGAAAGTACGCGTCGGTGAAGTCGATGCCGCGCACATCCAGGGCGCGCAGGTCCAGGCCGCGGAAATCACCGCCTCGAAAGTCGATAGTCGTATCGCTGGGCTTCTCGCGGTTGAACGCCGCGATCTTCTCGTCGCGGATCATCGTGTACAGGACGTTGTCCAGCTGACGGGGCTGATTCATGGCGGCGCCTCCTCCGTGGGGTGTGATGATATTGTAATGACATCACTGGAGGGGCGCCTGACTTCAGGCGTGAACTGTCGACTGCTTCACGCCTTGTGGCTCAAAGGCCGGGCAGGTGCTGGCGGATCTGCTCGATCAGCTGGTCCATGCTGGCGCTTTCCTGGGTGTTCACGCGCTTGCTGTGCTTCTGCTCCTCGGCATCCAGCGGGTCGCGGCTGGCCTGCTGCGCCTGGATCACTTCCAGGGTGGCGTCCGACGGGTCGATGGCTTCGGCCTGGCGCTGGGCCAGCCAGCTGGCGATCACCGCGTCGGGGGCCTGGCAGTCGAGAATCAGGAACGGCACGCCGGTCTCGCTGGCGACGTCCGCCGCCGCCTTGCGCTGGTCATGCTTGAGGTAGGTGGCGTCGAGTACCACCGGGAAACCGGCGTGCAGGATGATCGCCGCCAGCTCATGCAGGCGCTGGTAGGTGGCGATGCTGGCTTCCTTGTCGTAGATGCCCGCCTCGAGCTGGCCCGCGTCGGCCGCCGACTGCTTGCCGAACAGGCGCTTGCGCTCCACGTCCGAACGCACGCGCACCGCGCCCAAGGCCTCGACAAGACGCATCGCCACATGGCTCTTGCCCACCGCCGAGACGCCCTGGGTGACAGCCAGCAGGCGCGAAGGGATAGCGCTGTAGCTTTCGGCCAGGTTGGCGTAGTTGCGGTAGGTGCGCAGGGTGGTGGCGCGCTGCACGCCGTCGGCGTCGGGCGACAGGCTGAACAGCGCGACCTTGGCCCGCACCAGGGCGCGATAGGCCTTGTAGAAGTTCAACAGTTCCAGGCCTTGGTAGTCACCGGTCAGTTCCAGGTACTGGCTGATGAAGCGTCGCGACAGGCACTTCAGGCCGCGGTCCTCGAGGTCCATGGCCAGGAAGCCGACGTCAGCGTAGACATCGGTCAGGCGGAACGGCTCGTTGAACTCGATGCAGTCGAAGATCACCACCTTGCCGTCGATCAGGGTAGCGTTGCCCAGGTGGATATCGCCGTGGCACTCACGAATGAAACCATTGACCTTGCGCGCCTCGAGCAGGCTATGCAGGCGCTTGAAGCTGTCCTGGGCCCAGGCCTGCAGGTTGTCCAGTTGCTGCAGGTCGACCTTGTCGGTCAGGAACGGGCGGATCTGCTCGAAGTTCTGCTCCACCGGCGCCATGACCGCGTCCGGGGTGCCCAACGGATGGTCGACCGGCACTTTCGGCGCCTGCAGGTGGAACTCGGCGATCTGCCGGGCCATCTGGTCGATGTGACCGGCGTTCAGCTCGCCGTTGGCCTGCAGGGTGCTGAGCATCTGGTCCTGGGGGAACTGGCGCATCTTCAGCGCGTACTCGATCGCCGGGCCTTCGCCGCCGACCTGTGGGGCCTCGACGCTGCCGGTGATCGGCAGCACTTCCAGGTACAGGCCTTCGGTCAGGCGCTGGTTCAGCCGCAGCTCTTCGTTACAAAAATGCCCGCGCTGGTCCAGGCCGGTGAAGTCGAGGAAGCCGAAGTTCATGGGCTTCTTGATCTTGTAGGCGTACTCGCCGGTGAGCAAAACCCAGGAGATGTGCGTCTCGATGAGCTGGAAGCCCGCAACCGGGTGCGGATAGAGGGCGGGGTTCTGCAGCGCGCTGATCAGGGCTTGGCTCACGGATCATCCTTCAGGAGTCAGGGAATTCGAATCGGACATTATGGTCAATGGTGCCGTCCCTGCAAACCGCCGAGGGGCGTCTGCCCCCCTTTTCCAAAGTGCGTATAATCCGCCGCCATGACACGTACCCGAAATTCCCGCACCCCTAAAAAACGCCCGACCGGCCGCGCCCGCGCCTGGCTGGGCTGGGCACTCAAGCTCAGCCTGGTCGGCCTGGTGGTGATCGCCGGCTTCGCGGTCTACCTCGATGCCACCGTCCAGGAGAAGTTCTCCGGCAAGCGCTGGACCATCCCGGCCAAGGTGTATGCCCGGCCGCTGGAGCTGTTCGTCGGCCAGAAGCTGAGCAAGAACGACTTCCTCACCGAACTCGATGCCCTGGGCTATCGCCGCGAAGGCGTGGCCAATGGCCCGGGCGCCGCGTCGGTCAACGGCAACAACGTCGACCTCAACACCCGTGGCTTCCAGTTCTATGAAGGTATGGAGCCAGCGCAGTTCGTGCGTGTGCGCTTTTCCGGCGACTATGTCGCGGGCTTGAGCGGCGCCAATGGCGGCAAGCTCGACGTGGTACGCCTGGAGCCGCTGATGATCGGCGGCATCTACCCGAAGAACCTTGAAGACCGCATCCTGATCAAGATCGACCAGGTGCCGCCCTACCTGGTGGAAACCCTGATCGCCACCGAAGACCGCGACTTCTACAGCCACTTCGGCGTGTCACCCAAGTCCATTGCCCGGGCGGTGTGGGTCAACACCTCCTCCGGCGCCATGCGCCAGGGCGGCAGTACCCTGACCCAGCAGTTGGTGAAGAACTTCTTCCTGACCAACGAGCGTAGCCTCAGCCGCAAGCTGACCGAGGCGATGATGTCGCTGCTTCTGGAACTGCACTATGACAAGCGCGAGATCCTCGAGGCCTACCTGAACGAAGTGTTCATCGGCCAGGACGGCCAGCGCGCGGTGCACGGCTTCGGTCTGGCCAGCCAGTTCTTCTTCAGCCAGCCGCTGCAGGAGCTCAAGCTGCACCAGATCGCCCTGCTGGTGGGCATGGTCAAG
Organism: Pseudomonas sp. P106(2024); assembly: GCF_057480815.1. Lineage (NCBI taxonomy): Bacteria > Pseudomonadati > Pseudomonadota > Gammaproteobacteria > Pseudomonadales > Pseudomonadaceae > Pseudomonas > Pseudomonas sp. P106(2024). The sequence goes on along the minus strand of NZ_JBLIYU010000012.1, from coordinate 9,180 downwards.
GGCCCGTCCTACTACAACCCGCGCCGCTACCCCGAGCGTGCCCTGCAACGGCGCAACCTGGTGCTCGACCTGCTCGCCGAGCAGGGCGTGGCCACGCAGGAGGTGGTCGACGCGGCGAAGAAGATGCCGCTGGGCGTGACCAAGCGCGGCAGCCTGGCCGACAGCTCGTTCCCGGCCTTCCTCGACTTGGTCAAGCGTCAGCTGCGCCAGGACTACCGCGATGAAGACCTGACCGAAGAAGGCCTGCGCATTTTCACCAGTTTCGACCCGATCCTGCAGATGAAGGCCGAGACCGCCATGAGCGAGACCTTCAAGCGCCTTGCCGGGCGCAAGGGCGCCGACGAAGTGGAATCGGCCATGGTCGTCACCAACCCCGAGACCGGTGAAGTGCAGGCATTGATCGGCAGCCGCCAGTCGGGCTTTGCCGGTTTCAACCGCGCCATCGACGCCGTGCGGCCGATCGGCTCGCTGGTCAAGCCGGCGGTCTACCTGACCGCGCTGGAGCAACCGAGCAAGTTCACCCTGACCAGCTGGGTGCAGGACGAGCCGTTCTCGGTCAAGGGCGCCGACGGCCAGGTGTGGCGTCCGCAGAACTACGATCGCCGCCCTCACGGCACCATCTACCTGTACCAGGGCCTGGCCAATTCCTACAACCTGTCGACCGCCAAGCTCGGCCTTGAAGTCGGCGTGCCCAACGTGATCAAGACCATCGGTCGGCTTGGCGTGCAGGTCGACTGGCCGGCGTTCCCATCGATGCTGCTGGGCGCCGGCGGCATGTCGCCGATGCAGGTGGCGACCATGTACCAGACCATCGCCAACGGTGGCTTCAACACGCCGATGCGCGGTATCCGCAGCGTACTCACCGCCGAAGGCGAGCCGCTCAAGCGCTACCCGTTCCAGATCCAGCAGACCTTCGATCCGGGTTCGATCTACCTGGTGCAGAACGCCATGCAGCGGGTGATGCGCGAAGGCACCGGTCGCTCGGTCTACAGCGTGCTGCCGAGCTCGCTGACCCTGGCGGGCAAGACCGGTACCAGCAACGACTCGCGCGACAGCTGGTTCTCCGGCTTCAGCCAGGACCTGCTGGCGGTGGTCTGGCTGGGCCGCGACGACAACGGCAAGACGCCGTTCACCGGTGCCACCGGCGCGCTGCAGGTGTGGACCAGCTTCATGAAGAAGGCCGACCCGCTGCCGCTGGACATGCCGCAGCCGGACAACGTGGTGCAGGCCTGGATCGATCCATACAGCGGCCAGGGTTCCGACGGCAGCTGTCCGGGAGCGGTGCAGATGCCGTATATTCGTGGCAGTGAACCACCCGCTGGCGCCACCTGTGGTGGCGAGCAGAACCCGGCCGAAGAGGTGATGGACTGGGTCAAGGGCTGGATGAATTGAGCGCGAGCTTCTGAAGAGGGTGTGAAGTGAACAAGTGGTGGATTCCTGCCGTGGCGGCAGTGACCGTGCTGCACGGCTGTGCCAGCGTCCCGCGTGGCAACATTCCGGTGGTCGATTCGAGCACCCGGGTCTCCAACAGCGAGCGCGTCTCGGCCAACCGCACGTCGGCCTATCCGACCAGCGGTGGCAGCAGCCAGGCCCAGTCATTGCCGGAAGACTCCGGCGTCACCGTGATGATCCCGCAAGGGACCGGCGGCGCGCCGATCCAGTCGTTCCCGGCAGGCACCGGGCCGGCGCCGATCAGCACCGGCCCGATCACCCCGGGCCCGGTCAGCAGCGGCCCGATCACGACCAACCCCAACCCGATCGCCGACGAGCCGTTCGATATCGCCTCGATGAGCAATCCGGCGCCGGTGACCAGTGCCCCGACCGGTATCCCGCGTGGCAACACGTCCGGCGGCGGCCTGTCCGCCGACGAACAGCTCGACGGCCCGGTGCTGGCGCTGCTGACCACCGCCCAGCAGCAGCAGGGCAGTGGCGACTTCAACGGCGCCGCGTCGAGCCTGGAGCGTGCCCAGCGCATCGCCCCGCGTGAGCCGCAGGTGCTGTTCCGCCTGGCTCAGGTGCGCCTGTCCCAGGGCGATGCGGCGCAGTCCGAGCAACTGGCACGCCGTGCGCTGACCTACGCCAACGGTCGCCCAGACCTGCAGGCCCAGCTGTGGAACACCATCGCCCAGGCCCGCGAGAAGCAAGGTGACAGCGCAGGTGCCGCCCTGGCGCGGCAGAAGGCGCGGGTCAACCTGTGATGGAGCAGCGCATCCTCGATATCGCCGACCACCTGCTGCTGATCGAGCGCGAGCTCAAGGTCCAGGGTTGGTGGAGTGATGCCACGCCCAGCGCCGAGGCGCTGGCCAGCGTGGTGCCGTTCGCCGTCGACAGCATGGCCTTCGAGCAGTGGCTGCAGTGGATCTTTCTGCCGCAGATGAAACTGATTCTCGAGCACGGTCACCCGCTGCCCAATGCCTCGGGCATCCTGGTCATGGCCGAGACGGTGTTTGTCGACCGTCCGGAACAAAGCCGCGAGCTACGGCGCCTGTTGGCAGCATTCGACCATTTGATCAGCCCCTCCGCCTGATTTCTTCTCTTTTTCCATCAAGGGCCGCAGATTGTGGCCCTTTTTTATGAAAATCTTCTTATATCTGCTGCTGCCGGCCTTTTTAGTGGTGGCGGAGATTCATCTTGCCGAAAAATTGGCAATAATTTCTCTTGACTTGTGCGCGCCGAATCACAAGAATCCAGATTCCGCTGTAGAGGGACTGCCAGAAGCAGACCCGCTAAGCAGATCATGAGGCGCACACCCGCGCCGACTTGTAACACCCCGCAACGCGTTACCTCGCGCTGGGTGGGAAGGCCCGCAACACACCAGGGCACTCCCAATACTTGCTCAGTCAGTGCTGACGTTCGCTCATGCTCTGCTTGGCAGTAAACCTATTAAGACCCGCTCAGTGAGGGCGGTATTCTGGCGTTTTAGAGGTGAACAACGTGGAGCTTTTATCTGGCGCTGAGATGGTCGTCCGCTTCTTGCGTGACGAAGGCGTTAAGCACATCTACGGGTACCCTGGCGGTGCTCTCCTTCATGTTTATGATGCCCTGTTCAAGGAACCGGAAGTCCAGCACATCCTGGTCCGTCACGAGCAGGCTGCCACCCATATGGCGGACGGTTACGCCCGTGCCACCGGCAAGGCCGGCGTGGTCCTGGTGACTTCCGGTCCGGGCGCGACCAATGCCATTACCGGCATTGCCACCGCCTACATGGATTCCATTCCGATGGTCATCCTGTCTGGCCAGGTGCCCAGCACCATGGTCGGCACCGACGCGTTCCAGGAAACCGACATGATCGGTATCTCCCGGCCGATCGTGAAGCACAGCTTCATGATCAAGCACGCCTCGGAAATCCCCGAAGTCCTGAAAAAAGCCTTCTATCTTGCGCAGTCCGGCCGTCCCGGCCCGGTGGTGGTCGATATTCCAAAAGATATGACCAACCCGGCCGAGAAGTTCGAGTACATCTACCCGAAAAAGGTCAAGTTGCGTTCGTATAGCCCGGCTGTTCGTGGTCACTCCGGGCAGATCCGCAAAGCGGCCGAGATGCTCCTGGCGGCCAAGCGCCCGATCGTCTACTCCGGTGGTGGCGTGATCCTCGGCGGCGGCTCCGAAGCCCTCACCGAAATCGCCAAGTCGCTGAACCTGCCGGTCACCAACACCTTGATGGGCCTCGGCGGCTTCCCGGGCACCGATCGCCAGTTCCTCGGCATGCTCGGCATGCACGGCAGCTACACCGCCAACATGGCCATGCACCACGCCGACGTGATCTTCGCCGTCGGCGCGCGGTTCGACGACCGCGTGGTCAACGGCCCGGCCAAGTTCTGCCCGAACGCCAAGATCATCCACATCGACATCGACCCGGCGTCGATCTCCAAGATGATCAAGGCCGATGTGCCGATCGTCGGCCCGGTCGAGAGCGTGTTGAGCGAGATGCTCACCATCCTCAAGGAGATCGGCGAGCAACCCGACAAGGCGGCGCTGGATGCCTGGTGGAAGCAGATCGACGAATGGCGCGGCGACGGTGCACTGTTCCCCTACGACAAGGGCGACGGCAACCTCATCAAGCCGCAGCAGGTGATCGAGACCCTGTGCGAAGTGACAAAAGGCGATGCCTTCGTCACCTCCGACGTGGGCCAGCACCAGATGTTCGCGGCGCAGTACTACCGCTTCAACAAACCCAACCGCTGGATCAACTCCGGTGGCCTGGGCACCATGGGCTTCGGTTTCCCGGCGGCCATGGGCATCAAGCTCAACTTCCCTGACCAGGACGTGGCCTGCGTCACCGGTGAAGGCAGCATCCAGATGAACATCCAGGAGCTGTCCACCTGCATGCAGTACGGCCTGCCGGTGAAGATCGTGAACCTGAACAACGGTGTGCTGGGCATGGTCCGCCAATGGCAGGACATGGCCTACAACGGTCGCCACTCGCACTCCTACGTCGAGTCGCTGCCGGACTTCGTCAAGCTGGCCGAGGCCTATGGCCATGTGGGCATCCGCATCACCAGCCTGAAAGACCTCAAGCCGAAACTGGAAGAGGCTTTCGCGATGAAGGACCGCCTGGTGTTCATCGACATCGCGGTCGACCGGACCGAGCACGTCTATCCGATGCAGATCAAGGACGGCTCGATGCGTGACATGTGGCTGAGCAAGACGGAGCGTACCTGATATGCGGCACATCATCTCCCTGCTGCTGGAAAACGAACCCGGTGCCTTGTCTCGCGTGGTCGGTCTGTTCTCCCAGCGCAACTACAACATTGAAAGCCTGACCGTGGCACCGACCGAAGACCCGACTCTGTCGCGTCTGACGCTGACCACCGTTGGCCATGACGAGGTGATCGAGCAGATCACCAAGAACCTGAACAAGCTGGTCGAAGTGGTCAAGCTTGTGGACCTGTCGGAAAGCGCCCACATCGAGCGCGAACTGATGCTGGTCAAGGTCAAGGCCACCGGTGCCCAGCGCGCCGAAATCAAGCGCACCACGGATATCTTCCGTGGCCAGATCGTCGACGTGACCGCCAGCGTGTACACCGTGCAGCTGAGCGGCACCAGCGACAAGCTGGACAGCTTCATCCAGGCCATCGGCACCGCATCGATTCTCGAAACCGTGCGCAGTGGCGTCACCGGCATTGCCCGTGGCGACAAAGTGCTCAGCATCTAACTTCAAAAACTAGCGATGGCTCCGCTGGGGCCGAGATATAACAGGGGTATTTTCATGAAAGTTTTCTACGACAAAGACTGCGACCTTTCCATCATCCAGGGCAAGAAAGTCGCCATCATCGGTTACGGTTCGCAAGGTCACGCCCAGGCGTGCAACCTGAAGGACTCCGGTGTGGACGTTACCGTCGGTCTGCGTAAAGGGTCGGCCACCGTTGCCAAGGCAGAAGCCCACGGCCTGAAAGTGGCTGACGTGGCTACCGCCGTCGCCGCTGCCGACCTGGTCATGATCCTCACCCCGGACGAATTCCAGGGCCAGCTGTACAAGAACGAGATCGAGCCGAACATCAAGAAGGGCGCCACCCTGGCCTTCTCCCACGGCTTCTCGATCCACTACAACCAGGTCGTTCCGCGTGCCGACCTCGACGTGATCATGATCGCGCCGAAGGCCCCGGGCCACACCGTGCGCTCCGAGTTCGTCAAGGGCGGCGGCATCCCTGACCTGATCGCTGTCTACCAGGACGCCTCGGGCAACGCCAAGAACGTCGCCCTGTCCTACGCCGCTGGTGTCGGTGGTGGCCGTACCGGCATCATCGAAACCACCTTCAAGGACGAGACCGAAACCGACCTGTTCGGTGAGCAGGCCGTTCTGTGCGGCGGTACCGTGGAACTGGTCAAGGCCGGTTTCGAGACCCTGGTCGAAGCGGGCTACGCCCCGGAAATGGCCTACTTCGAGTGCCTGCACGAGCTGAAGCTGATCGTCGACCTCATGTACGAAGGCGGTATCGCCAACATGAACTACTCGATCTCCAACAACGCCGAGTACGGTGAGTACGTCACCGGCCCAGAAGTCATCAACGAAGAATCCCGCAAGGCCATGCGCAATGCCCTCAAGCGCATCCAGGACGGCGAGTACGCGAAGATGTTCATCAGCGAAGGCGCCACCAACTATCCTTCGATGACCGCCAAGCGTCGCAACAACGCCGCCCACGGCATCGAAATCATCGGCGAGCAACTGCGTTCGATGATGCCTTGGATCTCGGCCAACAAGATCGTCGACAAGACCAAGAACTGAGTCTTGCGTCGATAAATGAAAAACGCGGCTTCGGCCGCGTTTTTTCGTTTGCGCGGTCAGCTTCTGGTATAAAGCGACCAGTGGCTCGCTGTTAGAACGGTTTTGCCGAGCCCATGTCGAACATATTCCACCCTGTTGCAAGGTACTTTTCATGAGCGAACGTCCCGAAGAGCCGAACAAGCCCTCCGACGCCGAAAGCCTGCTACCTGTCGATGAGCACGTTGAAGAAGGTCACGACGCCGAAGGGCGCAAGGTGCGTCACCGCGGTATCTATCTGCTGCCCAACCTGTTCACCACCGCGAACCTGTTCGCCGGCTTCTATTCCATCATCAGCTCGATGAGCGCGCAGAGCGCCCTGAGCGCGGGTGATCCACGGGAGGCGAGCAAGTATTTCGCCTTCGCCGCCATCGCGATCTTCGTCGCCATGGTCCTCGACGGCCTCGATGGCCGCGTGGCCCGCATGACCAATACGCAAAGTGCCTTCGGCGCCGAGTACGACTCGCTGTCGGACATGGTCGCCTTCGGCGTGGCCCCGGCGTTGCTGGCGTTCGGCTGGGCCCTGGGGGACATGGGCAAGGTCGGCTGGATGGTCGCCTTCATCTATGTGGCCGGCGCCGCGCTGCGCCTGGCGCGTTTCAACACCCAGGTCGGCACCGCCGACAAGCGCTACTTCATCGGCCTGGCCAGCCCAGCGGCGGCCGGCGTGGTGGCTGGTACCGTATGGGCGTTCAGCGACTACGGCATCCAGGGCTCCAAGCTGTCGTTCCTGGTGGCGCTGCTGGTGGCGGCCGCGGGCATGCTGATGGTCAGCAACATCAAGTACAACAGCTTCAAGGAACTCGATCTCAAGGGTCGCGTGCCCTTCGTCGCCATCCTCGCCGTGGTGCTGGTGTTCGCCGTGGTGTTCAGCGATCCGCCGCGCATCCTGCTGCTGATCTTCCTTGCCTATGCTGCATCGGGGCCGATCCAGTTCCTGTTGCGGGCGCGCCGTCGTAAATCCTGACAAGGATTTAATCGCGGAATAACCTGCAGGCTCCATAGTCTTACGTGTACATCAGTGACCCGTACTGTGGAGCCGCCATGCTCATCAAGCTTCCCCGACCATCCGACTGCAAAGCGTCGGAGATCACCCCCGAATCCATCTACTTCTCCCGTCGCACCTTGCTAGGCGCAGGCCTGGCGGGCGTGGCCCTGGGCGCGTTGCCGCGGTTGGGCGCGGCTGCCGAGGTGTCCCGCTATGCCGATGTCGAAGGCGGTGCCGCCCCCGGCTGGTTCAGCGACAAGCTGGCCAGCACCCGCTGGCAGGCGGTCACCGTCAGTGGCGAAGCGATCACGCCGTTCAAGGACGCCACCCACTACAACAACTTCTATGAGTTCGGCCCCGACAAGGGCGATCCGGCGGCCAATGCCGGCGGTCTGAAGACCGAACCCTGGAGCCTGGTGGTCGATGGTGAGGTGGCCAAGCCCGGGCGCTATGCGCTGGAGGACTTCATCAAGCCTTACCAGCTCGAGGAGCGGATCTACCGCCTGCGCTGCGTGGAGGCCTGGTCGATGGTGATTCCCTGGTTGGGCTTCCCCTTGGCGCAGGTGCTCAAACAGGTCGAGCCTACCTCGAAGGCGCGCTACATCCGTTTCGAAACCCTGGAAGACCCCAAGAGCATGCCCGGCCAGCGTTCCGGCTTCGCCCTGATCAACTGGCCGTATATGGAGGGCTTGCGCCTGGATGAGGCGATGAACCCGTTGGCGATTCTGGCGGTGGGCATGTATGGCCGCGAGCTGCCCAACCAGAACGGCGCGCCGCTGCGCCTGGTGGTGCCATGGAAGTACGGATTCAAGAGCATCAAGTCGATCGTGCGCATCAGCCTGGTGGCGGAGCAGCCGCAGACCACCTGGCAGGGGCTGGCGCCGGACGAATACGGCTTCTATGCCAACGTCAACCCGACGGTCGACCACCCGCGCTGGACCCAGGCGCGGGAGCGCCGCTTGCCCAGCGCGCTGTTCAGTCCCAATGTGCGCGATACGCTGATGTTCAACGGCTATGCCGATGAAGTGGCGTCGCTCTATACCGGTCTCGACCTGCGGAAGAACTACTGATGCGCTATCCCTGGTTTCGTCTGGCGATCTTCGTCGTGGGGTGCCTGTTTCCACTGTGGTGGTTCTATGAAGCTGCCATGGGGCTGCTTGGGCCAGATCCTGGGAAGATCATGATGGACCGACTTGGTTTGGGGGCGTTGGTGTTTTTGCTTATCACCCTGGGCATGACGCCGCTGCAGCGGCTGACGGGGTGGTCGGGGTGGATTGTGGTGCGGCGCCAGCTGGGGCTGTGGTGCTTTGCTTATATAGTCCTGCACATGACGGCGTACATGGTGTTCATCCTGGGGCTGGATTGGGGGCAGTTCGGCGTCGAGCTGCGCAAGCGGCCCTACATCATTGTTGGCGCCTTGGGTTTCCTTGGCCTGCTGGCGCTTGCGGTTACCTCCAACCGTTACAGCCAGCGGCGCCTGGGGGCGCGGTGGAAAAAGCTGCATAGGCTTGTCTATGTGATTCTCGGGCTGGGGCTGTTGCACTTCCTGTGGATCGTGCGCTCGGACCTGAAGGAATGGGCGGTGTATGCCGCTATCGGAGTCTTGCTGCTGGTGCTGCGCATTCCCCCGGTATGGCGGCGTGTTCCACGATTGATGGGGCGGGGGAGGGCGGCCTGAAATCTTTCTTTAATAAAAGCTTGACGCCCTCTCAGATCCCCTTATAATGCGCCCCACTTCCGACGTAGTCGAAACGAAAAATCTCTTGTTAATCAATAGGTTGAATGTTTCAGGTAGTATCGGAGGTGCTTCGATCATCTGATCGGCAGCGGTGAAAAAGGCAGTTGACAGCAGGTTGTAACGCTGTATGATTCGCCTCCCGCTACGAGAGATCGCAGCGAGTCAAGTGTTTGAAGTGAAACGAGTTCTTCGTTA
>NZ_JBLIYU010000011.1:0-181519 GCF_057480815.1 Pseudomonas sp. P106(2024) | reverse complement strand
TCGTTTCACTTCAAACACTTGACTCGCTGCGATCTCTCGTAGCGGGAGGCGAATCATACAGCGTTACAACCTGCTGTCAACTGCCTTTCTCACCGCTGCTGATCGTTAGACCGAAGCACTTCCGCCACCCTCTTCAACAATCAACTCATTGATATTCAAGGAGTTTTTCGTTCCGATGTCGCTGGAAGTGGGGCGCATTATAAGGGGATCTGAAAGCCCGTCAACCGTTTATTTCATATATTTGCAATGTCCGGCGCTGTCTGATGAGGAGCCTCCCCGATCGGCAAGGGCTTGTTCAGCAATACCCCCACCAGCACCGCAAAAATCAGCGCCGCGACACCAGCGCTGCACAGCACCGCCTCGAAGCCGCCGATGAACGCCTGGCGCGCCAGTGGTGCCGCCACCTCTCTCAGCCTTGGGTCGAGCAACGCCAACGCGGCATGCAGATCCCCCGCTGCCACCCGCGTAGCCATCTCCCCCGCCACACCCAACGCCTCGGGTGCCTGGAGCGTCAGGGCATCGCGCAGCAGTTGCCCACTGCGCGCCGCAAGGATGCCGCCAAGAATGCCTATGGCAAGGACGATGGCCCCGAAGCGCGTGGTGGTGCTCAGCCCCGAAGCCATACCGGTGCGCTCACGCGGCACGCAGGCCATGATGTTCTTCTGCGTATCGCCATTGAGCAGCCCGGCTCCGGCGCCCAGTACGACACTGGCCAGGGCGAACGCGGCATAGCCACTCTGGCCGGTGGCCCAGGCGCAGGCCAGGTTGCCCACCCCGACCAGGACCAACCCCAATGCGAACACCTGGGCCGGCGACAGGCGCGCAGCCATGCGCATGCCCAACCGAGGCGTGAGCAGCATGGCCACGGCGAACGGCAGCATGCCCGCGCCCGCGGCCAGGGCCGAGAGCTGCAAGCCGCTCTGCAGGTACAGCGGCAGCAAGGTCATCATCACCTGCGCACAGGCGGCATAGGCGAGCATCCCCAGCAAGGCCCCGATGAAACGCCCGCTGCGCATCAGGCCGAGGTCGACCATCGGCCGCGCCTGGCTGCGCTCGACCATCACGAACAAGCCAAGCAGGAACACGCCGATCAGCAGACGCCCCAACGTGGGGGCGCTATCCCAACCAACCCGATTGGCGTCGATCAAGGCCCAGGTCAGGTAGCCCAGGCCACCGGCGAAAGTCAGGCTGCCCAGTGGATCGAACCGCGCCGCCAAACCGTCGCGGGACTCCTCGATACTGCTTGCAACCATGAACGCCAGCACGATCACCAGCGGCAGGTTGATATAGAAGATCCAGCGCCAGCCCAAGGTACTGGCGATCAGCCCACCGAGCAGCGGTGCGAAGGTGATGGTCGCGCCCATGCAGGCGCCCCAGAAGGCCCAGGCCCGCATGCGTTCCTGCGGTGCGTGGAAACGGTGGCCGATGGCGGCCAGCGCGGCAGTCAGCAACAACGCGGCACCGATGCCCTTGGCTGCGCGGGCCAGATCAAGGAACAACAGGCTGGGCGCGGCGCCGCACGCCAGCGAGGCAGCGCCGAACAGCGCCAGGCCGAGCAGCAGCATGCGCCGCCTGCCGAAGCGGTCGGCCAGGCTGCCAGCGGGTAGCAGACAGGCAGCGAACGCCAGCAAATACGCACTGACCACCCATTCGATGTCGCTGAACGAGCCGGACAGATCACGGGCAATGCTGGGCAGGCTAACCGCGACGATGTTGGTGTCGAGGATGATCAAGGCGCACACCGCCGAGGCGGTGAACAGGGTGAAGCGCGGTGAGGCGGCGGCAGGCATGAAGGCTCCGTTACAAAGAGCAGGCGGGTCGTCGCCGCTTTACCGCCACGACGCCAGCCTTGTAGTGTTGCCTTCACCATAACGCCGCCGGGCACCTGGCTTGTTAGCCAGCACGTCCCGCGTCATTAGCGCCTGGCTAACGAGGCCCCATGGAGATACGTCACTTCCGCTACTTCCTTGCCGTCGCCCGTCACGGCCACTTCACCCGCGCCGCCGAGCAACTGGGCATCGCCCCGCCGACCCTGAGCCGGCAGATCCAGGACATGGAGCGTGAGCTGGGAGTGCGGCTGTTCGAACGCAGCCAACGCGAGGTAAGCCTCACCGCCGCCGGCCATGCCTTGCTTACCGAGGCCGAACAGGCGGTGCAGCAGTTCGACGCAGCACAGTTGGGTGCGCAGCGTGCAGGTCGCGGCGACAGTGGGAGGATCGAACTCGGCTACGTTGCCTCGGCAGCTTACTCCGGTACCCTGCAGCAACAGGTCAGTCGGTTTGTCCAGGCCTATCCCGACGTACAGCTGAACATTCGCGAAGTGCCCATGCTCGAGCTCCCCTCTCTTGTCGACGAGGGGCAACTCGACCTCGCCTACTTGCGTTCACCGATGGAGCTGCCGCAGCCCCTGAAAGCCGTCGCCTTGCATCAGGAAGGTTTCGTCCTGGCGCTACCGGCCAGCTCGCGCCTCAACGAACTGAAGACCATCCCGGCCTCACGCCTGGCCGACGAAACCTTCATCTTGCCCGAGCAGGTCTCCGGCACACTGGCAATTGCCACCCAGGGCAACTTCACCCCGCGCCTGGGGCCGCAACCGGGCAGCCTGGTGGCGGTACTCACCCTGGTGTCACTGGGCCAGGGCGTGGCCGTGGTACCGGCGTCGGTGTTCCAGCGTATCAGTTTGCCCCAGGTCAACTACCGGCCCATCGCCGACGCCCAGGCAAGTTCATGGCTGAGCCTGGTGCACCGCCGCTTCGAAAAGTCGCCCGCAGTGCTGCGCTATATAGAAGGAGTGCGCCAAGGTGCCAAATGATCAACTACGTACCGGTTATCGAGTGCTGCTGGCGTTGCTCGCCTGCCTGGCCTGGCCCGCGTGGGCCGGCGACGCCATGCAGACGATGGCGCTGGGCAAGCCTGCGCCCTACCCTTTCTTCACCTATGCCAATGTCAGGCTCGACATCCGCCTGCCGGTCCAACACGCAGTGATCGTGCTCCATGGCGTGCACCGTGATGCCGACCACTACTATCGCAACGGCCTGATCCTGCTCGGCAATGCGGGACTCACCCAGGACGACACGCTGCTGCTGGCCCCCCGCTTCTTCAGCGAAGACGATCCCCAGACAACGCCCACTGCGCCCTTGTGGGTAAAAAACCAATGGCTGCAGGGCCACGAGTCCGTGGCCGGACGCACCGGCATCTCAGCATTCGCGGTGCTCGACGACCTTCTCGCCTACCTTGGCGATCGTCATCGATTTCCACACCTTGAAGACATCACGTTGATCGGTCATTCCGCCGGCGGCCAACTGTTGCAGCGCTACACGCTGCTCGGCACGGGCGACCAGGCGCTGCGAGCCCTTGGGATCCACGTGCGCTACATTGTCGCCAGCCCCTCCACCTACCTGTACCTGGATGCCAACCGCCCCCTTGGCGAAGGCTTCGCCCCTTTAGCTGCCGCGCAGTGCCCCGACTACGACCGTTACCGCTATGGCCTGCCGGGCGCACCGGACTACTTCGCCACGCAGCATCTCGATGCCCGCCAGGTGCTCAGCCGCTACGCCGCACGCGACGTGACCTACCTGGTCGGCGAGCGCGACCGTCACCCGCACAGCCGGATCATGGACCGCAGCTGTGCAGCCCAGGCCCAGGGCCGTGACCGGGTCGAGCGGCAACTCAACTACCTGCGCTACGAGGCTTTACTTTCCCAGCGCTGGTCGATAGCGCTCGCGCATAGCCAGTACGTACTGCCGGGCATTGGCCATGACCCCGCCCACCTGCTGACCGATCCAAGCGTTGCCCAACTGCTGTTTTCCGGCCACTGACATACCACCACGCCGCGCAGTACACTGGGCCCCTCCCCCTTTCGGAGACGCCCAAGGTGCATCACGCAGGAAGCGATGAACATCCACCGGCACGTGCCCGATCTGGCGCGGTCATCTGGCTTACCGGACTCTCAGGCGCGGGAAAGTCGACACTGGCCCAGGCCCTGGCCCGAGAGCTCCATGAGCTGGGACATGGCTGCTACGTGCTCGACGGTGATGTATTACGCACAGGGCTAAATGCCGACTTGGGATTCTCACCCGAGGATCGCCATGAAAACATCCGCCGCACAGCCGAGGTGGCGGCGCTGTTCGCCGATGCCGGGCTGATATGCATCGCCGCGTTGATCTCACCTTATCGCGCGGGGCGCGCCGCCGCACGCCAGGCCTGCAAGGCGGGCTTCCACGAGGTGCACGTCAACGCTGATCTGGCCATCTGCGAGGCCCGCGATCCCAAAGGCCTGTATCGCCGCGCCCGAGCGGGAGAGCTGGCGGCCTTTACCGGGATCGATGCGCCCTACGAAGTGCCGGAGCGGCCGGAGCTGGTGGTGGAGACGGCACACGTGCCGCTGTCGATAGCAACGGCGCAACTGCTGGCGTACGTACAGCAGCGGGTACTGTACCAACCGCAGTAGGCGCGGGCTGGCCCCGCGCCTGCTGGTTGCGCTCAGCTGCCCGGGGCGATATCGCCACGCTGCCAGCGCGCCTCATTGTTGCTCAAGGCCTGGGCAATATCGGCCAGCTCATTGGACGGCAGGCTCTGCGGCAACGGGTCGAGGCCGGCGCTGGCGAACAGCTGACCATAACTGTTGCGCAGCTCGGCATAAGCCAAATCGCGACGCAGGTCGGCCTGCAGCGCGTTCAACTCGCCCTGGATCAGCTCGAGCTCGCCGATCCCTTGTGCCTGGTGGCGGTTACGCAGTTGCTCGACGATCTGCTGGTCGAGGCTCACCAGTTGCTGGCTGGTGGTGAACTGGCGACGGGCTTCATTGTAGTTGGCGTTGGCCACGTACAACTGTGCCAGGATAGCCATGGACATGGCCTGGCGCCGTGCCTCGACCACCTGCTCGCCGGCCTTGGCCACATCTATGGAGGCAGGCCCCGACAGCACGTTGAACAGGTTCCAGGTGACCTTCACGCCATAATCGGCCCAATGCTGGTTGATCAGGAAGCTGTTGCTGTCGTAGTGACCGCCGGCCGAAAACTCCAACCCCGGCAACATGCGCAGCATCGACTTGCGCACCTCGGCGGCACTGATACGTGCCTGATAGTCCTGCTCACGCAGCTCGGGACGGGTCGCCAAGGCCTGCTGCTCCAGCGCTTCGAGGCCCACCTTGAGCTCCGGCACGCTGTAGTCATCGGTGGCGGCGAGGGTCAGCTCGGTGCCGGGCGGCAGGTTGATCAACGCGCCCAGCTCGGTCTTGGCCAGCGACAAGGCCCGACGTTGCTCTTCCAACTGGCGAGTGGCCTCGATCAGCGCGCGTTGGTAGCCAAGCGCCTGGATCGGATCGCCGATGCGTTGCTCGCCCAGACGCTGGCTGTTGTCCCTGGCCTGGTCGACGCGCACCATCAGCGCATCGATCTGCTTGAGCAGGCGTTCGGCAGCCACGGCCCGCCAATAGGCCGAGCGCACGTCCTGGATGATGGTCTGCACCACCTTGCGCCGACGCTCCTGCACGATCAGGCGCTGGTCGCCCTGCTGCTTGGCGCTGACGTAGCTGACGCCGAAGTCGAGAACGTTCCAGACCATGGTCAGGTCGGCCACGTCGCGGTCACGGTCCTGGGAGGTCGACGGCTCCAGGGACTGGGTGTTGGTCAGCACACTACGGCTGCTCGACGCGCTGACGTTACTGCGCCCGGCATAACCGGCCGACAGGGCCATGCGTGGCAGCATGTCGAAGCTGGCCAGGTCAACCTGGCGCTGGGCCAGGGCCTCCTCCATGACTTTCAGGCGGGCTTCCAGGTTGTACTTGACCGCCCTGGCCATGGCCTGGTGCAACGTCAGCGGCCCGTGCAGCGCCTCCTGGCCTTTGAACATACTGGCCAGGTCGGCCTTTGCCCGCTGCTCGCTGACGCTGCGGTCAATGGGCTGGGTCTTGACCGCGCACCCCGTCACCGCCAACGCCAGCACGCTTACCGCGAAAATCCTCGATGCTCTGCTCATCCCTGTCCGCCCCCTTGGTACGGCACTGCTGTTCTTCTAATGGATAGCTTGCGTCCGCTGGCTCATGCCTGCGGCGCGGGTACCTCTACCTGCCCCAACGCCTGCGCCAGTTGCCTGGCCTGACGTTGCTCCCCCTCCCGGAAGGCCTGCAGTTGCTGCCCCAGGGTTGGAGCCCCGGTCAAACCCTTCTCTGCCTCCGCTCCCTGGCGGAACGGCTTGCCGCCGCTGAGCTCGAACTGGCCACCGTCATCCGGCAGCGTCTTGTCGAAGATGTTGGCCAGGCTGCTGGCCCCGAAGACATTGGCGTCCCCACCGCCAAAGCCGAGGAAGCCGGCCCCAGAACCATTGCCGATGGCACTGTCACCCTGGTGACCGGCGAATACCTGGGCCAGATAGCTCGGCGCCAGCGCGCCGTTGTGGATGAACAGGTTGCCCAAGGTCGGCAGCCCGCCACCCGATGTCGGAACCTCGAACAACGGTTGTGGCAACAGCGGTGACTGGTATGGCGCGGTCACCGGTAGGGGCGAGACCGACACAGGCATGCCCGGGCTGACCTGCACCGGCTGCGCGGGCGGATAGGCCCGGAACTCCGGATCACCATCGTTCGACTGCAGGGCCACGCCTTGCCCGATAAAGCCGCCGACCAGCGCGTTGCCCGCAGCATCGGTAATGCCGGTACCACTGGATCTGAGCGCCAGGGCCAGGCTACCGGCGCCGGCCACACCGCCGACGTTGATTTGCCAGGTGCGACCGTCGAGACGCACCAGCGATTGCAGGGTGCCGCTGGCGTTGCCATTGCCCACCAGCTCGAAGTCTGCCAGGTCGACACCGCTGACATCCTCACTGAAGGTCACGGTAAACGACTGGCCACCTGGTGTCGGCGAGGGGTTGGCCACGATCGACACCACGGTGGGTGGCGTACCATCGACGACCACACCATGGGTGTCACCGACATTTTCAAGAGCCGGTGTCAGCGCGTTGCCGGCGGCGTCCCTCAGGCTCGCCCCGTTGGCCGACAGCCCCAGCACCTGGATGCCGTCGGCATCGTTGTCACCGGCCTGGACTTGATATTGGAACACCAGTGTCGGCGTGCCCGAGCCGGCCACGAAGTCGGCGTACACCGTGCGCCCGCCCACATCCAAGGCAAGACGGGGTACCCCGTCGACCACCACCGCTTCGCTGGTGTTGACCACGAAGGTGAGCACATCGCCGGTGTTGTAGAGGACGCCGACCGGCACACTGACACTGCCCACCGTGGAGGCATCGCGGTCGATGCTGTACACGGCACCGGTGAGCCCCCCGACCAACGCGTTGCCAGCCACATCGGTGATGCCGGTCGCACTGCCATTGAGGTTCAGGCCCAAGGTACCGGTCCCGCTCACACCGCTGACGGTGATCACATAGACACCGCCGCCCAGCGCTTGCAGGCCACTGAGCGTGCCGGATGCCGAGCCACTGCCGACCAGCGTGAAGTCGGCCAGGTCGACACCGCTGACTTGTTCACTGAAAGTCACCGTGAAACGCACACTCTGTGCATTGCTCGGCGACGGGTCGAGGGTGACGATACCGACCGCTGTCGGCGCCTGGGTGTCGACCAGCACCTGATGGGTGTCGGACACACCATTGAGGGTCAGGTTCATGGCGTTGCCCGCGGCGTCGGTGAGGGTCGCGCCATTGGCGGTGAGACCGGTGACGGTGACACCATCGCTGTCGTTGTCGCCGGGCTGGATGGTGTACTGGAACACCAGGGTCGTGGTGCCGGCCCCAGCCACCAGGTCGGCGAACACCGTGTGGCCGCCGATGTCCAGGGCCAGGCGCGGCGAACCCGCCACCTGCACAGCTTCGCTGGCGTTGACCACGAACACCAGAGCGTCGCCTGCGTTGTAGGAAACCCCGGCCGGGCCTCCGACGCTGGTCACGCTGGGCGCTCGGGTGTCGATGGCATAGTTGTTGGAGTCGGTGCTGCCTATCCCGGCGTTGCCGGAGCTCGCACCCACGACGCCGGTATTGTCCAGGGTGATCAGGTTGCTGGTGTCCTCGACATTGCTGGTTGGGGTCAGGGTCGCGGTCCAGGTGATGCCGCCATCGCTGCTGCTCAACCCGCTCAAGGTACCGTTGGCCACGCTCAGGTCAGCCAGGGTAAAACCGCTGACCGCTTCGCTGAAGGTGATGGTCACCAGTGATGTCTCGCCAACGCGCAGGGCCGTGTCGGCGACCACGACGGTGGCCGTGGGGACGACGGTGTCGACTGTGTAGTTGGCCGACGAGGTAGTGCCGACACCGGCGTTGCCGGCCAGGTCGCTGACACCGGTATTGTTCAGGGTGATCACATTGCTGAGGTCCCTCACCCCATTGCTCGGGGTGAAGGTGGCAGTCCAGGTGATACCGCCGTCGCTGCTGCTCACGGCGCTCAGGGTGCCATTGGCCACCGAGAGGTCGGCGTTGGTGAAACCGGTCACCGCTTCGCTGAAGGTGAAGGTTACCGTGGTGGTCTCCCCCGCTGTCAGATTGGGGTCAGCGATCACGATAGTGGCTGTCGGGCGCTGGCTGTCGACGGCGTAGTTGTTCGAATCGGTGCTGCCGGTGCCGGCGTTGCCCGCGATATCCGTCACACCTGTGTTGTCCAGGGTGATCAGGTTGCTGGTGTCGGTGATACCGGCGGCCGGGGTCAGGGTCGCGGTCCAGGTCACGCCGCCGTCGCTGCTGCTCACCGCGCTCAGGGTGCCGTTGGCGATCGTCAGGTCGGCATTGGTGAAGCCGGTCACCGCCTCGCTGAAGGTGATGGTCACCAGTGACGTCTGGCCGATGGCCAGGTTGCTGTCGGCCACCACGATGGTGGCGGTCGGGCGCTGGGTGTCGATGGCGTAGTTGTTCGAGCTGGTGGTGCCGGAGCCAGCGTTGCCGCTGCTCGCACCGACCACGCCGCTGTTGTCGAGGACGATCAGGTTGGTGCTGTCGGTGATGTTGCCGGTCGGGGTGAAGGTGGCGGTCCACGTGATGCCGCCGTCGCTGCTGGACACCGCGCTCAAGGTGCCGTTGGCCACCGTCAGGTCGGCATTGGTGAAGCCGGTCACCGCCTCGCTGAAGGTGAAGGTCACCTGGCTGGTGTCGCCCACGCGCAGGGCCGGGTTGCTCACCACCACCGTCGCCGTGGGCTGCAGGGTACTGACTGTGTAGTTGGCGGAGCTGGTGGTACCGGCACCGACGTTGCCGGCCAAGTCGGCCACCCCGGTGTTGTTCAAGGTGATGACGTTGGTGGTGTCCTGCACGTTGACCGTCGGGGTAAAGGTGGCCGTCCAGGTGATGCCGCCGTCGCTGCTGGACAGCCCGCTCAAGGTGCCGTTGGGCGCCGTCAGGTCGGCCAGGGTGAAGCCGCTCACCGCTTCGCTGAAGGTGATGGTCACCGTGGTGGTCTCACCCACGGTCAGGTTGCTGTCGGCCAACACGATGGTCGCGGTCGGGCGCTGGGTGTCGATGGCGTAGTTGTTCGAGTCGGTGGTCCCGGCGCCAGCGTTGCCGGCGGCATCGGTCACCCCAGTGTTGTCCAGGGTGATGACGTTGGTCGCGTCGGTGATGGCGCTGGTCGGGGTAAAGGTCGCCGTCCAGGTGATGCCACCATCGCTACTGGACACCGCGCTCAGGGTGCCGTTGGCCACGCTCAGGTCGGCATTGCTGAAGCCGGTCACCGCCTCGCTGAAGGTGATGGTTACCAGCGACGTCTGGCCGATGGCCAGGTTGCTGTCGGCCACCGCGATGGTCGCGGTCGGGCGCTGGGTGTCGATGGCGAAGTTGTTCGAGTCGGTGGTACCGGCCCCAGCGTTGCCGGCGGCATCGGTCACCCCAGTGTTGTCCAGGGTGATGACGTTGGTCGCGTCGGTGATGGCGCTGGTCGGCGTGAAGGTCGCCGTCCAGGTGATGCCGCCATCACTGCTGGACACCGCGCTCAAGGTACCGTTGGCCACGTTCAGGTCGGCATTGGTGAAGCCGGTCACCGCTTCGCTGAAGGTGATGGTCACCAGCGAGGTTTCACCGATCCTCAGGCTGCTGTCGGCCACCACGATGGTCGCACTCGGGCGCACGGTATCGATGGCGTAGTTGTTCGAGTTGGTGGTGCCGCTGCCGGCGTTACCCGCCAGGTCGGTCACGCCGGTGTTGTCCAGGGTGATGAGGTTGGTCGCGTCGGTGATGGCGCTGGTCGGCGTGAAGGTCGCCGTCCAGGTGATGCCGCCATCACTGCTGGACACCGCGCTCAAGGTGCCGTTAGCCACCGTCAGGTCGGCATTGGTGAAGCCGGTCACCGCCTCGCTGAAGGTGATGGTCACCAGCGAAGTTTCACCGATGGTCAGGTTGCTGTCGGTGACCACGATGGTCGCGGTCGGGCGCACGGTATCGATGCTGTAGTTGGCCGAGCTGGTGGTGCCGGCGCCAGCATTGCCGGCCAGATCGGTGACGCCCGCGTTGTTCAGGGTGATGACGTTGCTGGCATTGGTGAGGTTGTTGGTCGGGGTGAAGGTGGCGGTCCAGGTCTTGCCGCCATCGCTGCTGGACACCGCGCTCAAGGTGCCGTTGGCCACCGTCAGGTCGGCATTGGTGAAGCCGGTCACCACCTCGCTGAAGGTGATCGTCACCGTCGCGGTCTCGCCCACTTTGAGGGCCGTGTCGCTGAGTGTGATGGTGGCGGTGGGCGGGACGGTCTCGTGGATGGCCACCGACACCGATGCCGCGCTCGAAGTGCCACCGTCGCCATCGTTGACCGTGACCGACAAGGTACGGGTGGCCTGGCCGATGCTGTTGGCGGCATTGCTGTTGTCGTAGGTGAGGTTGCGCACCACCGCCTGGACCGCCGCCGCCGTGGCATTGCCGTTGAATGTCAGCACCAGGTTTGCGCCCCCCGTGCCTCCGGTATAGGTGCCGATGGCCACGCCGCCGTAGCTGACCGTGTTGCCGCTGACGCCGATCTGCCCGACGCCATTGCCCTGGTTGCGAATGCCCAGCACATCTTCGCCGGCTACGCCGTTGGCGCTCACCGCCACGGTCAGGTTGCCGCCGGCGAAGTCGGCCGAGTCGCTGTCGGTGACGGTGGCATTGCCGCCGCTGTCGAGCAGCACCGAGCCTGCGCCTTGGGTGAAGGTCTGGCTGTCGCCGTTGAGGTTGGCGATCACCGGCGCGGCGTTGAGTGGCTGGACCACCACCGAAGCGGTGCGGGTGGTGCTGCCCATGTCGTCATTGACGCTGACCGTCACGCTGCGCGTGCCGCTGGTGTATGCCCCGGTGCTGTTGCCGTAGGCGACCACGGCGAGGATCGAGCGGTACTGGGCCAGGGTGGCCACACCGCTGAGCGACAGTACCGTGGTGCCGGAGCCGCTGATGGTGATGCCGTAGCTGGCCGCGGTGGCGATCTGCCCGGCGCTGAGCGACAGGGTTTCGTTGCCGCCGTCGAGCACGCCACCGAGGGTCAAGGTCGCACCGC
The DNA here is from genome assembly GCF_057480815.1 of Pseudomonas sp. P106(2024). Taxonomy (NCBI): domain Bacteria; kingdom Pseudomonadati; phylum Pseudomonadota; class Gammaproteobacteria; order Pseudomonadales; family Pseudomonadaceae; genus Pseudomonas; species Pseudomonas sp. P106(2024). The sequence continues at coordinate 170,070 of NZ_JBLIYU010000011.1, read as the reverse complement.
TGACCTGGGTGTCGCCGTCGGTCTGGGTGAGGCTGATGTTCGGCACGATGGCCACCGGCGTGCCGGCGAAGTTGACCGTGCTGTCGTTGCCGCCGGTGCCGGTGTCCAGATCGACCACCGGCGGCGCCGAATACAGCACCTCGTAGGCGCCGATATCAACGCCACCGCCACGGGGCCGGTCGAAGCCGCGCAGGTCGGTGAGCGGTGCGCCGGCGAGGGTGCCCTGGTCGATGGCGTTGCTGGCGGTGCTGGCCAAGCGGTAGTCACCGGTGGCGGTGTTGACGAAGTTGACCGCGGTACCGATCAAGTTGGTGGTGCTGGTGTAGCCGCCGCCAACGCCACCATTGGTGGCCGCATCGAGCTGGGTGCCGTTCACGGTATTGCCGGTGAAAATGCTGTTCTGCACCGTCACCGTGCCGGCCTGGCCGCTGACCCAGCCGAGGCCGCCCGAGGCGATGCTACCGGTACTGGTGTTGAGGAACACGTTGTTGGCGATGGTGCTGTTGGTGATGCGCACCGTGCCCCCGCTGTTGCTCAGCACGATGATCGAGCCGGCCGCCACCGTGCCGGTGGCGCCGTAGGTGCCGGTGTTGTTGTAGATGGCGACGTTTTCCAGCACGTGGTTGTTGGCGCCGCCCAGGCGCACGAGCGTCGACATGGCGGTGCCGCCGACAATGCTGGCGCTGTTGTCGTGGATCGTGGTGTTGCGCACCACCACGGTGGATCCTGCGGTGGTCGCCGAGTTGATCACCGTGCCGGCGTTGCTCTCGAAGTTGGAGTCCTCGACGGTGATCGAGCCGCCGTTGGCGCGGATCGCGCCGCCAGCGATGTTGCTGGAGAAATGACGGAAATCCAGGTTGCGCACGGTCAGCACGCCACCGCCGTTGCTTTGCAGGCCCGAGGCTTCGAGGGGGTCGCGGGTACCGTTGTTGTTGACGTCGCCGCTCAAGATGATGTCGCCCTTGCCGTCACCGTCGACATCTCCGTTGATGGTGATGTTGCTGGTCACCGCCAGTGCCGTGGCCGAGGACCAGCGGATGGTCTGCCCTTTCAGGTTCTGGTGGAACACGATGATGTCGCTGCCGCTGCCTGCGGCCGAGCCGTCCACCGAGGTGTCGGTGTTCGCGGCCTGGATGGCCTCGGCCAGGGACACCTGGCCATCGTTGGTGATGGCCGAAGCATCGGTGGTGGTGACGGTGATGGTCGCAAGCGAAGTGTTGAAAGCCGACAGGTTGCCACGCTGCACGCCGACGTCCGTTGCAACCACCCCGGAGACGGTCTCCAGCGCCCAGTCCTCGCCGGCGCGGTTACCGGTGGCGTCGGACGAAGCGCCTACATCCGCACCGCTGAGCCGCGCCACTTCGTTGACGAACAGCTGGCCGTCGCTGCCGGCCCCGGTGTTGCAGGCAAAGAAGCGGATGTCACCGCCCGGCGCCAGGCTGTTGCCAATACGCGCAAGGTCCGCGCCATGGCTGGCCAACTGGTTGGCCCAGATGGCGTTGCCGGCCAGGTAGACATAGCCCTTGTCACCGTGGCTGATGATATCGATCGAGGTCACGTCGTTGCGGCCATCGAGGTAATCGGCGATCTGCTTGAAACCATCCTTGCCGTTCTCCAGCACCACCACTTCGACCCCGGCGGGCAGGCCGGCAATGAGCTTCTGGTAGTCGCTGACGGCGGAGTCGACGAACACGACTTCGTGGTTGCCCGAAGCTGCCGTGACCGGCGCGGTGGCGGGCGCCGCCTCGTGGACGGGCTCGTGGGTGGCGCTGTCGCGGGTGCTGGCCGCATCGCTGGCGGCGCTGGTGTCCTTGGCTGCGGCAGCCGCCGTCTCGACTGCCTGAGCCCCCTGGTCGGCGACCACGCCCACCGAGGCGTCGAACATCATGCGTGGCTCCAGGGCCTGGATAAGGCTCGGGCGGCTTGTGGAAACAGTGGTTGTGTGGGTGGCCTTGCCGCGTTTCCAGAATGCCATGATGCCCTCGCTCAGCCCTGGGGCTGGTTATGCTTGCCGTCCTTGCGAATGAGGACGGCCTGTCCTTGTTGGGAAATCCTGAACGGACGGCGGGGCGCCGATGTGCGCCCCGCAGTCCTCCTGCTACCTGCCCGACATCAGTTGCGCGACGGGAAGATACCGCTGGTGGCGATGATGAAGTTGATGCCCAGGTAAGGGCTCTGGATCGAGAACGGCTGGTTACCGCCGCTGGTCACGCCCGTGGAGGCCGGGATGGTGACGTTGAATGGCTTGAGCGTCGTGTTGCTGGTGGTCGAGGCGTAGATGTCGATTGCGGCGCCGGAACCGGTGGTGTCCTTGGGTTTGGCCAACACGCCAGTGGTCGAAGGCGCGGGCAGATCGGCATCACCTTCGGCGGCCGGAATGGCGACCGACACGGTACTGGCCGGAATGTTCACCGCCTGCGGCACCATGTTCAGCGATGTCAGGGTGACCGTTGGCGTACCGGCCGCCTCGCCGAGGTCGACAATCGGCAATCCGGGGCCCTGTCCCTGCTGGACCGGCGCACGACCACGCAGATCAGGCAGCGCGAACGTGGTCTGACCGTTGCCACCGTAGGTGGTGCCCAGGATCGAGAACAACGCAGTGTTCTGGGCAATGCTCAGAATCTGCCCTTGGCAAAAGGCCCAGCCCCGTGGGGCGAAGTTGCCCGCGAACAAGGTGATCTGACCGAGATACGGCTCACTCATTTGCTGCACTCCTCTGACAACACCGCAAGAGCGGGCCCCATGGCCCGCGGGAAATCACGCATGACAGCCGCCCTCAGAGCGGCCGCTCGACGTGGAAAATCGCTTCAAGCACCGGTCGCCCATCGCTGTCGGGGCCTACCGGGGTCATCATCAGTAGCCAGCCCTCCTCGCCCGGTGGCGACAGGCGAAACAGCGCTTGCGGCAGCACCGTGCCGGCCGGCAGGGCGAACTCCGCGGCATAACGCTGGTGACGCGGCGACATGGCCGGTCCTTCGGTCACGGCCAGCAGTTGCGCCTGGAGCGCCTGTTCGTCGCTGATCCACAGCTGGAAGTGGCTGCCGGTGGCCTGATGCAAGTCGGCGAAGCTGGGCATGGCATGCATGGCGGCTGATCCTTCAGGCACGAATGGCAAGGGCGGACGCCGGGCGGCGCATCTTCAGGGACAGGCCGGTCTCACCGACCACCTCGAACCCGCAGCGCTGGTAAAGCCGCAAGGCCGGGTTATGAGGGGTGACATGCAGGCCGGCGCTGAGGCCGTCGGCATCGGCGTGTGCCAGCCACTGCCCGAGTAACCGGCTGCCGATGCCGCGCCCGCACCAGGCGGGCAGCAGGGCCATGTCGATGAACTGCACGTGGCTGTCGGTCCAGTGCAGGTAGACGCGGCCAATGGGCTCGCCCGCCACTTCGATGATGAAGAAGTCGGCGTCGGCGAACTGGGCTTGGTAATAGTCGTGCTGGGCTTGGAACTGCTGGTCGAGGAACACATCGATGGCGGCCTGGGGCCACGGCAGCAGGGCCATTTCGGCGGCACGGGTGGTGCCGTAGAGGGTGCGCAGGAACGCCCGGTCGACGTCCACGATGGGACGGAGGCTCACCTCGGAAATGGACATCGGGTATGGCTTCCCTGCATAAGGTTACCCCATGGTGAGGGGCGCACATCCAAGTGAATTGTCCTACACAATCTGCAGCAGCGTAGCCGAAGAGCAAGGCAAATAGCCACTACCCAAACAGGGTCTTTTCAACTTTTTTCTCAAACACCCGTTCGAGGTCGTTTGACGCCATTTCCTAGACGTTTCGCAACCGTATGGATTCCAACGCGTTGTAAGGCGCCTGGGCCCAACGGATGACCGCAGCCCGTATTTCGTCGTCGGCCTCCTCGCGCTTTCGCTGGCTGTCGGCGCTGAAGTTCATGGCCGGCTGCTTGGCGTCGAAGGCCGCGACGGCGCGCAGGTCAGCCACATCGCCTGGCTGGATGCCGAACAGTGGCCCGAGGCGTCCCCAGACGGCGTCGGGCAATTCGCTGTAGTTCACGGCGATGGCGCCGTGGCGTTCGCACAACGTTAGGCCAGCCGCGAGAATTTCGCCAATCATCCGGCAGGTGTATTCCACCGTGCCCATGGCTTGGGGGGCTGGCAGCAGGCTGTCGAGGCCCGAAGCACCAAGCAGCCCCGGCACCCGATGCATGCCCGCCTGGCGCAGTTGCGAGACAACGATTTCCAGTGGGTCGCGGTAGAGGAATACCCGGGCCGCATCGGGATACAGCGCCGTCAGCAGCGGTGCGTCGAAGATGTTCCAGGCGTCGAGCTTGATCAGCAGTTGCTGCTCGTCACCCTGGCGGCGTTGGCCATAGGCCGAGCACAGTGCGCGCAGGGCCTCGGCTTGCCAGCTTGCAGCGGCTGGATCCTGGCGCGCGGCGCGCAGCAGGTTGTCCAGCGGCGCAGGTTCGGACAGCACGATGTTACGGGGCTGGCTGGCCAGCAACTGAGCGACCAGGGTCGAACCACAACGTGAAGCGTGGAACAGCAGGGCCGTGGGGCTCAGGCCCGGACTGCGTGCATACCCGTCGAGCAGCGCCTGGACATCGGTTTCACGGCGCATCGCCTGGTTGAACGGCAGGCGCAGCGCCAGGTCGACATCGTCGCGGAAGAATGGCCGGGTCAGGCGCCGCTCGCCAAACCAGCACCAGTCCACCCGCCAGCCGGCGTCGCCTTGCCAGAGGCGAATGGGCAGCCAGCCCTGGAAGTCCAGCGGAGTATTCATACGCGCCATTGATCGCTCCATGCCTGCTTGCCCCGGCGCATGGCGGCCAAGACCTCTGCGTCGGAAAAAAACTGCCCATGCTCGGCGCCCAATCGCACGGCCTCGGCGACGAATGCTCGAGGGTCCTCAAGTGCCTGCAGGCGTGCGGCCAACGCCGCAGACTCGGCCACCTGCTGACGGAACCGTTCGAATGCCTGCCCCGCCCTGCCCACCTGCAACGTTGGCGTGCGCGCCAGCCCCTCCTCGATCAGTGCCAGCAGCCAAGGGGCTGGCGTGCAGTCGAGCACCAGGTGGATGCGTTCGCCGGGCCCGGGGTTGTTGACTCGGTGAGGTCGCGACAGGTCGATGAACCAGCATTCGCCGGGGCACATCGGCACCTGCAGGTCGTCCACCAGAAATTCAACGCCGGGCGGGCTGATCAAAGGAATGTGCAGGCGCAGGCAGCCGCCGGGGCGCCCCAGGTCGGGGTCGCGGTGCTCGTGGATCCTGGCACCCTCCCCCAGGCGCAGCAGACGGGCGGCGCGCAGCGAGGACTGGAACGGCGCCAGCACTGCTTGCCAGGCTGCTTCGCCCTGCCACCAGATCAGGTCTTTAGGAGCGCCCAGGCCAGGAGCCAGTGGCACCGAGGCATCCTCGGCGGTGACCAAGGCCACACCACTCCAGTCCCCCTCGTGATACCCCCTGTTGAAATGCGCCTGCCAGGCCTCGGCCCGTACCCGGGCCAATGCCTGCAGCAATGCCGGCAAGTCCGTGGCCAAAGCCAGTCGGGAACAACGCGGCAACGTGACCTCACTCATGCAGCGCCCTCGCAGTGAATGCTTACTAGAAACCGCTCTCGCGCACGCCCAATGCCGCCAGCCGACGCCAGGCGCTGCCCAGCAGCGACTCCCGGGCCCCATCGAGCACCACCACCCCGCGCAGTGGCTGGTTCACGTCGGGCATCTCGGCCAGCGGGCTCAAGCGTACGCCGTATTGCGCCTGCACCGGCTCCGCGCGCTGCTGGGCATCGCGACGCACGGCCACCGGCCCATGGCGATCGGACGCCAGCGCCTCAAGCTCCAGCACCGCCACGCCAGTGGCATCGACCTGCTCGACGCGCACCGGCAACGCCGGCCGCCCCGGGTCATCGGCGATGAAACGTCCCTCGCTGCCAACCGCCACGCGCCACAGATCGGCCTCGGCCAGATAGCCCCGCAGGCGCAGGCCTGGCTCGACCACACGGCCGAGTGTCTGTGCCGGGCTGACCCATTGTCCTGGGGCCAGGTCGGTCGGCAGGTCACGCAGTACCCCCGCACGCGGCGCCCGCAGCTGTAGGCGCTCACGCTGGGCCGCCAGCCCGCGGTATTCGGCTACGGCCTCGGCCAACTGCTGCTCAAGCACGCCGGCATCGCCCGCCGTCTCGCTGCGGCCGGCCTGACGCCGCAACAGCAACTGCAGGATGTCGATCTCGCGACGCACGATGGACTGGCGCGAAGCCAGGTCGGGTGACTCCAGCTCCAGTAGTAACTCCCCCTGGGCGACCACCTGCCCTTCACGCACCGGCAGACGCTTCACCCGAGCCGCCACGGGCGCGTGCAAGGCGCTGACCCGGGACGCCTCGAGCATCGCCGGCACGTCCACCGCGCCGCGCCAGGGCACCACCAGCACGGCCAGTAGCAGCGCCAGCACGGCGGCGCCCCGCAATGCCTTGCCCGGCGCCGCCTGACCACGGCGCAGCCACCACTGCTGCAGCTCCTTCCACACTGGCAGGCCGATGAACCACACCAGTTCCACCAGCATCAGGAAGATGCCCAACACCTTGAAGAACAGGTGATACACCGCCAGGGCGATACCGAAGAACAAGACCGCGCGCCATAGCCAGGCGCCATACCCCCAGACCAGCAATCGCCGGCGCATCACCGGCGGCCAGGCTTCTGGAGCCGGCTCGCCATAGCCGAACAGGGCCTCGCGCAGACGCCAGCGACACAGGGCGAAGGCGCGCTGCTGCAGGTTCTCGACACCCCACAGGTCACTCACCAGGAAGTAGCCATCGAAGCGCATGAACGGGTTGAGGTTGACCAGCAAGGTGGTGATCCAGGTGGCACTGGCCAGCATGAATGCCGCCGTACGCGCCGGGCCGTCGGGCAACAGCGACCAGGCCAGCAGCGCCAAAACCGCCAGCACCAGCTCGGCGAACACCCCGCCGGCGTCGATCAGCAGCCGCGAACGGCGGTCACGCACCCGCCAGGCATCGCTGACATCGGTATAGAACATCGGCAGCAGCACCATGAACGCCAGCCCCATGCTCTGCACCCGGCAGCCGGCACGCTTGGCCATGAACGCATGGCCGAACTCGTGGCAGAGCTTGGCGAACCCCAGCGCCACGCCGAAGGCGAGGATGCCGCCCAGGCTGAATAGGTGCGGGAAGGTGGCGATGAAGCGCGACCAGTCGCGCGCCACCAGGAACACGCCCAACGCCAGCAGCAGCGGCAGGGCCACGCGCACCATCCAGCCGCCGTGACGTTCGAGTACCGGCCAGGCACGATTGAGGAAAGCATCCGGACGCCACAACGGAATCCGGAAGAACAGGTACTGGTGCAGCACGCGCGTCCACAGGCTCTGGCGGGTCGCGGCGGCCTTGGTCGCATAGCTGTCGCGCTGGCGGGCGTCCTCGGCGCTGATCAGATCGTGCTGGCCGAGGAACAGCAACAGTTCTTCCAGCGCCTGCTGGTCGACGGCCAGGCCGGGTTCGGCATTGGCCGCCGCCAGCACATGCTGCGGGTCGCCCAGACGCCAGTGTTGCAGCAAGCGCACGGCATTGGCACCGAGTTTGAAGTAGCGCCCGCGCAACGGGTCGGCGAGGGTCCACTGGGGCGCGCCATCGTGGCCGGGCGCCGCCGCGGACAGTTGCAGGTCGGCCCGCAGCGGCGGCAGGTTCATAGCCCTAGCCCCTGGCGCAATGCCGCCAGTGGTCGACGCAGCAGGTAGTAGACCAGCGGCGCGCGCTCGCCATACAGCTTGGCGGTCCCGCGCAGGCCGATCCGCGGCGGCGCCTCCTCGAAACCGGCATCAAGCCGGTAGGCGAGCTGTCCGGCGGCAGTCGCCTGGGCCTCGTAGGCGGCGCGCTGCAGACGAGCACCATGGCGATGCAGCGGATCGCTGTCGAGAAACAGCGCCACCTCGGCGCCAGGCTGCAAGGCGATGGCATCGCCCACCGGCAGTTCCAGGCGCAGCTCGGCCTGCTGCGGATCAGCCAGTTGCATCAGCCGCTCGCCGGTCTGCACCGGCTTGCCGGTCCAGCGCTCGGCATCGGCGAACACCGCGATCCCCGCGCGCTCGGCGCGGATCTCGCTGCGGCCGAGGAGCTGGCGGGCGTAATCCAGCTCGGCACGCTTCTGCTCCACACGAGCAGCCAGCAGATCAAGGCGTGCGTTGGACTCGGCGTCGCTGAAGGCGCGCTGGGTGCTGGCCTTGAGCTCAGCCTCGGCCACGCCAAGGGCGCGCCCGGCGACGTCGGCCTGGGCCTTGAGCGTGGTGGCATCGAAACGCACCAGCACGTCGCCAACGGCGACCGTCTGGTTGGGCTTGACCAGAAAATCGGCGATCACCCCGTCCAGCGGCGCGGCGACCACCCGTCCCGCCCGTGGCACGACCTCGGCCGGTGCCAGCACCGACTGGCGCACCGGCACCAGCAATACCAGCAACAGTGCTGCGGCCACCGTCAGCAGACGCCGCCGTGGCCAGCGCAGGCGCCAGGGGCGGACCGGGTGCAGGGCCAGCCAGGCATGGGCGTAGGTATCGCCCAACTGGTTGAGCAGGGCCTGCTCGGCGGGGGTGAAGGCTTGATCACGGGCCAGCCACAGGCCACCGAACACGTCGCCGTTGCGGTCGAGCAGCGGCAACCAATAGGCATGAGCGGCCGACAATGATTGCCAGTCGGCCAGCGCCTGGTCATCCAGCCTGGCCGGGTCTACCACGGCGGCCTGAGCAGCCAATCCAGCCCTTTGCAAACGGTGAGCGGCGCGCTCGACGAACGCCACGAACGGCGCATGGGGCTCCACCACGCTGATGCCGGTCAGCGCCCGAACCTTGCCAGCGATCAGCAGCGCGGCATGACGAAAGCCGAACAACGCCTGGCCGTCATTGACCATGCTGTAAGCCAACTGCTCGGTGCTGGCGGCCTGGCGCGCCTGGCGCTGCAAACCGAGAAAGTGGGCGAAGGCATGCTCGGCCACACCTGCGGCAGCGGCGGTCATGGCTGTTGCGCGAAGTGGGCGGTACCGCTCATGCCGGCCAGCAGCCCTTGGCTGTCGCTGGGCAGTTCACCGATCAGTTGCAGGGTCTGGCTGCCTTCGTCGATCCGCGCGCCGACACGCTTGACCTGCGCCTGCAGCGGCCTGCCGGTTTCATCCGGAACGAATTCGAACGGCTGACCGGGCTTGAGCCGCCCCAACCACCGTGAGGGTACCAGCAGGTGGATTTCCAGCGAGCGATTGTCCACCACCTCGATCAACGGCGCACCGCTGGGCACGCTTTCATGGGGCTGGGCTCGGCGCTGCACAACCCGCCCGTCGAACGGCGCGCTGACCACGCAGCGTTTGATCTGCACCTGGTACACCTGAGCTTCGGCCTGGGCCTGGGCCTGCTTGGCCTCGGCCAGCGACACTTCGAACTGGCCGACTGACTTCAGGGCAGCCAACTGGCGGTTGTGCCTGAGTTCCTCACTGGCGGCACGCACGGCGGCCTGGGCGGCGTTGAGCTGGGCTTGATAGGCGCTGCAATCGAAGCGGGCCAGGGTGCTGCCCTTTTTGAAGTCCTGGCCATCGGCGAAAGGCATTTCGACGATGCGCCCGGCCAGTTCACTGGACAACACGGCCTGGTCACGGGCCCGCAGCACGCCACGGGGATTCTGTTCGGCGCTGCTGCTGGAGGCGGTGTCGAGCAAGGGGTCGGCAGGCGACTCGTCGGCATGCGCCAGCGGCAGGTGCAACACACACAAGATCAAAGCCAGACGGATACCGTGAAGCATGTTGCGCACTCCCTTGCGAGCTGGTTGCCGGGAGTGTAAGGCAAAAAATGATGGCACGGATACATCACCTGGATGAAGAACCGGGCGACTCGAAGGATCCGGCAAATCCTCCGAGTGGCGGTCAACGCCGTCGCAATGACCTCAACCCAGCGAACGCGCTCCCACGGCCCTGCGGGAATGTCCACGGGTGGTGACGATCCCCAGGAACGAGATCACGATCGCCAGGCTCAAGGTGGCGGTCACCTCGGCGCGGTGCTCCTCGGTGAACATCATCACGGCCAGGGCACCGCTGATGAACAGGATCACCGCCCAGGTCAGCCAGGGGAACAGCCACATGCGGAACTTGAGGTTGGCGTTCTCGCGCTCCAGCCGACCACGCATGCGCAGTTGTGAAATGGCGATCACCAGGTACACCAGCAGCGCGATGGCGCCGGAGCTGGCGAGCAGGAACTCGAACACGCCCTTGGGTGCAAAGTAGTTGAGGATGGCGATGGCTGCGCCGATCAGGGTGCTGCCGAATACCGCGGCGCGCGGTACACCCACCTTGGACGTGTGCTTCAGCAAGGCAGGGGCATCGCCACGCTTGGCCAGCGAGTACATCATCCGCGAAGCGATATAGATCGATGAGTTCATGCAGCTGGTCACCGCGATCAATACCACGATGTCGACCATCAGCGCCGCGTTCGGGATGTTCATGATTTCCAGCGCACGCTGGTAGGAACCCACTACCGCCAGTTGCGGGTCATTCCACGGCACCACCGAGATGATCACGAAGATCGACAATATATAGAACGTACTGATACGCCAGATCACCGAACGGGTGGCCTTGGCGATGTTGCGTGCCGGGTCGCTGGACTCGGAGGCGGCGATGGTCACCGCCTCGGTGCCGATGAAGCTGAACATCACGGTGATGAAGGCACCGACCACCGCGGACCAGCCCTTGGGCGCGAAACCGCCGTGCTCGTCCATCAGCGTGCTCAGCCCACTGACCTCGCGCTCAGGCAACCAGCCCAGCAGCGCGGCGAAGCCCAGGCCGATGAAGCCGAGGATGGCGGTGACCTTGAGAATGGCGAACCAGAACTCGAACTCACCGTACTTGGCCACGCTGAACAGGTTGGTGCAGGCCAGCAGCAGCACCGAGGCCAGGGCGAAGATCCAGCTGTCCACCTGGGGGAACCAGGCGTTGAGCACATGCCCGGCGGCCAGCGCCTCGATGGGGATCACCAGTACCCAGAACCACCAGTACAGCCAGCCGATGGTGTAGCCGGCCCAACGACCGATGGCCTGGTCGGCGTAGGTGGAAAACGAGCCGGTGTCGGGGTGGGCCACGGCCATTTCGCCGAGCATGCGCATGACCAGCACCACCAGGGTGCCGGCCACGAAATAGGAGAGGATGGTGGCCGGGCCGGCCGCCGCGATGGCGTGCCCGGAGCCGACGAAGAGCCCCGCGCCGATGATGCCGGCGATGGACAGCATCGTTACGTGACGTGGCTTGAAACCTTGAGCAAGGTTGCCATCAGTTCCCACGGTGTTCATTGGTCTTGTTCTCTTTTTGCTGACACAAGGAAGGGACGGGCAGGGGCAGGCGAAACGGTCTCCTCGGCAAAGGGCGAAGTACGTTGCGCACGCTCTGTTACGGCCTTCTCACGCGCCCGGGCAACGCACCGTGGGGATGCGGGCTTCACTTTAAGCCGGGCGCGGCGCGAGCAAAATGCTCGAAAACGTCAGACAACTGTTCGATCACGACACCGCGTGCCCACGCACGTCAGTCAAGCCCCCGGACGTGCCTGTTTGCGTCAGTCGCGGTCACGCCGGTAGTGCCAGTAGAAGTTCACCACCGCGAACACCACGATCACCGTGACGATCATCAGGCCGATCTGCAGATTGCTCATGGTGTTCTCCAACTGGCGATTCCAGGGAATGAAGGGGTGGGCCGCACAGCAGGGCGCTCGGTTTGCGCAGGGGACGCGACAGGGCGACGCCCCCGGGCCAGACGCTTGAGCGCCAGCACCATGAGCACGCCCAGCAGCACCATCGCCAGCACCAGCAAGGCATAGGCCAGCCACCAGGGCACGCCCGCGGTCATCATGCTGAACTCGGACATGCCGCCAATGCTGGCGATCAGGTTCAGCGGCAGGAACACCACGTTGATCAGGGTGAGCTTGCGCAGAGTCTCGTTCATCGCGTTGTTGGCCAGGTTGCCCCGGGCGTCCATCAAGCCCGCGAACACCGTCGAGTAGATCTCGGCCTGCTTGTGGCACTGGTCGTTCTCGATGACCAGGTCGTCGATCAGCGCCAGCACCTCAGGGTTGAAATGGCGCTTCTCGCCATGGGCGCGCAGGCGCGAAAGCACCGCGCCATTGCTGTGGATGGCGTTGATGTAGTGAATCAGGCTCTCGCTGAGGTTGAACATCTGCATCAGGTGGTGGTTCTCCAGCGATTGCTCGAAGCGTTGCTGCAGCTCGCGGGCGACCATCTTGATCACCTTCAGGTGCCCCAGGTAGTGATGCAGGTTGTCCAGCAGGATGGCCAGCAGCACATCCATCGGATCGTGCAGCGCATGGCGCTGCCCGAGGCCATCGAGCAGGGAGGCATCCGGGGCGATCAGCACCAGGTGGCCGTCGACCATCAGCATGCCGAACGAGGACACCTGGAAGGCGAAGCTGTCGCCACCGGTGTAGCTCTGCGGACGCTTCCAGATCAGGAACAGGCCATCGCGATGCAATTCGATGCGCGACACCTCGTCCGGATCCAGCGCCGAAGCCAGGGCATGGGCATCCAGGTGGAACCAGGCCTGCAGCAGCTCACGCTCGGCACTGTCCGGTTCGACGAACAGCAGCACCTCGCGATCGAGCCCCTCGCGCTTGCGCAACTGACCATGGGCCAGGCTGTAGCTTTCGATCATGCCAGCACCTCGTTACCAGGCTTGCCCCCGGCGCTTCTGCTCCAGGCGGCGGATGAATTCCTCCAGCACCAGGGTGTAGAGGTCGTCGTGCAGGTAGGCGTCCTCGATGCCGGCGTCGAGGTTGGGGTTGTCGTTGACCTCGATCACCACCACCCGGTCACCGACCTGCTTGAGGTCGACGCCGTACAGGCCATCGCCGATCAGATTGGCGGCCTTCACCGCCAGATCCACCACCGCGCGTGGCGCTTCGTGCACAGCCAGAGTGCGGCATTCGCCGTTGACCTCGTCGCGCTGGGCCTGATGGTTGAAGATCTGCCAGTGGCCCTTGGACATGAAGTACTGGCAGGCGAAGATCGGCTTGCGGTTGAGCACGCCGATGCGCCAGTCGTATTCGGTGTAGAGGTATTCCTGGGCCAGTAGCAGCACCGAGTGCTCGAACAGTTCGGCGGTGGCGGCCTGAAGTTCGGCGGCGTCCTTGACCTTGATCACGCCCCGCGAGAAACAGCCGTCAGGGATCTTCAGCACCAGTGGAAAGCCCAGCCGCTCGCCAATACCTTCCAGCGCCTGGGGGTTGTCGCGGTAGAGGATTTCGCTGGCCGGCATGGCCAGGCGATGACTGCGCAACAGGTCGGTCAGGTAGACCTTGTTGGTGCAGCGCAGGATCGACGCCGGGTCGTCCATCACCACCAGCCCTTCGCTCTCGGCCTTCTTGGCAAAGCGATAGGTGTGGTTGTCGACGCTGGTGGTCTCGCGGATCAGCAGCGCGTCGTATTCGGCCAGGCGGGCGTAGTCCTTCTTGCCGATCAGCTCGACGTCGACCCCGAGCTGGCGACCGGCGCGAATGAAGTGCTCCAGCGCCTTGGGGTTCGACGGCGGCAGCGCCTCATCAGGGTCGTGGAGGATCGCCAGGTCGTAGCGCGCCACCCGCCGCGAGCGCGGTTGACGCCAGATCCGCCGGCTGAAGCCATCGAGGGCATTGGCGAAGGGGTCCTGCTGGTCTTCACGCAACTTGTGCAGCGCGCCGACCTTGACCCCGGCGATATGCCAGGTGCTGGTCTTGCGGAACTCCACCAGCAGGATCGGGCACGGGAAGCTTTCGAACAGCTGGCGGGCAATGTCTTGCAGCGGTTCCAGATCGGTACGGCCGAAATACAGGGTCAGGGTGAACCCTTCGGTTTCGCCGTAGGGGTGATTGGCCAGGGCACTTTCCAAGCTGCGCGCCATGTCGTCCAGGGCCAATCCATATAACGACTTGCGGGTCAATTCACTGATACTTCTGACCGAAGGAATGACTTTATGTCCGCGCGCCTCGGCCAACAACGAACAATAATAACCGTGGCCTAGATACTTATAATTACGGCATAGGTTTATTACCTGGACACGCTTGCCGTTATCGGCTTCGCGTGGCGCCTCCAGGTATTCCTGGGCCGTCACGACATCCTCGCTGGGCAGGTACGAAGCCCAGTCCTCACGCCGCTCCACGATGATAACCAGCTGACTTGACTTGTTATCCAGGGTCAGTGGATAAATAACACCAGCCGTACGTGAGTGTGAACTTTCCCCGGGCCAGCCAGGTAAGGGTTCCTGAAACGATGACATATTTGAAGCCCTGTGTTGGGTAGACACGGTTTCTATTAAGCACGAAGTTTTTCGAATGTCCCGTTTCATTACGCAACTTTTACGGCGGCCCTATGCACATCGAATTTCGCCTGGCAACTGTTGACGACCTGCCGGCCCTGCTGGCGCTGGAGAACCAGTGCTTCGCGCTCGACCGGCTGACCCCGCGCAGCTTTCGCTGGATGCTGTCCCACGCCAACGCCAGCCTGCTGGTGGCGCAACGCGACGGCCAGTTGATGGGTTATGCGCTGTTACTCTTCCACCGTGGCACCTCGCTGGCCCGGCTGTATTCCATCGCCATTGCCGAACAGGCGCGTGGCCATGGCCTTGGTGCCAGGCTGCTGGAACAGGCCGAGCGCTGCGCCCTGGAGCATGACCGTGCCTACCTGCGTCTTGAGGTACGCACCGACAACCCCAAGGCCATCGCCCTGTATGAACGCCATGGCTATCGCCGCTTTGCCCTGGTCGATGACTACTACGAGGACCACACCAGCGCCCTGCGTTACGAGAAGCGCATCCTCCCGCACCCGGCGGGCGAGACGCGCTTGGTCCCCTACTACGCCCAGACCACCGACTTCACCTGCGGCCCGGCCTGCCTGCTGATGGCCATGGCCGCCCTGCAACCGCTGCGCCCGCCAAGCCGGCGCGAGGAACTGCGCCTGTGGCGCGAGGCGACCACCGTGTTCATGACCTCCGGTCACGGCGGTTGCAGCCCCCATGGCCTGGCCCTGGCCGCCTGGCGCCGGGGCTTTCGCGTACGGCTGCTGCTCAATACCGAAGGGCCGCTGTTTCTCGACGGTGTGCGCCAGCCCGGCAAGAAGGAGGTCATGCGCCTGGTCCATGAGGACTTCTGCGCCGAGTTGCAGGACAGCGACGTGGTCATCGCGCGGCAGGCGCCCAACCTGCCTCGGGTGCTGGCCGAAGGCGGCCTGGCGCTGGTGCTGATCAGCAACTACCGGCTGACCGGCAGCAAGGCACCGCACTGGGTGCTGGTCACCGCCTGCGACGACGACTTCGTCTACCTGCACGATCCCGACACCGACCACGCTCGTCACCGCCAGGCCCTGGACTGCCAGCACCTGCCGGTCAGCCACCAGGCGTTCCAGCGCATGAGCCTGTTCGGCGGGCGCAAGTTGCGGGCGGCGGTGGTGGTGTATGCAGGGGGTGAAACTGCGGTGTAAACAGAGACCACCCCCTGACCTCGGTGCGGGCGGCCACCTTTCCGCGCCTGCCGCCGACCGCGATGGCACAAACCCTTACAACTTTTCATCCGCGCAACGGTTAACGTTCACCCTCAAATTACGGACAGGTATGGACGCCATGGCACTCCTCGCCGACGACCCCTCCCTCGCGCAAGTCGAGCACTATCGCGACGACCCGCACCTGCGCGCCGAACTCAATGCCCTCACCCGTCAGACCTACGGCTTCGACTTCGAAGATTGGTACCAGGCTGGCTTCTGGCAAGAAGACAACCAGCCGTGCTCACTGGTTCGCAGCGGGAAAATGCTGGCCAACGCCTCGGCCAACCTGCTCGACTTCACCCTCGATGGCCAGCCTCTGCGTTGTGTCCAGATCGGCACGGTGATGACAGCGCCTGCGGCACAAGGCCGTGGCTACAGCCGCTACCTGATGGAAGTGCTTGTAGAGCGCTGGGCAGGTAAATGTGACCTGTTGTACCTGTTCGCCAATAGCACCGTGCTGGATCTCTATCCCCGGTTCGGCTTCCGCCGGGTGATCGAACACGAATATTTCCAAGCCAGGTCGACGCCCCCTGAAGTCAGCACGTTCCATCCTGTGGATCTTGGCGACAGCACACAACGTGAACACTTCATGGCAGCGGTAATGAAGAGTTGCCCACAGGCACGGTTGAGCCTCGTGCCGAATGTACCGTTGACAATGTTCTACTGTGACGGCCCCTACCGAGAAGCCTTGTTCCATTCCTCAAGACACGAGGCATACGTGGTGGTGGAGCACGACGGCGAGCGGATGGTGCTGGTGGATGTATTCTGCGAGCGCGAACTGGTGCTGGCCGATGTGGTGGCCGAACTGGTCAGGGCAACGACCCGGGAGGTGCTGCTGGGGTTTGCGCCGCTGAGCAGCGAGGGCTTCGCGGCGCGGGTTGTGGATAACGATGATGCACTGTTCGTCTGGGGTGCATCGAAAACCTATGTCGATGGACAGGTGCTGATGTTTCCGCTGCTGTCCCACACCTGAATGGGTACTGGGGCTGCGTGGGAGCATCGGCGCGCCCCCGCCCCCACACCAAACCAGGCGCTTGCTCACTCCAACACCTTGGGGAGAGCGTCACCAGGTGAGGCAGATCTTGCCGAAATGCCTGTTGCTCTCCTGGTACTTGAAGGCCTCGACCATCTGCTCCAGCTCGAAATGCTTGTCCACCACCGGCCGCAGGCCATTGGCGTCGATAGCGCGAACCATCGCCTGCTGCTGAGCGCGGCTGCCTACCAGCACGCCCTGCAGGCGAATCTGCCGCACCAGCGCCTGCACCAGCGGCAACTGCCCGGCCACGCCGGTGAGGATGCCGATCAGCGACACATGCCCGCCGATCCGGGCGGCAACCATCGACTGCTCCAGCGTGGCCGGGCCGCCGACTTCGATCACATGGTCCACACCGCGTCCGCCGGTCAGCGCACGAACCTTCTCGCCCCAGGCGGGCGTGGTCTTGTAGTTGATCAGGTGATCCGCGCCCAGCGCCTTGAGACGCTCCAGCTTGGCATCGCTGGACGAGGTGGCGATCACCATGGCGCCGGCCAGCTTGGCGAATTGCAGGGCGAAGATCGACACGCCGCCGGTACCCTGCACCAGCACGCTGTCGCCGGGCTTGAGGTGGTCATCGCCCATCAGGGCGCGCCAGGCGGTGAGGCCGGCGGTGGTCAGGGTCGCCGACTCGGCATGGCTGTAGCCCCTGGGCGCAAGGGTGAAGGAGCTGGCCCGGGCGGTCACCTGTTCACGGGCATAGCCGTCGATGCCGTCGCCCGGCACGCTGGCAAAACCCTCGACCAGTGCCTGACCATCGAGCCAGTCGGGGAAGAAGGTGCTGACCACTGCATCGCCGACCTGAAACTCGCTGACCCCGGCGCCCACCGCGACCACTTCGCCGGCACCGTCAGCCATGGGAATGCGCCGCTCGCTCGGCCCCCACATGCCGCTGACCACGGCGAAATCGTGATAGTTGAGGGAGCTGGCATGCAGGCGCACGGAGATCTCGCCGGCCTTGGGCGCGGCGGTTTCGCAAGTGCCGACCTGGACCTTGTCGTAGCCGCCGCCGGGCAGGACATAAAGGGCCTTGGTGTTCATGGGTGAGGTCTCCATCGTGGCAAAAGGTGCAGTGCAGCTTAGCCCTTTCGCGGCACAAGGCCGCTCAGAGGGAGCGCGCAGGGCATGAGGGATGTCAGCCGAGCAACGCCCTCAGCGCCCGGCAATCGGCCGCATGCCAGTCGGCCAACTGCGGCCATGGGTTGTCCGGCAGGTTGACCAATACAGTGCGGGTGCCTGCGGCCCGGCCGCAGTCCAGGTCGAAGCGGTAGTCACCGACCATCACCATCTCAGCGGGGCTCACGCCCCAGGCCCTGGCGATCTGCAGCAGCCCGTCAGGGCTGGGCTTGGGCGCCGCCTCGTCGCGCCCCAGAATATGCTCGACCGGGAAGCAGTCAGCCAGGCCGATGGCCTCGAGGGTGACATGGGCCAGTTCGCGGGCATTGCGGGTGAGGATGGCCAGCCGGCAGTCACGCCCGGCCAACTCACGCACCAACTCCACCGCGCCGTGCGCGGCCTTGGAGGCGATCGCCAGATCGCGTTCGTGCTCCAGCAGCCAGGCATGCTTGGCCGCCGCCTCCTCCGCCGGCAAGGCGGCCAGGTGGGTGAGGATGTCGTGGTCGGACGGAATGTCGAGCGCCTCGCGGATGGCCGCGAAGTCATGCACGGCGACCGTCAGGGTGCCATCCATGTCGAATACCCAGTGGCGAATATCCCGGAGGCTCATGCCCAGTCCTTGCGATGGCGGATCAGGCCTTCCTGGGTGGACGAGGCCACCAGTTGCCCGGCGCGGTTGAAGATGCTGCCACGGCAGAAGCCACGGGCATTGCCGGCCCAAGGGCTGTCGGTGGCGTACAGCAGCCACTCGTCGGCGCGCAGGTTGCGGTGGAACCACAGCGAATGGTCGAGGCTGGCGATCTGCATGTCCTTGCGCCACACCGACTTGCCATGGGGCAGCAGGGAGGTGGTCAGCAGGCCGAAGTCCGAGGCGTAGGCCAGCAGGTACTTGTGCAGCGCCGGGATGTCCGGGAGGTTGCCGTCGGCACGGAACCAGGCGTACTTGATCGGCTCGCCGGGCTTGGGATCGAACGGATCGCGCTCGGTGACCGGGCGGATCTCGATGGGCTTGGCGCACAGCACCTTTTCGCGGATGCGCTCGGGCAGCTTGTCGGCCATGGCGCTGGCCAGCTCGACTTCGCTGGGCAGGTTTTCCGGGCCTACAACGTCCGGCATCTGCGCCTGATGCTCGAAACCCTCCTCGTCGTACTGGAACGACGCGCTGCAGGTGAAGATCGGCTGGCCCTTCTGGATCGCCGTGACCCGCCGGGTGCTGAAGCTGCCGCCGTCGCGCACACGGTCCACCGAATAGACCACCGGCATGCTGGCATCGCCCGGGCGCAGGAAGTAACCGTGCAGCGAATGCACATGGCGGGCGTCCTCGACCGTCTGGCTGGCCGCCGACAGCGACTGGCCGAGCACCTGGCCACCGTACAGCTGGCGGAAGCCCAGGTCCTGGCTGCGTCCGCGGAACAGGTTCTCCTCGATGGACTCGAGGCTCAGCAAGTCGACCAGATCGTCGAGTACATGGCTCATGGGGTTCTCCTGGCAAGGCAATACGGCGCGGTTATACCGGCGAATGATACAGGGTTTTGCCGTTCGTCCCGTCGTACGAATGGCGACCTATTCAGCCGCGCAGGTTCTGTTGCCAGCGATCACGGTCGATGCGGTACAGCACATGGGGGCGCAGTGGATCGCCGACGGGCAGGCGCGGATGCTCGAAGCTGCCCGCCAGGTCCTGGACCATGCCAATGGCTTGCATCACCTTCTGCGACGGCAGATTGCCCTCGGTGGTGAACGACACCACCTCGTCCAGGTGCAACTGGGCGAAGGCACAGCGCAGGCAGGCCCAGGCCGCCTCGCTGGCGAAGCCCAGCCCCCAGTGGCGGCGGGCCAGGCGCCAGCCGATCTCGACCGCCGGGCCGAACGGGGCGTCGAAGTTGACGTGGAGCAGGCCGGTCATGCCGATGAAGGCGCCGCTGTCCTTGCGCTCCAGGGCCCACAGGCCAAAGCCGTACTCGTTGAAATGGCCACGGATCCGGCCAATCAGCGCCGCCGCCTCGACCCGGGTCATCGGCGCGGGGAAGTAGCGCATCACCTGCGGGTCGGCGCACAGGGCAGCGAACTCGCGCAGGTCGTCGTCCTGCCATTGGCGCAACACCAGGCGCGGACTTTCCAGTTCGAGAAGGGGGGTCATGGGCACGGCTCCGAAATCACGGTCTGGCAGTGTACAGCGTAGGCCGCGCGCATCAGTCAACCGATGCTTTTTTCACATCGGCTTCACCGCCCCCCGACAGGCCGCTTCGCACAATGCCGGCACATACCGCGGCCTTCGTCGACGCCGCACTGCCATCGGAGTGACGCATGCACCCCAGCAACACCCTGCACAATCCGGCCCTGCTGGCCCCCCGCAAACGCCGCCGCTCGCGCACCGCGGTCGGCGCCGCCATCGGCCTGCTCCTGGCACTGGCCGGGGCCAGCACCTGGCTAGCGACGAGGACGCACATCGTGAACCTTGGCAACGAGCAACAGTTGAGCGACAGCGGCCTGCTGCAGGATTGGAAGGAAGGTGCGGTGATCGTGATGATCCGCCACGCCGAACGCTGCGACAGTGCCCCTGGGCCGTGCCTGGACGATCCGACCGGCATCACCGTGTCCGGCAGCCAGGCGGCGCAACGGGTCGGCCAGGGCCTGCAGCAACTGGGGTTGGCCGGCGCCGACCTGCTTAGCAGCCCGAAGCTGCGCACCCGCCAGACCGCGCACTTCATCCTCGGCCAGGCCGTGACCAGCGAAGACTGGCTGGAGCGCTGCGAGCACCCGTTCCCGGCCGAGGCCATGGCCCGCAAACGGCCCGGGCACAACCTGGTGCTGGTGACTCACAACGGTTGCATCGATCACTTCGCCCGCCAGCAGCATGTACCGGGCGGCGAACGGGAGAGCGGCTACGTCAGTGCGCTGTTCGTGTCGGTGGATGGCAACGGCAAGGCGCGGATCCTCGGGCGGATGAACGAGCCGGACTGGCAGAGGGTGCTGGCATCGGCAGGTCAATGAGCGAATAGCAGGCCCAGATTCGGTTGGCATCGGAGCCACCAAAGCTGGCAAGATCGGTGCTCGCCCCCATCGCGTCGACACCATGCCCCTGCCGCTGATCTACCACGACGACTACAGCCCGGAGTTCCCGCCGGACCATCGCTTCCCGATGGACAAGTTCCGCCTGTTGCGCGACCACTTGGTGGACAGCGGCCTGACCACCGACGCCGCCTTGCTGCGCCCGGAGATCTGCCCCAACGACATCCTCGCCCTGGCCCATGACCGCGACTACATCGAGCGCTACATGAACGGCGAATTGTCCCGCGAGGACCAGCGCCGCCTCGGCCTGCCCTGGAGCGAAGCCCTGGCCCGGCGCACCGTGCGCGCCGTGGGCGGTTCGCTGTTGACCGCCGAGCAGGCGCTGCAACACGGCATCGCCTGCCACCTGGCCGGCGGCACCCATCACGCCCACTATGACCACCCGGCCGGTTTCTGCATCTTCAACGACCTGGCGGTGATCAGCCGTTATTTGCTGGAGGCCGGTCGCGTGCACCGGGTGCTGATCTTCGACTGCGACGTGCACCAGGGCGACGGTACCGCGCGCATGCTCCAGGACACCCCGGAAGCGATCACCGTGTCGCTGCACTGCGAGCAGAACTTCCCGGCACGCAAGGCCCAGAGCGACTGGGACATCCCCCTGCCCCGCGGCATGCACGACAGCGCCTACCTCAAGGTGGTCGAGGACGCGCTGAACTACCTGCTGCCGCTGTACCAGCCCGACCTGGTGCTGTACGACGCCGGCGTCGATGTGCACAAGGACGACGCCCTGGGCTATCTGAACCTGACCGACGCAGGCCTGGCCGCCCGCGACGAACACGTGTTGCGCCAGTGCCTGGGCCGCGACATCCCGGTGGTGGGCGTGATCGGCGGCGGCTACAGCAAGGACCGCGAAGCCCTCGCCCGGCGCCACGGTATCCTCCACCACAGCGCGGCGCGGGTGCTCGGTTGTTCACAATGACTGTGGAACCGCTTGTGGATAACCTGCGGGAAAGCCGCTCCAGCCCTTTAGCTTCCTGAGCTGCAGAGAATTGATCGTTTTTTGAGCTGTGTCGTGGCAGGCCCCGCTGAGGTAGAATGCGCGGCCTTTTCCACAGCCTGTCGCCCGCCATGAACGATCCCCGCCCCGCTTCCAGCCCCCTTGTCGCCGTGATCGGCGGCGGCCCTGCCGGCCTGATGGCCGCCGAGACCCTGGCCCGGCGCGGGATGGCGGTGCAAGTGTTCGACGCCATGCCCTCGGTGGGCCGCAAGTTCCTGCTGGCCGGCGTCGGTGGCATGAACATCACCCATTCCGAGCCCTACCCCGCCTTCGTCGGCCGCTACGGCGCGCGCCAGGGCGAGATCGACACCCTCCTGCGCGACTTCGATGGCCAGGCCCTGCGCCAGTGGATTCACGGCCTGGGCATCGAAACCTTCGTCGGCACCTCGGGCCGCGTGTTCCCTCGCGACATGAAGGCCGCGCCACTGCTGCGCGCCTGGCTCAAGCGCCTGCGCGAGTCCCGCGTGGTTATCCACACCCGGCACCGCTGGCTGGGCTGGACAGCCGAAGGCGCCCTGCGGATGAGTTATCCACAAGGCGAGCTGCAGGTACGGGCCGATGCCGTGATACTGGCCCTGGGTGGCGGCAGCTGGGCGCGCCTGGGCTCGGACGGCGCCTGGGTGCCGCTGCTGGCTGAGCGGGGTGTGGATATCTCTGCGCTGCGGGCGAGCAACTGCGGTTTCGAGGTCGAGGGTTGGAGCGATCTGCTCAAGGACAAGTTCGCCGGCGCCCCGCTGAAGAACATCGCCCTCGGCATGCCCGGCACCGCCTCGCGCAAGGGCGAATTCATCCTCACCGCCCAAGGGGTGGAGGGCAGCCTGGTGTATGCCTGGTCGGCGGCGCTGCGCGAAGCGATCGAACGCGACGGGCGGGCGACGCTGCTGCTCGACCTGCTGCCGGACCGGCCTGTGGACAAGATTGCACAGGCCCTGGCCAAGCCCAGGGGATCGCGCTCGATGGCCAAGCACCTGCACGGCCAGCTGGGGATCGACGGTGTAAAGGCGGCCTTGTTGCGCGAGCTGACCGACCAGGCGACCTTTGCCGACCCCGAGCGCCTGGCGGCGGCGATCAAGGCGTTGCCGATCATGCTGGTGCGGACCCGGCCATTGGACGAGGCGATCAGCAGTGCCGGTGGCGTGCGCTTCGAAGGGTTGGATGAAGGGCTGATGGTGCGCAACCTGCCTGGGGTCTTCTGCGCGGGCGAGATGCTGGATTGGGAAGCGCCGACGGGTGGCTACCTGCTGACGGCGTGTTTCGCCAGTGGTTTGCGGGCGGGAAATGCGGCGGCGGATTGGCTGGCGCGCCTGGCCTGAGCAATGCCGGGGCTGCTACGCAGCCCCGGTGACTTCAAGGTTTGCGCTTGCCAGGCTTGCCGCCAAAGCTCGGCACCTTGCGCACCGCCTTGACCGCCGGAGCCGAAGCCCCCGCCTCCTCGCTGTCCATCCAACGCCCCAGGCCGCGCTTGGCACTGTTCTCTTTCGGCTTCTTGGGTTTCTTCGGTTTCTTCAGCACCTGGCCACTGGCGTCGGTCACCGGCACCCGGTGATCGGGGATGAAGTCCGGCTCCTCATGGCGCGGCAGCACCTGGCGGATCAGGGTCTCTATCGATGCCAGCAGTTGCACCTCGTCGGCACACACCAGCGAGATCGCCTCGCCCTTGTTGCCCGCGCGGCCGGTGCGACCGATACGGTGCACATAGTCCTCGGCGACGATCGGCAGGTCGAGGTTGACCACCAGTGGCAAGTCATCGATATCCAGGCCGCGGGCGGCCACGTCGGTGGCCACCAGCACCTGGACCTCACGGGCCTTGAAGCTGTCCAGGGCGCGCTGGCGGGTAGCCTGCGGGCGATCGCCGTGGATGCCGTCGGCGTTCACGCCTTCGGCTAGCAGGCGCTCGACCAGTTGGTCCACGCCATTGCGGGTCTTGGCGAACACCAGCACCTGCTTCCAGCGCTGCTTGCGCAGCAGATGGCAGAACAAGTCGGCCTTGCGCTTCTTGTCCACCGGCACCAGCCATTGCTTGACCGTGTTGGCAGCGGCATTTCGCGGGCTGACTTCGATGCTCAGCGGGTCGTTCAGCGCCAGGCCCGCGAGCAGGCGGATCTGGTCGGAGAAAGTGGCGGAGAACAGCAGCGTCTGGCGCTTGCGCGGCAACGCCGCATACACCGCCTGCAGCTCCTCGGCGAAGCCCAGGTCGAGCATGCGGTCGGCTTCGTCGAGCACCAGGGTCTGCACCTGGCCGAACTTGATGGCGTTCTGGCGGAACAGGTCGAGCAGACGGCCCGGGGTGGCCACCAGCAGGTCGACGCCGCGGCGCAGGCGCATCATCTGCGGGTTGATGCTGACGCCGCCGTACACCGCGTAGGTGGACAGTGGCAGGTTCTCGGCGTACTCACGCACGTTGGCGTGGACCTGCTCGGCCAGTTCGCGGGTCGGCACCAGCACAAGCGCACGCACCGAGTTGCTGGCGACCTTCTCCCCTTCCAGCGCCAGGCGCTGCAGCACCGGCAGGGCGAAGCCGGCGGTCTTGCCGGTGCCGGTCTGGGCGGCGGCCATCAGGTCGCGGCCGGCGAGCACGGCGGGGATGGCCTTGGCCTGGACCGGGGTGGGCGTGGTGTAGTCCAGCGTCTGCAGGGTGCGCAGCAGCGGTTCAATCAGGCCGAGTTGGGCGAAATTCATGGCAATACCGTCAGGGGGTTCAGCGAAGGCGGCAAGTTTACCCCAGTGCCACGGTGGCCGGTATTTACTTGCACACCCCTTCTTTAAGCGGCACGGGCGACTCCGGCGCCTTGCGCCACTGCGGCAGGCCGATCAGCACTACCGCGCCGATGATCACCGCCATCGCCACGCATTCCTCGGCGCCGATCTGCTCGCCGGCGAAGACGATCCCCAGCAGCACCGCCACCGCAGGGTTAACGTAGGCATAGCTGGTGGCCGCCGCCGGACGCACGTGCTTGAGCAGGTACATGTAGGAACTGAACGCCAGGATCGAGCCAAAGAACACCAGGTAAGCCAGCGCGCCCCAGCCAGCGGCGGTGGGCATCTGGGTCAGGCGCTCGCCGCTGACGGCGCTGCCGATCAGCAGCGCGGCACCGCCCACCAGCATTTCAGCGGCACTGGCCATCGGGCCCTGGGGCAGTGGCAGGCTCTTGCTCCACACCGAACCGAAGGCCCAGGCCGCCGCGGCGAACAGGATCAGCGCCGCGCCCATGGGGCTGGCCTGCAGGTTCGAACCCATGTTGAGCATGCCGATGCCGACCAGCCCAAGAGCGATCCCCGCCCACTCCAGGCGCGAGTTGCGATGGCCGAAGAACAGGCCGAACACCAGGGTGAACAGCGGCACCGTGGCCACCGCCAGTGCCGCCACGCCCGAGGCGACCCCGGCGTGCTCGGCCAAGGTCACCCCGCCGTTGCCGCAACTGAGCAGCAGGAAACCGATCGCTCCGGCCGCACGCCACTGAGGCCAGGTCGGCGCAGGCGCGCCGCGCCAGCGCAGAAAGCCATACAACAGGCTGCCGGCAATTAGGAAACGCACCCCGGCCATCAGCATTGGCGGCCAGGACTCCACGCCGATGCGGATAAACAGATAGGTCGAGCCCCAGACCAGGTACAGGGCGAGAAAGGCGCCGACAAGCAACAACGGGAAGCGACGGGAGGAGGACATGGCAAGGGCTCGAAATCCGTTTACGGGTGGATTAGTTTAGAAAGGCCCAGGCGCAAACTTAAGTTACAAAACACGTTTAAAATACCGAAACACTTTGTAATGCATGGTTATGTGGCGCCTTTCCAATCGATTACAAAGTCAGCAGGAGTCCCCATGGACAAGTACGACCGCATGCTCCTCGCCGCCCTGCTGGAAAACGGGCGGGCCACATACGCGCAGTTGGCGCGCCAGGTCAATCTCTCGGCCCCGGCAGTGGCCGAGCGGGTGGCCAAGCTTGAGGCCTGCGGCGTGATCAGCGGCTACACGGCCAAGGTCGACCTGGAGAAGATCGGCCTGCCGATCCAGTGCGTGATGGAACTGCGCCTGGCCAGCCATGGCAATCAGCAGGCCTACGAGGCCCTGGAGAAAATCCCCGAACTCACCGAATGCCATCGGGTGACCGGCGATCCGTGCGTGATCATGCAGGCGGCCGTCACCTCGATGGGCGAGCTGGAGGCGCTGATCAACCGCGTATCTCAGTTGGGCTTCACAAAGACGTCGATCATCCTGTCGAGCGCGGTGGCGCGACGGGTGCCGCTGGGGCATCTGGACAGCAACGGCAAGAAAGGCTGAAGCCCACTCCCTTGTACGTGCGCGGCTCGCAGCATCACAGATCAGTGGCGCAGCAGTAGCCGGCCTTCGATAGGCACGTAACGGTTTGCGGCGCGGATCACCGACAACGCGGTCAAGCCCGGCACACCGTATACGACGGTTTCCACGCCATGGCGTTGCATCGCTCGCTCCAGCAACAAGTCAAAATCACCGTCGCCCGAGGCCAGCACCACTTGGTCGACCCGCGCCGCCGCCTCGATGACATCGAGGGTGATGCCCACGTCCCAATCGCCCTTGGCCGAGCCATCGGCGCGTTGGATGAAGGGTTTCAGGCGCACCTCGAACCCCAGGTTGCGCAGGATCTGCTGGAACTGCTGCTGCTTGCTGTCGCCACGGTCGATGGCATAGGCCACGGCTTCGACGATCTGCCCTTCGCGGCTGACCTCGGCCCACAGCGCGGCGTAGTTGAAGTGGCAGCCATGACCTTGGCGAACCGTGTAGTAGAGGTTCTGCACATCGGCGAACAGCGCGATTTTCTTCACCTGGAGCCTCTCACTGGCAGTGGTAAACGCTCGCGGGGCAAGCCCGCTCCCACGCCATGGTGGGAGCGGGCTTGCCCCGCGATAGGAAGCAGCAGTATGCCAGAGCCCTCAGACGTAATCGTCGTCCGAGAAGAAGCCGCCGTCGTCACCGCTGTAATCGGCATCGGCATAACCACCCTGGTCATTGCCCCAGCCACCGTTGTCCGCCACCTGACGCTGGCTGTCCTGGTCGTTCCAGCCGCCAGCGTCGCTGGCTGGCGCCGGCTCCTCCTTGATCACCTCGACGATTTCTTCAGGCTGCGAGTGATGGTTGAACAGGCTGCTGATGCCCTGGGCCAGCAACACGCCACCGGCCACGCCCGCGGCGGTCTGCATGGCGCCACCGAGGAAGCTGCTGGCGCCGCTGCGCGCCGGCGCGGGTGGCGCACCGAAACCCTGCTGCTGCGGTGGCGGGGCATACGCCTGGGGCGCCGGTTCACGCCAGCCTCCCGAGGAAGTAGGCGGCGCGGCCGGGCGCTGCGGCTCTGGATTGCGGGCTCCCGCGCCGAAGATACTGGAGAGGAAACCACCGCCACTGCTGGGGCGGCTCGCATCCACTTGCGCACGCGCCTGGCGCAGCTCGGCCTCGAGCTGCTTGTTCTGCTCGTCCAGGCGCTTGATCGCCGCCTCCTGGACCAGGATCGCCTGGGCCATGTAGTAAGGCGCCGCCGGCTGCTGGCGCAGGTGCTCCTCGATGCGCGCCTGGGCCTGGGCATCGCGCGGCTGGGCCGGGTCCTCGGCTTGCTTGAGACGGCCGAACAGGCCGTCGATCAGGGTTTGTTCTTCAGTGTTCATCGGGGCAACCTCGTGCGCTGAACAGGACATCGGACAGCGTCAAAGATGGAGGCCCGGGTGTCGCGATTCAATTGTCCGGGCCATGAAACTTTTTTCAGCAAGCGGGCCGACTGGGCTAAAGTTACGCCCTGCTTTTTCTGCCATGCGATGTTGACCGATGAATCCGCTGAGCGTTCTGCGCGACTCCCTGTACTTCTTCCGCCGTCACCTGACGAGCATCCTGCAACTGTGCCTGCCGTTGGTCGTGCTTGAGGCCCTCGGCACCCAATTGCTCTACAGCCAGCTGGGCGAGCAGGCCTCGCCGGTCTACGGCATGCTTGTCAGCCTGCTGTTCTACCCGCTGTATAGCGCCGCACTGATCCTTTACCTCGACACCCGCAGCAACGGCCAGGACACCGCCAAGCGCGACCTGTTCGCCCGCGCGCTGCAGCTTTGGCCGATGCTGGCCCTGCTGATCGTGATCAGCTCGCTGCTGATCATGGCGGGCCTGGCGCTGCTGATCTTCCCCGGCGTGTGGATCATGGTGAACCTGGTGTTCGCCGAGTACCTGCTGGTGCTGCGCGGCCTGCCGGTGATCGAGTCGATGCGCACCAGTGCGCGCATGACCACTGGGCATTTCCTGCGCATCATGGTCTGCATGCTTTCGGTGCTGGCGCCATTGTGGTTGATCGACGGTCTGCTGCTGCAGTTGTTCCCCGAGCCGCAGCCTGGCGTGCAACTGGCCCTGGACAGTCTCAGCGGCTTCCTGCAGCTGTTCAGCACCGTGGTGCTGTACCGCCTGTTCATGCTGCTCGAAGGTGAAGCCGGCGCTTGAGACCGGCATTCACCAAGCGTCAGGCTTTCCTTGGCTTGGCCCTGGCCGTGGCTTCCGCCACCAGCGGATCGTCCGGCCAGTAGTGCTTGGGATAGCGCCCTTTCAGGTCCTTCTTCACTTCGGCATAGGTGGTCCGCCAGAAGTTGGCCAGGTCCTGGGTCACCTGCACCGGCCGGCGCGCCGGTGACAGCAGGTGCAGTTTGACCTGCTGGCGGCCATTGGCAATGCGCGGGGTGTCGGCCAGGCCGAACAGCTCCTGCAGGCGCACGGCAAGGATCGGTGGCTGCTCGCTGTAATCCAGGCGAATGCTGGAGCCCGAGGGCACGGCCAGGTGCGATGGCGCCATCTCGTCCAGACGCTGGGGCAGCGGCCAGGGCAGCAGGTTGCGCAGCATCGAGGGCAGGTCCAGGTTGGCGAAGTGGCTCAGCCGCGACACCTTGCCCAGATAAGGTTGCAACCAGTCTTCCAGGCTGGCGAGCAAGGCGTCGTCGCCCAGATCGGGCCACTCGCTGCGACCGTCCTTTTCCAGATCCAGCTGACGCAGCAGCGCGACGCGGGCCTGCCACTGGCGCAGTTCCGGGGTCCAGGTCAGCAGGTTCAGGCCCTTGCGCCGCACCAACCCCAGCAATGCCCTGGCCCGTGCGTCGTCATCCAGCCCCGGCAACGGTTCACGGCTGAGCACCAGCTCACCGACCTTGCGCTGGCGCTCGGCGCGCAGCACCTGTTCACGTTCGTCCCAGTCGAGCAGGTCGAGTTGCTCCACCTGCTCGGCCAGCACACCGTCGAACAGCGCCGGATCGAATTCGGCGGCCAGGTAGATGCGTTCCTCACGCTGTCCCTGGCGGCTGCCCAGGTCGGCAATCACCAACCACGGGCTTTTCATCAGCGCATCGGCTTCGGCGAACAACGCCGCCCGGCCATTGGCCAGGCGGTACTCGGCGCCGCCTTCGCGACGCTGCTGCGCCACCCGGTCGGGGTAGGCCAGCGCCAGCACGGCGCCCAGCCAGCGGGGATGGTCGGGGTCGGCGACCGGGCTGCGCGGTTTGCCACGCAACTGGCCGCGGTACTGCCGAGCCAGTTGCCGGGCGCGCTGCACGCCGCCCTGCCCGCCACGGGAGGCGCGGCTTTCACCGCTGAGCAGCGCCAGCCGGCTGTGCAGGTCGGCACCGCCGCCACGCAGGATGTCGCGCTCGCCCAGCAGCGCGGCGACATCGCAGGCCATGTCGGCCAATCCGAGGTCCTGGCCGCGCAGCAGCAGGTGGGCGATGCGCGGATGCGCAGGCAGCTCGGCCATGGCCTGGCCATGTGAACTCAAGTTGTCGCGGCAACCGGGCTTGAAGGCACCGAGCCGGGCCAGCAGGTCCTGGGCCTGGCCGTAAGCAGCGGCCGGTGGCTGGTCGAGCCAGCTGAGCTGCTCCGGTGGCACACCCCAGCGCGCCAGCTGCAGGGCCAGCCCGGCCAAGTCGGCCTGGAGGATCTCGGCGCTGCCATGGGCCGCCAACTGATCGTGCTGCGCCTCAGACCACAGTCGATAGCACACGCCGGGCTCGAGGCGACCGGCACGCCCAGCACGCTGGGTGGCACTGGCGCGGGAAATGCGCTGGGTGTCCAGGCGGGTCATGCCGCTGCCGGGATCGAAGCGCGGCACCCGCGCCAGACCTGCGTCGATCACCACGCGCACACCGTCGATGGTCAGGCTGGTTTCCGCGATATTGGTGGCCAGCACCACCTTGCGTTGGCCCTTGGGCGCCGGCTCGATGGCGGCACGCTGGGCGCTCAGTTCAAGCTCGCCGTGCAGCGGACAGAGCAGGACGTCCGGACGCTCGCCCACGGCCTCCTGCAGGGCCTGGTGCACACGGCGGATCTCGGCCTGCCCGGGGAGGAACACCAGCAGGCTGCCGGACTCGTCGGCCAGGGCCTGGAGCACGCAGTCGACCACACGCGGCTCGACGAACTCGCCAGGCTGCCAGGGCCGGCTCCAGCGGATCTCCACCGGATGCATGCGTCCCTGGCTGCTGATGATTGGCGCCTCGTCGAGCAGGCGCGAGAGTCGCTCGCCCTCCAGGGTCGCCGACATCAACAGGATCTTCAGCGGCGGCTCGTCGCGCAGCAGCGCCCGGCCGTTGAGGCTCAGGGCCAGGGCCAGGTCGGCATCCAGGCTGCGTTCGTGGAACTCGTCGAAGATCAGCAGCCCCACCCCCTCCAGCGCCGGATCCGCCTGCAGGCGGCGGGTGAGGATGCCCTCGGTGACCACTTCGATGCGCGTGTTCGGGCCGACCTTGCTGTCCAGGCGGATGCGGTAGCCCACGGTTTCACCGACCTTCTCGCCCAATTCGCTGGCCAGGCGCTCGGCAGCGGCACGGGCGGCCAGGCGCCGGGGCTCGAGCATGAGGATGCTCTGTCCTTGCAGCCAGGGCTCATCAAGCAGGGCCAGGGGCACGCGGGTGGTCTTGCCGGCGCCGGGAGGCGCCTCGAGCACCGCTTCGTCACGTTGGGCCATGGCCTGGCGCAGGTCGGACAGTACGGCATCGATCGGTAATGAAATCATGGTGGTCCTCGAACAATCGACCGAGTATAACGGCGAACCGAGGCTGCCCTATCATGGTCTTAACCTCAGGCGTGCACGATTGCCGCGCCCTTGTTTGTCGTTATCTTCCGGAGATTCACATGCGCATCCCTTCCCGCGTCATCGGTGGCGCCCTGATCGCCACCTTGCTGACCCAGCTGACGGCCTGCGGCACCCTGTTCTACCCTGACCGTCGCGGCCAGATCGAAGGCAAGATCGACCCCGTGGTCGCGGCCATGGACGCCATCGGTATCCTGTTCTACGTGATTCCCGGCCTGATCGCCTTCGGCATCGATTTTGCCACCGGCGCCATCTACTACCCTGGCGGCAAGAGCGCGCAGATCGACCCGGCCAAGCTCAAGCCGGCGATCAATGCCGACGGACAGGTCGACCGGACCAAGCTGCAGGCTATCCTTGAAAGCGAACTGGGCCAGCGCCTGCCGCTGAACGACCCGCGGCTGATCCAGCACCGCGGCAGCGTCGAGCAACTGGCCAGCTACGGCCTGGTACCCGCGGCCTGACCTGATCCGGACGATCTCCTGCGCATGACCGCCACCGCCGAACACCAACGCCTGCTGCGCCTGGCCACCCGCGCCTCGCTGAGCGTCGCCTGTATCCTGGTGCTGAGCAAGGCCGTGGCCTGGTGGCTGAGCGGCTCGGTCAGCCTGCTGGCCGGGCTGACCGACTCGGCGCTGGATGCCGCCGTCTCCTTCCTCAACCTGCTGGCGGTGCATTACGCGCTGCGCCCGGCCGATGACGACCACCGTTTCGGCCATGGCAAGGCCGAAGCCCTGGCCGGCATGGCCCAGGCGCTGTTCATCGGGGTCAGCGCGGTGCTGATCGGGGCGCAGGCGGTGGAGCGGCTGAAGTCGCCGGAGCCCCTGGGCGATACCGCGGTCGGCATCGCGGTGATGTTGCTTTCCCTGGCGCTGACCGTGGCGCTGCTGGCGCTCCAGCGCAAGGTCATCCGCCTGACCGGCTCCACCGCCGTGCGCGCGGACTCGCTGCACTACCGCTCCGACCTGCTGCTCAATGCCAGCATCCTGTTGGCGCTGCTCCTGGCCCGCTACGGCTGGCCTCAGCTCGACGCCCTGTTCGGCCTGGGGATCGCCCTGTACATCTTGTGGAGCGCGCTGCAGATCGCCCGCGAGAGCACGGCGATCCTGATGGACAAGGAACTGCCCGCCGATATCGGCGAGCGCATGCTCGAAGTGGTGCTGGCGATCCCCGGGGTAAGGGGGGTGCATGACCTGCGCACACGGGTCTCCGGCAGCCAGTGGTTCGTGCAACTGCATCTGGAGCTGCCCGGCGACATGCCGCTGCATGCCGCTCATGAACTGTGCGTGCAGGCCTCGCAGGTCATTCGCCAGCGCTATCCACGGGCCGATGTGATGGTCCACGCCGACCCGGTGTAGCCGGTTATCGCAAAAGCGCCATCAATTGATGCTGTAGCCACGCCCGCTCAGGCACGCCCCCAAGGCCCGTCGATAGTTGTCCGCCACATTGGCCGGCGGCGCATAGGTGGCGGTCGCCGGATCAAATCCCGACTGGCTCACCGCCCAGCGATGGCATTGATAGCGGTCCTGCTCCTGCTGCTCCGGCCCCTGGCCATACATCGGATAGGCGATCACATCGTAGCCGCCGCCCTGCTGCGGTATTGGCGCAGGCGCCACAGCGGGCGGGTTGACCACCACGTACTCGCGGCTGTCGGCCAGGTACTGGTAGTAGGTGTCGGCCACCAGGAAGAACAGCGCACCGCTCAGCCACACTTCACGGGCGTAGGGCGGCAGGTAGCCGACCCGCACGCCGTAGGGCGGTGTGACCACCACGTAGCCGCCGCCATGGGGGCGGTACCAGTAGCCGCCGGAGTAGAAGTAGTCCTGTCCGCGGTACGGCACCTTCCAATAGCGATCCGGAAAGCGGTCGACGGTATGCCCGGGATGGTACTGCGGCCCTGGCCCCCAGCCATTGCCATGACCATCGGGCCGACCTGACCAGTCGCCACCGGGACGCTGACCCGGACCGCCCGCTTCCCAGTGACGGTTATCGCCGTAGCGACGGGGAATGTCCTGGTAATAGCCCTGGCGTGGCGGTTGCGTCTGACGCACTTCGTCACGCGAATTGAGCGGCGAGCCACGCCGTTCGCCACCGCCCTGCTCCTGCTGGCCACCATGACCGTCATGCCCTTCTCCAGGCCCTTCGGCCAGGGCGCCCAGGCTGATGCCCAGGCCCAGCAAACCAACACCTGCCAACCGCCAGATGCGCGAACTCATGTTGTTCCTCTCGATGCAAACACCCGCCATTATCGTCGGCAGTCTACTCCGCAGAACGCGACCAGCAGATTAAATTAGCCGACATTCTGGTGCGCCAATTGCTCAAAGGCCTGAATGGGTTGCTCGCTGGCCTGGCAAGCGTAGCCTGCGGCGCAATAAAAAAGGGAGGCCTTGCGGCCTCCCTTCGGGAATTGTCGTCCGTGCTCGGCGCTTGTGGCACCGGCTCACCTCGCGCCGTCTTCTGGACAGTGCGTAGCCCGGGGGCCTGGCGGATCCTGTTGGATGGCTGGCCGCGACCGCCCGCCTAGGGCGCGTCGCCGTGGACTGATGTCCGGGCAGTGATTCTGGTGATAAAGATAGGCCAGACGCCGGGGCAGAGGATTGCGAAGATTGCTCTGATAAATAGCGCTTGCGCAATTTTTCACTCAGGATCGATAATTCGCAGCAATCCGAACAGAAAAGGCCTTTTCCATGAGCAAGCTCGACCGCTACGACCTGAGCATCCTCGCCGAATTGCAGCGCGATGCGCGCATCTCCAACCAGGAACTGGCCGAACGCATCGGCCTGTCGCCTTCCCCGTGCTCACGTCGGGTCAAGCAGCTCGAGGACGACGGCTACATCTCGCGCCAGGTGGCCCTGCTGGACCGCAAGAAGCTCGGCCTGAGCCTGACCGCCTATGTGCTGATCGGCATGGACCGGCACACGCCCGAGCGCTTCGAGACCTTCGAGGCGGCGATTCGCAGCCTGCCTCAGGTACTCGAGTGCAGCCTGGTCACCGGGATGGACGCCGACTACCAGCTCAAGGTGGTGGTGCCGGACATGGACCACTACCAAAAGCTGCTGCTGGGCAGCCTGACCCGTATCGAAGGGGTGACCAGCGTGCGCTCGAGCTTCGTGCTCAACCAGGTGCTGGCCAGCACCGAACTGCCATTGACCCACCTGCGTTGAATCCTCGCGCGTGCAGCGTATGATCGGGGCTCAACCTGCCTGGAGTGAACCGATGGATCCCGCAGTATTCGAAGAATGGATGATGATCGTCCTGGTCACCGTGCTGATCGGTTTCATGGGCTTCATCGTCTGGGACCTGGCGAAGAAGTCCAAGGCCGGGCGCTTTGGCACGCTGATCCTGTTCTTTGTGCTGGGCCTTGGCGTGCTGGCGTTCATCATCAAGAGCGTGGTGGTGGGGTTTATCGAAGGGGTGTAGCGGCCTGACGCCCCCCTTCCTTGTAGGAGCGGCCTTGTGTCGCGAAAGGGCTGCAAAGCAGCCCCAGATTGCCGCATCAAGGCAGAAACTGCCGGGGGACGCGTGCGGCTCAAAGCTTCGCTGGCACTTCGCGCCAGCAGCCCTGCTCCAGCCCCTCGATCGTCCAGTCGCCAATCCGCACTCGCACCAGGCGCAAGGTGGGCAATCCCACCGCCGCCGTCATCCGCCGCACCTGGCGATTGCGTCCTTCACGGATCACCAGCTCCAGCCAGGCGGTCGGCACACTCTTGCGAAAACGTACCGGCGGATTGCGCGGCCACAGCTCGGGCTCCTCGAGCAGACGCGCCTGGGCCGGCAACGTGGGCCCGTCGTTGAGCTCGACGCCATCACGCAGGCGCTTTAGCTGCTCCTCGCTCGGCTCACCCTCAACCTGCACCCAGTAGGTCTTGGCCAGCTTGTGCTTCGGATCGGCGATGCGCGCCTGCAGGCGCCCGTCGTTGGTCAGCAGCAGCAGGCCTTCGCTGTCCCGGTCCAGGCGCCCGGCCGGATAGATGCCGGGGATGTCGATGAAGTCCTTGAGCGTGGCCCGCCCCTCGCCGTCGCTGAACTGGGTGAGCACATCGAACGGTTTGTTGAACAGGATCAAGCGCGGCTCGGCCGGCGGCGCCTTGGGCTGGCGACGCGGGCCGGTGGGCCGCGCCGCAGGGCGGCGCGGTGTGCTACGGGGTGGCAGGGACATGGATCCTCAGCGGAACGGCGGCTCATCGAAGCTGCGCAGTTTACGCGAGTGCAGCGAGTTGAGCTCGGTACGCAGCAGATCAAGGGCGGCGATGCCGATCTTCAGGTGCTGGCTGACCGCGCGGTTGTAGAAGGCGTTGGCCGACCCCGGCAGCTTGATCTCGCTGTGCAGCGGCTTGTCGGAGACACACAGCAAGGTGCCGTACGGCACGCGCAGGCGGTAGCCCTGGGCCGCGATGGTGCCGCTTTCCATGTCCACCGCCACGGCGCGGGACAGGTTGATCAACGGACGTTCCTGGGCCCAGCGCAGTTCCCAGTTGCGGTCGTCATAGGTGAGCACGGTGCCGGTGCGCAGGCGCTTCTTGAGCTGCTCGCCACGCTCGCCGGTGACCTGCGCGGCCGCCTCCTGCAACGCCAGTTGCACCTCGGCCAGGGCCGGAATCGGGATGTTCGGCGGCACCACGCGGTCGAGGATGCCGTCGCGACGCATGTAGGCGTGGGCCAGCACGTAGTCGCCGATGGTCTGCGACTGGCGCAGGCCGCCGCAGTGGCCGATCATCAGCCAGCAGTGCGGGCGCAGCACCGCCAGGTGGTCGGTGATGTTCTTGGCGTTGGACGGGCCGACGCCGATGTTGACCAGGGTCACGCCATCGCCGTCGGCGGCGATCAGGTGGTAGGCCGGCATCTGGTAGCGGTGCCAGACCACGCTGGCGACCAGGGCCTGGGCCTCGCCGTTGTCCATGCCCTTCTCGATGACCACGTTGCCCGGCAGGACCATGCGCACGAAGCGTGGGTCCTCGCGCAACTGCTCAAGGCCATGGGCGATGAACTGGTCGACGTAGCGGTGGTAGTTGGTCAGCAGGATCCACGGCTGCATGTGCCGCCAGTCGCTGCCGGTGTAGTGCACCAGGCGGCGCAGGGAGAAGTCCACGCGGGCGGCGTCGAACAGCGCCAGCGGCAGGGTCTCGGCGCTTTCCCAGTCGTACAGGCCATCGGCGATGTTGTCGGTGGCCGCCGACAGGTCGGTGCTGGGGAACACCCGCGCCAGTTGCGCGGCGGTGATACCGCTGCCGGCCAGTTCGTCGCCCTGGTCGACCACGTAGGGGTAAGGGATGTTCTGCTCGCTGACGCCGACTTCCACGGTCACGGTGTAGTCGTGCATCAGCGGGCGCAGTTGCTCGAGCAGGTAGCCACGGAACGCCGCGGGCTGGGTGACGGTGACGCTGTAGGTGCCGTCCACCTGGACCTTGGCGTAGGCGCGGGTGGTGGCGGCGACTTCGCCCTGGCTGGAGTAGGTCAGGCGCAGTGCCGGGTAGCGGAACAACGCACGCTCCTCGTCGCCCGGCTCGGTGCGGTCCTTGAGGTAGCGCTTGAGGGCCTGGCTCAAGGCCCCGGTGGCCTGTTCATGCAGGGCCGCCAGACGGTCGACGGCCTGTTCGGGGGTATCAACGACTACAAACGCTTGGCTCACACTGGGCTTCCTGTCTTAGGGGATGCATGACAGCCATCTTGCCTGCGTTGCCGGGCAAATACACCCCCACGAGGGCGTTACCCGGCCCACGCCGGCGTGGCCCTGGCCACCAGCGCCTCGGCGTCCACGCCGCGTGGCAACGCGCCATACACCCGCCCGCCGCCGCCCAGGCGACTGCCGATGAACGCATCGCTCACCGTGGCATTGCCCGCCTCGAGCAGCAGCTTGGCCTGCAGCGCCACGGCGATGTCCTCGGTCAGTTGCCGGGCGCGGTACTGGATATCACCGGTATCGGCGAAGGCACCCTTGAGGTTGCCGATGAACGCCGCCAGCCGCGGATCGCCATGGCCGTCTCCCAACTCACAGAACAGCACCTCGAGCACGCCTGGCTCCTTCGACAAGGCCCGCAGCACGTCCAGGCACTGCACGTTGCCCGAACCCTCCCAGGTCGAGTTGACCGGCGCCTCGCGGTACAGCCGCGGCAGGATGCTGTCCTCGACATAGCCGGCGCCGCCCAGGCACTCGGCGGCCTCGTTGATCATCCCGGGGGCGCGCTTGCAGATCCAGTACTTGCCCACGGCCGTGACCAGGCGGGCAAAGTGCGCCTGCTGCGGGTCGTCGAGGCGGTCCAGGGCCTGGCCCATGCGCAGGCTCAGGGCCAGGGCGGCCTCGCTCTCCAGGGCCAGGTCAGCGAGCACGTTCTGCATCAGCGGCTGCTCGGCCAGCACGCGACCGCCGACCTTGCGGTGGGCGCAGTGGTGCGCGGCCTGGGTCAGGGCCTGGCGCATCAGGGCGCTGGAGCCGACCATGCAGTCGAAGCGGGTCATGGCCACCATCTCGATGATGGTCGGCACGCCACGCCCCTCCTCGCCGATCATCCAGGCCAGGGCACCGCGGAACTCCACCTCGCTGGAGGCGTTGGAACAGTTGCCCAGCTTGTTCTTCAGGCGCTGGATGTAGAACTGGTTGCGGTTGTCGTCGGGCCGGTGGCGCGGCAGCAGGAAGCAGCTCAGGCCCTTGTCGGTCTGGGCCAGGGTGAGGAAGGCGTCGCACATGGGCGCCGAACAGAACCACTTGTGCCCCACCAGCTCATAGGGCTGGCCCGGGCCGGGCGTGCCCACCGGGTAGGCGCGGGTGGTGTTGGCGCGAACATCGGTGCCGCCCTGTTTCTCGGTCATGGCCATGCCGATGGTGACACCGGCCTTGTGCCGGTCGCCGACGTTGCGCGGGTCGTATTCGCGGGCCAGGACCTTCGGCAGCCAGTAGCCGGCAAGCTCGGGTTGCAAGCGCAGGGCCGGCACGGCGGCGAAGGTCATGGTCAGCGGGCAGCCGGTACCGGCTTCGGCCTGGCTGTGCAGGTAGGTCATCGAGGCCCGCGCCACATGGGCGCCGTCCCTTGGCTCGGCCCAGGGTAGCGAGGGCAGGCCGTGCTCGACGGCGGTGCGCATCAGCTGATGATAGGCGGGATGAAACTCCACCAGGTCGATACGGTGGCCATAGCGGTCATGGCTGCTGAACTCGGGTTTGTGGGCATTGGCCAGGAAACCCGCAGCCATCAGCGGACCACCGGCCAGGGCGCCGTAGGCGTCGATCCGCGATTCGGCCCAGCCGGCGCCGAACCGGCGCGACCACTCCTGCAAGGGCTGATCGAGGCGATACAGGTTGGCGCCGTCCAGGGACGGCGGCTGGTTGGTGACTTCGTGGGTTTCAGCGAACTGGTGCAGGTTCATCGGCGGCCTCCTGGATCGGGTCATGCCTGGATAACCCAGTGAAGCACCGCAGGCCCTCGAGTCAAAGTGACAAAACGGACTACATGGGGGCGCTTCGCGCCCTCAAACCCTGCGCAGTCCCTGTAACCAACGGACTCGTCAGAAGCGCTCCAGCCCCGAAACGGCACGCGTCGGCGGTATCTGCACCTGCGCCACCGCGAGGGCCAGGGTCAGCTCGAAGCGGCTGCCCAGCCCCGGCGTCGACTCATGGGACAGCTGCGCACCGATCAACTCGCCCAGTTGCCGGCAGATCGACAGGCCGATGCCCAGCCCGCCGTAACTCCGGGTCATCGAGCCGTCCACCTGCGAAAAGCGCTGGTACAGCACCGCCTGGTCCAGGTCGTCGAAGCCGATGCCGCTGTCGCTGACCGTCAGGCTCAGGACCAAGCTGTCCGGCCCGGTGCGCCGGCCACGGGCCTGCACGGTGACACCGCCCTGATGGGTGAACTTCAGCCCGTTATCCACCAGGCAGGCGAGGCAGCGGGCGAGCTTCTGCGCATCGCCGACCAGGCTGTCGGGCAGGTCGGCGGGGATGTCCAGGCTCAGGTACAGGCCCTTGGCCAGCGCCTGGCTGGCATAGCCGGCGCGCAGTTCCTGGAGCAGGCGTCGCAGGCTGAACGCCATGCCCTGGTTGCGCAGGCGCCCGGCCTGCAGTTCGGTGAGGATCAGGATGTCGTCGACCATCGCCATCATGTCCTGGGCGGAACCTGTGGCGGTGCGATGGTACTGGGCCTGCTCGGCGCTCATGGGCAAGGTATGCAGCAGCTCCAGCGATCCAATCACGCCGTTCATCGGCGTGCGCAGTTCATGGGTCACGGTGGCCAGGAACTCGTCCTTGAGCCGGTTGCTACGCGCCAGTTGCAGGTTCAGTTGCTCCAGGGTGCGCCCGGTCTCGCGCAGGGTCTGTGCCTGCTGCTCGCGCAGGCTGTTGATGCGGTCGGCCAGGGCCAGCGACAGCAGCGCTACCTCCAGTGCCGAGCCGAGCTGGCTGGCGTACATGGTAATGAACACGTTGGGCAGGTAGCCCAACACCATCAGGGTGTTGACCAACCCGCCAACGAGGAAGGCGGTCCAGGCGATGATGAACCAGCGCGCCACGCGCAAACCGCGCCACCAGGCATAGAGCCCGGCGCTGAAGATACTGACGGTGAACAACAGCGCCAACACCGTGGCCATGCGCAGCGCCACACCGTAACGCAAGCTCACTGCCAGCACCATGACCAGCGCGCCGCCGGCCATCAACCTCTTGAGCAGGCGGTCGAAGCCCCGGCTGAGGCTGCCAAGTTGCAGGAAGTGGCGGGCGAACTGGCAGCCGAACAGCCCGGCGGCACCGATGAACAACGGAGTGGCGGCGTTGGCCCACCACGGGCTGTCGGGCCAGAAATAGGCGATGCCAGCGCCGTTGACCGACACCTGGTAGAGACCGAACGAAGCGATATAAAGGATGTAGTACAGGTAGCTGACATCACGCACGCTGAGGTAGATGAACAGGTTGTACACCAGCATCACCAGCAGCACGCCGTAAATCATGCCCAGCACGTAAAGGCGTGTGGGCTGGTCTTCCAGGTAGGCCTCGGCCGACCACAAAGTCAGCGGCGCCTGGATCGAGCCTTGGCTGTGCAGGCGCAGGTAGGCGGTGGTCGCCTGGCCGGGCTGCAGCGGCAATTCGAACAGGTAGTTGTTCTGGCGAATCTCCCGGCTGGCATAGGGCAGCGCGTCACCGGTGCGCCGGGCCAGGTGATAGGTGCCCTGAGCATCCGGCAGGTAGAGTTCCAGGTGATCCAGCGGCGGATAGGCGAGTTCCAGAAGCCACTGGCGTGGCGCAGCCGAAGGGGCGGCGGCATAGGCAAGATCGACCCGCAGCCAGAACACCGACGTGGAGTAGCCCGCATTGAGCACGTCGTCCTGATGCGCCTGGAAGCGCCCGGCGAACGCCGCGGAACTGACCTGGGCGATGCTGGCGCTGCCATCGTGGTCTTCATAGACCTGCATGTACCGACCCAGCGGCAGGCGTCCGGTGGCGTCGTCGAATTCGACCGCTCCGGCCAGCACGGGCAAGCAGCCCAGAAGCACAATCAGCAAATAGCGCATACAGCCCCAGCATGGCCTGTCCGGTCGCGTCGCGGTTGCCTCCCATCCCTTTGAGACGACGTGATCCAGCAGAACCCATTTATCGAGTTATCCGAGCACTCTAGCATAGCCTCCAGCACTGGCAATGAGCCACCCAGAATTTGAATGCAGAGGCTCTAGAATGCATATTTCAGAATATACAGCCAGGCCAAACTGACCACTTGATCAGCAATTCTCTCGCCGCGAGCGAACCGCAGAAAAAGGTTTGGTGATAAGCTCGCCGACCATGAATACCTACAGCTCCCGCCCCGTTGTCCTCTGTCTCTCCGGCCACGACCCCAGTGGTGGCGCCGGGCTGCAGGCAGATATCGAAGCCCTGATCGCCCAGGGCTGTCACGCCGCGCCCGCCGTGACCGCCCTGACCGTGCAGGATACCGTCAACGTTTCCGACTTCCGCGTGCTCGACCGCGAGTGGGTCCTGGCCCAGGCCAACGCCGTGCTGGCCGATTCCACGGTGGCCGCGGTGAAGCTGGGCATGCTCGGCTCTATCGAGATGGTCGACACCGTCGCCGAACTGCTCGGCGCCCATCCGCACCTGCCACTGGTCTGCGACCCGGTGCTGCGCGCCGGCGGCGGCGGTCGCCTGGGCAAGGACGAGGTCGGCTACGCGCTGCGCGAACGCCTGCTGCCGCTGGCCACCATTGCCACGCCGAACCTGCCGGAGGCGCGTATCCTGGCGGAACTGCCTGAAGGCACCGCGGACGAATGCGCCGAAAAGCTGCTGCCGTTCTGTAGACACCTGCTGATCACCGGCGGTCACGGCGACGAAGTGGAAATTCACAACCGCTTGTATAGCCGCGACGACCAGCAGCACACCTGGACTTGCCAGCGCCTGCCTGGCAGCTACCACGGCTCGGGCTGCACCCTGGCCAGCGCCCTGGCCGGCCGCCTGGCCCTGGGCGAAAATTTGACCAGCGCCGTGCGCAGCGCCCTGGACTACACCTGGCGAACCCTGCGCGACGCCGAACAACTGGGCAAGGGCCAGTACGTGCCGCGCCGCCTGCCCCTGGATTTCTGTTCCTGACTCGAGGCTACCCGATGACGCTCCGCGGTCTGTATGCCATCACCGACAGCCAGCTGCTCGCCGGCCGTTTTCTGAGCCATGTCGAGGCAGCACTCGAAGGCGGTGTCTGCCTGCTGCAGTACCGCGACAAGAGCGAAGACGCCGGACGTCGCCTGCGCGAAGCTGAAGCGCTGACCAAGCTTTGCGAACGCTACGGCACCCAGTTGATCATCAACGACGACGCCGAACTGGCCGCGCGCCTGGGCGTCGGCGTGCACCTGGGCCAGACCGACGGCCCGCTCACCCCGGCACGCGCCCTGCTCGGCCGCCAGGCGATCATCGGCTCGACCTGCCACGCCAGCCTCGACCTCGCGCAGCAGGCCGCCAGCGAAGGCGCCAGCTATGTCGCCTTCGGTCGCTTCTTCAATTCCGTCACCAAACCGGGCGCGCCCGCCGCCAGCGTCGAACTGCTGGAACAAGCCCGCGCCCAGGTCAAGCTGCCGATCGCCGTCATCGGCGGCATCACCCTCGACAACGCCGCCCCGCTGGTCGCCCATGGCGCCGACCTGCTGGCGGTGATCCACGGCCTGTTCGGTGCCGACAGCGCGCAGGAAGTCACCCGCCGCGCCCGCGCCTTCAACGCCCTGTTCGTTTCCTGATTTCGAGAGAAGACTCCATGTCCCGTTCCGAAGCCCTGTTCGCCCAAGCCCAGAAACACATCCCCGGCGGCGTCAACTCGCCGGTGCGCGCCTTCAAGAGCGTCGGCGGCACCCCGTTGTTCTTCAAGCACGCCGAAGGCGCCTACGTCATCGACGAGGACGACAAGCGTTATGTCGACTATGTCGGTTCCTGGGGCCCGATGATTCTCGGCCACGGCCACCCCGACGTGCTGGATGCCGTGCGCAGACAACTCGAGCACGGCCTGTCCTACGGCGCGCCGACCGCCATGGAAACCGAGATGGCCGACCTGGTCTGCTCGATCGTGCCGTCGATGGAGATGGTGCGCATGGTCAGCTCCGGCACCGAGGCGACCATGAGCGCCATCCGCCTGGCCCGTGGCTACACCGGCCGCGACGCCATCATCAAGTTCGAGGGCTGCTACCACGGTCACTCCGACAGCCTGCTGGTCAAGGCCGGTTCCGGCCTGCTGACCCAAGGCGTGCCAAGCTCGGCCGGGGTGCCGGCGGACTTCGCCAAGCACACCCTGACCCTGCCGTTCAACGACATCGCCGCCGTCGAGAAGACCCTGGCCGACGTCGGCCAGAGCGTCGCCTGCATCATCGTCGAGCCCGTGGCCGGCAACATGAACTGCGTCCCCCCGGCGCCGGGCTTCCTCGAAGGCCTGCGTACGCTGTGCGACCAGCATGGCGTGGTACTGATCTTCGATGAAGTGATGACCGGCTTCCGTGTGTCGCTGGGTGGCGCCCAGGGCCACTACGGCATCACCCCGGACCTGTCGACCTTCGGCAAGATCGTCGGCGGCGGCATGCCGGTCGGCTGCTTCGGCGGCAAGCGTGAAATCATGGGTTGCATCGCCCCGCTGGGTCCGGTCTACCAGGCCGGCACCCTGTCGGGCAACCCGCTGGCGATGGCCGCGGGCCTGACCACCCTGAAGCTGATCAGCCGCCCGGGCTTCCATGACGAGCTGAGCGCCTTCACCAGCCGCATGCTCGATGGCCTGCAACAACGCGCCGATGCCGCCGGCATCCCATTCGTCACCACCCAGGCGGGCGCCATGTTCGGCCTGTACTTCAGCGGTGCCGACGACATCGTCACCTTCGACGACGTGATGGCCAGCGATGCCGAGCGTTTCAAGCGTTTCTTCCACCTGATGCTCGACGGCGGCGTGTACCTGGCGCCAAGCGCCTTCGAGGCGGGCTTCACCTCCATCGCCCATGGCGACAAGGAACTGCAGATCACCCTGGACGCCGCCGAAAAGGCCTTCGCTGCCCTGAAGTAAATAGCTGCCCCCCCTTTGTGGGAGCTGCCTTGCCGCTCCCGCAAAGGTCAGTACCATCAATAAATCCCCATGCGCAATCAGTTGGCTCCCTCAACCCAGTAGAAATCTGAGTAAAACTTTGTAAGGTAGGCGCTGCTTATCCCATAATGTGCCACCAGAGACATTGGCCGTAGCTTTGCAGAGGTAAGTCGATCCCCATGAACCGCACCGGCCGCGCCCTGACCCTGGGCTGCCTGTTGCTTCTTCAGCCTCTGCTGGCCTTGGCGGAGGGCGGAAACTCGTTGCTGATTCCAACGACGGGCCGCTGCACGCTCGATACCGCACCCGAAGACCTGCAGAACGCCCTGAAGGCCTGCGAGCAGACGGCGGAATCCGGGGATGCCGAAGCGCAGTACGAGCTGGGCGAGTTCTACTACAGCGGCACGCCGCGCCATCTCGACAAGGCGCTCAAGTGGTTCGAAAAGGCCTCGCTGCAGGGCCAGGGCCAGGCCCAGTACCGCCTGGGCTCGATGTTCTTCCATGGCGAAGGGGTCAAGGCCAATAACGTGCAGGCCTACATCCTGCTCAAGATCGCCGCGGTCAACGGCGCCGAAGACGCCCTGGACATGGCCGACGAAGTTACCGAGCAGATGCCCCGCGACGAGCTCGAGCACGCCACCCAGGTGCTCGGCCAGATCTTCCGCAAATACCTGCTGGAACTGCAGAACGCCGAAGGTCGCACGCCTTTCTCGCCCCTGCCCTGAGCCGCCCCGGCCCCTGCACGGCCCACCGGCATCACCGTTTCGTCAACTTGCCCTGCCATGATCGGCACGCGGATCGGAAGCGTCGCACCGACCCTTGATCGTTTCAGTGCTTTCGCCACTGCCACTCAAGGGTTATTCTTGAGTTCACATTCATTGCCGTCGAGCGGCTAAAAACGACCTTGAACGCACCCATACAACCCCATCGTTTCATCCTCGAACCCTTCGAGGCCCATCGTTTCGCCAACCTGTGCGGCCAGTTCGACGAGCACCTGCGCCTGATCGAACAACGCCTGGCCATCGAGATCCGCAACCGCGGCAATCAATTCGAACTGATTGGCGAACCCAAGACCACCTTCGCCGCCGAACAGTTGCTGCGCCGCCTCTATCGCGAGGCCAAGGCCACCGACCTGTCGCCGGAAAC
The DNA here is from genome assembly GCF_057480815.1 of Pseudomonas sp. P106(2024). Classification (NCBI taxonomy): domain Bacteria; kingdom Pseudomonadati; phylum Pseudomonadota; class Gammaproteobacteria; order Pseudomonadales; family Pseudomonadaceae; genus Pseudomonas; species Pseudomonas sp. P106(2024). The sequence goes on along the minus strand of NZ_JBLIYU010000011.1, from coordinate 125,618 downwards.
GGTCCATCTCTATCTCCAGGAGTCGACGGTCGAGACCCTCGAGAACCCGGCGGTCAACGAAGTCAGCGTTTCGCTGCGCACGCGCAAGGGCAACATCCGTCCGCGCGGCGTCAACCAGCAGCGCTACGTCAAAGAGATCCTGGCCAACGACATCAACTTCGGCATTGGCCCGGCCGGTACCGGCAAGACCTACCTGGCCGTGGCCTGCGCGGTCGATGCGCTGGAGCGCGAACAGGTGCGCCGCATCCTGCTGGTGCGCCCGGCGGTCGAGGCCGGCGAAAAGCTCGGCTTCCTGCCCGGCGATCTCGCCCAGAAGATCGACCCGTACCTGCGCCCTCTCTACGACGCGCTCTACGAAATGCTCGGCTTCGAGCACGTGGCCAAGCTCATCGAGCGCCAGGTGATCGAGATCGCGCCATTGGCCTACATGCGCGGCCGTACCCTGAACAACAGCTTCATCATCCTCGACGAGAGCCAGAACACTACCCTCGAGCAGATGAAGATGTTCCTCACCCGCATCGGCTTCGGCTCGACCGCGGTGATCACCGGCGACATCACCCAGGTCGACCTGCCCCGCGGCACCAAGTCGGGTCTGGCCCATGTGATCGAGGTGCTCAAGGACGTCCCGGGTATCAGCTTCACCCATTTCCAGCCCAAGGACGTGGTACGCCACCCGTTGGTGCAGCGTATCGTCGAAGCCTACGACCGCTTCGACGCCCGTCAGGCCAAGCCCGAGGCACCCGGCAAAGATGCTTGAACTCGACCTGCAACGGGCCACGGACGCCGCTACCCCCGATGACGCCGCCTTGCGCCGCTGGTGCGAACTTGCACTGCGCCAGCGCAGCGCCGACTCGGAAATGACCATTCGCCTGGTCGACGAAGCCGAAGGCCGCGAGCTGAACCACACCTATCGGCACAAGGACTACGCAACCAACGTGCTGTCCTTCCCCGCCGACGTGCCCGACGAGCTGCTCGACATCCCGCTGCTGGGCGACCTGGTGATCTGCGTGCCGGTGGTCGAGCGCGAGGCCGCCGAACAGGGCAAGGCCCTGGAGGCGCACTGGGCGCACCTGGTCATCCACGGCTGCCTGCACCTGCTCGGCTACGACCACATCGAAGAGGATGAAGCCGAGGAAATGGAAGCGCTGGAACGGCAATTGCTGGCGGAACTGGGTCATCCGGACCCTTACGCCGACGACGAAACCGAAACAATCACACACTGATACTGCAAGGATCACGAGTAACCGCCATGAGCGAAGACCGATCGAGCAACGGGCAGAAGTCCTGGCTGGGTAAACTGACCCAGGCTTTTGCCCATGAGCCGAAAAACCGCCAGGAGCTCCTCGAGCTGCTGCGCGAAGCCCATCAGAACAAGCTGCTCGACAGCGAAGCGCTGACCATCGTCGAAGGCGCCATTCAGGTCGCCGACCTGCAGGTGCGCGACATCATGGTGCCGCGCTCGCAGATGATCAGCATCAAGGCCAGCCAGTCGCCGCGCGAGTTCCTGCCGGCGGTGATCGACGCCGCGCACTCGCGCTACCCGGTGATCGGCGAGAGCCACGACGATGTGCTCGGCATCCTGCTCGCCAAGGACCTGCTGCCGCTGATCCTCAAGGAGAACGGCGACAGCTTCAACATCAAGGACCTGCTGCGCCCGGCCACCTTCGTGCCCGAGTCCAAGCGTCTGAACGTGCTGCTGCGCGAGTTCCGCGCCAACCACAACCACATGGCCATCGTCATCGACGAGTACGGCGGCGTGGCGGGCCTGGTGACCATCGAGGACGTGCTCGAGCAGATCGTCGGTGATATCGAGGACGAGCACGATGTCGAGGAAGACAGCTACATCAAGCCGCTGCCCAGCGGCGACTTCCTGGTCAAGGCGCTGACGCCGATCGAGAACTTCAACGGGTTCTTCGACAGCGAATTCTCCGATGACGAGTTCGACACCGTCGGCGGTTTGGTGATGAGCGCTTTCGGCCATCTGCCCAAGCGCAATGAAACCACCGAGATCGGCGGCTACCGCTTCCGTATTCTCAACGCAGACAGCCGGCGGGTACACCTGCTGCGCCTGACCCCGATCAACCGTTAAGGACGAAAATGCGCTGGATCACCCGCCCCGGCTGGCCCGGTAACCTGCTGGCCATGGCGGCCGGCGCTTCCACCCTGCTGGCCCTGGCACCGTTCGACGTCTGGCCGCTGGCCATCCTCTCCATCGCCCTGTTCTACGCCGGCCTGCGCGAACTGACGCCTCGCCAGGCCTTGGGTCGTGGCTGGTGCTTCGGCTTCGGCCTCTACGGCGCCGGCACCTGGTGGATCTACGTCAGCATGAACACCTACGGGGGCGCCTCGCCACTGCTGGCGATCGCCCTGCTGCTGGCGTTCTTCGCCTGCCTGGCGTTCTTCTTCGCCTTGCCCGCCTGGCTCTGGGCGCGCTGGCTGCGCCGCGACGAGGCGCCACTGGCCGATGCCCTGTGCTTCGCCGCCCTGTGGTTGCTGCAGGAGGCCTTCCGTGGCTGGTTCCTCACCGGCTTTCCCTGGCTGTACGCTGGCTACAGCCAGCTCGACGGTCCACTCGCCGGCCTCGCCCCGTTGGGCGGCGTCTGGCTGGTGTCCTTCGTCCTGGCCTTGAGCGCCGCCTTGCTGTGCAACCTGTACCGCCTGCGTGAACGCCGTTCGTTCCTGGCGGTCGGCGCGGTGTTGCTGGTGGCGCCGTGGATCCTCGGCCTGGCCCTCAAGGACCATGCCTGGACCGAGCCGGTGGGCGATCCGCTGAAGGTCGCCGCCCTGCAGGGCAATGTCGAGCAAGACTTGAAATGGGACCCGGCACACATCAATGCGCAACTGGCGCTGTACCGCGACATGAGCTTCAGCTCGAAACCCGTCGACCTGCTGGTCTGGCCGGAAACCGCCGTGCCGGTGCTCAAGGACCAGGCCCAGGGCTATATCGACATGATGGGCACCTTTGCCGCCGAACGGCACTCGGCGCTGATCACTGGGGTACCGGTGCGGCAGATGGTTCACCACCAACGCCGCTACTACAACGGCATCACCGTGACCGGCGAAGGCGACGGCACCTACCTCAAGCAGAAACTTGTGCCGTTCGGCGAGTACGTACCGCTGCAGGACATGCTGCGCGGCCTGATCGAGTTCTTCAATTTGCCGATGTCGGACTTCGCCCGCGGCCCCGAGGACCAGCCCCTGCTGCAGGCCAAGGGTTACCAGGTCGCCCCGTACATCTGCTACGAAGTGGTCTATCCCGAGTTCGCCGCCAGCCTTGCCGCACGCAGCGACCTGTTGCTGACCATCAGCAACGACACCTGGTTCGGTACCTCGATCGGCCCGCTGCAGCACCTACAGATGGCCCAGATGCGTGCCTTGGAGGCCGGTCGCTGGATGATCCGCGCCACCAACAACGGCGTGACGGCACTGATCGACCCGTTCGGCAGGATCACCGCGCAGATCCCGCAGTTCCAGCGGGGCGTGCTGTACGGCGAAGTGGTGCCGATGCAACAGCTGACGCCCTACCTGCAATGGCGCTCGTGGCCGCTGGCGATCGTCTGCGTGCTATTGCTGGGTTGGGCGCTGCTGGCCGGGCGGATTGCCAAGACAGTCTGATCGACGCCCCCCTGTAGGAGCGGCCTTGTGTCGCGAAAGGGCTGCGAAGCAGCCCCAGCGGTCTTTGCGTCGACAATGAGATCCTGGGGCCGCCTTGCGGCCCTTTCGCGACACAAGGCCGCTCAGAGGGTGTGTACGCTGGACATCAGTAGAACAACCGATACCCCAGCAACCCCACCGCCTCGTTCAGCAACTGCCCGCTCTGCCACATGGCCCGGCTTTCCGGCAGCAACCCGGCGAACGGTCGCGCATGATCGCGCCCGAGGAAGCCCACCGGCGCCGACACCACCTCGAACCCGGCCCGCTCGAAGCTCCAGCGCGAACGCTGCATGTGCCAGGCCTGGGTCACCACCACCACGCGCCTGATGCCCAGTGGCTGCAACACCTTGGCGCTGAACTCGGCGTTTTCCCAGGTGGTGCGGCTAGCCTCCTCCTTCCAGGTGACCTTCACAGCAAAGTCGGCCAGCAGCCGGTCAGCCATCAGCTGGGCTTCACTGGGCGGCGTGCCATAGTGCAAGCCACCGCTGGTCAGCACCGGCAACCCCGAGGCCTTGGCCAGCTGGGCGGCATAGCGCATGCGCTCCAGCGCGATGTAGGTCGGCTGGTCGGTGCCTTCCCACGCTGGATCACCGCGCTCGCGCCCGGCCCCCAGGATCACGATGGCATCGGCCCTGGTCGCCAGACTCGACCATTCATCGGCCCTCAACGCTGGCTCTGTTTCAAGGGCCCGGGCAACCTGCTCGACAGTCAACGGCAGGCTCATCAACCACAAGCCCCCCAAGCCCAGGGCAAAACAGACCACCGCCAGACGCGGACGGCGACGGCGCCACCACCAGGCAGCCAGCAACAGCAGGAACAGGATGCCGGGCGGCATCAGCCATTGTTTGATGAAAAAGCGCAGCGGCATCACACACCTCCATGGAAGGCGTGCAGCCTAAGAGGATCGGCACCGGGCCTCAAGGGCAACCGGCGCCGATCGATGCATGCATTGCGTAAAACCGGCGCGTCGATCCGCGCCTGCAACCCTGAACGGCTATCGGAACGGCAACGTCCTGGAGCTGGCTGGAGCGCCGGAGCGCTTGCGGTCCTTGAGCCAGACGATCCTGGCCGAGGAAGGCTCCGGTTGCGGGTAGGCACCGGCACTGGCAAAACGGCTCTCCGGAAGGGTTTCCAGATAGGCCTTGATGACCTCGAACTCGGCATGACTCAGGCCACGCAACTCCAGTTCGGCAGGCATCTCGTCGCGCAATCGCACCGAGGTCCTGGCCACTTCCAGTGCCAGGCCAAGGCGGTCGATCAGGCGTTCATATAGCTCCGGCTTGTTTGCGGTTAGTTGCGACTCTCCCATCCGTTCACCTCATTGAAGGTAAGAATATCTCCCCCCACAGATGAGCTTAGCGTCACTCGCAAAAGCGACCGGGCGCCGCGACCAACGGCCCGGGCGACGGGCAATGCAATCAGGGTTTCCCACGACGCGCGGCGCTCATGTATGCTACGGCGTTCACTCTCATAAGATACCGGAGTGCCGGACGCAGCGAGGTCGAGCTGCCTGGAACATGTCTCTTATTCCTCTCAATACAAAGTAGCCATGCACGAACAATACACGCCCCGTGATGTAGAAGCCGCCGCCCAGAATGCCTGGGACGAGCAACAATCGTTCGCTGTCACCGAACAGCCAGGCAAAGACACGTACTACTGCCTATCGATGTTCCCGTACCCGAGCGGCAAGCTACACATGGGCCACGTGCGCAACTACACCATCGGTGACGTGATCGCCCGCTACCAGCGCATGCTGGGCAAGAACGTCCTGCAACCGATGGGCTGGGACGCTTTCGGCATGCCGGCGGAAAACGCCGCGATGAAGAACAACGTCGCCCCGGCCAAGTGGACCTACGAGAACATCGACTACATGAAGACCCAGCTCAAGAGCCTGGGTCTGGCCATCGACTGGTCGCGTGAAGTCACCACCTGCAAGCCGGACTACTACCGCTGGGAGCAGTGGCTGTTCACCCGCCTGTTCGAGAAGGGCATCATCTACCGCAAGAACGGCACCGTGAACTGGGACCCGGCGGACCAGACCGTACTGGCCAACGAGCAGGTCATCGACGGCCGTGGTTGGCGTTCGGGCGCGCTGATCGAGAAGCGCGAAATCCCGATGTACTACTTCCGCATCACCGACTACGCCGACGAGTTGCTGGAAAGCCTCGATGAGCTGCCGGGCTGGCCCGAGCAGGTCAAGACCATGCAGCGCAACTGGATCGGCAAGTCCCGCGGCATGGAGGTGCAGTTCCCGTACGACCAGGCCAGCATCGGTCACCCGGGCACCCTGAAGGTCTTCACCACCCGCCCGGACACCCTGATGGGCGCGACCTACGTGGCCGTCGCCGCCGAACACCCGCTGGCCACCCAGGCCGCCCAGGGCAACCCGGCGCTGCAGGCGTTCATCGACGAGTGCAAGAGCGGCAGCGTCGCCGAGGCCGACATGGCCACGCAGGAGAAGAAAGGCATGGCCACTTCCCTGTTCGTCGAGCACCCGCTGACCGGCGAAAAACTGCCGGTGTGGGTCGCCAACTACGTATTGATGCACTACGGCGACGGCGCGGTCATGGCCGTGCCGGCCCATGACGAGCGCGACTTCGAGTTCGCCCACAAGTACAACCTGCCGGTCAAGGCAGTGGTGCGCACCAGCGTCGGCGACGAAGTCGGCAGCGAGTGGCTGGCCGCCTACGGCGAGCATGGCCAGCTGATCAACTCCGGCGAGTTCGACGGCCTGGACTTCCAGGGCGCCTTCGACGCCATCGAGGCCGCGCTGATCCGCAAGGACCTGGGCAAGTCGCGCACCCAGTTCCGCCTGCGCGACTGGGGCATCAGCCGCCAGCGCTACTGGGGCTGCCCGATCCCGATCATCCACTGCCCGTCCTGCGGCGACGTACCTGTGCCGGAAGACCAGCTGCCCGTCACCCTGCCGGAAAACGTTGTCCCAGACGGCGCCGGCTCGCCGCTGGCGCGTATGCCCGAATTCTATGAGTGCACCTGCCCGAAATGCGGCACCGCGGCCAAGCGCGAAACCGACACCATGGACACCTTCGTGGAGTCGTCCTGGTACTTCGCCCGCTACGCCTCGCCGAACTACGACAAGGGCCTGGTCGACCCCAAAGCCGCCAACCACTGGCTGCCGGTGGACCAGTATATCGGCGGTATCGAACACGCAATCCTGCACCTGCTGTACGCGCGCTTCTTCCACAAGCTGATGCGCGACGAAGGCCTGGTGACCTCCAACGAGCCGTTCAAGAACCTGCTGACCCAGGGCATGGTCGTCGCCGAAACCTACTACCGTGTCGCCAGCAACGGTGGCAAGGACTGGTTCAACCCGGCCGACGTCGAGGTCGAGCGTGACGCCAAGGCCAAGATCATCGGCGCGCGCCTGAAGACCGACGGCCTGCCGGTGGAAATCGGCGGCACCGAGAAGATGTCGAAGTCGAAGAACAACGGCGTCGACCCGCAATCGATGATCGAGCAGTACGGCGCCGATACCTGCCGCCTGTTCATGATGTTCGCCTCGCCGCCCGACATGAGCCTGGAGTGGTCCGACTCCGGCGTCGAGGGTGCCAGCCGCTTCCTGCGCCGCGTCTGGCGCCTGGCCCAGGCCCATGTGGCCCAGGGCCTGCCGGGCCCGCTGGACATCGCCGCCCTGAGCGACGAGCAGAAGGTCATCCGCCGCGCCATCCACGCCGCCATCAAGCAAGCCAGCACCGACGTGGGCCAGTACCACAAGTTCAATACCGCCATCGCCCAGGTGATGACCGTGATGAACGTGCTGGAAAAGGCCCCACAGGCCACCGCCCAGGACCGCGCGCTGCTGCACGAAGGCCTCGAGGCCGTCACCCTGCTGCTGGCACCGATCACCCCGCACATCTCCCACGAGCTGTGGAAGGCGCTGGGCCATGATCAGGCGGCGATCGACGCGGCCTGGCCGACCGTCGACGAAAGCGCCCTGGTGCAGGACACCGTGACCCTGGTGGTGCAGGTCAACGGCAAGCTGCGTGGCCAGGTCGAAATGCCGGCCGCCGCCAGTCGCGAGGACATCGAAGCCGCCGCCCGCAGCAACGAGAACGTCCTGCGCTTCACCGACGGCCTGACCATCCGCAAGGTCATCGTCGTACCGGGCAAACTGGTCAACATCGTCGCCAACTGATGGCAACGCCCGCCTGCACATCCTGCAGGCGGGCGTAATCGGTCCACGAGGGAGCAACACACATGATCAAACGCAATCTGCTGGTAATGGGCCTGGCTGTCCTGCTCAGCGCCTGCGGTTTCCAGCTGCGCGGCACCGGCACCAACGAGCTGAGCATCAAGGAACTGGATCTCAGCGCCCGCAACCAGTACGGCCCGACAGTCCTGCAACTGCGCCGCTCCCTGGAAAGCAGCGGGGTCAAGGTCTACTCCGGCGCGCCGTACAAGCTGGTGCTGACCAACGAGCAGGAAACCCAGCGCGCCGCCACCTACAGCGGTGGCAACCGTTCGGCCGAGTACGAACTGACCACCGTGCTGAACTATGCAATCGAAGGCCAGAACGACAGCCTGTTGCTGGAAGACAAACTGCAAGTACAGAAGTACTACGTCTACAACGGCAACAACGTCAACGGCTCCGGCCAGGAAGCAAACCAGGTTCGCGAGGAAATGCGCCGCGATCTGGTACAAAACATGATGGCCCGCCTGCAGCAGCTGACACCAGCACGCCTGGACGACCTTCAGCGCAAGGCTGACGAACGTGCCAAGGCCGAGGCCCGCGCCCTCCAGGAAGCCCAACGCATCCAGGACGAGACGCCCCAGCAATCGCCGCTGGAAGTCCCGGCTCCCTGAGCCTGAACGGGGCACCTGAGGTGCCCCGCCTCTCCTCATGAAGCTCGCTCCCGCCCAACTCAACAAGCACCTGCAAGGCCAGCTGGCGCCCGTCTACATCGTCAGCGGCGACGATCCGCTGCTGTGCCAGGAAGCCGCCGACGCCATCCGCAGCGCCGCGCGCCAGCAGGGTTACGACGAACGCCAGGTGTTCAGCGCCGACGCCAATTTCGACTGGGGCAACCTGCTGCTGGCCGGCGCCAGCCTGTCGCTCTTTGCCCAGCGCCGATTGCTGGAACTGCGCCTGCCCTCGGGCAAGCCCGGCGACAAGGGCGCCGCCGCGCTAATGGAATACTGCGCCAATCCGGCCGAAGACACACTGCTGCTGATCAGCCTGCCCAAGCTCGACGGCAGCGCGCAGAAGACCAAGTGGGGCAAGGCGCTGATCGAAGGCGCGCACTGCCAGTTCATACAGATCTGGCCGGTGGACGCCCAGCAGTTGCCGCAGTGGATCAACCAGCGCCTGTCACAGGCCGGCCTGTCAGCCCAGCGTGATGCTGTCGACCTGATTGCCGCTCGGGTCGAGGGCAACCTGCTGGCGGCCGCCCAGGAGATCGAAAAGCTCAAGCTGCTGGCCGAAGGCAACCAGATCACCGTGGAGACCGTCCAGGCCGCCGTCGCCGACAGTGCCCGTTTTGATGTCTTCGGTCTGGTTGACGCCATTCTCAACGGCGAGGCGGCCCATGCCTTGCGCATGCTCGAAGGGTTGCGCGGCGAAGGCGTGGAGCCGCCGGTGATTCTCTGGGCCCTGGCCCGCGAGCTGCGCCTGCTGGCGGGGCTTGCACAGCAGTTCAGCCAGGGCGTACCGCTGGACAAGGCATTCAGCCAGGCCCGCCCGCCGGTGTGGGACAAACGTCGTCCGTTGGTGAGCAAGGCCTTGCAGCGCCTCTCCGCGCAGCACTGGGCCATGCTGCTGCAGGATGCCCAGCGTATCGATGCGCAGATCAAGGGACAGGCCGAGGGCTCGCCGTGGACCAGCCTGGCTCGCTTGTCCCTGCTCATGGCCGGACAGCGCTTGGCACTGCCTGCCGAATAAAGCGCATCGCGGGCAGCCCGCCGCCATAAACACAATCAATTGGCTCACGTAGCGCGACAGGCCTAAAGTGCGCCCGCCACCCACCCAGACCGGGAACCCGCCATGAGCAAGAAGCCGAAAAAGCACGGCCCCAACAAGGCCAAGTCCATCGTCGCCCAACCGCTGTTCCGCTGCCGCCAGGAACGGCCGGAAAAAGGCAAAGGCAGCTACCGCCGCGAAGCCTTCCAATCGAGAGATTGGGAGGCTTCCTGCTTTATGGCGGCATGAAAGGCATGAAATGCGCAGGCATGGTATGGTCGGCACCTGACCTGCAATTCTGGATCCGTGCATGCCCTCTCGTCTCACTCTCCGCTGGCAACCCCGCCAGCTGATCGCGGCCACAAGCTTCATCCTGCTCGTCGCCTGCGCCGAGAAACCCACCGCCGCCGACGCCCTGCCGCTGGCGCCCGCCCAGCCCGCTCCCGTCGTCACCCTGCCCGGCACCGCGCCCGAGGCAAGCAGTGAAATCCAGCCCCTGCAGACCTTCGCCCAATGGCAGGCCGGCTTCCGCCAGCAAGCCCTGCAGGCCGGTATCAGTGCCAACCTGTTCGACCGCGCCTTCCTCGGCGTCACCCCGGACATGGACGTGATCAAGGCCGACCGCAGCCAGCCCGAGTTCACCCGCCCGGTCTGGGAATACCTGGACGGCGCCCTGTCGCCACTGCGCGTGCGCAACGGCAAGAAACTGCTCGAGCAAAATGCCGAGCTGCTGGCCCGCATCGAGCAGCGCTACGGTGTCGATCGCCAGGTCCTGGTCTCGGTATGGGGCATGGAAAGCAACTTCGGCCAGTTCCAGGGCAGCAAGTCGGTGATCCGCTCACTGGCCACCCTGGCCTATGAGGGCCGCCGCCCACAGTTCGCCCAGGACCAGCTGATCGCCGCCCTGCAGATCCTGCAGAACGGCGACATCCAGCCCGACGCGATGCGCGGCTCCTGGGCCGGCGCCATGGGTCAGACCCAGTTCATCCCGACCACCTATCTTACCCACGCGGTGGACTTCGACGGTGACGGCCGCCGCGACATCTGGAACAGCACCGCCGACGCCCTGGCATCCACCGCGCACTACCTGCAGGCGTCCGGCTGGAAGCGTGGCCAGCCTTGGGGCTTCGAAGTGCAGGTGCCCGCCGGCTTCGACTACTGGCTGGCCGATGGCAGCCAGCGCAAGAGTGTCAGCGAATGGCTGCAGCTGGGCGTGAAACTGCCTGCCGGTACCACGCTGCCCGCCGGCAGCAGCCAGCTGTCCGCCGCCCTGCTGCTGCCTGCGGGCGCCCGTGGGCCGGCGTTCCTGGTGCTGGACAACTTCCGCGCCATCCTCAAGTACAACAATTCGTCGTCCTACGCGCTGGCGGTCAGCCTGCTGGGAGATCGCTTCTACGGGTGGGGGTTCATTGCCGGCAGCTGGCCGAAAGAAGACCTGCCATTGAGCCGCAGCGAACGAATCGAGCTGCAGACCTTGCTCAATGCCAAGGGGCATGAAGCAGGCAATCCGGATGGGATCATCGGCGCCAATACCCGCAAGGCGATCCGCACTGCCCAGCAGGCGCAGGGTTGGCCAGCGGATGGGTATCCGACGCACAAGCTGCTCGATAGCCTGCGTCGCTAGAGGAACGCGGGGGCGCTCTGCGCCCCATTCGCGGTACAGACCGAATTGGGCTGCCAAGCAGCCCAAGCGATCTCAACCCCTGAACAGATCCTGCAACAGCACCAGACTCTGCTCTTCGGCATCCAGCCGCACTTTTGCACCCAACGGCAAGCACACATTCGGATCACAGTGCCCACTGCGCCACCCGGCCAGCACCGGCACCCCGAGCGGACCGAAGATATCCAACAGCAGCGGCGTCAACGCCGCCACCGTGATCCCGGCAAAGTCCCCCACCAGCACTCCTCGCACCCCTTCCAGCTTGCCGGCCAGGCGCAGCTGGGTCAGTAGCCGGTCGACACGATAGAGCGGCTCGTTGACGTCCTCGATAAACAGGATGCTGTCCTGGGTATCGACTTGCGCCAGCGTCCCCAGCGTGGCACCGAGCAGCGACAGGTTGCCACCCACCAGACGCCCGCTGGCAGCCCCGGGCACCACGCTGGTGAGCGGGAACTCGACAGGATGGCCAATAGCATCGCCCGCCCCCAGACGCCCCCGCAATTGCCCGAACAGTGAGCTGACGGTCGGCTCAAGCTTGCCCCCCAGCAGGTCGGCATTGAGCATGGCGCCATGGAAGGCCAGCATCCCGGCATGTCGGTTGAGCGCCGAATGCAGGGCGGTGATGTCGCTGTAACCTACCAACGGCTTGGGATGGCGACGGATCAGTTCGAAGTCGATGCGGTCCAGCAGGCGCATGCTGCCGTAACCGCCGCGCATGCACAGGATGGCGTCGATATCCGGGGCACTGAACGCATCGTGCAGGTCGCGCAGGCGCTGCTCGTCGCCGCCGGCAAGGTAACCGTCCGCCTGCAGCACTCCAGGGTAGATGCGGCATTGCTGACCACGCTCTTCGAACCATTGACGGGCCTTGTCGGTATCCAGCCGCGCCGGCCCAGCCGGTGCGACGATGGCGAAGCAGGCGTTGTCAGGCAAGGCCTTGGGCAACAGGTATTCAGCAGTTTCCAGGCAGTTCATCGCGCCACTCCTTGCAGCTTGTCGCTTGAAACAGATCGCTCAAAAACAAAAATGCCGATGCCGCCTTCCGGCGCGCATCGGCATGTCCCGCTCAAGCCCGGTTCAGAGCTTGATCTTGGCTTCGTGGGCCTGCTGATCGGCGTGGTACGACGAGCGCACCAGCGGGCCGGAGGCGACGTTCTTGAAGCCCATCTTGTAACCTTCCTCGGCGAACCAGGCGAAGGTGTCCGGGTGCACGAAGCGCTGTACCGGCAGGTGGTTGCGCGACGGCTGCAGGTACTGGCCGAGGGTCAGCATGTCGATGTCGTGCTCGCGCATCCGGTGCATGACCTCGATCACCTCGTCGTCGGTCTCGCCCAGGCCCAGCATCAGGCCGGACTTGGTCGGCACGTGCGGGACCATCTGCTTGAACTTCTGCAGCAGGTCCAGCGACCAGTCGTAGTCCGAGCCAGGACGCGCGGCCTTGTACAGGCGCGGCACGGTCTCGAGGTTGTGGTTGAACACGTCCGGCGGGGTCTGCGCGGTGATTTCCAGCGCCACGTCCATGCGCCCACGGTAGTCCGGTACCAGGGTTTCCAGCTGGACGCCCGGCGACAGCGCACGGATTTCGCGGATGCAGTCGGCGAAGTGCTGGGCACCGCCGTCACGCAGGTCGTCGCGGTCCACCGAGGTGATCACCACGTACTTCAGACGCAAGTCGGCGATGGCGATGGCCAGGTTCTTCGGCTCGTCCAGGTCCAGGGGCTTCGGACGGCCGTGGCCAACGTCGCAGAACGGGCAGCGGCGGGTGCAGATGTCGCCCATGATCATGAAGGTCGCGGTGCCGCCGGAGAAGCACTCGCCCAGGTTCGGGCAGGAGGCCTCTTCGCACACGCTGTGCAGCTTGTGCTTGCGCAGCAGTTGCTTGATGCGGTCGACCTCCGGCGAAACCGGGATGCGTACGCGAATCCAGTCGGGCTTTTTCGGCAGCTCTTCGGTGGGGATGATTTTCACCGGGATGCGCGCCACCTTCTCGGCGCCGCGCAGTTTCACGCCGGCCTCGACTTTTTTGGGCGCAGGGCGCGGAGTCACGTCTTGCGTGGGGATCAGGTTCGGCACGGCTTCTTGCACAGTTGTCATAATCAGTCGATTCCGCCCGTGAGGGTCGTCTGCTCAGCATAGTCGAGGTGCCTGACCAGCTGTCCGCGCAGCCTTGTCCTGACCTCGTCGAGTTCGATCGGGCCTGCCAGGTCACGCAGCTGGGTCATGGCCAGCCCCGCATACCCACAGGGGTTGATTCGGCGGAATGGCGCAAGGTCCATGTCCACGTTCAGGGCAAGGCCGTGGAAGGAACGACCGTTGCGAATTCGAAGGCCAAGGGACGCGATCTTCGCGCCATCGACGTAGACGCCCGGGGCATCGGGCTTGGCCGCGGCCTGCACACCGTAGCTGGCGAGCAGGTCGATGAGCGTCTGCTCGATGCGGCTGACCAGCTCGCGCACGCCGATGCTCAGGCGCCGCACATCCAACAGCAGGTAGGCCACCAGTTGGCCGGGGCCGTGGTAGGTGACCTGGCCGCCGCGGTCAGTCTGCACCACCGGGATTTCCCCCGGGATCAGCAGGTGCTCGGCCTTGCCGGCCTGGCCCTGGGTGAATACCGGCGGGTGCTCGACCAGCCAGACTTCGTCCTGGCTGTCCGGGCCGCGTTGCTCGGTAAAGCGGCGCATGGCCTCCAGCACCGGTTCATAGGGCTGCAGGCCAAGATCGCGAATACCGAGCACACCGGACATCACAGCACCATTTTCACGATGCCGGTGGCACGCAGGGCACTGTTGATGTCGTGCAGCTGGTTCTCGCTCTCGGCAACGATATGCAGTTGTACCGTGGTGTACTTGCCTTCCTTGCTCTGGCGCTCGGCCAGGGTCGACAGGTCGACCTTGGCGTGCTTGCTGAGGATCTCGATCACGGTGTCGCGGAAACCGACAACGGTGTCGCCGATCACCTTGATCGGGTAGTCCTCGCAGGGGAATTCGATCTTGTGCGACTTGACGTCTTCTTCGCTCATGGCGGAAACGGCCTCGTAAGCCGTGGCAGCAACATCGCCCCCGCCTGGTTCACGGGGGCGTGCAGGTCACGTATCAGTTGAACAAACCGTAGAAGAACAGGCGGATGCTATCCCACATACGGCCGAAGAAACCAGCTTCCTCCACGCCGTCGAGGGCGATGAGGTCAGCGCTGTGAACCACTTTCTCGTCCAGTTTGACTTCCACTTTGCCGATCACGTCACCTTTGGCGATTGGAGCGGTCAGTTGCGGATTCATGGTCATCGAAGCCTGGAGGCGTTTCAATTGGCCTTTAGGCATGGTCATGGTCAGGTCGTTGGCCAGGCCGGCTTTCACCTGATTGGTCGCGCCTTTCCATACCTGGGCCTGGGTCAGCTCGGTACCTTTCTGGTAGAAGGTCTGGGTTTCGAAGAAGCGGAAACCGTAGGTCAGCAGCTTCTGGGTCTCGGCGGCGCGGGACTGCTCGCTGTTGGTGCCGAACACCACGGCGATCAGGCGCTGGCCGTCACGCACGGCCGAGGCGACCATGCAGTAGCCGGCTTCGTCGGTGTGGCCAGTCTTCAGGCCATCGACGGTCTTGTCGCGCCACAGCAGCAGGTTGCGGTTAGGCTGCTTGATGTTGTTCCAGAAGAACTCTTTCTGCGAGTAGATGGCGTAGTGCGCCGGATCTTCGTTGATGATCGCGCGCGCCAGCAGGGCCATGTCGTGGGCCGAGGAGTAGTGCTCCGGGTTCGGCAGGCCGGTCGGGTTCATGAAGTGGCTGTTGGCCATGCCCAGGTCGGCGGCGGTCTTGTTCATCATGTCGGCGAAGGCGTCTTCGCTGCCGGCGATGTGCTCGGACAGGGCGACCGAGGCATCGTTGCCAGACTGGATGATGATGCCGTGCAGCAGGTCGCTGACGGTCACCTGGCTGCCGACCTTGATGAACATGCGCGAACCGCCGGTACGCCAGGCGTTCTCGCTGACGGTCACCGGGTCGTTCTCGCCGATCTGACCGCGACGGATGTCGAGGGTGGCGATGTAGGCGGTCATCAGCTTGGTCAGGCTGGCCGGCGGCAGGCGTTCGTCACCGTTGTTCTCGACCAGCACGTTGCCGCTGGACGCGTCCATCAGTACATAGGACTTGGCGGCCAGTTGCGGTGGTGCCGGCATCATCTGCTCCGCTGCGAACGCAGCGGGCATGATCATCAGCAGAACGGGCAGGCAAAGTCGTTTGGCAAGGTTGGTGATGTTCATCCGTCTCTCGTAAATCGCTAATGGTCTGATGTTCCGTGGGCAAGTTCGTTTGCCCAGCGCCCCGTCAGTCTAGTTTTATGGCCGATGGCCTGGCCCGACAGTGCGACGTAATGCCGCTGCGGGCAAAAGCGGGCATTGTACATGTCATTGCCCGGCAATTCATGAACAAACCGACAGGTCGGCGTGTCGATTCATCGCGGGGCAAGCCCGCTCCCACGCCATCTGCAAGGCGGAACGTGGGAGCGGGCTTGCCCCGCGATTGCTCTCAATCAGTGACGACCTTGGCCTGGCCGAGATTGGCCAGGCGAATGCTGTCCTGCGCCTGCTGGATCTCACCCTGGCTGTTGATCGGCCCCAGGCGCACCCGGTGCAAGGTCTGCTGGTTGCGCACCACCGAGCTGATGAACACCGGTGCGCTGACCATGGTGCTCAGCTTCGAGCGCAGCAACTCGGCAGCATCCGGGTTGGCAAACGCGCCCACTTGCAGGATGCTGCCACCGCTGGCGTTCGGCACGTTGTTGCCACCCACCTGCACCGGCACCACCGGCGCCGCGTGCTGTTGCGGCGGCGGGGTCCACTGCTCGACCCGACCGGTGCTGGCAGGAAGCGGCTGGGCCTGGGCCACCTGCGGCTCCTTGAGCACCATCGGCGGCTGCTGGCCACGCTGGGCCCACCATTGCTGCGGATCGATGCCTTCGACGCGTACATGGGCAGTGCCGATCTCGGCATAGCCGAGCTTCTTGGCCGCGGCGTAGGACAGGTCGATGATGCGGTCGGAGTAGAACGGGCCACGGTCATTGACCCGCAGGATCACGCTACGGCCGTTGGCCAGGTTGGTCACCCGCACGTAGGCCGGCAGCGGCAGGGTCTTGTGCGCCGCGCTCATGCCATACAGGTCGTACAGCTCACCGTTGGCGGTGTTCTGCCCATGGAACTTGGTGCCGTACCAGGAGGCAGTACCCTCGGCGCGGTAGTTGCGCGAGTCCTGCATCGGGTAGTAGGTCTTGCCCAGCACCGTGTAGGGGTTGGCCTTGTAGTTGCCGGTATGCACGGTCGGCGTGGCGTCGGGGATCTTGTTCACGTCCACATCCCACCAAGGCGCGCCGTCCTTGTGCGCGCGGTTGATGTCCAGGCCCGGCTGCGCACGCACGGTGTTGCCGCTCTGCGGGGTGGAGGGCCGGCTCGACGAGCAACTGGCCAGTACCAGGCCGACGGCGACGCAGGTGAGCAGTTTTGCGGTATTGACGGTGAAGAGTTCGCGCATTTACTTGACGCCCCGTGCCAGAACCAGCTGTTCCGAAAGCTGATGCACCGCCATGGCATACATCACGCTGCGGTTGTAGCGAGTGATCGCGTAGAAGTTTTTCAGGCCCATCCAGTACTCGGGGCCATCCGCGCCTTCCAGGCGGAAGGCGGTGACCGGCAGATCATCGCGCAACGCATCATGACCCGACCAGCCCAGCGCCCGCAACTGCGCGACAGTCCTGGTCGGCTCGATGCCGGTGGTCAGGCCTTCGTCGGCCCGCGCGCCGGCCACGTCGGCGCGGCTGACCACAGGCTCCCCGGGCACCCAGCCGTGGCGCTTGAAGTAGCTGGCGACACTGCCGATGGCATCGTCCGGGTTGTTCCAGATATTGATGTGGCCGTCGCCGTCGAAGTCCACGGCATAGGCGCGGAAGCTACTCGGCATGAACTGCGGCAGGCCCATGGCGCCGGCGTAGGAGCCTTTGAGCGTAAGCGGATCGAGCTGTTCCTCGCGGGCCAGCAGGAGGAACTCGCGTAGCTCCTTGCGGAAGAATTCGGCCCGCGGCGGGTAGTCGAAACCGAGCGTGGACAGGGCATCGATGACCCGGTAGTTGCCGGTGTTGCGGCCGAAGAAGGTCTCCACGCCGATGATCGCGACGATGTATTGCGCCGGCACACCGTATTCCTGCTCGGCGCGGGCCAGCACGGCTTCGTGCTGGCGCCAGAAGTCCACACCGCGGGCGATGCGCGCGTCGGTGATGAACATCGGGCGGTACTCCTTCCACGGTTTGACGCGCTCGGCCGGCCGCGAAATCGCGTCGAGGATCGCCTGCTTGCGTTGCACCTCGCGGAACACGCCCATCAGCTGCTCCCCGGCAAAGCCGTAGTCGCGGGTCATCTCGCCAACGAACTCGGCCACCTGCGGCGAGCCATCGTAGTCGCCGGCATTGGCCTGCTGGATTGCGCCGAACAGCCCCATCGCGCCGAACCACGGCGCCAGGCGGGCAGCCCAGCCACGCACTGCTTGCATGAAATTCTTCACCTTTTTCAAACCTGTGCAATCCACTTGCGGTGCGTATGGATCGACATGAGAACGCCAAACGCTGACAGCAGCGTCACCAACGAAGTTCCGCCATAGCTGATGAAGGGCAGCGGCACGCCCACCACGGGCAGGAGGCCGCTGACCATACCGATATTGACGAACACATAAACAAAGAAGGTCATGGTCAGGCTGCCCGCGAGCAGCTTGCCGAACAGGGTCTGGGCCTGGGCCGTGATCATCAGCCCGCGGCCAATCAGCAGGATGTAGATCAGCAGCAGCAGACAGATGCCGACCAGGCCGAACTCCTCGCCGAGCACGGCGATGATGAAGTCGGTGTGGCTTTCCGGCAGGAAGTCCAGGTGCGACTGGGTGCCCAGCAGCCAGCCCTTGCCAAACACCCCGCCCGAACCGATCGCCGCCTTGGACTGGATGATGTTCCAGCCGGTGCCCAGCGGGTCGCTTTCCGGGTCGAGAAAGGTCAGTACGCGCTGCTTCTGGTAGTCGTGCATGACGAAGAACCACATCGCCACCGCCACCGGCACCGCCGCGGCGATCACGCTGACGATCCAGCGCCAGCGCAGCCCGCCCATGAACAGCACGAAAGCGCCGGAGGCGAGGATCAACAGCGCCGTGCCCAGGTCCGGCTGGCGCACGATGAGGATGAACGGCACGCCAATCAGGACCAGGCTGATCGCCACATGCTTGAGGTGAGGCGGCAAGGTGCGCTTGGACAGGTACCAGGCGATGGTCGCCGGCATGATGATCTTCATGAATTCCGAGGGCTGGAAGCGGATCACCCCAGGAATGTTGATCCAGCGCGTCGCGCCCATGGCGTTGTGGCCCATGACGTCCACCACGACCAGCAGGAACACCCCGGCCAGGTAGGCCAGCGGCACCCAGCGCGCCATGAAGCGCGGCTCGAGCTGGGCGATGATGAACATCGACACCAGGCCGATGCCGAACGAGCTGGCCTGCTTCATCAACAGGTCCCAGTTCTTGCCGCTGGCCGAATACAGCACGAACAGGCTGCCAGCGGCGAGCGTCAGCAGGATGAGCAGCAAGGGGCCGTCGATATGAATGCGCTGCAGGAAGCTGGCGCGCCTGCGCATCACGTCCTCGCTGGAGAGCATGCGGTCGAAGTTGTTCTTCACGGGGCCGATTCCTGGGCGACTGTGGCAGGGGCGAACTCGGGCTTGAGCCGGCCGTTCTCGTCAAGCAGCCAGGCATCCATGACCTGGCGCACCACGGGGGCGGCGACGCCGGAGCCGGACTCGCCGTTCTCGACCATCACCGAGACCACGATCCGCGGATCGTCGGCCGGGGCAAAGGCGACGAACAGCGCATGGTCGCGGTGGCGTTCCTGGAGTTTGTTGCGGTCGTACTTCTCCCCCTGCTTGATCGCCACCACCTGAGCGGTACCGCTCTTGCCGGCGATGCGGTACTGCGAACCAATGGCGGCCTTGCGAGCGGTGCCGCGGGCGCCGTGCATCACCTGCTCCATGCCGTGAGTGACCCTGGCCCAGTCCGACTTGTCGCGCAGGACGATGTTTTCCATGGGGTTCTCGTCCACTGGGGGCTGGCCTTCGATGGTCTTGGCCAGGTGTGGACGGTTCCACACGCCTTTGTTGGCAATCAGCGCGGTGGCCTGGGCCAACTGCAGCGGCGTGGTCTGCATATAGCCCTGGCCGATGCCGAGGATCAGGGTTTCGCCGGGGAACCAGGCTTGGCGGCGGGTGGCGCGCTTCCATTCACGGGAAGGCATCAACCCGGGCGACTCCTCGAACATGTCCAGGGCGACCTTCTGCCCGATACCGAACTTGTTCATGTAGCTGGACAACCGATCGATCCCCATCTTGTGTGCAAGATCGTAGAAGTACGTGTCGTTTGATCGCATGATCGCCACATCCAGATCGACCCAGCCATCGCCGGTGCGGTTCCAGTTGCGGTATTTGTGATCGTAGTTGGGCAGTTGGTAGTAGCCCGGGTCGAACACCCGGCTGCCCGCCGTCACCACGCCGCTGTCCAGACCGGCGATCGCCACCGCCGGCTTGATGGTCGAGCCTGGCGGGTAGAGGCCGCGCAGCACGCGGTTGAACAGTGGCCGGTCGATCGAATCGCGTAGTTCGGCGTAAGCCTTGAAGCCGATGCCGGTGACGAACAGGTTGGGGTCGAAGCTCGGCTGGCTGACCATGGCCAGCACTTCGCCGGTGCGCGGATCGAGGGCGACGATGGCGCCACGGCGCCCGCCCAGAGCCTGCTCGGCAGCCTCCTGCAGCTTGATGTCCAGACTCAGCACGATGTCCTTGCCAGGCTTCGGGTCGGTGCGCTTGAGCACTCGCAGCACGCGGCCACGGGCGTTGGTCTCGACTTCCTCGTAGCCCACCTGGCCATGCAACTCGTCTTCGTAGAAGCGTTCGATGCCGGTCTTGCCGATGTGGTGGGTGCCGCTGTAGTTCACCGGGTCAAGGGTCTTGAGTTCCTTCTCGTTGATCCGTCCGACATAGCCCACCGAATGGGCGAAATGCGCACCCTGGGGATAATGGCGAACCAGTTGCGCCGCCACTTCCACGCCGGGCAAGCGGAACTGGTTGACCGCGATGCGGGCAATCTGCTCCTCGTTCAACTCGAACAGGATCGGCACCGGTTCGAATGGCCGACGCCCCTGTTTCATGCGCTTCTCGAACAGGGCACGGTCGTCGGGGGTGAGTTCGAGCACTTCGACGATCACATCCAGCACGTCTTGCCATTTGCCGGCATTGCCGGCGCGCTCGCGGGTCATCACCAGGCTGAAGCTGGGGCGGTTGTCCGCCACCACCACACCGTTACGGTCGAAAATCAGCCCTCGGGTCGGCGGAATCGGCTGCACATGCACCCGGTTGTTCTCCGACAGCGTCGAGTGATAGTCGTACTGGATGACCTGCAGGTAATACAGCCGGGCGATCAGCACGCAGACGAGCAGCACCACCGCCACGGCGCCCACGACAACGCGGTTGCGCACCAGGCGGGCGTCTTTCTCGTGGTCCTTGAGGCGAATCTGCTGCGGCATCGGACAGGCTTACAGGTTCATTTGTGGTAGGGATGCCCGGACAACACGGTCCAGGCGCGGTAGATCTGCTCGCCGATGAGTATCCTTACCAATGGGTGCGGCAACGTCAGCGGCGACAGCGACCAGCGCTGTTCGCTGCGCGCGCAGACCTCCGGCGCCAGCCCCTCCGGGCCGCCCACCATCAGGTTGACCGTGCGCGCATCCAGGCGCCAACGGTCCAGCTCGCCCGCCAGTTGCTCGGTGCTCCAGGGCTTGCCATGGACCTCGAGGGTGACGATGCGTTCCCCAGGCTGCACCTTGCTCAGCATCGCCTCGCCCTCCTGACGGATCAGGCGGGCGACATCGGCATTCTTGCCGCGGGTGTTCAGCGGGATTTCCACCAGCTCCAGCGCAAGCTCCGGGGGCAGGCGTTTGGCATACTCATGCCAGCCTTCCTCGACCCACTTGGGCATGCGCGAGCCGACCGCGATCAGACGCAGACGCACGGCGCTTCCTTATTCCCGGTCCTTGAGCTTCTCGGAATACTCGTGGGCGTGTTCCGGGCTGTGGTGCTTGCCATCGGCGGCACGGCTTTGCTCGGCACCCTGCCACAGCCGCTCCAGGTCGTAGAACTGGCGGGCAGCGGCGGTCATCATGTGGACGATGACGTCGTTGAGGTCCAGCAGCACCCAATCACTGTCGCCTTTGCCTTCTTCGCCCAGCGGTTGAGCGCCCTTGGCCTTGACCGCCTCACGGACCTTTTCCGCCATGGCGTTGATCTGGCGGTTGGAGGTACCGGTGGCAATGATCATGTAGTCGGTCAGGCTGTGCTTTTCGCGCACGTCGATGACCTGGATGTCCTGGGCCTTGACGTCTTCCAGCGCGGCCTTGGTCACTGCGACCAGTTCTTCGCCGTAAATTTTCTGCTTGGTCATATAAAACTCGTTCAACTCATTGATTGAGGCGCCAGCGGGCGCCGTCAGTTGGACACACGATACAGGTCGTGTGCCTCGATATAGGCCAGTACTGCGTCCGGCACCAGGAACCGCGCCGACTTGCCGCTGGCCAGCAGCTGTCGGATCTGTGTGGCGGACACCGCGAGCGGGGTCTGCCAGACGAACGAAATGTGCCCCGCCGGGCCGGACATGGCGGTGGGATCGCTCTCCGAGCGCGCCGCCAGCAAGTTGCGCAGCGCGTCGGGGGGTTCGACATCGGCATCCGGGCGTTGCAGCACCAGGATGTGACAGTGTTGCAGCAGTTCTTCCCAGCGATGCCAGCTGGGCAGGCCGCAGAACGCGTCCCAACCCAGCACCAGGAACAACTGGTCGTGCGCGTGCAGCTGCGCACGGATCGATTCAAGGGTGTCGATGGTGTACGACGGCTTGTCGCGGGCCAGCTCGCGGTCATCCACGCTCAGGCGCTCGACGCCCTGCACGGCACTACGCACCATGGCCAGGCGGTCCTGGGCCGACACCTGCGGCGTGTCGCGGTGCGGCGGGCGGGCGTTGGGCAGCAGGCGCAGTTCGTCGAGACGCATGAACTCGGCCACTTCCAGCGCGCTGCGCAGGTGGCCGATATGCACCGGGTCGAAGGTCCCGCCGAGAATGCCGATACGCCGGACTGCCACCGCGTTGCTCAACTCAGCACGACTCCTGGCCGCGCAGCTGGCCGTCACCGATCACCACGTACTTCTCGCAGGTCAGGCCTTCCAGGCCGACCGGGCCGCGGGCGTGCAGCTTGTCGGTGGAGATGCCGATCTCCGCGCCCAGGCCGTACTCGAAGCCGTCGGCGAAGCAGGTCGGGGTGTTGAGCATGACCGATGCCGAGTCGACCTCGGCGATGAAACGCCGGGACTGCCCCTGGTGCTCGGTGATGATCGAGTCGGTGTGGTGCGAACCGTAGTGGTTGATGTGCTCGATGGCCTGCTCCAGACCGTCGACAACGCGGATCGACAGGATCGCGTCGAGGTATTCGGTGTGCCAGTCGTCTTCGCTGGCCGGCTTGGCGTCGATGATCGCCCGGGTGCGCTCGCAGCCGCGCAGCTCGACGCCCTTGTCGTGGAAGCGGCGGGCCATTTCCGGCAGGAAGCGCTCGGCCACGGCCTGGTCAACCAGCAGGGTTTCCATGGCGCCGCAGATGCCGTAGCGGTAGGTCTTGGCGTTGAAAGCCACGCGCCAGGCCTTGTCCAGGTCGGCGTGGGCATCGACGAAGACATGGCAGATGCCGTCCAGGTGCTTGATCACTGGCACCCGGGCATCGCGACTGATGCGTTCGATCAGGCCACGACCGCCGCGCGGGACGATCACGTCGACGAACTCCGGCATGCTGATCAGCGCGCCCACGGCCTCACGGTCGGTGGTCTCGACCACCTGCACCACCGCCGGCGGCAGGCCGGCCTCGGCCAGGCCACGCTGGATGCAGGTGGCGATGGCGCGGTTGGAGTGGATGGCCTCGGAGCCGCCACGCAGGATGGTGGCGTTGCCCGACTTCAGGCACAGGCTGGCGGCGTCGATGGTCACGTTGGGGCGCGACTCGTAGATGATGCCGATGACACCCAGCGGCACGCGCATCTTGCCGACCTGGATGCCCGACGGACGGTAGCTCATGTCGCGGATGGCGCCGACCGGGTCCGGCAGGCTGGCCACCTGGCGCAGGCCGGTGATCATGCCGTCGATGCGTGCGGGGGTGAGTGCCAGGCGGTCGAGCAGCGCCGGCTCCAGGCCGTTCTTGCGACCGTTGGCCAAGTCCTGTTCGTTGGCTGCGGTGAGCGCGTCGCGGGCCGCGTCGAGGGCGTCGGCGGCGGCCTGCAGGGCGCGGTTCTTCTGCGCGGTGCTGGCACTGCCGATCACCCGCGAGGCCTCACGGGCGGCGCGACCCAGGCGGGTCATGTAGTCAAGAACGGACTCGGTCATGGGCTCGATGTCTTGGCAAAGGGGAAATCGGCTGATTATAACTGGAGCGCTCGGGTACGCCCAGCGGCGGGTGGCGGATGGTAGAAAATGCTGGAAGGAATGTGTAGGAAAGATGTAACCACCCGTATCGAAAAACACCCCAACCCCAGCAAGGAGAAAGCCGGCGCCCACGCCCTTTGGGGCATGCAGCCCGATGGCGGAAGCGGAAATGCCCTGCCATGGCGTCAATCTGATTCAGCCTCGATTAAGCCATTCATTGCTATCATCGCCGCCTTCACAGCCACGAACCGTGCGTATGTCCGCTCCAGCCCCCTGCCCGGCCCGGGCCTTGCCCGACAGCTTCTTCGACCGCGATGCCCAGACCCTCGCCCGCGAGCTGCTGGGCAAGGTCATCCGCCATCGCCACGGCGATCTCTGGCTGGCGGCGCGGATCATCGAGACCGAGGCCTACTACCTGACCGACAAGGGCAGCCACGCCTCCCTGGGCTTCACCGAGAAGCGAAAGGCGCTGTTCCTCGACGGCGGGCACATCTACATGTACTACGCCCGTGGCGGCGACTCGCTGAACTTCAGCGCCCACGGCCCAGGCAACGCGGTGCTGATCAAGTCCGCCTACCCGTGGACCGACGCCATCTCCAACGCCAACAGCCTGGCCCGGATGCAACTGAACAATCCCGACGCCAGCGGTAACCTGCGCCCTCCCGAGCGTCTGTGCAACGGCCAGACCTTGCTGTGCCGGGCCATGGGCCTGAAGGTGCCGCACTGGGACGCCCGGCGCTTCGACCCCGAGCGCCTGTATGTCGAGGACTGCGCCATACAGGTGCCGAGGGTGATCCAGACCACCCGCCTGGGCATCCCCCACGGCCGCGATGAACACCTGCCCTACCGCTTCGTCGATGCCGACTACGCGCGCTTCTGCACCCGAAACCCGCTGCGCCGCGGCCAGGTCGAAGGGAAAGACTTCTTCATGCTCGAACAAGGAAACTGAACCATGGGCCAATGGCTGGACAGCCTGACCGCCTGGCTTGGCGCCAACCCGCAGTGGCTGGGCCTGGCCATCTTCATCGTGGCCTGCGTTGAATGCCTGGCCATCGCCGGCATCATCGTGCCCGGCACCGTGCTGCTGTTCGCCGTCGCCGTGCTGGCCGGCAGCGGTGCCTTCAGCCTCGGCGAGACGTTGCTGCTGGGCTTCCTCGGCGGCGTGCTGGGCGATGCGATCTCCTACGGCATCGGCAAGTACTTCCACCAGAACATCCGCCGCCTGCCGCTGCTGCGCAGCCACCCGCAGTGGATCGGCAGCGCCGAGGCGTACTTCCAGCGCTACGGCATCGCCAGCCTGCTGGTCGGCCGCTTCATCGGCCCGCTACGGCCGATGCTGCCGATGGTTGCCGGCATGTTCGACATGCCGCTGCCGCGCTTCATCGCCGTGAGCCTGGTGGCCGGCGCCGGCTGGTCGGTGGCCTACCTGCTACCGGGCTGGGCCACCGGCGCGGCCATGCGCCTGCCACTGCCGGAAGGGTTCTGGCTGGACGCCGGAATCGTCGTCGGCACCCTGGCGGTACTGATTGGCCTGAGCCTGAGCACCAGCATCCGCGACCAGCGCCATGGCACCCGCCTGATCGCCGCCCTCAGCGGCCTGGCCGTGGCGGCGTTGTTCATCGGCTGGCCATACCTGAACGAGTTCGACCAGGGCGTGATGACCCTGGTCCAGGAACACCGCAGCCAGGTCATCGACGGCGCCGTGGTGCTGATCACCCGCCTGGGCGACTTCCGCACCCAGTTCTTCCTGGGCGGCCTGCTCACCGGCCTGCTGCTGCTGGCCCGGCAATGGCGCCATGCCTTGTTCGCCGGGGCGACGCTGATCGGCACCGCCGCCGCCAATGGCACCTTGAAATGGCTGTTCGCCCGCGCCCGCCCCGAAGTGCTGGTCGATCCGCTGACCAGCTACAGCATGCCCAGCGGCCACAGCTCGGCGTCCTTCGCCTTCTTCCTGGTGCTGGCGGTACTGGCCGGTCGCGGACAGCCACCGCGCATGCGCCTGACCTGGGTCATGCTGGGCTGCCTGCCGGCACTGGCGATCGCCTTGTCGCGGGTGTACCTCGGGGCGCACTGGCCGACCGACATCCTGGCCGGGGCACTGCTGGCGTGCTGCGTGTGCGCGGCGAGCCTGACCCTGGTACAGCATCGCCAGCCGCTGGTGGCGCTGCCGCAACGGGTGTGGTGGCTGGTGCTGCCGGCCTGCGTCGCGTTGCTGGCGTTCTTTGCCCTACATGCACTGCCAAAGGCGTTGTTGCGTTACCAGTACTGATGCACTCGCGAGGTGTTGGAGCGGGCTTGGGCAGCTCAGGCGAACAACTCGCCCTGGATCCGCTCGAGCAGCGCCTGGATCGCCTCCAGCCTCAGCTGTGGCGAATCGATGGCCAGCAGGTCGAGCTTGTCCTCTTCCATGAACGGCAGCAGGTACGCCAGCTGGTTGCCCAGCGACTGGCGCCCGTCCACGTCGCGTGGCATGTCCAGCGCCTCGACCATCGGGTGCTCGCCCAACGCCAGCAGCAAGGCCAGCAGGTCGTCGTCCTGCTCCACCAACGGGCTGTCCGCCAGGTCCGCCAGCCATTGCACCTCGGCGAGCATCAGCTGGTCCTTCTGCACCTCGGTCTGCTCGACACGAAACCGCCGCACGCCCTCGACGCGAATACCCAGCAGGCCGTTGTCCTGCTGCACGAAATCGCGGATCAGCGCCTCGCAGCCGAGCGAGGCCACCACCGGCGGTGCCTTGCCCACCTGCTCGCCTTCAAGGATGCACACCACGCCGAAACCGGCACCCTGCTTCATGCAGCGGCCGATCATGTCCAGGTAGCGCGCCTCGAAGATCTGCAGGTCGAGCAGGCAACCGGGGAACAGCACGGTATTGAGGGGAAACAGCGGTAACGTCATCTCGACTCCTCAAGCCACCAGGCTGACCGCCAACGGCAGGAACACCGCCGTGGCCACCCCCATCAGGCTCATCGCCAGCGCGGCGAAGGCGCCGCATTCATCACTTTCCTGCAAGGCCACCGAAGTGCCCACCGCATGGGCGGTCACCCCTAGCGCCATGCCTCGCGCCTCGGGGCTGAGCACGCCGCATCGGGTCAACAGCGCCGGGCCGAAGATCGCACCGATCACCCCGGTGATCAACACGAACACCGCGGCCAAGGCCGCCACACCGCCGATCTGCTCGGCCACCAGCATGGCGATCGGCGAAGTGACCGATTTCGGCGCCATGGTCATCAGGATCATGTGTTCGGCACCGAACCACCACCCCAGCGCCAGGCACGCCACGGTGGCGAACAGGCCTCCGACTACCAGCGTAGTAAATGTCGGCCAGAACAGCTGCCGAATGCGCCGCAGGTTGAGGTAGAGCGGTACCGCCAGGGCCACGGTGGCCGGCCCCAGGAGGATGTTCATGATCTCGGTGCTCTTGCGGTATTCGGCGTAGTCGATGCCGCAGGCCAGGAGGATGCCGATCACTACCAGCATCGACACCAGCACCGGTTGCAGGAAGATCCAGCGGGTCTTCTCGTAGCCCGCCAGCACCAGTTGGTAGGCGGCCAACGTGATGCCGATGCCGAACAACGGATGATGGATGACCGCCTCGAGTGCGCCGTGCCAGTCGAGAATCATGGCTGCTCCTCGCGCTTGCCCTGGCGGTGGATCAGCTTCTGCATCAGCACGCCAACGAACACGAGGGTCAGCAGGCAGGAGATCAGCAAGGCCCCGACGATGGCCCAGAAGTCGGCGGCGATGTCCCTGGCATAGACCATCACCCCCACCGCCGGCGGCACCAGCAGCAGCGGCAGGTAGCGCAACAGGCTGCCAGCGGCCTCGTTGAGCGGCTCGCCAACCTCGCCACGGGTCATCAGGAAGGCCATCAACAACAACAGGCCGATGATGGGCCCGGGCAGGATGGGCAGCAACAGGTGGTTGATCGCCGTTCCCAGCAACTGGAACAGCACCAGCCAGGTCAAACCACGCAACAGCATATGGACCTCCCTCAGAGCATGGCGGCCATTATAAGCACGCTAAGCAACTGTCTATAAGGCGATATTCGGCGAAAAGCAGTCAACTTGACTGAAACGGTTCGCCGTGCTGATCTTGCACACTCGTACCAAATGACAATCTGGAGATGTCGCGATGCCCTATGTACCCGTTACAGAGCTTTCGCAGTACGTTGGCAAGGAACTGGGACGTTCCGCCTGGCTGAAGATCGATCAGCAACGCATCAACCTGTTCGCAGAGGCCACTGGCGATTTCCAGTTCATCCATGTCGATCCCGAAAAGGCGAAGAAAACGCCGTTCGGTACCACCATCGCCCATGGTTTCCTCACCCTGTCGCTGATCCCCAAGCTGATGGAAGACATCCTCGTGCTGCCCGAAGGACTGAAGATGGTGGTCAACTACGGCCTGGACAGCGTGCGCTTCATTCAACCGGTGAAGGTCGACAGCCAGGTGCGACTGAAGGTCGACCTGACCGACGCCACCGAGAAGAAACCGGGGCAGTGGCTGCTCAAGGCCACCGTCACCCTCGAGATCGAAGGCGAAGAAAAACCCGCCTACATCGCCGAACCGCTGTCGCTCTGCTTCGTTTGATACGCCCCTGGGGCCGCCACGCGGCCCCGATTCACGCACCCGCGCATTCTGCGGCATACTCGGCGCATCGATTGCCGCGGAACCCGCCATGCGCCCCCTGCTTCCCCTGACCTTGATCCTGTTGCTTGCCGCCTGCGGCGAAGGTGAACCGTTGTCGCCTCCGGACGCCCGGTTGCCCGACGGCGGCCGCTACCGCGGCCAGGTGGTCGATGGGCTGCTGCAAGGCGAGGGACGCATCGACTACCCCAACGGCAGCTGGTATGCCGGCACCTTCAAGGACGGCCAGTGGCATGGCCAAGGCGAATGGCATGGCAGCAACGGCGAGGTCTATCGCGGCCAGTTCAGTGCAGGCCTGTTCCAGGGGCTGGGCGACCTGACCACCCCCGGAAGCCATTATGCAGGCACCTTCAAGCATGGCCGACGCGACGGCGAGGGCACGCTCAAGCAGAACGACCAGACCTACCGCGGCCAGTTCAAGGACGACCAGTACGAAGGCGCCGGCCAACTCGAACTGGCCGACGGCAGCCGCTACCAGGGGCTGTTCGCCAAGGGCAAGCCCAATGGCGCCGGGGTGCGCAGCGACGCCAGCGGCAACCAGTTCAGCGGCCACTTCGTCGACGGGCAGTTGCAAGGCGCCGGCACCTATGACAGCGCCGACGGCGAGCAGTACATCGGCGAATTCAAGGACAACCGCCTCGAAGGCCGGGGGCGCTACGAGAGCGCCGACGGCGACGTCTGGATCGGCGACTTCAAGGATGGATCACTGGTCGGCCAGGGCGAACTGCTGGGCAGCGACGGCAGCCGCTACAAGGGCGGTTTTCGCGACTGGCGCTTCGCCGGCAGCGGTACCTTGCAGCTGGCCGACGGCAGCCAGTACGTCGGCGGTTTCGCCGACGACACTTACCACGGTCGCGGCAAGCTGACCCACCCGGACGGACGGATCGAGAGCGGCACCTGGGTCAACGGCGTGCGCGTGCGCGATGCCCAGGGCAAACTGCTGCCCGACCCACTGGACCTGGCCTTGCTCAACCAGGGCAAGCTGCTGGCCGATGCCCTGGCCAAGGTGCCGGCGTCGGTGCCGCCGGTGCAGCTGTACAGCCTGGTGGTAGCCGGCGACGGCCAGCAGAGCGTATTCCTGCGCGAGGCCGACTATGTCAGCAACATGCTCAAGGTGCGCTTCGGCGCACACGGCCAGGTGACCCTGGTCAACCATCGCGACCACCTGGCCGACCGCCCGATGGCCACCCGCGAGAACCTCACCCGCGCCGCCCGCACCCTGGCCGAGCGCAGCGGCCCCGAGGACCTGGTGTTCATCTACCTGACCAGCCATGGCAGCCATGACCACCAACTGGTCCTCGACCAGCCGCGCCTGCAACTGGCCGACCTCTCCGCGGACGAGCTGGCCAGCGCCCTGGCCCCGCTGAAAGACCGCGACAAGGTAATCGTCATCTCGGCCTGCTATTCGGGTGGCTACATCGCTCCGCTCAAGGACGACCGCACCCTGGTCATGACCGCCGCGCGCCCCGACCGGGTGTCGTTCGGCTGCTCCGAAGAAGCCGACTTCACCTATTTCGGCGACGCCCTGTTCGCCCAGGCGCTGAACCAGACCGACGACTTGAAACAGGCGTTTGAACTGGCGCGTCAAAGCGTTGCCGAAAGAGAACGAAGGGAGGGCTTCGAAGCCTCGGAGCCGCAGCTCTGGGCGCCGCCAGCAGTGATCAGCCACTGGCAGCGCCTGCGCCGCCAACAGGCCGAGCAAGCCCTGCGCAATGAAGCCCAGCCAGCTTCTGGGCAACAGGCAAAAACACCTGGTGCCCACTAAGCTGTGTAGTAACGAGGGAGAGACATCATGTACCTGACGCCTCAACATGTCCTGCTTGCCGGTGCCACGGGTCTGACGGGTGAACACCTGCTCGACCGCCTGCTCAACGAGCCCACCATCAGCCGCGTTCTGGCACCGACCCGCCGCCCCCTGGCCGAGCACCCGCACCTGGAAAACCCGGTGGGCGACCCGGCTGTGTTTCTCCCGCAACTGGCCGGCCGTGTCGATATCGCCTTCTGCTGCCTGGGCACCACGCTCAAGCAGGCCGGCTCGGAAAATGCGTTCCGCGCCGTCGACCTGGACATGGTCGTGGCCTTCAGCAAGCGTGCCCGCGAGATGGGCGCCCGCCACCTGCTGGTAATCAGCGCCTTGGGCGCCGATCCGAAATCGTCGGTCTTCTACAACCGGGTCAAGGGCGAGATGGAAGAGGCGCTCAAGCAGCAGGACTGGCCGCAGTTGACCATCGTGCGGCCTTCGCTGTTGCTGGGCGAGCGGATCGAGCCGCGTCTGGGGGAACGGATGGCGGCGCCCTTCGCCCGCCTGATACCGGGCAAGTACCGGGGCATCGAGGCCTGCACCCTGGCTCGGGCGCTGTGGCGTCTGGCGCTGGAAGAGGAAGATGGGATTCGGGTGGTTGAGTCCGACGAGCTGCGCAAGCTGGGGAAGAAATAGTCAGTCCTGAACCACGCCAATCGCCGGCAAGCCGGCGATTGTGCTGCACAGCAGCCCTTGGCTATCAAAGACCACCGGTGGCGTTAAAGCCCACCCCCGCCGCCGTCAACAACGACAACGGCAGCAGCAAGGTATCCAGCAACGCACTGCCCGGCAGGTCCAGCCCCGGATAGGCCGGCGCTTCGGCGCCAAAGCGGTCCCGGGGACAACAACCGCCGTTGATTACGTACAGGTCCAGGCGCGTCCCGGCATACACCACCGGCGCCCCCGGCTTGTTGGCGTCTAGGGTGCGCACCGTGGCGCAGCCGCCGAGCTGGACCAGTATCACCAGCCCCGCCAGCACCCGCTTCAATCATCGACCCCATAGTGATGCTCGCCCCAGCGCGGCAGCATGTCCTGCGGGATGTTCAGCAGATTGAGGATGCGCGCCACGACGAAATCGACCAGGTCGTCGATGCTCTGCGGCTGGTGGTAGAACCCCGGTGCCGCCGGCAGGATCACCGCGCCCATCTGCGACAGCTTGAGCATGTTCTCCAGGTGGATGGTGGAGAACGGCGCCTCGCGCGGCACCAGGATCAATTGCCGACGCTCCTTGAGGGTCACGTCGGCGGCGCGCTCGATCAGGTTGTTGCAGGCGCCCGTGGCGATCGCCGAAAGGGTCCCGGTGGAACAGGGCACCACCACCATCGCCGCCGGCGCGCCGGAGCCCGAGGCCACCGGCGACATCCAGTCTTCCTTGCCGTACACGCGGATCTGTCCGTCGGCCGCGCCAGTGTACTCGGTGAGGAACGCCTGCATGGCCTGGGGCTTGGCCGGCAGCAGCACGTCGGTCTCGGTGGCCATCACCAGTTGCGCGGCCTTGGAGACGAGGAAGTGCACCTCACGCTCCTCACGCACCAGGCAATCGAGCAGACGCAGGCCATACTGCGCCCCGGAGGCGCCGGTCATGGCCAGGGTGATGCGTTCCGGCCCGCTCACTTCAGCGCCTCGGCCAGCTTGCCGTGCAGGCCACCGAAGCCGCCGTTGCTCATGATCACCACATGGGTGCCCGGCCGGGCCTGGCCCTTGATGCGCTCGATGATGGCTTCAAGGCTGTCGGCCACCACGCTCGGCACCTTGCACTGCGCGGCGGTGCCCGCCAGGTCCCAGCCCAGGTTGGGCGGCGCGTACCAGATCACCTGGTCGGCGTCGTTGACGCTTTCCGGCAGGCCATCGCGGTGGGCACCGAGCTTCATGGAGTTGGAGCGCGGCTCGATCACCGCAATCACCGGTGCCTCGCCGACGCGCTTGCGCAGACCGTCGAGGGTGGTGGCGATGGCGGTCGGGTGGTGAGCGAAGTCGTCATAGATGGTCACGCCCTGCACTTCGGCGACCTTCTCCATGCGCCGCTTGACGCTCTTGAACGCGCTCAGGCCTTCGATACCCATGGCCGGCGCCACGCCGACATGACGGGCGGCGGCCAAGGTAGCCAGGGCGTTGGCGACGTTGTGCTGACCGGTCAACGCCCAATCCACCACACCCTGCGCCTGACCTTCGAACAGCACCTCGAAACGCGAGCCGTCGGCGCTGAGCAGCCGCGCCTGCCATTGCCCGCCTTCGCCGGTGGTCTGCACCGGGGTCCAGCAGCCCATGCCGATGACCCGCTCCAGCGCCTGCTCGGTGGTCGGGTGGATGACCAGGCCTTCGCTGGGGATGGTGCGCACCAGATGGTGGAACTGCCGCTCGATGGACGCCAGGTCGGGGAAGATATCCGCGTGATCGAACTCCAGGTTGTTGAGGATCGCGGTGCGCGGGTGGTAGTGGACGAACTTGGAGCGTTTGTCGAAGAAGGCGCTGTCGTATTCGTCGGCCTCGACCACGAAGAACGGCGTTGCGCCCAGGCGCGCCGACACCGAGAAGTTCTGCGGCACGCCGCCGATCAGGAAGCCCGGGCTCATGCCAGCGTGTTCCAGAACCCAGGCCAGCATGCTGCTGGTGGTGGTCTTGCCGTGGGTACCGGCCACGGCCAATACCCAGCGGCCCTGCAGCACATGGTCGGCCAGCCACTGCGGGCCGGACACATAGGGCAGGCCTTTGTTCAGCACGTACTCCACCGCCGGGTTGCCCCGCGACATGGCGTTGCCGATCACCACCAGGTCAGGTGCCGGCTCCAGCTGGGCCGGGTCGTAGCCCTGGGTCAGCTCGATGCCCTGGGCCTCGAGCTGGGTGCTCATCGGGGGATAGACGTTGGCGTCGGAGCCGGTGACGCGGTGGCCCAGCTCCTTGGCCAGCACGGCCAGCGAACCCATGAAAGTGCCGCAAATACCGAGAATATGAATGTGCATGATCGACCTCGCAAAACGTCGAGGCAGGGTAGCCCAGGGCGAGGGAAATCGCACTCGCTGTTTCGCTCATCCGACCCTGGCGATGCCGTGTTTGCGCAGTTTTCGATACAAGGTATTGCGGCTGATGCCCAACTGCTCGGCGACATGGGTCAAGTGCCAGCGGTTTGCCTCCAGTACGGTGAGCAGTGCATCGCGCTCGGCGTGTAGGAGCGGCCTTGTGTCGCGACAGGGCTGCGCAGCAGCCCCGGCGTTTTCGGGATCCTGGGGCCGCTCTGCGGCCCTTTCGCGACACAAGGCCGCTCCTGCGGAGGCCGCGCTATTGCGAACAATTGCCGGGAGACCGGAAAACTCGATGTGCGCGCCTTCGCACAACGCCACCAAGGTACGCAGCACATTCCTCATCTGCCGCACGTTACCCGGCCAGGTGAAGTCCAACAGCGCCTGGCGGGTGGCCGGGTCGAGGCCGATGGCCTGGCCCTCGGTCTCCTGCGCCAGCAGGAAGTCCAGCAACTGCGCCTTGTCGCTGCGCTCGCGCAGCGCCGGCAGGGCGACTTCCAGGCCATTGAGGCGGTAGTAGAGGTCTTCGCGGAAACCGCCCTGCGCCACCCGTTCCAGCAGGTCACGGTGGGTGGCGCTGACGATCCGCACATCCACCGCCTGCGGCTCGCCGCCAATGGGCACCACCTGACGCTCCTCGAGCACCCGCAACAGGCGGGTCTGCAGCGCCAGCGGCATGTCGCCGATCTCGTCCAGCAGCAAGGTGCCGCCATCGGCCTGCAACAGCTTGCCGCGCATGCCCTCCTTGCGCGCGCCGGTGAAGCTGCCGCCGCGATAGCCGAACAGCTCGCTTTCGATCAAGCTCTCGGGAATCGACGCGCAGTTGATTGCCACGAACGGCTTGTGCCGACGCGAGCTGGCCTGGTGCACGGCCTGGGCGAAGGCCTCCTTGCCGCAGCCGGTCTCGCCGCGCAGCAGCAGGGGCACATCGCGCTCGAACACCCGCACGGCACGACGAAAGTCCTCGCGCAGGGCTGGGTCGAGCAGGCAAATGCCGGGGGCACTGGCGTGGGGCAAGGCCACCGGCACCGACCACACCGGCGCACGGGCCTGGCCACGCAGGCTGGCGAACACCTGGCGGCCATCGCGGGTGTGCAGCGGCCAGGCGCTGCTGCCCTGGGGCGTGGCGCGACTGAACAGCTCGTCGTGGCTGCAGGCGAAGAACCTGTCCAGCGGCTTGCCCAGCACGCCGCCACGGATGGTGCCCAGCAGGTTCAAGGCGCTCTGGTTGGCGGCGCAGATCCGCCCGTCACCGTCAAAGGCCAGCAACCCTTCGCTGAACAGGCCGACCGACTCCGCCTGCAGGTGGAAGCGCAGCAACCACTGCTGCTCGAAATGACGCAGGAAATAGCAGCTTTCGATCATCTTCGCCGACAGGTTGACCAGGGCCATGGTGTGGAACTGGCTCTGGCGCGACACATCCGGCCGTGCCGACGATACGTCGAGCACCGCCAGCAGCTCGCCATGGGGGTCGAATACCGGGCTGGCCGAGCAGGTCAGGCCGGTGTGTCGGCCACGGAAATGTTCGTCCCGGTGAATGGTCAGGGCCTGGCGCTCGACCAGGCAGGTGCCGATGCCGTTGGTGCCCTCGCGGGCTTCGCTCCAGTCGGCGCCCAACCACAGCCCGGCGCGCTCGAAAATACGCCGCTCGCCGGGGGCGCAGACGCAGTTGAGGATCACCCCGCGGGCGTCGGTCAGCAGCACCGCGTGACCGCTGCCGGAGAGCTGCTGGTGCAGGCTGTTCATCTCGTTGTCGGCGATCTGCAGTACCTGGTGCAGGCGCTCGCGACTCTCCAGCAGGCGGCCGTGCTCAAGCACTACCGGGGCCTGGGCGCGTGCCGGGTCGAGGTGGTAGTCCTCCAGGCAGCGCAGCCAGGAGCGGGCGATCGACGGGTCGCTGCCCGGCCCGCTGGCCTGGCCGTGGGCGACCGTGAGCACTTGCTGGGCATGGCGACTGAACGGGTTGCTCTGCATTTGTAGTTGTTCTCCGCAGATAGAGCGTGTCGCCAGCATCCTCCAGGCGGGAACGCTTTGCAATGGTGCACTGACCCTGCGGTCACGGGCTGTGTCGCAAACGGTACAAAGTGTCACCCAGGCCGTGCCGGCCCTGGCACAGGGCCGCGCCAGCCACTCGCCGATCTTGACCCAAGTCATTGATACACAAGGCCCTCCAGGCACTGGCCCGACCTTTGCTCTACGCTAGGAAACTCCGCAACAATCACAATGACCAGGAGACACACCATGCGTTACGCACATCCCGGTACCGAGGGCGCGAAGGTTTCCTTCAAGAGCCGCTACGGCAACTACATCGGTGGTGAGTTCGTTCCTCCGGTAAAGGGTGAGTACTTCACCAACACCTCGCCAGTGAACGGCCAGCCGATCGCCGAGTTCCCCCGCTCCAGCGCCGAAGACATCGAAAAGGCCCTCGACGCCGCCCATGCCGCCGCCGACGCCTGGGGCCGCACCTCGGTGCAGGACCGCTCCAACGTCCTGCTGCGCATCGCCGACCGCATCGAGCAGAACCTCGAACTGCTGGCCATCACCGAGACCTGGGACAACGGCAAGCCGATCCGCGAAACCCTCAACGCCGACATCCCGCTGGCGGTCGATCACTTCCGCTACTTCGCCGGCTGCATCCGCGCCCAGGAAGGCGGCGCCGCCGAGATCAACGAAACCACCGTGGCCTACCACATCCACGAGCCACTGGGCGTGGTCGGGCAGATCATCCCGTGGAACTTCCCGCTGCTGATGGCCGCCTGGAAGCTGGCCCCGGCCCTGGCCGCCGGCAACTGTGTGGTGCTCAAGCCGGCCGAGCAGACCCCGCTGGGCATCACCGTACTGCTGGAACTGATCGGCGACCTGCTGCCCAAAGGCGTGCTCAACGTGGTGCAAGGCTATGGCCGCGAGGCCGGTGAAGCCCTGGCCACCAGCAAGCGCATCGCCAAGATCGCCTTCACCGGCTCCACCCCGGTCGGCGCGCACATCATGAAATGCGCGGCCGAGAACATCATCCCGTCCACCGTCGAGCTGGGCGGCAAGTCGCCCAACGTGTATTTCGAGGACATCATGCAGGCGGAGCCTGCCTTCATCGACAAGGCCGCCGAAGGCATGGTGCTGGCGTTCTTCAACCAGGGCGAGGTGTGCACCTGCCCGTCGCGCGCCCTGGTGCAGGAGTCGATCTACCCGCAGTTCATGGAAGTGGTGATGAAGAAGGTCCTGCAGATCAAGCGCGGCGACCCGCTGGACACCGACACCATGGTTGGCGCCCAGGCATCCCAGCAGCAGTTCGAGAAGATCCAGTCGTACCTGAAGATTGCCCAGGAAGAAGGCGCCGAGCTGCTGACCGGCGGCAAGGTGGAGCAACTCGAAGGCGCGCTGGCCAGCGGCTACTACATCCAGCCGACCCTGCTCAAGGGCAACAACAAGATGCGTGTGTTCCAGGAAGAGATCTTCGGCCCGGTGGTCAGCGTCACCACCTTCAAGGACGAAGCCGAAGCCCTGGCCATCGCCAACGACACCGAGTTCGGCCTCGGTGCCGGCGTGTGGACCCGCGACATCAACCGCGCCTACCGCATGGGCCGCGGCATCAAGGCCGGCCGCGTATGGACCAACTGCTACCACCTGTACCCGGCGCATGCCGCGTTCGGTGGCTACAAGAAGTCCGGCGTCGGCCGTGAAACCCACAAGATGATGCTCGACCACTACCAGCAGACCAAGAACCTGCTGGTGAGCTACGACATCAACCCGCTGGGCTTCTTCTAACAAGAGCAGCTTCAAGTTCCAAGCTTCAAGCGACAAGAAAAGCAGGCCGGATGCGGGCTGCTTTTTCTTGAAGCTTGCGGCTTGGGGCTTGCAGCTGCCCCTTGGCCCGCTTTCTGCAAAACGAATCACCAGTGGCCGGCAGTCCCTCCGGCAACCTAAGAAAAACAACAGGTGAACCCTATGCCAAGCGATCATTCCGGCAGCGCGCCGGCGAGCTCCTCCGTCGACTTCGAAAAAGTCGGATCGGACTATTTCCAGCAACGTGAACTGAAAAAAGGCGCCGCCGGCTGGGTCCTGCTGGTGGGCCTGGGCGTGGCCTACGTGATTTCCGGCGACTACGCCGGGTGGAACTTCGGCTTGGCCCAGGGCGGCTGGGGCGGCATGTTCCTCGCCACCCTGCTGATGGCCACCATGTATTTGTGCATGTGCTTCTCCCTGGCCGAACTGTCGTCGATGATCCCCACCGCTGGCGGCGGCTATGGCTTCGCCCGCAGCGCCTTCGGTCCCTGGGGCGGGTTCCTCACCGGCACGGCGATCCTCATCGAGTACGCTATTGCCCCCGCGGCCATCGCCGTGTTCATCGGCGCCTACTGCCAGTCGTTGTTCGGCATCGGCGGCTGGATGATCTACCTGGCCTTCTACATCGTGTTCATCGGCATCCATATCTTCGGGGTGGGCGAGGCGCTGAAGCTGATGTTCATCATCACCGCCGTCGCCGCCATCGCCCTGGCGGTGTTCCTGATCGGCATGGTGCCCCATTTCGATGCAGCCAACCTGTTCGACATCGCCAAGACCGACGCAGTCGGTGCCAGCAGCTTCCTGCCGTTCGGCTATGTGGGGGTGTGGGCGGCGATTCCCTACGCGATCTGGTTCTTCCTCGCGGTCGAGGGCGTGCCGCTGGCCGCTGAAGAGACCAAGAACCCGAAACGCGATCTGCCCCGCGGCCTGATCGGCGCGATGCTGGTGCTGCTGGCCTTCGCCCTGCTGATTCTGGTGGTCGGCCCCGGCGGCGCCGGCTCCGAAGCCCTCAAGGCCTCGGGCAACCCGCTGGTCGAGGCACTGTCCAAGGCCTACGGCGGCTCCACCTGGATGGGCGGCTTCGTCAACCTGGTGGGCCTGGCCGGCCTGATCGCTAGTTTCTTCTCGATCATCTACGCCTATTCGCGGCAGATCTTCGCGCTTTCCCGTGCCGGCTACCTGCCGCGCAAGCTGTCGGAAACCAACAAGAGCAAGGCCCCGGTGCTGGCCTTGGTGATCCCCGGCATCATCGGCTTCGCCCTGTCGCTGACCGGCCAGGGCGACCTGCTGATCCTGGTGGCGGTGTTCGGCGCGACGTTGTCCTACGTGCTGATGATGGCCGCGCACATCACCCTGCGCATCCGCCGCCCGAAAATGGAGCGTCCGTATCGCACGCCCGGCGGCATCTTCACCTCGGGCGTTGCCCTGGTGCTGGCCTGCATCGCCGTGGTCGCCGGGTTCCTGGTCGATCCAAGGGTGGTGATTGGCGCTGCAGTGATCTATGCAGTATTAATTGCCTACTTTGCTTTCTACAGCCGTCACCACCTGGTGGCCGGTACCCCGGAAGAGGAATTCGCCGCGATCCAGAAGGCCGAAGAGGCCCTGCACTGATTGCCGACTTGCGCCGCAGGCCAGGCCTGCGGCGCCCTGGAGATTCTGTATGGCAAGTTTCACGCATACGGTGGGCCACCAGGTCTACCGCTTCGACAGCCTCAAAGAGGTGATGGCCAAGGCCAGTCCGGCGCGCTCTGGCGACTACCTGGCAGGGGTCGCCGCCAGCAACGACGGCGAGCGGGTGGCGGCGCAGATGGCCCTGGCCAACATCCCGCTCAAGCACTTCCTCAACGAGGCGCTGATTCCCTATGAACAGGACGAAGTCACCCGCCTGATCGTCGACACCCACGACCCGCAAGCTTTCGCTGCGGTCAGCCATCTGACCGTCGGTGGGCTGCGCGACTGGCTGCTCAGCGAGCAAGCCGACGAGCACAGCTTGCGCGCCCTGGCGCCGGGCCTGACACCGGAAATGGCGGCGGCGGTTTCGAAAATCATGCGCGTGCAGGACCTGGTGCTGGTGGCGCAGAAAATCCGCGTGGTCACCGCCTTTCGCGGCACCATGGGGCTGCGCGGACGGCTGTCGACGCGCCTGCAGCCCAACCACCCGACCGACGAGCCGGCCGGCATCGCCGCAAGCATCCTTGACGGCCTGCTGTACGGCAATGGCGATGCCATGATCGGCATCAACCCGGCCACCGACAGTATCGCCTCGATCTGCGCGCTGCTGGAGATGCTCGATGCGATCATCCAGCGCTACGACATTCCCACCCAATCCTGCGTGCTGACCCACGTCACCACCTCGATCGAGGCGATCAACCGTGGCATGCCGCTGGACCTGGTGTTCCAGTCCATTGCCGGCACCGAGGCGGCCAACGCCGGCTTCGGCATCAACCTCAACGTGCTTCAGGAAGGCTACGAGGCAGGCCTCTCGCTCAAGCGCGGCAGGGTCGGGCAGAACCTGATGTACTTCGAGACCGGCCAGGGCAGCGCGCTGTCGTCCAACGCGCACCATGGCGTCGACCAGCAGACCTGCGAGACCCGCGCCTACGCCGTGGCCCGCCACTTCAAGCCGTTCCTGGTCAACACCGTGGTTGGTTTCATCGGCCCGGAATACCTGTACAACGGCAAGCAGATCATCCGCGCCGGCCTCGAGGACCATTTCTGCGGCAAGCTGCTGGGCGTGCCGATGGGCTGCGACATCTGCTACACCAACCACGCCGAAGCCGACCAGGACGACATGGACACCCTGCTGACCCTGCTGGGCGTGGCCGGGATCAACTTCATCATGGGCATCCCCGGCTCGGACGACATCATGCTCAACTACCAGACTACCTCGTTCCACGACGCGCTCTACGCGCGCCAGACCCTGGGGCTGAAGCCCGGGCCGGAATTCGAGGCGTGGCTGGAGCGCACCGGCATCTTCACCCAGGCCGACGGCCGCATCCGCTTCGGCGACAACCTGCCGCCGGCCTTCCGCCAGGCCCTGGCGCAGCTTGCATAGGGATGACCATGGACCGACACACCCCCACCCCAGAGAACCCCTGGCTGGCCCTGCGCAACCTCACCCCGGCGCGCATCGCCCTCGGCCGCACCGGCATCAGCCTGCCCACCGGCGCCCAGCTGGACTTCCAGTTCGCCCATGCCCAGGCCCGCGATGCCGTGCATCTGCCGTTCGACCATGTCGGCCTGCGCCAGCAACTCGGCGAGCGCGGCCGCGACAGCCTGCTGCTGCACAGCGCCGCCAGCGACCGCCACCAGTACCTGCAACGCCCGGATCTTGGCCGGCGCCTGCATGAAGACTCGGCCCAGCGCCTGCGCGAGCACGCCCAAGCCAACCCCGGCGGCGTCGACCTGGCGATCGTCGTCGCCGATGGGCTGTCGGCGCTGGCCGTGCACCGCCACACCCTGCCCTTCCTGAGCCGTTTCGAGGAGCAGGCCGCCGCCGATGGCTGGAGCAGCGCTCCGGTGATCCTGGTGGAGCAAGGCCGGGTCGCGGTGGCCGACGAAGTGGGCGAACTGCTTGGCGCGCGCATGACCGTCATGTTGATCGGCGAACGCCCAGGCCTGAGTTCACCCGACAGCCTGGGGCTGTACTTCACCTACGCGCCCAAGGTCGGCCTGACCGATGCCTACCGCAACTGCATCTCCAACGTGCGCCTGGAAGGGCTGAGCTACGGCCTGGCCGCCCACCGCCTGCTGTACCTGATGCGCGAGGCGTGCAGGCGTCAGCTGTCGGGGGTGAATCTGAAGGACGAAGCGGAGGTCCACAGCATCGACAGTGAAGAATCCGCCGGCAAAAACGGAAACTTCCTACTCGGCGAAGGGTAAAAAACATGTCACGGAAGGCGGATTGCGCTTCTAGCCTGCTTTAGGCAGCATGCCAGAGGACGCTGCAGGCAATCCGCCGTATCCCCAATGGACTCAGAGGCCCGCCCATGCGCATCATCCAGGCAACCTTGGAACACCTCGACCTGCTCACCCCTTTGTTCGTGAAATACCGCGAGTTCTATGGGCAACTGCCTTACCCGGACAGTTCGCGGGCCTTTCTCGAGAAGCGCCTCAAGCGCAAGGAGTCGATCATCTACCTGGCGCTGCCGGATGACGGCGACGACCGCCTGCTGGGCTTCTGCCAGCTGTATCCGAGCTTCTCCTCGCTGTCGCTCAAGCGCGTGTGGATCCTCAACGACATCTACGTGGCCGAGGACTCACGCCGCATGCTGGTCGCCGACAACCTGATGCGCGAGGCCAAGAAGATGGCCAAGCAATCCAACGCCGTGCGCATGCGCGTGTCCACCAGCAGCGACAACGAGGTGGCGCGCAAGACCTATGAATCCATGGGCTTTCGCAAGGACACCGAGTTCGAGAACTACATCCTGCCGATCAGTCAGGATTGATGCCTGGCGCTCTTGTGCTCGCTGTGGGAGCGGTCGTGTGTCGCGATGGGTCGCGACACACGACCGCTCCTAAAGGAACCGCGTTACAGCAAACGCTCCCCCACGACGCCCAGTGACTCTGTCGTAACGCTCCGCTACAAACTCTCCGGGCACAATCCGGACTTCGCCGTATAATCCCCCTCCTGTCATGTGCGAAAAGTTACCCGCCTAGCCGGTAAACCGTCCCCAACCATGGCACTGTCCGTCATCGCGCGCCCGTAGAAGCGGGTCAAGAACACAGGTGCTGTACATGGATTTCAACCCGCTGGACCTCATCCTGCATCTCGATGCCTACCTCGACCTGCTGGTCAACAACTACGGTCCCTGGATCTACGCCATCCTTTTCGCCGTGATCTTCTGCGAGACCGGCCTGGTGGTCATGCCGTTCCTGCCGGGCGACTCGCTGCTGTTCATCGCCGGCGCCGTGGCCGCCGGTGGCGGCATGGATCCGGTGCTGCTGGCCGGCCTGCTGATGGCCGCGGCGATCCTCGGCGACAGCACCAACTACGTGATCGGGCGCACCGCAGGCGAACGCCTGTTCCGCAACCCCAACTCGAAGATCTTCCGCCGGGACTACCTGCAGCGCACCCACGAGTTCTACGAACGCCACGGCGGCAAGACCGTCACCCTGGCGCGCTTCCTGCCGATCCTGCGCACGTTCGCGCCGTTCGTCGCCGGCATCGCCCACATGCACTACCCGCGTTTCCTGGCGTTCAGCGTGGCCGGCTCGCTGCTATGGGTCGGCGGCCTGGTGACCCTGGGCTACTTCTTCGGCAACGTGCCGTTCATCAAGCAGCACCTGTCGCTGATGGTGGTCGGCATCATCATCCTGTCGCTGGTGCCGATGATCCTCGGCCTGCTGCGCGGTCGCTTCGGCCGCACGGCCAAGGCCCACTGACCGGCGCATGTGGTCGTTCAGCGCCTGGCGCCGCCGGCGCACCCTGGCCCGCTATCCAGTCGATCCGCACATGTGGCAGGTGATCCGCGATCGCCTGCCGCTGCTGGACGGCATCAGCGACGATGAAGACCGCTGGCTGCGTGAAGCCAGCGTGCTGTTCCTGCACGACAAACACCTGACCACCCTGCCGGGCGTCGAGCTGGACGACGAGCAGCGCCTGTTCCTCGCCGCCCAGGCCCAGCTGCCGCTGCTGCACCTGGGCGAGTTGAACTGGTACCAGGGCTTCCACGAGATCATCCTCTACCCCGACGATTTCAAGAGCCCCCAGCGCCATCGCGACGCCAGCGGCGTCGAACATGTCTGGGACGCCGAGCACAGCGGCGAGGCCTGGCAGCAGGGCCCGGTGATCCTGGCCTGGCCCGGCGTGCTGGCCAGCGGCGGCTGGGAAGCCTACAACCTGGTGATCCACGAACTGGCGCACAAGCTGGACATGCTCAACGGCGATGCCAACGGCCTGCCGCCGCTGCACCACGGCATGCGTGTCGAAGACTGGGCCCAGGCCATGCAACAGGCCTATGACGCGATGAATCGCCAGCTCGATGCCGACCCGGACGCCGAAACGGCCATCGACCCCTACGCCGCGGAAAACCCGGCCGAATTCTTCGCCGTTACCAGCGAATACTTCTTCAGCGCCCCCGACCTGCTGCACCAGGCCTGGCCGCAGGTCTACCAGCAGCTGACGCTGTTCTACCGCCAGGACCCGCTCGAGCGCCTGACGCGCATGCAGGCCGAACACCCGGACTACCGGGAACGCCACGCCTGAACGCCCGCACATCAGGCCGGGCGTGGCACCCACCGTGGGAATATGCCTATAATCGCCGCCACTTTTTTGATCAAACACGGGGGCATTGCCCAATGAGCTACAGCAAGATTCCAGCCGGCAAAGACCTGCCGAACGACATCTACGTCGCCATCGAAATCCCGGCCAACCACGCGCCGATCAAGTACGAGATCGACAAGGACAGCGATGCCCTGTTCGTCGACCGTTTCATGGCCACCCCGATGTTCTACCCGGCCAACTACGGCTACATCCCCAACACCCTGGCCGACGACGGTGATCCGCTGGACGTGCTGGTCGTGACCCCGTACCCAGTCGCTCCAGGCTCGGTGATCCGCGCCCGTCCGGTCGGCGT
This sequence comes from Pseudomonas sp. P106(2024), assembly GCF_057480815.1. Lineage (NCBI taxonomy): Bacteria > Pseudomonadati > Pseudomonadota > Gammaproteobacteria > Pseudomonadales > Pseudomonadaceae > Pseudomonas > Pseudomonas sp. P106(2024). Next base: position 82,051 of record NZ_JBLIYU010000011.1, on the reverse strand, counting down.
GCTGAACATGACCGACGACGGCGGCGGCGACGCCAAGGTCATCGCCGTACCGCACGACAAGCTGAGCCAGCTGTACGTCGACGTGAAGGAATACACCGACCTGCCAGCCCTGCTGATCCAGCAGATCGAACACTTCTTCGCGAACTACAAGGATCTCGAGAAGGGCAAGTGGGTCAAGATCGAAGGTTGGGAAGGCGCCGACGCCGCCCGCGCCGCGATCACCAAATCGGTCGCTGCCTACAAGGGCTGAGCCTGAAACACGAAAAGCCCTGCTTCTGCAGGGTTTTTTGTGGGCGCTCGCCAAGAGCATCAACCATCACCCAGACATAAAGCGAAACTTCTCACCTAGTCCTAGGCACCACCCTACAAACCGCCATTTTTCCTACAAACTCCCTCGACATCGGGTTGATTTCCACACCGTTCGAGGGCCTATAGACTCGGCACCATGAAAACATCCGGTGACCGTCTCAAAGCCCTCCTGCTGGAGTGCAACCTGACCCCCTCCGACTTTGCCGCACAGCGCAAAGTTACACCGCAACACGTCAACAACTGGTTCAAGCGCGGTGTGCCCCAGGCCCGGCTCGATGAAATCGCCGACCTGTTTTGCGTACGCAGGCGCTGGCTGCGCAGTGGCGAGGGAGCGAAACATCCGACGCCACTGGCCCCCGCATCACCGGCAACGCCAAACCTGGCCCTGCCGCCGCCGCTGCAAGCCCTTGACACAGATCTGCTCCACCTGCCATTGCACCAGGTACGGGAAGGCAAACTGATAGCCGTGCCAGGGCACTACCAGCCAATACCCCGGCGAGCCCTGGAGTGCGTGCAGGTCAGCGCCGAAATGGCCATCTGCCTCGGCATGCCGGGCAACAACATGACACCGCTGCTGCCCCAGGGCGCCCTGTTGGCCATCGACCGCGACTGCACCCGGGTGGTCGACGGCGAATGCTACGCCCTGCTGCACAACGGTCGCCTGCGGGTACAGCACCTCACCCTTGGCCACAACGGCACGCTGTGCCTGCACAGCCATGACCGCCTCAACCACCCCAGCGAACGCTATACGGCCTATCAGCGCCGGGTGCAGAACGTGGAAATCCTCGGCTGGGTGTTCTGGTGGTCAAGCCTGCGCCCGGCACGCCCCGCCTGAAGCACCTCACTTTTTGCTGGGCATGTGTCGCACACACGGGTATGCTACGCCGCACATCACGCCCCCTGATGGTGTAAGCCGCATTCCAGAGGGCCTGGCGACGCCTCACACAGCCGTCCGCCATCTTTTTCAGGCCATGTTGCCAACCGTTTAAGGCGGTTGCGGCTTATCAAAAATGAGCCAAGACCGTCCCCGAGAAGCCGGCCACAAGCCGGCTTTTTAATGCCTGCCGAGCAGCTGCGCGCCCCTCAGAAACGCGCCACCATCCCCACCCGCCAGGTCCGCCCCGGTGCAGGCATGAAGCTCTGCGCCAGCGGGTCCAGGTAGTAACGATCCGTCAGGTTCTGCACCGACACATTCAGCTCGGTGTGCTCCAGCAGCTTGTACTTGAGGAACAGGTCGAACAACGCCACCGAGCGGTAGTCGATCTGCGGCGTGGTCGCGCCGGTCTGCCAGGGCTTATCCATCTGCGCGGTGGGCCCCGAGCTGTAGGTCATGCGCCCGCCCACGGTCAGTGCCTCGTCGAAGAAACGCATCCCGCCGAGCAGGTTGGCCGAGAAGCGCGGCGGGTTCTGGGTGTTGGTGTACGAACCCATGTAGCTGCCCGACGTGCAGTCCGGGGTGTCGTGGGTGCGCTGATACCGATTGGCGCTGGCGCGTAGCTTGGCGGCGAAGGCCGCGTCGCAGGTCTCGGTCATCAGGTAGTAGGTGGCCGAAAGGTCGGCGAACACGCGCCCGGCATCGTAGTGCGACTGCAGTTCCAGGCCACGGGTATGGAAGCTGTCGGTGTTGCTGAAGGTCATCTGGCCCCACAGGCCTGGGCTCGGGTCGTAGTAACGAGTGATGTAGTTCTTGATGTCGTTGTCGAACCAGGCCAGCTTGGCCGACGCCTCGTCGCCGGCGATCAGCAGGTCGCTGCGCAAGGCGCTCACCCCCACTTCCCAGCTGCGCGAGCGCTCGGGCTTGAGGTGCTTGCCCGGGGTGACCTGCTGGGTGCCCTGGCTGGTCTCGAACAGCGACGGCAGGCGCAGGCCTTCTGTGTAGGAGGCATAGACGAAGGTGTCCGGGAGGAACTCGACATTGATACCGAAGGCCGGTGCGAAGCCACCGCCGCGGCTTTTGCCCTGCGGGGTGTAGTCGTAGCCGGTGACCACGTTGCTGATGCCTTCGGGGTGGACCTCCACGTTGGTCGCGCCGGACTCGTTGAACGGCACGCCATTGAACGGCTCGTTGCTGTTCTCGAAGACGATGCCGTTGTTCAGGCGTGGATCGGTGGCGTCGGTGTACTGGCCGTTCTGGTCGGGGAACCACATCATGCTGCCCCAGTGCCCCGGGCTGCTGGCGGTGATCCAGCGCATTTCCCGCTCCTCGCGGCGCGCCTCGGCCAGCACGGTGTTGTCCTTGGTCTGGTAGTGGGCATAGCGACCGCCGCCCCACAGCGTCAGCGTTTCAGTGGGCTTGAATTCCAGGTTGCCGTTGAAGCTGAACTCCTGGCGCGACGCGTCACGCAGCATGCGGTTGGCGTTGATGTCATGCTGGGTGGAGACCACGCTCTTCTGCGGCTGCAGGTCTTCGAGCTGGAAGGCACCGCCCAGGTCGAGCTTGAAATCGCCATGGGCCGTGGTGAAGCGCGAAACGTTGTTCAGGTCGCCGCCGATGCGGCGATTGTCCTGGCGGGACCAGGCGCGGTCGGTACGGTACAGCTGCGACTTGGGCGCCATCCAGGCCGCGCTCAAGGTACTGGTCTTCGAGTCGGTCAGCCACAGCCTGCTGGTGAGGTCTACCCACGGATTGCCTTCGGGCAGGTAATGATAGCGGGCGGTGTAGGTGTCGATCCGGATTTCGCTGGTGGGGTACTGGTAGATGCCGGCGGTACCGTAGCGGAAGATGTCCGACGGCATGATCTCGCCCATGTGTCCGTCGAACCGGCGGTAGCCCAGGTCCAGGGTATGGTCGTCGGCCAGCCGCCAAGTGGTCTTGAGCAGGTAGGAGTCGGTCTCGGACGACGAATTGAGCACCTCCTCGCCGGCGTTGTAGGTGTTGGCGACGCTCGGCTGTTCGTCACCGTCGCGGTCGTAGAGCCGGTAGCGGTCCTGGCCCTTCTTGCCGGAAAAGTAGTTGCCCTGGTTGCGGTGCGCATAGGCCGCCACCAGGTCGAAGCGTTCATGGGAGTAGCCGAAGGCGGCGCTGCCGGACTCGGCCTTGGAGCCGAACAGGCTGCCGCGTTGGTCGCGCGGTACCGCGCTCAGGTCCTCGTCCCTGGCGTTGCGGTTGCGGTGCTCGGGCTCCACGCCGTTGTTCCACAAGTTGCCGGTCAGGCGCACGCCGACATCCTTGCCATCGACCAGGATGTCCTCGACGCCGATGGTCTTCATCTCCACAGAGCCGCCGATCGCTCCCGAGCGGGTGCTGGGGCCCTTGTTCACGGTGACGCTGCTGATCAGGTCGGGGTCGATGTAGCTGCGCTGCTGGGTACCGCCGTAGCCCCGGTAGACATCCACCGCCTGCTCCGAGCCATCGACCCTGACCGCCACCCGGCTCTGCCCCTGGATGCCGCGGATGTTGACGTCCAGCGCGCCACCGTTGCGGCTGTCGCCCACCTGCACGCCGGCCACGCCCTTGAGCATGTCGCCCACCGAAACGGTGCTAAAGCGGTCGAGGTCTTCGCGCGACAGGTGCACCGTAGAGCGCGGCGCGCGGTAGGTGTCGCGCTGCGGGTCAACCAGCTCGCTGGCCGCGACCATGGTCGGCGTCAATTCCGTCGCTGTCGCCGATGCCTGGGCCTGTGGGATGAGGATGTACGCGCCCCGCGCGTTCGGCAGCAGTTGCAGGCCGCTGTTGGCCAGCAGCCGCCGGCCCCCTTCCTGCACGGTATAGCGCCCCTTGAGCGCCGGAGCCGCGCGGCCGCGGGTCAGCTCGGGGTCATAGGACAACAGCAGGCCCGATTGGCTGGCGAACACGCCCAGCGCGGTGCCCAGCGGCCCCTGGGCGATGTCGTAGTCGCGCGGCGTGGCATCGTCGAGCCGGGTGGACGCCACGGCCGGGGACTCGGCGGCCTGGGCCAGGGTCGAAGCCGTGCCCATCAGGCAGCCGAGCATCGCGCAACGCACGGCGAAGCTGATCGGGGACAAGTGTTGCGAAGGACGCGAAACAGGGGAAAGCCGACGAATTGCGGGCATGCTTTTCTCGCTCGTGAGGTCAGTGCCCGGCACTCGATGCGGGCTTGCACCCCTTCTGTCGCATGACGGCGAAAAAGGTATATGCGTGCGATTCGCATTTTCACTTGATCTTGTGATTTAACCAAATCTAGTGATAATTGTTTGCATTTGCGCCCTGACGCCTCCCAGCCATGACCCTTTTCAAGTCCCCGCCGCGGCACGCCAAGCACTGCGCCGTCACCACGCTGTATATCGAGCACCACGCCTGGTTGCGCGGCTGGCTGGCGTACCGGTTGCGCTCCTGGGGGCGCGGCGTGGCCGACGATCTGGCCCAGGACATCTTCGTGCGCTTGCTCGCCAGCCGCGACAGCAACCAGCCCGACACCCTGCGCCAGCCGCGCGCCTACCTGACACGCATCGCCAACTGCGTGCTGGTCAGCTGGCGCCGCCGCCATTCGCTGGAGCAGGCCTGGCTCGAAGCGCTGGCGCTGGTGCCCGAGGCGCTGCAGCCGTCGCCCGAGCAGCAGAGCGTCATCCTCGAGACCCTGCATGAGATCGACGCGGTGCTCGACAGCCTGCGCCCACGGGTCAGGCAGGCGTTCCTGATGGCCAGCCTGGACGGCATGAAACAGAAAGACATTGCCCAGGCCCTGAACATCGCGCTGCCAACGGTGAAGAAGTACATCCACGAGGGCTACATGGCCTGCCTGAGCCAGATGCCCGATGAGTGACCAACCCGCCATTGCCCAGGCCGTGCTCGCCAAGGCCGCCGCCTGGCTGCTGCTGATGCAGGAAGGCCCGCTGACGCCAGCGCAACAGCTCGAGCTGGAACGCTGGCGGCGCCGCGACCCGGACCACGAACGCGCCTGGAAGCGCGCCGAGCGCCTGCTGACGCGCCTCGGCACCCTGCCACCGACCCTTGCCCGGCAGACACTCGTTCGCCCGCAGGACAGCAGCCGTCGCACCGTGCTGCGTGGCCTGCTGGTGCTGATCGGCGCGGCCCCGCTGGGCTGGTGGGTATGGCGGCAGACCCAGGAGGGTATCGACTACCAGACCGCAGTGGGCGAGCGCCGCGAACTGCTGCTGAGCGATGGCACCCAGGTCACTCTAAACAGCCACAGCGAGCTGCGAGTGGCGTATTCGGCCGAGGAGCGCCTGCTGCACCTGCGCCGTGGCGAGGCGTACATCGTCACCGCCGCGGACCCGTCGCGGCCGTTGCAGGTGCGGAGCGAACATGGCCTGATGCAGGCGCTGGGCACCCGCTTCAGCGTGCGCCAACGCCCTCGCGAGACTCAGCTCGCGGTCTATGAAGGCGCCGTGCGCGTCACCCCCGAGGCCGGCAGTGCCACCGTCATCCACGCAGGCTCGCAGGTGCGCTTCGACCGCGACCGGCTCGGCCTGGTGGAAATCGCCCGCGACACCAAGCTGGCCTGGCGCAATGGCTTGCTGGTGGTCGACGACATGCCGCTGTTGCAGTGGGCCCAGGAATTGATGCGCTACAGCGACCAGCGTCTGGTCTGCGACCCGGCCGTGGCCGAGTTGCGGGTCTCCGGCAGCTTCCCGGTCGATGACCTGCCTCTGGCCTTGGCCATGCTGAGCGAGAGCCATGGCCTGCGCGCGCGCGGCGAAGCTGGCGGGATGTTCATCAGTCGCTGAAACAGGGGCCAAAGGCCTCAACCACGCGACGAAATGCCAGCATCCGGCCATTGCCCCGGCACCATCGCCAATGGGATGATTCGTATTTGCAACTAATTCTCATCAAGGTCATGCCCGTGCCCCCCAAGCTCCTCCTCGCCGAAGACGACCCGCGCCTGCGCCAGGACCTGGAACAGCACTTCATGCGCCGTGGCTTCAGCGTCCGGACCTGCGAGAACGGCACCCAGGCATTGAACACGATGCAGCAGGCCCCCTTCGACCTGCTACTGCTGGACATCATGCTTCCCGGCATCGATGGCCTGAGCCTGCTCGACGAGCTGCGCCGGCACCAGGCGGTACCGGTAATGCTGATGTCGGCCCTGGGCGCCGAGCAGGACCGCATCAGCGGCTTCACCCGCGGCGCCGACGACTACCTGCCCAAGCCCTTCAGCCTGGCCGAACTGGATGCCCGGATCGATGCGCTGCTGCGCCGGGTGGCGCTGGACCGGTGCCCGTCCATGCCACGCAATGCCTGCACGCTGACCTTCGATACCGCCAACCATGATGTCGCCCAGCATGGCCAGAGTGCCGGGCTGACCGGTTCCGAATACCGCTTGCTGGTGACCCTGCAAGCCCATCCCGGCGAGGCGCTGAGCAAGGCATTTCTGTACCAGAGCGTCCTGCACCGGGCCTATACCCGCCTCGACCGCGGCCTGGATGTGCATGTGTGCAACCTGCGCCGCAAGCTCGCCGCCATCGGCGCCAGCCACCTGGAAATCCAGGCCGTGCGCGGCCAGGGCTATATCCTGGTCGATGCGGGCAACACCTGATGCGCCGTCATCCGCTGCTGTGGAAACTGGCGCTGTTGCAGGTGTGCTTCTGCCTGCTGCTGACCTGGCTGATCTGGACCTGGGGCCTGTCGGTCGAACGCAGCACCTACTTCCTGGCCCCCGCCGACCGGGTGTTCCTCGCCGGCTTCGCCGAACAGGCCGAGCAGGCCTGGCGCGCGGAAGGTGCCGATGGCGTGGAACGCTTGCGCCGTCGGCTCGAAGCCGATGAGAACACCTGGGTCGCCATCATCGGCCCTCATCTGCAAAGCCTAGGCACTACCGCGCTGAGCGCCGATGAAGCCAGCCGCCTGACCTTCATGCGCAAACTCGACTGGCCGATGAGCCGGCGCCTGCAGGACGAGCTGCCATACGTGAGCATTGCCTTCCCCGAACACCCCGAGGACGGCCGCCTGGTCATCCAGCTCCCCGAACACCTGCTACCCACCGGCCTGACACCCTGGACCCACGTAGTCACCCACGGCGTGGCCCCCGCCCTGCTCGCCCTGTTGCTGGGCCTGGCGCTGTACCGCCATCTGGTCGTGCCACTCAATCGCCTTCGCGACCGCGCCGACGCCCTGCGGGCTGATGACCTGGATGGCCCCAGGCTGCCCCTGCAGGAACGCCGCGACGAACTGGGCGAGCTGGCCCAGGCCTTCGAGCACATGGCCGTGCGCCTGCGCAAAAGCCTCGACCAGCAACGCCTGCTGCTACGTACCCTGTCCCATGAACTGCGCACGCCGCTGGCGCGCCTGCGCATCGCCCACGACAGCGAATTGCCGGAGGAGCAACTGCGACAGCGCCTGGACCGCGAGGTGGACGACATGCAGAAACTGCTGGAGGACACCCTCGATCTGGCCTGGCTGGACACCGAGCAACCGCAACTGGCGACCGAGCCGGTACTGGTGCTCTCGGTCTGGGAGGCGCTGGTCCAGGACAGCTGCTTCGAAAGCGGCTGGCCGGTCGAACGGCTGCCCTGCTCACTCGGCCTCGACTGCCAGGTGCAGGCGCACCTGGACAGCCTGGCCCAGGCCTTGGAAAACCTGCTGCGCAACGCAATCCGCCATTCGCCCGCCATTGGCCGGGTCGGCCTGGACGGTTGGCGCGAGGGCGCCTTCTGGCACCTGTGCCTGCGCGACCAAGGGCCCGGAGTACCAGAGGATGAACTCGAGCAGATCTTCCAGCCCTACCGCCGCCTGCCCGGCAGCGGCGCCGGCTTCGGCCTGGGCCTGGCCATCGCCCGGCGCGCCATCGAGCTGCAGGGCGGGCGCCTGTGGGCGAGCAATGGGCATCCTGGCCTGTGCCTGCACCTACTGTTGCCGGCAAGCGAAAGTGTTTAGAAAGTTAATGCGCTTTACTCTCAAATACGATTTATTAGCATCTGTGATTTCTTGAATTCAGCCCGCCGTGCCGGAGATCACACATGTCGCCCCGCCCGCTTCCTCTCGCCCCCTTCCTGCTGCTGTCCAGCTGCCTGCTGAGCAGCGCCGTGCAGGCCGCCAACCAGCCAGAACCGATCGTGCTGGAAAGCCAGAACGTAGTGGCCACCGCCCTGGAGGAGACCAAGCAGGCGCCGGGTGTGTCGGTCATCACCGCCGAGGACATCCAGAAACGCCCACCGGCCAACGACCTGTCGCAGATCATCCGCACCATGCCGGGGGTCAACCTGACCGGCAACTCCACCAGCGGCCAGCGCGGCAACAACCGGCAGATCGATATCCGCGGCATGGGGCCGGAGAACACCCTGATCCTGGTCGACGGCAAGCCGGTCAGCAGCCGCAGCTCGGTGCGCTACGGCTGGCGCGGCGAACGCGACTCGCGCGGCGACACCAACTGGGTGCCGGCCGACCAGGTCGAGCGCATCGAGGTGATCCGCGGCCCGGCGGCGGCACGCTACGGCTCCGGCGCCATGGGCGGGGTGATCAACATCATCACCAAGCAACCGACGGGCGAACCCCACGGCAACATGACCGTGTACCAGAACTTCCCGCAGCACGGTGACGAAGGCGCCACCAAACGCGTGAGCTTCGGCCTCAACGGCCCACTGACCGACACCCTGAGCTACCGCGTCTACGGCAACGTGGCCAAGACCGACGCGGACGACTGGGACATCAACGCCGGCCACCAGTCAGCGCGCACCGGCACACAGGCCGGGACCTTGCCCGCCGGCCGCGAAGGCGTGCGCAACAAGGACCTCAACGGCCTGCTGAGCTGGCGCCTGACGCCGGAGCAGACCCTGGAGCTCGAAGCCGGCTTCAGCCGCCAGGGCAACCTGTACGCGGGCGATACGCAGAACACCAACTCCAACGCCAACGTCAAAAGCATGCTTGGCAAGGAGACCAACATTCTTTACCGCGAGAACTTCGCCATCACCCACCGTGGCGATTGGGACTTCGGCAGCAGCATGGCCTTCCTGCAATACGAGAAGACCCGCAACCAGCGCATCAACGAAGGCCTGGCCGGCGGCACCGAAGGCATCTTCAGCAACACCGACTTCTACACATCGACGCTGCGCGACCTGACCGCCCACGGTGAGCTCAACCTGCCACTGCACGCCTGGCGCGACCAGACCCTGACCCTGGGCAGCGAGTGGAGCCAGCAGAAACTGGACGACCCCAGCGCCAACACCCAGACCACCAGCGAAGGCGGCAGCGTGCCCGGCCTGGCCAGCAGCGGCCGCAGCACCAGCAGCCAGGCGCAGATCTTCTCGCTGTTCGCCGAGGACAACATCGAACTGCTGCCCGGCACCATGCTCACTCCGGCGCTGCGCTTCGATCACCACAGCATCGTCGGCGACAACTGGAGCCCGTCGCTCAATCTGTCCCATGCGCTGAGCGACACCCTGACGCTCAAGGCCGGCATCGCCCGCGCCTACAAGGCGCCGAACCTGTACCAGCTCAACCCCGACTACCTGCTCTACAGCCGTGGCCAGGGCTGCTACGGGCAGAGCACCAGCTGCTACCTGCAGGGCAACGCGCACCTGGAAGCCGAGACCAGCGTCAACAAGGAACTGGGCATCGAGTTCCAGGACAACGGCTGGGTCGCCGGCCTGACGTACTTTCGCAACGACTACAAGAACAAGATCGACTCTGGCCTGAGCGGCATCGGACAGGCATCCGGCGGCGTCGGCGCCAACGCCAACGCCACCCTCTACCAGTGGGAGAACATCCCCAAGGCGTTGGTCGAGGGCCTCGAGGGTACCCTGACCATCCCGCTGAGCGAACAGCTGAAGTGGAGCAACAACTTCACCTACATGCTGCAGTCGAAGAACAAGACCACCGGTGAGACCCTGTCGGTGACCCCGGCCTACACCCTCAATTCGATGCTCGACTGGCAAGCCGCCGATGAACTGTCGCTGCAGCTGAGCGTGGCCTGGTACGGCAAGCAGACACCGAAGAAGTACGACTACCAGGGCAAGCGGGTCACCGGCACCGCCAACGACCAGGTGGCCCCTTACGCCCTGGTCGGCGCCAGCGGCACCTATGCGCTCACTAAAAACCTGAGCGTGACCGCCGGCATCGACAACCTGTTCGACAAACGCCTGTACCGGGCCGGCAACGCCCAAGCGGTGAACGGTATCGAGGGCGCGGGCGCGGCCACCTACAACGAACCCGGGCGCACCTTCTACACCAGCCTGACCGCCTCCTTCTGAACACGTGCCGCCGTTGCATCCGACGATGCCGCGGCGGCCTGTCATGGATGACCTCACGAGAACGCCCGATGAAGATCCTTTTCCTTATCATGACACTGGTGCTGAGCGGTTCGGCCCTGGCCCAGCCGCAACCCGAGCAGAAGATGGACACGACCCTGCTGCAGCGCCAGGACCTGGCCTATCGCTTCAGCCACCTCGACCTGGATTCGCGCGACGGCCAGCGCCATTACCGCCTGTGGATCGGCCAGCCCCGGCGCCCGGCCCCCGCCAGCGGTTACCCGGTGCTATGGATGCTCGACGGCAACGCCGCCATCAGCGCCCTTGAGCCAGAGCAACTGCAGGCGCTGGCCGGCGGCCAGGCACCGCTGCTGGTCGCCATCGGTTACCAGACTGACCAACGCATCGAGCGTGCCGCCCGTACCTACGACTACACCCCCGTGGTGCCCGGGCTGGCCGAGCAACGCGATCCCCTGACCGGCCAGGCCAGCGGTGGCGCCGATGAATTCCTCGATCTGCTGGAGCAACGCATGCGTCCGATGGTCGCCGCTGTGGCGCCCGTCGACCCGCAACGACAGACACTTTGGGGCCACTCCTATGGCGGGCTGTTGACGCTGCACACACTGTTCACCCGCCCGTGGCTGTTCAGCGACTATGCAGCGGCCAGCCCATCGTTATGGTGGAACGACGGCGCCATCGTGGCCGAGATGCAAGGGTTGCAGGAGCGGCTGGGCAGCCACCAGCCTAGCCTGCTGCTGATGCGCGGCACGCGGGAACCGGCCAACCCCCGAGGGCCGCTGCAGGGCGATGTGCAACGACCTGCCCGGGCGCTGGTGGCCAGTCTGGCCGGAGTGAAGGGATTGTCAGCGACTTTCCAGCCATTCGACGGCCTGGACCACGGGCCAATGCTGCCGGCATCGCTGTGGTTCGTGATGGACAGGATGTCCAAGTCGGCTCAGTGAGACGTCATCCAGCCTGGCGCACGGTGTCCCGCAGAAAATCATCCAGCAACCCGGTGTCCCCCCTCGTCACCGGTACTTCCCGCGCCTCTCCTGCCCGCGCCAGCTCGGCCTCGATGAACCCATGCAATACCTCATCCCGCGGTCCGTGCTCGGCCTCGCCGCTGCGGCGCTTCACAACCAGCAGCGCGTCGATCGCCGCCTGCAGTCGCGGGTCATCGACGGTACGCGCCATCAACGCGGCGAACGCCGTCGGCGGCATGCCCAGTCCCTGGTCGATCCAGCGCACCGCCAGCAACGGTCGCAGCACATACAGGTACTTCTTGAAACGCACCGTCTCGCCCATCAGGTAGCCGCGCAGGTTCTTGCGTGCCATCGACAGGTAGTGGTGGCGCACGGCGCGCGGCGAGTAGAAAGCCTCGCCCAGCTCGCGCAAACGCCCGGTAGCTTCGGCGTCGGCGCGGTACACCAGCGGCGAGCCCAGCCACTCGAGCAAGCTCGGGTTGGCGCCGCGCATCAGGCGCAGGGCCTTGCGCAGCTCCCAGCCGCTGATGTCCAGTTCGTCGCAGAGCGGCCGCTCGATCACATCGCGAGGCTCGTCCACCCGCAAGTACCAGTCGTTGCGCGGCACGTAGACAAAGCGCACATCATAATCGCTGTCCGGCGAAGCGAAGCCCCAGGCACGGCTGCCGGACTCGCAGGCATAGAGCACGTTCACCTCGTGCTCGCGCTCGATACGTTGCAATTCATCGAGCACCCGGGCATGCATGGCCTCGGGCAATGGGTGGGGGTTGCCCTGATACATGTCTTCGTTCCTTGTACAGGGCGCCATAGGGCGCCCATTTCAACCTTTCACGCACACCACCTGACGCAGGGTATGCACCACTTCGACCAACTCCCGCTGGGCCTGCATCACCGCATCGATGTCCTTGTAGGCCATCGGGATCTCGTCGATCACATCCTTGTCCTTGCGGCACTCCACATGGGCGGTGGCACGCTGCTGGTCCTCGACGGTGAAGCGGCTCTTGGCCTTGGTACGGCTCATCACCCGGCCCGCGCCGTGGCTGCACGAACAGAACGCCTCCTCGTTACCCAGACCACGGACGATGAAGCTCTTGGCGCCCATGGAGCCGGGAATGATGCCCAACTGGCCCTTCTGCGCCGACACCGCACCCTTGCGGGTCACCAGCACCTCGCGGCCGAAGTGCTGCTCCTTCTGCACATAGTTATGGTGGCAGTTGACCGCCTCGAGGCTGGCCTCGAACGGTTTGCCCAGCACCTTGCGGGTGGCGGCAACCACCGCCTGCATCATCAGCTCGCGGTTGTGCCGGGCGAAGTCCTGCGCCCACTCGACCGCCTCGACATAGTCAGCGAAATGCCGGCTGCCTTCCTCGAAGTACGCCAGGTCCCGGTCCGGCAGGTTGACCATGTGCTGGCGCATGTCGGCCTGTGCCAGTTCGATGAACAGGTTGCCGATGGCGTTACCGACACCACGCGAGCCGCTGTGCAGCATGAACCAGACCCGGTCGGCCTCGTCCAGGCAAACTTCGATGAAATGGTTGCCGCCCCCCAGTGTCCCCAGGTGCTGGCGGTTGTTGGTCTTCTCCAGCCGCGGTTGCTTGTCGGTGATCGCCTTGAAGCGCCCGGCCAGGCCGCTCCATACCTGGTCGGCCTGGTTCGGCACATTGTCCCAGGCGCCCTGGTCACGACGACCGAAGGTCTTGCCATGGGGCACGGCTTTTTCGATGGCCGTGCGCAGGCCGTGCAGGTTGTCCGGCAGGTCGCGGGCGTGCAGCGAGGTGCGTGCGGCGATCATGCCGCAGCCGATGTCCACGCCCACCGCCGCCGGAATGATCGCGCCCACGGTGGGGATCACGCTGCCGATGGTCGAGCCCTTGCCCAGGTGCACATCCGGCATCACCGCCAGGTGCTTGAAGATGAACGGCATCTTCGCTGTGTTCATCAGTTGCTTGCGGGCGTCGTCCTCGACCGGCACGCCGTCGGTCCACAGTTTGATCGGCTTGCCGCCCGCCACTTCGAGTATGTTCATTGCCTTGTTCCTTGTTGCGCTACGTCGTGTCGCAAAGGGTCAACCCGCCTTGAGGCTGACCATTCCATTCAATACCTGATCCAGACCACCGAACACCGAAATCCGGTCGATGCGCTCGGCCACCCGCTCCAGGGTTTCCAGCTCCTTCAGGCGCAGGGCCGTCGGGTTGCCTTCCATCACCTTGGCGGTGTTGAGCAGCGAACGGGTCGCCTGGGTTTCCTCACGCCGCCGGATCACATTGGCCTGGGCGGCCTTTTCCGCCTCCACCACCTGCGCCAGCAGGGTCTTCATTTCGCCCGGCAGGATGATGTCGCGCAGCCCGAGGCTGCCCACCTCCAGGCCACTGCCCGGCAACTGCGCCTGCAGGTGCTCGGTAACGCTGTCGTCGATCAGTTGTTTGTTCTCCAACAGCTCATCTAGGGTGCGGGTACCCACCGCCGCACGCAGGCCGAACTGCAGTTCGCGGTACAGGTGCTCAACTGGCTTGCTCATCTGCCCATGGGCACCGAGCACGTCGGTATAACGCCAGTTGGCCACCAGGCTCAGGCGCAGGTTGACCTTGTCGCGGGTGAGGATCTCCTGGCCGCTCACCTCCAGCGCCTGCAGGCGGGTGTCGACCATCTCCACCGCTACCTGGCTGCCGCAGCGCCAGTAGCCATGCTGCCCGGGCTCGAGCAAACCGGCCACCACGCCGTCAATCTTCAGCACGCCGACATGGAAAGCCGGCACCAGCGCCAGCAGTACATGGTCCATGCCGGCGATTCCAGGACGATTCAGGCGGGTCACCAACTCGGCGTCCAGGCACTGGCCGTGGGTCAGGTCGATACGTTGCAGCTCGTGCCTGGCCTGGTCTTTCCAGTAGGCACGGCGGCTGTCCGGCGGCAGCACTTCGACCAGCTTGCCGTCCTCGAAGCGCAGCCCGACCTCATGCTCGCTCAGGTCCATGCACACCAGGTGCTGGTCCATGCCACGGGCGAGCAACTCCCGGACGTTGACGTCCGAAACCGGGCGACGCGTGTCCACCGTGTCCACCACCACCTGGGCGCCACAGCGCCAGAAGCCGTGCTGCCCGGCCGGCAGCAGGTCGACCACGACACCGTCGATGCGCAGCACACCGACACTGAAGGTCGGCACCGTCACCAGCAGCACGTTGTCCATGCCGGCGATTCCCGGTTTGTTCAGGCGTGCCAGCAGTTCGGCGTCCAGGCGCCGCCCCTGGGCCAGGTCGATCCGCGTCAGGCTCTGCCGGGTCGGGCCTTTCCATTGCAGGCGGCGGCTGTCGGCTGCCAGCAGTTCCTTCAACTGACCATCCTCGAAACGCAGGCCCACTTCGTTTTCGGCCATGTCCAGGGTAAGGAAATACTGCTCGACCAACGCCGGCTCATGTTGGCGCAGATAGCGCTCGAGGGGATAGTCGTGCAGCGGGGAATCCTGGGGGCAGTTCTTCAGCGTCAGCCGCCCCTGCCAATCGAAACGCTTGTACTGGCCCGGCTCGAGGATCGCCTCGAAATCGCCATCGTTCAGCAACAGGCCGTGTTCGTTCTTCTTCACTACAAAGCGCTTCAACATGTTCATCTTGCTCATCCTTTGTTCAATGTCCTTGGTTGCCGGTGGTCGCCAACCCAGCGGGCGTCGCGAGCGAAGCCTGGCGGAGTCCGGGGCCGGGAGCGTTGCTCCAGCGGCCACCCTCGTTGCGCCAAGCCCGGCCGGCGAGCCGGGTGGGCCAGCGGTGGGCCAGGCGTCCTTCGCAGTGACGGGCCGTCCTGGCCCTGCTTGCGTTGCCTGTGCCCCACCGGCGGGTGTTGCGGTTACAGCTACCTTAGGAGGGTAGTGCCGGGGCTTTGCCCGGCGAGCGTCTGCGCCAGCCTTTCCAGGGGCCCAGCGCAGCAATGACCGGTCGTTGCGGCGGCGGCATGCACGACACCGACACCTGAAGGTGGGTACGTGCACCGGCGGGGGGTTCCCCTTTCCCGAGGGCCTGCCTGGCGATGCGGTCGAGAGGGGTATAGCGAGCGGCGTGCCAGGTTTTCATTTGGCATAGATAAGATTATTTAACTTATTGTTTTATATAGAATTATTTTTATCTTATTCATTTGCACACCACTGCAAGCACTCATGGAGATTCTTTTTTCGTATATCATCGGATAGCAATTTATCTTTTAGGATAATCAAGGATGCGCAAGCCTCTCGTCGCCATCGGCTTCCTCGGTACCACCCTCGACCGCAACGGCAAGGGCGCCGCACGCTGGAACCGCTGGCGGCCAACCATCGGCCTGTGCCAGCAAGCCGACCTGCCTCTGGACCGCCTGGAACTTATCCACGGCCCCGGCGCCCGCGACCTCGGCCTGGCCGAGCGGATTCGCGCCGACATCCAGCAGGTCTCGCCCGGCACCGAAGTGCGCCTGCACCCGCTTGCGCTGCGCAACCCGTGGGACTTCGAGGAGGTCTACGGCGCCCTGCACGACTTCGCCAGCGGCTATACCTTCGACACCGAGCGCGAGGACTATCTGGTGCACATCACCACCGGTACCCACGTCGCGCAGATCTGCTGGTTCCTGCTCACCGAGGCGCGCTACCTGCCAGCGCGCCTGGTGCAGACCTCGCCCTCGCGCAAGCAGGACGAAAACAGTGACCCGGCCGGCATCGCCACCCTGATCGACCTCGACCTGTCGCGCTACGACCCGATCGCCTCGCGCTTTCGCCGCGAGCAGGTCGAGGGGCAGTCGCTGCTCAAGTCCGGCATCGCCACGCGCAACCAGGATTTCAATCGCACCATCGAACAGATCGAACGGGTCGCCCTGCGCTCGAAGGCCCCCATGCTGCTGGTCGGCCCGACCGGCGCCGGGAAGTCATTTCTGGCCCGCCGCGTCCATGAGCTCAAGCGCGGGCGCCATCAGCTGGGCGGGCGCTTCATCGAAGTGAACTGCGCCACCCTGCGCGGCGACGGTGCCATGTCGACCCTGTTCGGTCACGCCAAGGGCGCCTTCACCGGCGCCCAGAACGCCCGCGACGGCCTGCTGCGCGCCGCCGACGGAGGCATGCTGTTCCTCGACGAGATCGGTGAACTGGGCGCTGATGAGCAGGCCATGCTGCTCAAGGCCATCGAGGAAAAACGCTTCTTCCCGCTGGGCGCGGACCGCGAAGTGGAAAGCGACTTCCAGCTGATCGCCGGCACCCATCGCGACCTGCGCGCCAAGGTCGCCGACGGCTCGTTCCGCGAGGACCTGTTCGCCCGCATCAACCTGTGGACCTTCGCCCTCCCCGGCCTGGCCGAACGCCGCGAGGACATCGAGCCGAACCTCGATTTCGAACTGCAGCGCCATGCCCGCGAACAAGGGCGTCAGGTGCGTTTCAACCTCGAGGCCAAGCGCCGCTACCTGGCTTTCGCCCATGCCGGCGAGGCCCGCTGGGCCGGCAACTTCCGCGAGCTATCGGCGTCGATCACGCGCATGGCGACCCTGGCCGACAGCGGGCGTATCGATGAGGAAATGGTCGAGGAAGAGATTGCCCGGCTGCGCTATGCATGGGGCCTGGAGTCGGCCAGCGAGCCACTTTTGGCCGACCGCGCGCTCGACCTGTTCGACCAGGTGCAGTTACAGGCGGTGATCGACGTCTGCCGCCGCGCACCGAGCCTGTCAGAAGCCGGGCGTCAGCTGTTCGCGGTATCGCGTCAGGAGAAGGCCAACCCCAACGACGCCGACCGCCTGCGCAAGTACCTGGCCCGCTTCGGGCTGGAGTGGCAGCAACTAAAGTCGTAGGGCTTGCCAGCCCGCTGGCACAGTGCTGTATGCTTGGCCGGTCTTCAGGGCGGGGTGAAAGTCCCCACCGGCGGTAAATCGAAAGATGAGCCCGCGAGCGCCCCGGCCATGCCGGGGGTCAGCAGATCTGGTGCGACTCCAGAGCCGACGGTCATAGTCCGGATGAAAGAAGGCGTTTGGCAGGGGCCGTCCGGGCGCCCCTGCGCGCGCATTATGTTCGCCCCGAGACGTTCATCGATCATTCACGAGGAGCGTTTCATGTCCACCATGCACCACAAGCAATTCCCCAACGTCAGTGCCGCCATCGCCGCCTTCCAGGCCGGGCGCCCCGTGCTGCTGCTCGACGACGACGACCGCGAGGACGAAGCCGATATCGTCGCCGCCGCCGAGAACCTTTCGCTGCAGACCATGGCCATGATGATCCGCGACTGCAGCGGCATCGTCTGCCTGTGCCTGGACGAAGCCACCGTCGACGCCCTGCAGCTGGCGCCGATGGTGCAAAACAACCAGGCCCGCCATGGCACCGGCTTCACCGTCACCATCGAGGCCGCCGAAGGGGTCAGCACCGGCGTGTCGGCACAGGACCGCATCACCACCATCGAAGCCGCGCTGCGCTCGACCGCGCAGGAACGTCATATCGTCAGCCCAGGCCATGTGTTCCCGCTGCGCGCTCGCGATGGCGGCGTACTGACCCGCCGCGGCCACACCGAAGGCTCGGTGGACCTGGCCCGCCTGGCCGGCCTGCGCCCGGCGGCGGTGCTGTGCGAACTGATGAACCCCGACGGCAGCATGGCCCGCGGCGAGCAGGTGGCGGTGTATGCGCGGCAGTACAACCTGCCGGTGCTGACCATCGAGGAACTGGCGCGCTATCGCGAGACGATGGTCGAGTTGCAGGCCGAGCCGGCCTGATACCTGAGCAAGCCCGCCCCCGGTCAGCGTGGGAGCGGGCTTGCCCCGCGATGAGGCCAGGCCTCAACGCAACCCCAGCGGCCCCTTCAGAAACTCGTACAACCCCGCCGCACTCTTGCGATAGCCATCAGCCGTCAGGTGCACCAGATCCGGCCGCGCCAACCCACCTGCCTGCCAGCCGGCAATCGAGCACGGCCCACCCATGAACCCTTGCCAATCCCAGAACAGCGCCTTGTGCTTGTGCGCCATCTGCTTCTGGATACGGATCACCGAGGCCAGCGGTTGCGGCTGGCGCGCCGCACAGCTGCGCGCCTTGCGCTGCTTGATCGAGTCTGGCGGACCGACCAGCAGGATCGCCGCCTGCGGCAGGTCCTTGCGCAGGCCCGTGAGGGTCGCGTCCAGTTGCGTCTGGTACAGCGCCAGGTCGAGCTTGTCGTCGAACGCTTCATTGGTGCCGTAAGCCAGGATCACCAGGTCAGGCCGCACGGCCTTGAGGCTGTCGCGCCAGCCCGGCTGCCACTTGTCCACCACGTCCAGGCGCGCGCCGTTGATGCCCAGCGCCGAGTAGGTCACCCCGGCATGCTTCTGCCCCTGGATGTACCAGCCACCCAAAGCGACACCCCGACCGCCCTCGACACTCAACTGCACCGGCAGGCCGACATTGGCGTAGGCCGGACTGAAGCGCCACTGGCCATTGCTGGCCGGCAGCACGCGGCGCTGGCCGCCATTGACGAAGAGGCTGGCGCTGGTGGTCGACTGGTACAGCGCCGAAACCTTGTAGCGCTGGCGATCCTCGTCCCGCGCCTGCAGCACCACGCTGGCACGATTGGCCAACGGCAGCGACAGGTAGCCCCCCAACGGAAACTGCGAGCTCTGCTGGTTGCGCGCCGACACCAGCTCCCACTGGCGCTTCTCGCTCTTGATGATCACCCGGTCGTTGCGGATCCCCGGCACTGGCGAAGCCGGCACCAGGCCGATGCCACCGTCGCCGTAGCGCGCCTGCAACAGCTTGCGCAGCTCGCCGCTGAACAGGTCGGCGGCGGTATGCGAGTCTCCCAGCTGGACGATGGCGACCGGCGCCCGGCCGGCATTGCGCAGCTTGCCGGCGAGCAAGGCCAGGTTGCCGTCCTGGCGGGTGGCTGGCGCGGCGGCTGGCCGGGCCGTGGGCTGGGCGCTCACGCTGTTGGCGCCGGTGCTGCAACCCGGCGCGGCGCTGATCAGCAGGGCCAGGCCCAGCAGGTGATGCCATTGGCGCATCTCAATGTCCTGTAACGGTCAGACCCGGAAAACTGATCAGCGACAGAACCTGTTCGGCGATCATCTTCTGGCCTGTGATGGTGAAATGAATGCCGTCGTCGACCCGCACCTTGACCCGCTTGCCCTGCGGTGTCTGCACCGTATACGAGAAGTTGGCGTCGGGGTAGCCGAGGATCGGGTTGGCCGAGACATAGTGCTGGCCGAACAGCGCGGTCTGCTCCTGGTATAGCCCGCTGAGGTAGCCCATGGCCGTGGACAATCGCGCCTTCTCCATGTTCGGCGGCCCGACCCAGATCACCTGCACGTTGTGCGCGCGGGCCTGCTCAAGGATCGAATCGATACGGGCGCGGTAGGCGACCTCCCACTCCGGCGACTTGAAGCGCAGGAACGGCTTGCCCTTGCCCTGGGGCATGTCCCACGGGTCGTTTGGGCCGAGGAACACCACCATCAGGCGCACGTTCGGTTCGTGATCAAGGGTGTCGGCCACGGTCTTCGGCCAGTTGAAGAAGCCCGGGTAAGCAAGGCCGGTGCTCTGCTTGCTGAGGTTGACGGTGCGGATCTGGTAGCGCTTGCGCAGGCTGTTGGCCAGGTGCGGCGCCACGCCCTGCATCAGCGAGTCACCGACCAGGAACACGTCGTCGCCAGCGGCCAGCGAGGCCACGGTACCCGGCTGCAGCAACGCGGGTGCAGGCGCGGGCGGCGCAGGCTGGGCGACAACGACGGAGGCTGGCGCATGAAGCGGCGCAGGCGTCGGCTGCACATGCACCGGCGTCGACACCGGTGGCAACGGCTTGGCCACGGCCGCCGGGGTTTCCAGATCGACCGTGACCACCGGCTGCGGTGCGGGCAGAACCTCGACCGCCGGCCCCTCGGCCAGTTGCGCCGCGGGCAGCAACTGCTCGAGCAGGTCATCGCGCTGCGCCTCCAGCATGGCCGTCAACTGCGCACCCATGCGCCAGGCCGGCATCTGGCCTAGCAGCGGTATCTCGCAGCTCTGGTGGTATTTCTGCTGGCAGTAGAGCTTGATCGAGTCCTGGTTCAGCCAGAACAGCAATGCGGTGGTGACCACGATCGCATACAAGCCACGGGCGGCGCCCATCTGCACCTGGAACAGCTGTTTGCTATCAGAAGCTTGCATAGATGAACCCCGGCACGCCCGACTGCGAAGCGAAAATCACCAGCGACACGCCGACCCCGAGCGGGATCGGGTACAGCTGCCACGGCAGACGCTGGAACAGCGCGCCACTCTGGCGCAACAGCGCCAGCCACTGTGGATAACTGGCCACGAACAGCACGCAGGCCAACAGCATCAGGCCGGTGGCGCTGTTCAGCCCCGCCAGGCTCAGCTGGCCGATGTCGCCGAGCATCTCCAGCGCGCCGTCCAGCGTCGGGCTGCGGAAGAAGATCCAGGCGAAGGCCACGTAGTGGAAGGTCATCAGGCGCGCCAGCAGGCCGGAGCCCGGCAGCCGTGCGAAGCCCGGAAACCACTGGCTGAACAGCTTGGAAATGGCCAGGCCGACACCATGCAGCGCGCCCCAGATGATGAAGTTCACGCTCGCCCCGTGCCACAGGCCGGACACCAGCATCGCCAGCAGCATGTTCAGGTTGCCGCGCCATGCGCCCTTGCGATTGCCGCCCAGCGGGATGTACACGTAGTCGCGGATGAAGCGCGACAGGCTGATGTGCCAGCGCCCCCAGAATTCCTTGAGGTTGTGCGCGGCGTACGGCGCGTCGAAGTTGTCCGGCAGGCGAAAGCCCAGCAGCAGGGCGATACCGGTGACCAGGTTGGTGTAGCCGCTGAAGTTGAAGTAGATCAGCAAGCTGTAGCCGTACACGCTCAACAGCACCTGTTCGGGGCTGGCGCTGCCCGGGGTGTCGAACACCGGGTCGACCCACTCGCTGCCCAGCCAGGCGCTGAGGAAGAACAGCTTGACCACCGCCATCGCGATCAACCCCAGCGCCCGCTGCGGCTCCAGCACCTGGCGCATGGCCGGCGGACGGATCTGCGGCAGCATGTGCAGGGCACGGTTGACCGGCCCGGCCACCAGGCTGGGGAAGAACGCCAGGTACAGGGCCAGGTCCAGCGCCGCCGGCGCCAGCTCGCGGCGGTTGATCGACACCAGGTAGCTGACCGAATGGAAGGTGTAGAACGACAGCCCGATCGGCACCAGCACTTCCAGCAGCGGCAGCGACACCTCGAACCCGGCCGCCGCCAGGGCGCCCTGGGCGCCGCCGACGAAGAACTCCTGGTACTTGAACAGGTAGAAGCAGCCCAGCACCAGGGTCAGCAGCAGCACGCGACAGAACCAGCGCCCGGGATAGCGCCCCGCCAGCAGGCCGAGCAGGTACACCAGCGCGCTGTAGCCCAGCAGGATGTACAACGACTGCAGGCTGAAGCTCGCCACCAGGCCATAGCTGGCGGTCAGCAGCAGCAGGTTCTGCAACCGCACGCTCCAGCACAGGCTCCAATAAAGAATGAAGAACAGCGTGAAACAGAGGCCGAATTCGATCGAGAGGAAGCTCACAACGTAGTCCATTACATGACGTCGGGAAGAAAGGTCCCTGACCCTCGGGCCAGAGCGCGCGGATTATGGCAGAGGGCCGTCACCCCCACAATTCGATTGCATCGCCGATTGCAAGATGGCTCGCACCGAACAAGTGCAACAAAATGCGACGAACAATAGGCCCATGCAATTTGCTCCCCCTGCCCCGCTCTGCTAGTGTCGCGCCGTTCTGAATGCCACCGAGACAGTCGCCATGGCCCGCAAAAAAACCTCCATCGATTTCGAACAATCCCTCGCCGACCTGCAAGCCCTGGTCGAACGCCTGGAGAACGGCGAACTGTCGCTGGAAGAGTCGCTGGCCGCCTTCGAGCAGGGCATCGCCCTGACCCGCGATTGCCAGGGCGCCCTGGCCCAGGCCGAGCAGAAAGTGCAGATCTTGTTGGAGCGTGACGGCGAACTGGCTGCCCAGCCGTTCGACGCGGAGCCCGAGGCATGATCGCCCAGTACCAGCAGAGCGCCCAGGCACGGGTCGACGCCGCCCTCGAACCGCTGTTCCAGGCACCGTCGAAGGAACTCGAACGCCTCTATGCCGCCATGCGCTACAGCGTGATGAACGGCGGCAAGCGCGTGCGCCCGCTGCTGGCCTATGCCGCCTGCGAAGCCTTCGGTGTGCCTGCCGAGCATGCCAACGGCGCGGCCTGCGCGGTGGAACTGATCCACGCCTACTCGCTGGTGCATGACGACTTGCCGGCGATGGACGACGACGACCTGCGTCGCGGCCAGCCCACCACCCACAAGGCGTTCGATGAAGCCTGTGCGATCCTCGCCGGCGACGGGCTGCAGAGCCTGGCCTTCAGTGCCCTGCTCGACCCTCACCTGAGCCCGCAGGCCGACGCCATCCGCCTGCAGATGGTCCAGGCCCTGGCCAAAGCCGCCGGCCCCGCCGGCATGGTCGGCGGCCAGGCCATCGACCTCGGCTCGGTGGGCGTCAAGCTGGACCAGCAAGCCCTGGAGTACATGCACCGGCACAAGACCGGCGCGCTGATCGAAGCCAGCGTTCGCCTTGGCGCCCTGGCCAGCGCCCGCGCCGATCAGGCCCAGCTTGATGCCCTGCAGACTTATGCACAGGCCATCGGCCTGGCGTTCCAGGTGCAGGACGACATTCTTGACGTGGAGAGCGACACCGCCACCCTGGGCAAGCGCCAGGGCGCCGACATCGCCCGCGACAAGCCGACCTACCCGGCGCTGCTCGGGCTGGAAGCGGCCAAGGCCTATGCCCTGGAGCTGCGCGACCAGGCGCTGGCCGCGTTGGCAGGTTTCGGCGACAACGCTGAGCCGTTGCGAGCGCTCGCCCGCTATATTGTCGAGCGCCGCCACTAAGGCCTGACACATCCCCCTGTAGGAGCGGCCTTGTGTCGCGAAAGGGCTGCAAAGCAGCCCCAGATTCAGCATCAATGCAGAAATTGCCGGGGCCGCTGTGCGGCCCTATCGCGACACAAGGCCGCTGCTACAGGATATCTGCCGCACCGGTGGCCCTCATACACCCGTCCGAATGGGCAGCTTTTCCTACAATGGGGTAAACTGCCGCGTCTTCACACCTATAACGACACGCCTGATGCCCACGACGTTTCAAGAGATCCCCCGCGAACGCCCGGTCACGCCATTGCTGGACCGCGCCGATACGCCCGCCGGCCTGCGCCGGCTGGCCGAAGCCGACCTGGAGACCCTGGCCGACGAGCTGCGCCAGGAGCTGCTCTACACCGTCGGTCAGACCGGTGGGCATTTTGGCGCGGGCCTGGGCGTCATCGAGCTGACGATCGCCCTGCACTACGTCTTCGACACACCGGATGACCGGCTGGTGTGGGACGTCGGCCACCAGGCCTACCCGCACAAGATCCTCACCGGTCGCCGTGAGCGCATGCTCAGCCTGCGCCAGAAGGACGGCATCGCCGCCTTCCCGCGCCGCAGCGAGAGCGAATACGACACCTTCGGCGTCGGTCATTCCAGCACCTCGATCAGCGCCGCCCTGGGCATGGCCATCGCCGCCCGCCTGCAGAACGACCCACGCAAGTCGATCGCCGTGATCGGCGACGGCGCACTGACCGCCGGCATGGCCTTCGAGGCGCTGAACCACGCCCAGGAAGTGGATGCCGACATGCTGGTCATCCTCAACGACAACGACATGTCGATCTCGCGCAATGTCGGCGGCCTGTCCAACTACCTGGCCAAGATCCTCTCCAGCCGCACCTATGCCAGCATGCGCGAAGGCAGCAAGAAAGTGCTGTCGCGCCTGCCCGGGGCCTGGGAGATCGCCCGCCGCACCGAAGAGTACGCCAAGGGCATGCTGGTGCCCGGCACCCTGTTCGAGGAACTGGGCTGGAACTACATCGGCCCGATCGACGGCCACGACCTGCCGACCCTGATCGCCACCCTGCGCAACATGCGCGACCTCAAGGGTCCGCAATTCCTGCATGTGGTCACCAAGAAGGGCAAGGGCTTCGCCCCGGCCGAGGTCGACCCGATCGGCTACCACGCGATCACCAAGCTGGAGCCGGCCAACAAGCCGGTGGCGCCGAAGAAGGCCAGCGGGCCGAAGTATTCCGCCGTGTTCGGCCAGTGGCTGTGCGACATGGCCGCCGCCGACAACCGCCTGGTGGGCATCACCCCGGCGATGAAGGAAGGCTCGGACCTGGTCGACTTCAGCGAACGCTACCCCGAGCGCTACTTCGACGTCGCCATCGCCGAACAGCACGCGGTGACCTTTGCCGCAGGCATGGCCTGCGAAGGCGCCAAGCCGGTGGTGGCGATTTACTCCACCTTCCTGCAGCGCGCCTACGACCAACTGATTCACGATGTGGCGGTGCAGGACCTCGATGTGCTGTTCGCCATCGACCGCGCCGGCCTGGTCGGCGAGGACGGCCCGACTCACGCCGGCGCTTACGACCTCTCCTACTTGCGCTGCATCCCCGGCATGCTGGTGATGACCCCCAGCGACGAGAACGAGCTGCGCAAGATGCTCAGCACCGGCCACCACTACAAGGGCCCGGCCGCCGTGCGCTACCCGCGCGGCACCGGCCCGAATGCACCGATCAGCGGCGACCTCGAGCCGCTGGAGATCGGCAAGGGCGTGGTCCGTCGCCAGGGCGGCAAGGTCGCCCTGCTGGTGTTCGGCGTGCAGCTGGCCGAGGCCCTGCAGGTGGCCGAGCAGATCGACGCCACCGTGGTCGACATGCGTTTCGTCAAACCGCTGGACGAGGCCCTGGTACTGGAGATGGCCGCCAGCCATGAGCTGCTGGTGACCATCGAGGAGAACGCCATCATGGGTGGCGCCGGCGCTGCCGTCGGCGAGTTCCTGGCCCGCGAGGGCGTGGTCAAGCCGCTGCTGCACCTGGGCCTGCCGGACATCTATGTCGAACATGCCAAGCCTGCGCAGATGCTGGCTGAATGTGGGTTGGATGTGGCTGGTATACAGGCGGCCGTCACTGCCCGCATGACCAAGCTCGGCCTGTAAAAACCGATCGCGGGGCAAGCCCGCTCTCACGAGGCCTGTCTGGTCGTCGTGGGAGCGGGTTTGTCCCGCGATCGCAATGGAACTGCCCATGAAGATCCGCGCCTTCTTCCTGCTCTGCCTCCCCGCCAGCGCCCTGGCCGCCGAACCCTCCCGCGATGACGCCCTGAAGCTTCCCGACGTGCTGATCAGCGCCAGCCGCCAGGTCGAGTCACGCACCGCCACCAGCGCCGCCAACACAGTGTTCACCCGTGCCGATATCGACCGCCTGCAGCCGAGCGGTGTCACCTACCTGCTCGCCCGTGTCCCCGGCGTGCAGGTTGCGCCCACCGGCGGTCGCGGCAGCCTGCCCGGGATCTTCATCCGCGGCACCAAGGCTGCCCAGACCCTGGTGCTGGTCGACGGCGTGCGCATCGCCAATGCCACCTCTGGCGACAGTGGCCTGCAGTTTCTCGACGTCGACCAGATCGAACGTGTGGAAGTGCTGCGCGGCTCGCGCTCGGCGGTCTACGGCAGCGACGCCATTGGTGGGGTAATCCAGATCTTCACCCGTCGTGGCGGCGCCCCGGGCCTGCAACCGCGCCTGCGCCTGGCCGCTGGCAGCAATCAGACCTGGCAACGCAGCCTGGGGCTATCGGGTGGCGACGACACGACCCGCTTCAACCTCGGCGCCAGCCTGGACGAGACCGCCGGCATCGATTCGACCGGGCCGTCGCATGCCAGCGATAGCGACCATGACGCCTATCGCAATCGCTCGCTCAACCTGAGCGTGAGCCATACCTTCAACGAGCGTTTCGAGGCGGGCCTGAATCTGCTCGATAACCGTGGGCGTCGTGAGTTCGACGAGCCTCGTGGCGGCAGCCCGCAGATGCCCTACTCGAACTTCGCCGTCAGCAGCCTGGGCAGCTACCTTGACGCCCAACTGGCCGAGCAGTGGCACTCCCGAGTGGAAGTGGCCCACAGTGAAAACCGCGATGACAGCCGCGACAAGCTCACGCACAAAAGCTCACCGTTCAACACCTACCGTGACCAGGTCACCTGGCAGAACGATCTGACGCTGAATGACTACAACAGCCTGTTGCTGGGTGGCGAGTGGTACGAAGACCGGGTACATGCGAGCACCGACTTCAACGAGGACAGCCGCTGGAACCGCGCAGCCTTCGCCCAGCACCAGTTCCAGGGCAATTACTTCTCGACCGAACTTGGCGTGCGCCATGACAAGAACCAGCAGTTCGGAGGCCAGACCACCTGGAGCGGCAGCCTGACGCTGCCGTTGAACGCCCGCAATGACCTGCTGCTGTCCTACAGCGAGGGGTTCCGTGCCCCTACATTCAACGACCTCTACTACCCCGGGTTCAGCAACCCAGACCTCAAGCCGGAGCACTCGAAGTCCTATGAAGTGCAATGGCGCAGCCAACTGACCGACAGCAGCCGCCTGGAAACCTCGCTCTATCGTACCGACTTGCGAGACGCCATCAGCTACGACAAAGCGGCCGATGCCATGCGCAACGTTGCCCAGGCCCGCATCAATGGCTTCGAGATGGCGCTGGACCAGCAATGGGGAGCCTGGACATCACAGTTAGGCTTGGCGTTGATCGACCCGCGCGACCAAAAGAACGGCCATACGCTCACCCGGCGCGCCAGGCGTACCCTGAGCCTGGATATCGATCGTCAATTCGACCGCTTCAATGTCGGCGCCAGTTGGCAAGCCGTCAGCGGCAGCTACAACGACGAAACCAACGAAGCCCCCATCGGCGGTTACGGGCTGCTGGGCATTCGCGGTGGCTGGGCAGCCACCCGCGAACTGAAGGTCGACCTGAAGCTCGACAACCTGCTGGACAAGCGTTACAGCCGCACCCTGTACAACCATCAGGGGGCCGACTACGGCTACCGCGAAGAAGGCCGCACCTGGCTGCTGAGCCTTACCTGGACCCCGACCCTTTAGCCTCCAGCAGCGCGCACAACCGGGCGGTGGCCTCGATCATCTGCCCGCTGGGCCGCTCCAGGCCCTTGTCCGGTACCACCAGCAAGCCGTCCTCCTGCACGGCGCTCATCTGCGGCCAGCGACGCCAGCTGGCCAGCTGCGCCGCGTCACCCGCCAGGATCACCTCGGGATTGCGCAGCAGCACCGACTCCACGCTGACCTGTGGCGCGGGTTGGGTCAGGTCGTCGAACACATTGCGCGCCCCGCAGACGCGCAAGGCATCGCTGACCACCTGGCGCCCGCCCAGGGTGTACAGCGGATTGTCCCAGACCTGGTAGAACACCCGCAGCGGCGTGTCGCGCCGGTAGCGTTCCCGCAGCGCTTGTAGTCGCTCACGCAGGCCGGCGGCATAGGCATGGCCCCGCTCGTCCCGCCCAAGGCGCCGGGCGATGGCTTCGATCTGCTCGATCAACTGGTCGAGGTCGCCGGGCTCGCCGCTGAACGTGGCGATACCCAGGCGCTTGAGCTGGTCGCGCTGGGCCGGCGCGACACTGCCGGGCCAGAGCAGCAGCAGGTCAGGCTTGAGACTGAGCAGGCGCTCCATGTCCAGCTGGCCATGGCGCCCGACCGAGGGCAGGGCCTGAAGGCTCGGCGGACGCTCACCCGCGTCCAGCACGCCCACCAATAGGTCGCCGGCCTCCAGTTCGAGGACGATCTCGGTCATCGACGGCGCCAGGCTGACCACCCGCGGCCCGGCCTCGGCCAGGGTACCGAGGCACAACAATGCGAGGGAGGCGAGAAACGCCCGCATCAGCCGAGCTGGCGCGGGATACGGTAGAGGTACAGCACCACCAAGGTGGACAGGGCAAGGAGGATCTGCGGCACCGCCTCCAGCCCGACCAGCACCGACAGCGCCGCGACCCAGGCCGGGAAGCAGGCGAACAGCATGGCCAGGCGCCTGACCCGCGCCAGCTCGATCCAGGCACCGGGTTCGTCCGGCGAGCCCAACTGCTTGTCGGTGGCGATCAACGCCCGCTTGTAGGCGCCAAAGCGCGGCAGGCTGAGGAACATGGTCGCGGCTCCGGCGATGAACAAGGGCATGGCCAGCACCGGAATCAGCGGCTCTCCCCGGCCGAACGCCCAGGCCATTATCGGCAATGGCATAAGGCCCACGGCCAGGTACTGCCACCAGGCCAGGGCCAGCCGGCGCTTCACCTCGCCTCGGGTCACGCCTGGGGCACCTCGCCCTGGTGCTTGTTGCCCATCATGTGACCGAGCTTGTCGGCCTTGGTGGCCAGGTACAGACGGTTGTGCGGATTGTGACCGGTATGCAGCGGCACGCGCTCGGAGACCTTGATGTTCATGTCGGTCAGCGCCTTGACCTTGCGCGGGTTGTTGGTCATCAGACGCAGCGACTTAACACCCAGGTGCTCGAGCATCGGCAGGCACATGGCGTAGTCGCGCTGGTCAGCGGCGAAGCCCAGGCGCTCGTTGGCCTCGACGGTGTCGGCGCCGCCGTCCTGCAGTTCGTAGGCGCGGATCTTGTTCAGCAGGCCAATGCCACGGCCCTCCTGGCGCAGGTACAGCAGCACGCCACGGCCTTCGCGGGCGATGGCCTGCAACGCGGCTTCGAGTTGCGAGCCGCAGTCGCAGCGCTGGCTGAACAGCGCATCGCCGGTCAGGCACTCGGAATGCAGGCGCCCCAGCACCGGCTCGCCGTCCGCGATGTCACCCAGGCTGAGCACCACGTGCTCGCGGCCAGTGGCTTCGTCGAGGAAGCCATGCATGGTGAAGGTCGCAAAGGGAGTCGGGAGTTTAGAGGCGGCAACAAAGACGACGGGCACGTTGTGCTCCTGGGTAGTAGGATTTTTCAGATCGGCCGATTGTATCAGCAGCCCGGCGCAGGTGCGCAGGAGGAATAGGGTGGCTTAAGATCGAAAAGTTCGATGCTTATGGTGTTGCTGACGCCTGCTCTAACGCCCCGCTACTCAGTGAGGCTGACTATCGCTGGTAAACGGATACGGCTGCTTCCAACGCTCGAAGATCGGCTTCAGCTCGCCACTACGGACCAGTTGCGCCATGCGCCGGTCGAACAGGTCACGCAGGGCCTCGCCCTGGGCACTGCGGGTGAAGGCCAGGTACAGCGGCAGCTCGGCGACGTGGGTGCTGCGAAAACGCTGGGGCTCGGGCGCCTGTCCGAGCACATATTCGACCTCGGTCTGCGCATCGACGTAGAAATCCACCCGGTCATGCTCAAGCATGGGCAGGATCCCTTCGCGGCGCTGGACCTCGCGGAAATTGTGCACGTTCGGCAGGTAGCTGGCGTAGTCATAGCCACGTACCCAGGCCAGGCGGTACTGGCCGATGGTGTCCAGCGTCGGCTGCGGCTTGCCCGCCAGGCCCAGGGCATAGATATGGTCCATGTCGAAATGCCAGCGCGGATAGAGATTGTCGTCGTTCTCTTCCTTGTAGGAGCCGACCCAGGCATCGGCCTCGCCCCGCTTCACCAGACCGACCGAGCGGCTGTACGGCGCGCTCAGTACCTTGACCTTGACGCCGGCCGGCTCGAACACCTTGCGCAGCACGTCCCAGGCCAGCCCGCTGCCATCGGCGTTGGTGTAGTCTAGCCACTCCTCGCTGACCAGGCGCACCTGCTGCTCCTGGGCCATGACACCGGGCACTGCGCAAAGCAGCACCCACGCCAGCAACACACTCCTCACGGCCATCGCAACGCTCCCTGTATCAGGCCACCGCCCACACCAGAACCTGCATGCCCAGCCAGGCGAACACGCCGGCCAGGATATCGTCGAGCATGATCCCGAACCCACCATGCACATGGCGATCGACCCAGCGGATCGGCCACGGCTTGAGGATGTCGAAGAAGCGGAACATCAGGAACCCCGCCAGCAGCCACTGCCAGCCTTCCGGCACCAGCCACAGGGTGATCCACATGCCGACGATCTCGTCCCAGACAATGCCCTCGTGATCGTGCACGCGCAAGTCGTTGGCCACCTTGCCGCACAGCCACACGCCGAACAGCATGCTGATGCCCAGCAGCAGCCAGTAGCCCCAGTCGGGCAGCATCTGCCACAGCGGGATGAACGGCAGCGCCACCAGCGAACCCCAGGTACCGGGGGCCTTGGGCAACGTACCGGAGCCGAAGCCGAAGGCGATGAAGTGCCACGGGTTGCGCCAGACCGAAGGCGGAACGAACTCCGCAGGCACCTGGTTGGGGTGGTCGGTCACGGTGTCTCCCTGAAATGTTGATAGCCCCGCTGTACGGGGGTGATGTCCAGGCCCTGCGGGTCACGCAGGGTCACGCCCTGCCCTTGCAGCACACGGCCGATGACGTGAACCTCGCGAGCCAGGGAGGTCAGTGCGCTTTCCGGCAGGGTGAAGGCCAGCACGTAGTCGTCGCCACCGGTGAGCGCCGCCTGCACTGCCGCCTCGTGCCCAAGGAAAGCCTGTAAAGGTGCGGACACGGGGACCAGCGCCAGGTTCACCTCCAGCGCAACGCCGGACGCCTTGGCGATATGCCCGCAGTCGGCCAGCAGGCCGTCGGAGATATCCAGTGCCGCCGTGGCCAGGCCGCGCAGGCGCTCGCCCAGTTGCAGCTGGGGCAAGGGCGACCAGTAGTGCTCCAGCAACGGACCGGCCACCTCGGCAGCCGCCTCGCGCTCGCCCAGCACCAGCGGCAAGGCCCCCGCTGCGTTGCCCAAAAAACCGCCGACGCACAGCAGGTCGCCCGGCTGCGCGCCGCTGCGGCGCAGGGCCTGGCCCGCCGGTACCCGGCCGAACACGGTCACGGTGATGCTCAGCGGCCCACGGGTGGTGTCACCGCCGATCAAGGTCATGCGGCAACGGTGGGCCACGCGGCCGAGGCCATCGGCGAAGGCTGCCAGCCAGTCCGGGCCGAATTCGGGCAGGGTCAGAGCGAGGGTGAAGCCGATGGGCGTGGCGCCCATGGCCGCCAGGTCGCTGGCCGCCACGGCGAGCGAACGCTGGCCCAGCAGCAGCGGATCGCAGACGGCGGGGAAATGCACACCGGCCACCAGCGTGTCGGTGGAGATCGCCAGCTGCTCGCCGGCGGGCAGGTCCAGCAGGGCACAATCGTCGCCGATCCCCAGGGCCACGCCCTCGCCGCCCTGCGCACAAGGCGCGGCGGCGAAGTAGTGACGGATCAGCTCGAACTCACCCATGGCCGGTCAGCGCCGCGATCAGCGCTTGTTCGCCTTGACTTCCGCTTCACGCAGACGCGGAGCCAGCTTGTCCAGCACACCGTTGACGAACTTGTGGCCGTCGGTGGCGCCGAAGACCTTGGCCAGTTCCACACCTTCGTTGATGACGACGCGGTACGGCACATCGACGCGCATCATGAACTCCCAGGTGGACAGGCGCAGCACGGCCAGCTCGACCGGGTCGAGTTCTTCCAGCGGCGTGTCCAGGCAAGGCTTGAGCGCCTCGTCGATCTCGACCTTCTTCGCCGGGACCCCGTGCAGGATCTCGCGGAAGTAGGCGCCGTCGACATCGGAGAAATCGTTATCGACCCGGAACTGCGCTTCCACTTCGTTCAGCGAGTGCTTGGCCATGTGCCACTGGTAGAGCGCTTGCGTGGCGAGCTTGCGGGCTTCGCGACGCTTGGCGCTCTTCGAGGGCTTGCCGGCATCCGCAGGTTTTGGATCGCGCGGGTTGAAACGATCGCTTTCGTCGCTAATCACTTGGCCTCCAACTGCGCCAGCAGACTGACCATTTCCAGGGCCGACAGGGCAGCTTCGGCACCTTTGTTGCCGGCCTTGGTGCCGGAACGCTCGATGGCCTGCTCGATGGAGTCAACGGTCAGGACGCCGAAGGCCACCGGAACACCGAACTCCATGGACACCTGGGCCAGGCCCTTGGTGCACTCGCCCGCCACGTATTCGAAGTGCGGGGTACCGCCACGGATCACCGCGCCCAGGGCGATGATCGCGTCATAAGCACCCTGCTGGGCGACTTTCTGCGCTACCAGCGGGATTTCGAACGCGCCCGGGGCACGGATGATGGTGATGTCGCTTTCGCTGACGCCGTGGCGTACCAGGGCATCGACTGCACCGCTTACCAGGCTTTCGACGACGAAGCTGTTGAAGCGGCCAACCACCAAAGCATAGCGACCTTTGGGGGCGATGAAGGTACCTTCGATGGTCTTCAGGGTCATTCCGGAGTTCTCATCTTCAAGAGCGAGGCCGCGCTGTGGCGGCCT
This sequence comes from Pseudomonas sp. P106(2024), assembly GCF_057480815.1. Classification (NCBI taxonomy): domain Bacteria; kingdom Pseudomonadati; phylum Pseudomonadota; class Gammaproteobacteria; order Pseudomonadales; family Pseudomonadaceae; genus Pseudomonas; species Pseudomonas sp. P106(2024). Next base: position 49,533 of record NZ_JBLIYU010000011.1, on the reverse strand, counting down.
CGGGAGGGTTTTGACTCGAGTCTAGGGGCGATCAGGCCGCCTCAAGTCACTCGGAGGGCACGTATTCTACAACTTCCAGATCGAATCCGGATATCGCATTGAACTTCATCGGCGAACTCATCAGGCGCATCTTGCGCACACCGAGATCGCGCAGGATCTGCGAGCCGGCACCGACGGTGCTGTAAGTGGTCGGCGCCTTGGGCTGCGTATCGCCGGCGCTCTCGCGGATATGCGCCAGCAACACGTCGCCGTCCAGCGGGTGGCCCAGCAGCAGCACCACGCCGCTGCCGGCCTCGGCCACGGCGCTCATGGCCGCGCGCAGGCTCCAGCGGCCCGGCTGCTTGACCATCAGCAGGTCGCGCAGCGGGTCCATGTTGTGCACCCTCACCAGGGTCGGCTCTTCGGCGCAGATCTTGCCCAGGGTCAGGGCCATGTGCACGTCGCCCTCCACCGCGTCGCGATAGGTGACCAGGTTGAACTGGCCCAGCTCGCTCTCGATCGGCTGTTCGGAGACGCGCTGCACGGTGCGCTCGTGGATCATGCGGTAGTGGATCAGGTCGGCGATGGTGCCGATCTTCAGGCCATGCTCGGCAGCGAACACTTCCAGTTCGGCGCGACGCGACATGGTGCCGTCGTCGTTCATCACCTCACAGATCACCCCGCTCGGCTCGAAACCGGCCATGCGCGCCAGGTCGCAAGCGGCCTCGGTGTGGCCGGCACGGGCCAGGGTGCCGCCGGGCTGGGCCATCAGCGGGAAGATGTGGCCGGGGCTGACGATGTCCTCGGCCTTGGCGTCCTTGGCGGCAGCGGCCTGCACGGTGCGAGCGCGGTCGGCGGCGGAGATGCCGGTGGTGACGCCTTCGGCGGCCTCGATCGACACGGTGAACTTGGTGCCGAAGCCCGAGCCGTTGCGCGGCGCCATCAGCGGCAGCTTCAGTGTTTCGCAGCGCTCGCGGGTCATCGGCATGCAGATCAGGCCACGGGCGTGCTTGGCCATGAAGTTGATGTGCTCGGGCAGGCAGCACTCGGCCGCCATGATGATGTCGCCTTCGTTCTCGCGGTCTTCGTCATCCATGAGGATGACCATTTTGCCCTGGCGGATGTCTTCGACCAGTTCTTCGATGCTGTTGAGCGCCACGCGGCACCCCCTTCTCAATCAGGATTTCAAGAAGCCGTTGGCGGCCAGGAAGCTTTCGGTGATGCCACTGCCTTTGCTCGGCTCGGCGGCCTTGTCGCCCAGCAGCAGACGCTCCAGGTAACGGGCCAGCAGGTCGACCTCAAGGTTCACCCGACGCCCTGCGCGGTAGTCGGCCATGATGGTTTCGGACAGGGTGTGCGGGACGATGGTCAGCTCGAACTCGGCGCCATCGACTTCGTTGACCGTCAGGCTGGTGCCGTCGACGGTGATCGAGCCCTTGTGGGCGATGTACTTGGCCAGTTCCTTGGGCGCGCGCACGCGGAACTGGATGGCGCGGGCGTTATCGGCACGCGAGACGATCTCGCCGACACCGTCGACGTGGCCGCTGACCAAGTGGCCACCCAGGCGGGTGGTGGGGGTCAGGGCCTTTTCCAGGTTGACCCGGCTGCCGCTCTTGAGATCGACCATGGCGGTGCGCTTGAGGGTCTCGACGCTGACGTCGGCCCAGAAGCCGTCGCCGGGCAGTTCGACGGCGGTCAGGCACACGCCGTTGACCGCGATGCTGTCGCCGAGCTTGACGTCGCCCAGGTCGAGCTTGCCGGTCTCTACGTAGACGCGCACGTCACCGCCCTTGGGGGTGAGGCTGCGGATGGTGCCGATGGATTCGATGATGCCGGTGAACATGGTGTTCTCCTAGATACGGGCTGCGCGAGGCAAGCCAGGCATTATACGCCGGGGGGCGGCAGGGGGATGGCAGTGACTCGCCAGTCATCGCCGACCGCGCGCATTTCGGTGATCTTCAGCCGCGGCGCCTCGCTCATTTTCGACAGCGGCCAGTCCAGCAACGGACGGGCGTCGGAGCCGAGGAAGGTGCCGGCGACGAACAGCTGGTACTCGTCGACCAGGCCCTGGCGGGCGAAGGCGCCGACCAGGCCGGCGCCAGCCTCCAGCAGGATTTCGTTGACCCCGCGCCCGGCCAGGGTGCGCAGCAGTGCCGGCAGGTCGACGCGACCCTCGCTACCGGGCAGATTGATCAGTTCATGACCGGCGGCCGCATAGCGCGGGTCTTCACCAGCGGCGGTCACCACCAGCGCCGGGCCGGCCTGGAAGAAGGGCGCGTCCAGTGGCAAGCGCAGGCGCCCGTCGACCAGCACGCGCAACGGCGGGCGCGACAGGGCCAGAGTGGTGAGCGCGTCATCCAGGCCCAGTTCCTCGCCGCGCACGGTCATGCGGGCCTGGTCGAACAGCACGCTCTCGGCGCTGGTCAGTACCACGCTGGAGCGGGCGCGCAGGCGCTGCACCGCGGCACGCGCCGCGGGGCCGGTGATCCATTGGCTTTCGCCGCTGGCCATGGCGGTGCGGCCGTCCAGGCTCATCGCCAGCTTGGCGCGCACGAACGGCAGGCCCTGCTCCATGCGCTTGAGGAACCCCGGGTTGAGCGCGCGGGCCTCGGCCTCGAGCACGCCGCTGGCGACTTCGATACCGGCCTCGCGCAGGCGCTGCAAGCCGTTGCCGGCCACTTGCGGATTGGGGTCCTGCATGGCCGCCACCACCCGCGCCACCCCGGCCTTGACCAGCGCATCGGCGCACGGCGGCGTGCGGCCATGGTGGCTGCAGGGCTCGAGGGTGACGTAGGCACAGGCGCCGCGGGCGCGCTCGCCGGCCTGGCGCAGGGCATGGACCTCGGCGTGCGGCTCGCCGGCGCGCACATGCCAGCCTTCGCCGACCACCTCGCCGTCACGCACGATCACGCAGCCTACGCGGGGGTTGGGGTGGGTGCTGTACAGGCCCTTGCGGGCCAGTTCCACGGCGCGGGCCATGTAGTGGGCGTCGAGAATGGCTTGGCTGGACATGCTTACTCTTTAGCCGGCTCGCGGGCCAGGCGGTCGATTTCTTCGCGGAATTCGTCGAGGTCCTGGAAGCGCCGGTAGACCGAGGCGAAACGGATGTAGGCCACCTCGTCGAGCTTGCGCAGCTCGGCCATCACCATCTCACCAACCACCAGCGACTTCACTTCGCGCTCGCCGGTGGCACGCAGGCGGCTCTTGATGTGCGCCAGCGCCGCTTCCAGGCGCTCGACGCTGACCGGGCGCTTCTCCAGCGCGCGCTGCATGCCGGCGCGCAGCTTGTCTTCGTCGAAGGGCTGGCGCGTGCCGTCCTGCTTGATCAGCCGGGGCAGGACCAGCTCGGCGGTTTCAAAGGTAGTGAAGCGCTCGCCGCAGGCGACGCATTCGCGCCGGCGACGCACCTGTTCGCCCTCGGCGACCAGACGCGAGTCGATGACCTTGGTGTCGTTGGCACCGCAAAACGGACAGTGCATGGTGGCAGGCAACAAAAAAAGGGAGGGCCATGGTAGCGCATTGCACTGGCAAGACAAGCCAAAGGGTTTACCATCCATGCAAATCTGCCCGTGAAGGACTACCTCATGCACCCTCGAGCGCTCGTCGTGCTGTGTTGCGCCGCCCTGCTCGCCGCCTGCGGCAGCGACCGCCCCAAGCCGGAACAGGCCCCGGCCCCGGTGCCGGCCAAAGTGGCGAAGAAAACCGAACCCCTGGGCCCGCTGCCGGCCTACCAGCGCGAGTTGAGCGGCACCCTGCTGGAAATCCCGGCAGGCGCTGACGTGGAGCTGGCCCTGCTGGTGATCGATGAGCGTGGCCGGCCCCAGCAACTGCTGGCCAGCAGCACCCTGAGCGGCACCGGCCAGGCCCTGCCCTACCGCCTGCGCTTCAACCCCGAAGCCTTCCCCGCCGGCGCCCGGGTCGAACTGCGCGGCCGTGCCAGCCGCTCCGGCCAGCTGATCCTGCACCTGCCGCCGGTTCGCATTGCCCAGGCCCAAACCCAGGCCACCGGTCCGCTGCGTTTCGAAAAGGCACCCTAGATGGCCCCGCCAACCCTGCGACAGGCCCTGAGCGGCCTGTTCGGCGAAGCGCGCCTGATCGTCAGCGAACTGCCTGGGTGCGACCTGAAACTCTGGTTGATCGATGAACAGAACATGGACCGTGAGTTCAGCCGCGAGGAAACCCGGCGCATTCTCGAGGAGCCGCCCTACTGGAGCTTCTGCTGGGCCAGCGGCCTGGCCATGGCGCGCTACCTGGCCGAGCATCCGCAATGGGTGCGCGGCAAGCGCGTGCTGGATTTCGGCGCCGGCTCCGGCATCGCCGGGATCGCCGCCGCCCGCGCTGGCGCGCGGGAGGTAGTGGCCTGCGACCTCGACCCGCTGGCCCTGGACGCCTGCCGTGCCAACGCCGCGCTGAACGGCGTGACGCTGAACTACAGCAGCGATTTCTTTGCCGAGGCCGACCGCTTCGACCTGATCCTGGTCGCCGATGTACTCTACGACCGCGCCAACCTGCCGCTGCTGGACGAGTTCCTCAGCCGAGGTCGCCAGGCGCTGGTGGCCGATTCGCGGGTGCGCGATTTCAGCCACCCGCTGTACCGCCCGCTCGGGGTGCTCGAGGCGCTGACCCTGCCTGATCTGGCCGAGCCGCACGAATTCCGCCGGGTCAGCCTGTACCACGCCAGCCGCGAGCCCTTATAGTGGAGGTATTCACCGATTTGCGAGAGTCACGATGAGCCAGGAAACACCCTTTATCTTCGATGCCACCGATGCCACCTTCCAGCAACTGGTCATCGAGAACTCCTTCCACAAGCCGGTGCTGGTCGACTTCTGGGCCGAATGGTGCGCGCCGTGCAAGGCGCTGATGCCGCTGCTGGCGAAAATCGCCGAGGGCTACCAGGGCGAGCTGCTGCTGGCCAAGATCAACTGCGACGTCGAGCAGCAGGTCGTCGCCCAGTTCGGCATTCGCAGCCTGCCGACCGTGGTGCTGTTCAAGGACGGCCAGCCGGTCGACGGTTTCGCCGGCGCGCAACCCGAGTCGGCCATCCGCGCCATGCTCGAACCCCACGTGCAGATGCCCGCGCCGCCCGCCGCCGCGCCGCTGGAGCAGGCCAAGGCGCTGTTCGCCGAAAGCCGATTCAGCGAAGCCGAAGCCCTGCTGCAGGTGCTGCTGGGTGAAGACAACAGCAATGCCGAGGCGCTGATCCTCTATGCCCGCTGCCTGGCCGAACGGGGCGAGCTGGGCGAAGCCCAGGTGGTGCTCGACGCGGTCAAGACCGATGAGCACAAGGCCGCCCTGGCCGGCGCCAAGGCCCAGCTGACCTTCCTGCGCCAGGCCGCCAGCCTGCCGGAAGCCGCCGAGCTGAAGAGCCGCCTGGCGCAGAACCCGCAGGACGACGAGGCGGCCTACCAGCTGTGCATCCAGCAGTTGGCGCGCCAGCAGTACGAGGCCGCGATGGAGGGGCTGCTGAAGCTGTTCCAGCGCAACCGCGCCTACGAGAACGGCTTGCCGCAGAAGGCGCTGCTGCAGGTGTTCGAACTACTGGGCAACGCTCACCCGCTGGTCAGCCTGTATCGCCGCAAGCTGTCCGCTGCGCTGTTCTGAGGCTGTTGGGGCTGCTTTGCAGCCCCTCACCCCACCCAGCGATAAACCGGCGCATCCACGCCGCTTTCCACCTTCACCTCACTGCTGTGGCGCAAGCGCACCAGCAGCCGCTTGCCCGCCGCCACGTTCCCGGCCAGCCCCTCCAGGCGCTCCAGCAGCGCCGGCCCGCTCATCTGCCCCGCCTGGCGCAGCACGTCACGCGCCGCTGCCCATTGTCCGTCATCCTGCCGAGGTGCCGGGCTGGTGGTGACCGGCACCGCCTCGACAGACGCCGGCACTTCCAGTCGACGCCCCAGCTGCGCCCACTCCTCCGGCGCCAGCTCAATGGTCAGGTCCACCGGCCATTCACCGATCTGTCCACGAATTCTCACGATAGGTACCCTGCCTCCAGTCTCGATGCCGCCATGCTCCCACGAACATGAAACCTGTGCCAGGCAGGCTGGCGGGGCAAAGTAAAATTGTTATAACATCACATAATCTTTCCCAAACCGCCTGTGGAGCCGTCCATGCGTCGTCTGTTGCTCGCCCTGCCCTTCGCCCTGCTGCCCCTGGCCGTGGCCCATGCCCACGACGACCACGACCACGATCATGACCACGCCCATGGCTCCCTCGGTGCCCACGAGCATGGCGTGGCCAAGCTCAACGCGGTGCTCGACGGCAACACCCTCGAGCTGGAACTGGACAGCCCGGCGATGAACATTGTCGGCTTCGAGCACGTGGCCAGCAACGATACCGACAAGGCCAAGGTCGCCGCCGCCCGCCAGCAGCTCGAACAGCCCTTGAAACTGTTCGGCGTTGCCCCGGCAGCCGGCTGCAAGGAAGACGCCCAGGAGCTGGAAAGCCCGCTGTTCGGCGACGCCGCCCAGGCCGACGAGGATGGCGACAGCCATGAGCATGAGCACGGTCACGCCGACGTCAACGCCCACTACCAGCTGACCTGCGCCACCCCGGACAAACTCACCCAGATCGACCTCGGCCCGCTGTTCAAGACCTTCCCGCAGACCCAGAAGATCAACGTGCAACTGATCGGCCCCAACGGCCAGAAAGGCATCGAGGCCACCCCCGCCAAGGCCGTGGTCGCGTTCTGAATGAACCAGCCGCTGATCGAACTGCATGACCTGGTGTTCGCCTGGCCCGGCCAGGCGCCGCTCCTGGAAATCCCTGCATTTCGCCTGGAGCCCGGCGAGGCGCTGTTCCTCAAGGGCCCCAGCGGCAGCGGCAAGACCACCCTGCTCGGCCTGCTGGGAGGGGTCAACCGCCCCGGACAAGGCAGCATCCGCCTGCTTGGCCAGGACCTTGCGGCCCTGGGCCTGGGTGCGCGCGACCGTTTCCGGGTCGATCACACCGGCTACATCTTCCAGCAGTTCAACCTCCTGCCGTTCCTGTCGGTGCGGGAGAATGTCGAGCTGCCTTGTCGCTTCTCGAAAAGCCGCGCGGCCCGCGCCGCCCAGCGCCATGGCAGCATCGACCAGGCCGCTGCCCAACTGCTCGCCCACCTTGGCCTGGACAACCCGGCGCTGCTCGCCCGCCGCGCCGACAGCCTGTCGATCGGCCAGCAGCAGCGGGTTGCCGCGGCCCGGGCGCTGATCGGTCAGCCCGAGCTGGTGATTGCCGACGAGCCCACCTCGGCCCTCGACGCCGACACCCGCGAGGCCTTCATCCGCCTGCTGTTCGACGAATGCCGCGACGCGGGTGCCAGCCTGCTGTTCGTCAGCCATGACCAGAGCCTGGCGCCGCTGTTCGACCGGCACCTGTCCCTGGCCGAGCTCAACCGCGCCGCCAAGCCCCGGGAGGCCTGATGTACCTGCTTCGCCTTGCCCTGGCCAGCCTGGCCAACCGCCGCTTCACCGCCCTGCTCACCGCGTTCGCCATCGCCCTGTCGGTGTGCCTGCTGCTGGCCGTCGAGCGGGTGCGCACCGAGGCCCGCGCCAGCTTCGCCAGCACCATCAGCGGCACCGACCTGATCGTCGGCGCCCGCTCGGGGTCGGTGAACCTGCTGCTGTACTCGGTGTTTCGCATCGGCAACGCCACCAACAACATCCGCTGGGACAGCTACCAGCACTACGCCAGCGACCCGCGGGTGAAATGGGCCATCCCCATTTCCCTGGGTGACTCGCACCGTGGCTACCGGGTGATGGGCACCACCACCGACTACTTCAGCCACTACCAGTTCGGCCGCCGCCAGCACCTGGCACTCGACCAGGGCCGGGCGTTCGCCGACGATCCGTTCGAGGTGGTGCTCGGCGCCGAAGTGGCCCAGGCGCTGCACTACAAGCTCGGCGACAAGCTGGTCCTGGCGCATGGTGTAGCCGCCATCAGCCTGGTCAAGCACGACGACAAGCCGTTCACCGTGGTCGGCGTGCTCGAGCGCACCGGCACCCCGGTGGACCGTACCCTGCACATCAGCCTGGCCGGCATGGAGGCGATCCACATCGACTGGCACAACGGCGTGCCGGCACGTGGCGCCGGGCGCATCAGCGCCGAGCAGGCCCGCACCATGGACCTGCAGCCTGCGGCCATCACCGCCTTCATGCTCGGGCTCAACAGCAAGATCGCCACGTTCAGCCTGCAGCGCGAGATCAACGAATACCGCGCCGAACCGCTGCTGGCGATCCTGCCCGGCGTGGCCCTGCAGGAGCTGTGGAGCCTGATGGGCACGGCGGAGCAGGCCTTGTTCGTGGTGTCGCTGTTCGTTGTGCTCACCGGCCTGATCGGCATGCTCACGGCCATTCTCACCAGCCTCAACGAGCGCCGCCGGGAAATGGCCATCCTGCGATCGGTGGGTGCCCGTCCCTGGCATATCGCCGGATTGCTGGTGCTCGAGGCGCTGGCCTTGGCGCTGGCAGGCATCGCCGCCGGGCTGGGGTTGCTGTACGCAGGCATAGCCCTGGCCCAGGGCTATGTACAGGCCAACTATGGGCTATACCTGCCACTGGCCTGGCCGAGCGCCCACGAGTGGACGTTGCTGGCCATCATCCTCGGCGCGGCGCTGCTGATGGGTAGCGTGCCGGCCTGGCGCGCCTATCGGCAGTCGTTGGCCGATGGTTTGTCGATCCACCTTTAAGAGACAGACATGATCCTAGACTTCACCACCCTCTTCGCGGGTAAACCCGCGAAGAGGGCAAGACCGATCATTCAGTATCTGCTGCTCACGATCCTGCTGATGACTTCGCTGCCCCTCTGGGCCGCCGACCCGCGCGAGCTGGACTGGCCCGCCCTGATCCCCGAGGGCGCGCCGGTCATCCCGCCACAACTGACGCCCCTGCACGATCTGTCGCAGATCAGCGACGCGCTGTCCGCCGAGGCCGCCCCCGCCGCCCGCCAGCAGGCGCCCAACGCGCCGGTGGTGAAAGCCCTGGACGGCCAGCAGGTGAAGATCCCCGGCTACATCGTGCCGCTGGAAGTCAGCGACGAAGGCCGCACCACCGAGTTCCTCCTGGTGCCCTACTACGGCGCCTGCATCCATGTGCCGCCACCGCCGTCGAACCAGATCGTGCATATCTTCAGCGAGATGGGCGTGCGCATCGAAGACCTGTACCAACCGTACTGGATCGAGGGCACGATGCAGGTCAAGGCCAGCAGCAGCGAACTGGCGGACGCCGGTTACCAGATGGAAGCAGAGAAAATCTACGCTTATGAGCTGAAGTGAGCATTGCGTCACCCCGATAGCACGGCTTCTTTGAGCTGGGTCAAACTTTCTGTTTAGTCAGCTTCGTACCATTGGACTACTCGATTACTCACGTCCTCTGGGAGCTTCCATGAACAAGTCCTTGCTCGGTGCCTCGCTCGTCGCGTTGGCGCTTGCAGCCCCTGTCGCCCACGCCCACCAGGCGGGGGATTTCATCCTCCGCGCCGGCGCCATCACCACCGCGCCCAACGAGAACAGCGGCGACATCAAGCTCGACGGCGCCAAGGTCTCGGGCACCAAGGCGACTCTGGACAGTGACACCCAGCTGGGCCTGGCCTTCGCCTACATGCTCACCGACCACATCGGTCTCGAGCTGCTGGCCGCCACCCCGTTCCAGCACAAAGTCGGCGTCAAGGGCCTCGGCCCTGGCCTGGACGGCAAGCTGGCCGACATCAAGCAACTGCCGCCGACCCTGTCGCTGCAGTACTACCCGATGGCGCCGTCCTCGAAGTTCCAGCCATACGCCGGCGTGGGCATCAACTACACGATGTTCTTCGATGAGGACCTGACCAGCGACCGTAAGGCCCAGGGCTTCAGCAACATGAAGCTGAAGGACTCGGTCGGCATCGCCGGCCAGTTGGGCATGGACTACATGCTCACCGACAACCTGCTGCTCAACGCCGCGGTCTGGTACGTCGACATCGACACCAAGGCCAGCATCGACGGCCCGAGCGCCCTGGGCGTCGGCAAGACCAAAGTCGACGTCGATGTCGATCCGTGGGTCTACATGGTCGGTATCGGCTACAAGTTCTGATCCGCAGGCGCGCCTGCTCCCTCTGGAGCGGGCGCGCCACGCATCGTCTCGACGCTCCAGAGATACCCCCAATAGCCCCAGGCCAGCGCGCTTATCCCCGCCCCCACCCCGCACACCGCCACCCAGCCCCACTGTCCGTAAACCCAGGTCGCCACGACCGCCCCTACCCCGCTGCCGAGCGAATAGCAGCACATGTAGGCGCCGATCAGCCGGCTGGCCATCTCGCCGCGCCCCGCCAGCAGCAGGCTCTGGTTAGTCACGTGCACCGCCTGCACGGCCAGGTCCAGCATCAGAATCCCGACTACCAGCGCCAGCAATGATTGCTCAAGGTAGGCGATGGGCAGCCACGACAGGGTCAGCAGACCCAATGCCCAGCCAGTCACCCGCCGTCCATGTCCGTGATCCGCCAGACGCCCGGCACGCGATGCCGCCAGTGCCCCCGCCACGCCGGCCAGACCGAACAGCCCGACTTGCGTGTGATCCAGTGCCAGTGGCGCGGCGCTCAAGGGCAGCACCATCGCACTCCACAGCACGCTGAACGCCGCGAACACCAGCACCGCGAACACACCGCGCTCACGCAGCAGACGGTCATGTCGATACAGCCGCAGCACCGATGCCAGCAACGCCCGATAGCGCTGCCTCTGCCCCTGCGGCCTGGCGACAGGCAAGCGCCAGGCGAGCAGCCCCGCCATTGCCAGCGCAAGCACCGCCGCCAGGCCATACACACCCTGCCAGCCGAGCAGGTCGGCTACCGCGCCTGATACCAGGCGCGCCGAGAGGATGCCCAGTACCACGCCGCTGGTCACCGTGCCCACTACCTGCCCTTGTTCGGCGGGCGTGGCGAGCGTGGCGGCATGCGCCACCATCACCTGCACCACCACCGCAGCCAGGCCGACCAGGGCCATTGCGGCCAGCAGCACGGCCCAGTCCACGGCAAAGGCTACGGCCAGCAAGGCGCCGGACGAGACGAGCAATTGGCCGAGGATCAGCTGCTTGCGATCAAGCAGATCCCCCAGCGGCACGATCTGCAGCAACCCCAAGGCATAGCCGGCCTGGGTCATCCCCACTATCAAGCCGGCGCGGGCGCTACTCACCCCAAGGCTCGCTGCCATCGACTCCAGCAGCGGCTGGGCGAGATACACCGTGGCCACGGCCAGTGCGCAGGCGGCGGCCAACAACAACGTCAATCCACGGGTGAGCGTCGACATCGAAGACTCCCTTTCAAGTCTGGTTTCAATTTAAAACCACATGACTGGCTTTCTAGCAAAGGTGGTTTTATTCTGCAACCAGATAGACACCCAAGGATCGCGCCATGCTCGACGAGAACAACCAGCAATGCCCTGTGGCCCGCGCCTTGGAGGTGCTCGGCGACCGTTGGGCGCTGATGATCCTGCGCGATGCCTTTGACGGCCTGCGCCGCTTCAGCGAATTGCAGAAGAACCTGGGGCTGGCGAAGAACATCCTCGCCTCGCGCTTGAAGCTGCTGGTGGAGGCGGAACTGCTGGTGCAGCAGCCGGCCTCGGATGGCAGTGCCTACAAGGAATATGTGCTGACCGAACGGGGGCGCTCGGTGTTTCCGATCGTGATCGGCTTGCGCCAGTGGGGGGAGCGCTACCTGTTCACGGCGGGGGAATCACGCTCGCAGGTGGTGGATGATCGTGGCCAAGGCCTGGAGACGCTGCAGGTGCGGGCCCGGGATGGGCGGGAGGTGCGGCCGGAGGATTGCCGGCGGCGGGTGGTCCGGCATTCGTGATGTCATCGCGGGGCAAGCCCGCTCCCACCAGCCCCCATGGCGACGTGGGAGTGGGCTTGCCCCGCGATGGGGATTCAGACCTTGCCGAGCAACCGCGCCAGCCCCTCGACGAACGGCGTCGGCTCAGGGAACGCGAAACGCGCCAGCAAGCGCGAATTGTCTGCCCGCGAATGGCGGATATCGCCCGAGCGGGCCTGACCGTAGCTGACCGCCGGCAAACCGCCCACCACCTGCTCCAGTGCCTTGAGCAACTGGTTCAGCGAAGTCGCCTGGTTCAGGCCGATATTCACCGCGCCCTCTTCCACCACCGGCTGTTCAAGTGCCTGCACCATCACCTGGACCAGATCGCCGACGAACAGGAAGTCGCGGGTCTGCTCGCCATCACCGAACACGGTGATCGGCGTACCCTGGGTGGCGCGCTCGCAGAAGATGCTGATCACCCCCGAATACGGAGAGGAAGGATCCTGGCGCGGCCCGAAGATATTGAAGAAGCGGAACACCACCGGCTCCAGCCCATGCTGGCGGCGGTAGAAGTCCAGGTACTGCTCGCTGGCCAGCTTGTCCACCGCATAGGGAGTCAACGGTGCCTTGGGCGTGTCCTCGGCAATCGACTGGCCTTCGCCATTGTTGCCGTACACCGCCGCGCTGGAGGCGAACAGCACGCGACGGATGCCATTCAGGCGCATCGCCTCGCAGACATTGAGCGTGCCGATGAAGTTGCTCTGGTGGGTCTTCACCGGATTTTCCACCGAGGCCTGCACCGAAGCTACCGCAGCCAGGTGCACTACCGCCTGGCAACCAGTGGCGGCACGGGCCACCAGGGCGGCGTCGGCGACATCGCCTTCGAGCAGTTCAAGACGCGGATGGCCGAGCTGCAGGTTGCTGCGCTTGCCGGTCGACAGGTCGTCTAGGATACGCACCGCGTAGCCTTTCTCCAGCAACGCATCGCACAGGTGGGAGCCAATGAAGCCGGCACCGCCGGTGATCAGGATGGGGGCGTCAGCCATGTCGGTAGAATCGGTCCAGTAGGGGCGGCAAGCCGGCGCGCCAGGCGCGGGGCTTGATGCCGAAAGTGTGAAGGATCTTCTTGCAGGCCAGCACCGCGTGCTGTGGCTCCTCGCTGGCATCCGGGCGGGCGGCGTGGGCCTGGGCGGTCGGCGCCTGAACGGCCAGCTTGCGCCACTGGGTGGCCTCGGTGAGGATCGCCTGGCCGAGCACCAGCGGCGTGGTAGCCTCGTTGCCAGCATAGTGGTAGGTGCCCCACAGCGGCGCCTGGCAATCGAGCTGCTTGAGCACCGAGAGGATCACCCGCGCGGCGTCGTCCACCGGCGTCGGGTTGCCGCGGCGGTCATCGGCCAGCAGCAATTCCTGGGGCTGTTCGGCGCGGGTCAGGAAGCGCCCGAGCGCGCCGTCGATGCTTTCGTCCAGCAGCCAGCCGAAGCGCAGCAGCACATGCTGCGGGCAGGTGGCGCGCACGCTCTGCTCGATGCGCCAGAGCGCCTGGCCGCGCAGGCCGAGTGGCACCGGCTCGTCCTTCTCGCTGTAGGCAGTGGCGCGCGAGCCATCGAACACACGGTAGCTGGACGGTTGCACAAGGATCATCTCGTGGTGCTGGCACAGCTCGGCGAGCCGCTCCACCGCCCGCTCCTGCTGGGCCAGGCGTTGCTCGCTGACGGACTCGGCCTGGAACCAGTCGAAATAATAGGCCAGGTTGACCACGGCGTGCGGACGTTGCTCGTCGAGCAGCAGGGTCAGGCTGGCCGGATCCCAGCCGTTTTCCGGCGGGCGAGGCGCCAGGAAGGCGATATCTTCCTCGGCCCCAAGACGAATCAGCGCTTGCCCGAGGGCATTGCCACCACCCAACAGCATCAGGCGCATACGCATAGAGTCAACAGGTCCGGTCTGGTCGATGGAGGAAAGGGGTTCATTTTGCTGTTTCCGACAGGGGAAGTCCAACCCAGGCAAGGCCTGGCGCGCGCCGCGTGGCGATTGGCACCGGTCGGGGCGGTATTCCGCCTTTGCCGACAGCTACTTATACTGCGCCAGGCCTGTTCAAGGAGATCAACATGGATGCCGAACTGAACACTGCACAGCGCGCCAGATGGCAATTCGACGAGCCCGCGCCCGGCCCGGAGCGGTTCATTGACGAGGATTTTGCCGACTATCGCCAGCAGGCACGCCTGCTGCTGCCAGACGCCGAGCGTGCCCCCACGGTATTCGTGGTCGGCGGCGCACGCTCCGACTTCACCCGCCTCAACCCGTTGCTCTACCGCCTCCAGCAGCAGGGCATCGGCTCGTTGACCGGCAACCTGTCCGGCCACAGCCTGGCCAGCGAACCAGGGGCCAAGGACGCCTCGTTGGACATCAACCTGCAGGAGGCCTTGCGCTTTCACCGGCATCTGGACACGCGCAGCGACACCCTGGTCGGCCACAGCCTGGGCGCGTCCATAGCCCTGAAGCTGGCCGCCCAGCGCCCCAGCGTGCGCAAGCTGGTGCTGATCTGCCCGGCGGTCTACCCCGACGCGGCCCATGCCGCGCCCTTCGGGCCGGCCTTCAGCGAGGCCATCCGCAAGCCTTATGCCTTCCTCGACTGCGACAGCTACGCCTTCCTGCGCCAGTTCCAGGGCCGCGTGCTGCTGGTGATCGGCGAATACGACGGGCTCAACTCCAGGGTCCACGGCCAGGGGCCCGGCACCTCGGCCGGTACCCGGCGGCTGGCGGGCGTCGAGCGCTACAGCCCGATTCCCGAGGAGGTCACCCACGCGTTGCTGCGCTCGGTGCCGGCGCCCCATGTGGAGTGCCTGATGCTCACCGACTGCGACCACGGCATCGCCGCGCACCTGCGCGCCCGGCCGGAGGTCGCGGACCAGGTGGCCGATGCGGTGGCGGCGTTCATTCTCGACTAGTCCTGCGGCGCCCGCTCCCAATGCGCGGCCAATGATGGCTCACTCGATCTCGAACAACCCGTTGCTGACCATCCCCGCGCTCAGCCGATCACGTATGTCGTCATCGATGCGCGGATCGTCCGGGCGGTACAGCTTGATCTGCCGGTAGGCGTTGATGCGGTTGATCTCCTCGCCCAGGTATTCCCACACCACCCGGGTGCACGCCGGATTGCGCCGGTCACCGCTGGAAACCCCGGTCTTGAGGCCGTTCAGGCGGCTGATGCGGCTCTTGAAGCTGGGGATGAGAATCGTCTGGCTCATCTCGTTGAAGGTCAGCGACTCGTAGTCGATCAGGAACATCCGGTCCTGCAGCTGGAACGCCGCGCCGAGGTAGCGGCAACGCACCTCGGCGTGCTGGTCGAGGCCGCTGCTGCGCTCCTGGCGTTCCTGGCGCTCGAACAAAAAGCTGCCGCGCTCCTCCCACAGATGCACCAGCGACACCAGGATCGAGCCTGGCACCGACATGCAGTTGGAATATTCGAAGTAGTAGCCGCAATAGCGCGACAGGTTGCCGGCTTCTTTATGCAGCGGCCTGAACAGTTCGCTGATCGGGTCGTCCTGAGGACCGACACGCTGTTCCTGGGTGCGTGCGCCGATCAAGCGGGCGAACTGTTCGGCCGGCAGACCCAGCTCGTAATCCTCGACCCCGAAGAAATCGCCGATGCGTTTGAGGTTGTAAGCCGTCGGACGGCTCTGACCGCTCAGGTACTTGTTGAACTGCGCGCGATTGATCGACAGCTGCCGGCAAACCTCGGAGATAGAGCGGTAGTGGCTACAGGCCAATTTGAGGTTGATAGCGAAATGATCGCCCATGATGCGCAGGTCCGGATGATGCGAGTGACGCCATTCTAGCATCAAGTCGCACCAAAACGGAGCAACCCGCGAAATTGTAACCACAGTTGTCATAGCCAACCATGCGCCCCCAATGAAAAGCGGTGCGCCTGCCGCCCGCTGATCTTTCCACGCGAAGAATAAGAATCGAGGTCATTTTCCAATGCTCGAAGCACTCAACGATTTCCTCTCGGGGAAACTGCTCATCGTGCTGATCGTCGGACTCGGCGGTTACTTCACCATCCGCTCGCGGTTCGTCCAGTTCCGCCATTTCGGCCACATGTTCGGTGTCTTCAAGGAATCCCTTCGCGGCCAGGCAGGCCAACTGAGCTCGTTCCAGGCCTTGATGCTGAGCCTGGCCGGTCGCGTCGGCGCCGGTAACATCGCCGGTGTCGGTATCGCCGTGACCCTCGGTGGCCCGGGCGCCGTGTTCTGGATGTGGGTCACCGCGCTGGTGGGCATGTCCAGCAGCTTCTTCGAATGCACCCTGGCCCAGGTCTACAAGCGCGCCGATGGCGATGGCCTGTACCGCGGCGGCCCGGCGTACTACATCCAGCACGGCCTGAAGCTGAAAAGCATGGCGATCGTGTTCTCGATCCTGCTGCTGGTCACCTACGGCTTCGCCTTCATCGGCCTGCAGTCGTACACCGTGACCCACTCGCTGCAGAACGCCTTTGCCTTCGATCCGAAACACACCGGTATCGTCTTGGCAGCCCTGCTGGCCCTGACCTTCATCGGCGGTATCAAGCGCATCGCCGCAGTGTCCGACCTGCTGGTACCGGTCAAGACCCTGGCCTACATCGGCGTGACCCTGTACGTGATCGGCACCCAGATCGAACACGTCCCGGCCATGCTGGAAACCATCTTCAAGAGCGCCTTCGGCCTCGACCCTGCGTTCGCTGGCCTGCTCGGCAGCGCCATCGTCATGGGCGTGAAGCGTGGCGTGTTCGCCAACGAAGCAGGCCTGGGCAGCGCGCCGAACGTCGCCGCCGTGGCCGCCGTGAAGCACCCGGGCGCCCAAGGCGTAGTCCAGGCCTTCAGCGTGTTCCTCGACACCTTCGTGATCTGCACCTGCACCGCGCTGCTGATCCTGCTGTCGGGCTTCTACACCCCGGGCTTCGAAGGTGACGGCATCGTCCTGACCCAGAACTCGCTGGCCGCCGTGGTCGGTGACTGGGGCCGCATCTTCGTCAGCGTTGCGCTGTCGCTGTTCGTCTTCACCTGCATTCTCTACAACTACTACCTGGGCGAAAACAGCCTGCAGTTCCTCAGCCGCAACCGCTCCGTGCTGATGACTTTCCGCGGCCTGGTACTGGCGCTGGTGGTGTGGGGTTCGACGCAGGACCTGTCGACCGTGTTCGCCTTCGCCGACATCACCATGACCTGCCTGGCATTTGTCAACCTGATCGCCCTGGCCATGCTGTTCAAAGTCGGCCTGCGCGTCATGCGCGACTACGACGCTCAGCGCAAGGCTGGTATCAAGCAGCCAGTGTTCGACTCCAGCAAGTTCACCGACCTGGACCTGGACCGTGCCGCCTGGCCGGCCAATCCGCAGGCTGAAACAGCCACTGACAAAGCCGCCGTTCAGGCGCACGCTCAGCGCTGATATTCTCCCCTGCCCCAGCCGCCCCGTCCGTGGGCGGCTGCCTCTTCCTTCGCTACATCGCTACGGAAAATTCCCATGCGTGCAGTCAAGAATCTTCTCGTCCTTTACACCGGTGGCACAATCGGCATGCTGCAGACTGCCGAAGGCCTCGCGCCGGCCGGTGGCTTCGAAGCGCGCATGCGTGACCACTTCGCCAACTGCGGCGACGCGCCAAAGGTGCACTGGTCGCTGCGTGAGCTGAACCCACTGATCGACAGCGCCAACATGCAACAGGCCAACTGGCTGGCGATGCGCGATGCCATCGTCGAGGCGGTCGAGCGTGATGGCCACGACGGCGTGCTGGTGCTGCATGGCACCGATACCCTGGCCTACAGCGCCGCGGCCCTGTCGTTCCTGTTGCTGGGCCTGCCAGCACCAGTGCTGTTGACCGGTTCCATGCTACCGGCCGGCGCGCCGGACAGCGATGCCTGGGCCAACCTCGTCGGCGCCCTGAACCTGTTCGAAAACGGCCTGGAAGACGGCGTGCAGCTGTACTTCCACGGTCAGCTGCTGCACGGCTGCCGCGCCTCGAAGTTGCGCAGCGAGGCGTTCGACGCCTTCACCGTGCTGCCCCGCCATCGCGAGGGCGAACACACTTCTGAGCTGCCGACCCGCCTGGACTACCGTCAGCCACGCCAGCCGGTCAAGCTGGCGGTCATGCCGGTGTTCCCTGGCCTTGCCGCCGAACATCTGCGTGGCCTGTTCGACAGTGGCATCCAGGGGCTGGTGCTGGAGTGCTACGGCAGTGGCACCGGCCCGTCCGACGACCAGGCACTGCTCGACGTGCTGCACGACGCCCGCCAGGGTGGGGTGATGATCGTTGCCATCAGCCAGTGTCCGGAAGGTTCGGTGGTATTCGACACCTATGCCGCCGGCAGCCGTCTGCGTGACACCGGTCTGGTCAGTGGCGGTGGCATGACCCGCGAGGCGGCGCTGGGCAAGCTGTTTGCGCTGTTGGGCGCAGGGTTGGACGTGCAGGCGGCGGAACATTGGTTCGCGCTGGACCTGTGCGGCGAGCGCGCCTGACTCGCAGATCGTCCGTTCGCCATCGCGGGGCAAGCCCGCTCCCACAAATCCGTGGGAGCGGGCTTGCCCCGCGATCGTTTCAGCCTCTGGAAAAGTGGCGGAAGGCAGCGGGAGTCGAACCTGCCCGGGAACGGCTGCCGTCCCCAACCGGGTTTGAAGCCCGGCCGCGCCACCGGGCGCGATTGCCTTCCTTGAAATCAGGGCCCGCGTTACGGTTGGGCCAGGGCGCTGTCGACGCGGATATGACGCAGGTCGCCAACTCGTCGGGTCAAGCCAACGCGGTCGAAATACTCGAGAATCTGCACAGTGCGCTTGCGACCGATGGCCAAACCATCGCGAAACGCCGCGACCTGCACTATCGGCGATGTCTCGGCCTGACGCAACAGCAGCTCTGTCATGCGCTTGAACGTCGTCTCCGGGTAAAACAGGTCACGCACCACCTGGTGCACCAGGCCCAACCGGGCAAGCTTGCGCAACAGCAGGCGCACGTCAGCCTCGTCGCAGCCCTCCTCGCCGGCCAGGGTCCGCACCCAGGGCGGATCGAACTCGCCCGCCAACAGGCGGGGCAACAGACGCGCCCACAACGCGGTATCCGCCTCGCTCAGCTGGACCCGGTGATCCGGCAGGTGCAGCCACGGGCCACTGCTGCTGATCGCGCCTTCGCCCAGCAACTCATCCAACAGGCTGACAAACGCAGGCCGCTCCAACGGCAATGCGGTAAAGCGGCGCAGTCGGTCACGGTCCGGGCCAAGCTGATCAGGCTCCTGTTCATGGAACTGCGCCAGGCGCTCCAGCACTTGTCGCTTGAGCGCCTGCCACTGTAGGCAATCGAACAGCAACTGACCTTGACGCGTGGCAATCACCAGCACCGCATCCGGCAACTGCCAGGTCTCACGCAGGCGATTGAACTGACGCTCCAGACGCCGGGGCTCGAGCCCGCCCGGGGCTGCCTCCAGCAAGGCCGGCAACGCCCGCTCGAGGCCGTCGGCATTGCGCAACACCTGCAACTGGCGCAAGCGCGCCTCGCTGCGCCGCTGCCGGCTCGGGGCGAATGGATCGAGCACACGGCCACCACCCAGCGTGCGCTGGGCGCGCTGGTCGCGCAGAACCAGACGATCCCCATGCACTGCCTGCAACGGTGCATTGAGCAGCAGTTGGGCGAACATGCGCTGGCCAGCCTCGAGCCGTTCCCCTTCGAGCAACGCGACCCGGGCAGTGACATCCTGGGTCCCCAGGTGCACGTGCACCGCGCTGAAGTGCTCGAACACGCGTGTTTCTCCGGCCAGCAAGGTGAGGTCGATATCCACTCGCACGCTGGGTGCATGCAACCACTCAGGTAGCAGCCAGTCGCCGCGATGTACCTGTTCGGCCGAGAGCTTTTCCGCGCTGATATTCAATGCCACCCGCTGCCCTGCCTCGGCGACCAATGCCGCCTGGTTTTGCGCGTGCAGCCCACGCACCCGCACAGGTTTGCCTACCTTGCCCAACAGCAAGGTGTCGCCGACGCTGACCCGCCCGGCCAGCGCCGTGCCGGTGACCACCACCCCTGCCCCGGAAACCGCGAAGGCCCGGTCCACGGCCAGGCGGAAACCGCCGCGCACGCTGCGCTGGCGAACATGCGCCTCGGCCGCCAGCAAGGCCTCGCGCAGGGCGTCGATTCCCGCGCCGGACAGGCTCGAAACCGGAAATTGCCTGGCCCCGGCATAGGGCCCAGGCGCGAGCAGTTCGGTGACCTGGGCCTGGACTTCGATCAACCGCGCCGGCTCGACCCGGTCGCATTTGCTGATGACCACCAGCGCCTGGGGAATACCCAGCAGTTCGATGATCGACAGGTGCTCACGAGTCTGCGGCATCACCCCGTCGTCGGCGGCCACCACCAGCAGCACCAGGTCGATGCCATGGGCGCCGGCAAGCATGTTGTGGATAAAACGCTCGTGGCCAGGCACATCGATAAAGCCTGTCAGCGGCGCGCCTTCGGCCAACGGGGCATAGCGGTAGCCAAGATCGATGGTCATGCCCCGGGCACGCTCCTCCTGGCGTGTGTCGCCGGCTTGGCCGGTCAGGGCCTGGAGCAGCGCGGTCTTGCCGTGGTCGATGTGGCCGGCGGTACCGACGATCACTGCACCGGCCCCAACTGCAACGCCGGCAGTTGCGCCAGCCACTGGGCCTCATCGTCCAACTGGCGCAGGTCGAGCCACAGGGCATCGTCATCGATGCGGCCGAGCACCGCCACCGGCAGGTCGCGCAGCGCCCGCTCCAACACATGCAGGCTGCGCCCGCGCAGTTTCTTCGACACCTGCGGGCGCAGGCACAAGGCCGCGCTGGGCAGGCGCGCCACGGGCTGGCTGCCGCTGCCGATCATGCCCAGGGCCGGTTCGACGCTAACCGTCCATTGCGTCCCCAGCCGTGCGGCCAGTTCAGGCGCCAGGCGCTCGGCCTGGGCGGCGATCTCGGCCTGGGGCCGGGTGAGCAGGCGCAGGCTCGGCAGGCGCTCGACCAGGCGGTCCGGGTTGCGATACAGCGCCAGCACGGCTTCGAGTGCCGCAAGGGTGATCTTGTCGACCCGCAGGGCACGCTTGAGCGGATTCTTCTTGATCTTCGCGATTAGCGCCTTGCGCCCGACGATGATCCCCGCCTGCGGCCCGCCGAGCAGTTTGTCGCCACTGAACGTGACGATGTCGGCGCCATCGGCCAGCGCCTGGCGCACGGTCGGCTCGGCCGGCAAGCCCCAACGGGTCAGGTCGAGCAGGCTGCCGCTGCCCAGGTCTTCAAGCAGCGGCAACTCATGAGCATGAGCGATGCGCGCCAGTTCCGCGGTAGGCACCTGGGTAGTGAAACCCTGGATGCTGTAGTTGCTGCAATGCACGCGCATCAGCAGGCCCGTGCGCGGGTTGATCGCGGCTTCATAGTCGCGGGCGTGAGTGCGGTTGGTGGTGCCGATCTCGTGCAGCTTCACCCCCGCGCGAGCCATGATGTCGGGGATACGGAAGGCACCGCCGATCTCGATCAGTTCGCCCCGGGAGATGATCCCTTCCTTGCGCGCGCCCAGGCTGTTGAGCGCCAGCAGCACGGCGGCGGCGTTGTTGTTGACCACGGTGACGGCCTCGGCGCCGGTCAGCTCGCGGATCAGGCTTTCGATCAGGTCGTCGCGGTCGCCGCGCTTGCCGGTGTTGAGGTCGAACTCCAGGTTCAGCGGATAGCGGGCGGCGGTCTGCATGGCCTCGACCGCTTCCTCGGGCAGCAAGGCCCGGCCCAGGTTGGTGTGCAGCACCGTGCCGGTGAGGTTGAACACCCGGCGTACCTGGCTGCGCTGCTGGATGGCCAGGCGTTCGCCGGCTCGGCCCAGGAGCACTTCGGCGGTCAGTTCGGTGGCACTCAGTTGGCCGAGGCGAGCAGGCTCGCGCAGGTCGTCGAGCAACTGGCGCAGGGTGGCCAGCGTGGCGTCACGACCATGACGGTCGATCAGCGGGGCGCAGGCCGGATGGCGCAGCAAGGTGTCGATGGAAGGCAGGCGTGGGGTGTCGCTGGCGAGGGTTGAAGACATCAGTACTACCTTAAACAAATCCGTTGTCTGTTCCGGCCTCTTCGCGGGCAAGCCCGCCCCCACAGGTACTGTACGCTTCCTGTGAGAGCGGGCTTGCCCGCAAATCAGGCGACTCGGTCTTGCAGTGTAGACACTACCCCGGCGCCAACAGCAGGTTCGGCGCCAGCCGATGGAAACCCTCCTCGTCCAGGCGCATGTCCAGCGCCAGGCTCGCCAGGTCGTCGGCCAGCGGCTCGGCCGCGGCGTCGTTCTCCAGGTAGCACTGCTTGAGGTAGCTCTGGCACCCCGGGCAGCACTCGGCGCGCAGCGGCGCCTTGCCCGGCGCGTGGCGGTCATCCTTGAGGTTGCTGTAGCGCAGGTCCTTGCTCGACTCGCAGTACACGCACTTGACCCGCACCACATGCCATTCGCAGGCACACAGCGAGCAGGCCAGGTAGCGCAGGCCATTATGCTTGCCACGGTTACGCACTACCCCGGCCATGGCCGGCGATCCACAGGCTGGGCACTGGGCCAGGCTGCCCGCAGGCTTGAGCTCAGGCGCAGGCAAGGCCAGCAGCCAGCTGGACCACGCCGCCTGCAACGCGGCGCCAATGAAGGGCACCAGCGCCGCCGGCACTGCATCGTACTGGCCACCGAGCAGGGCGATAGCCCAGCCCTTGCGCTGGGCATCGTCGCTGCCACGCAACGCATCCAGCGCCTCGGCCAGTGGCCCGTCGGATGCGGTCTCGAAGCGCTCGAGCAACGCCTGCAACCAGACCAACCAAGGCCCTTCACGCACCAGGCTGTCGGCCGCCAGGGGCGGCAAACCATGACTTATACACAGGCGCTGGCGCTCTTCGGCCACCGGTAATCCCGCAGGCGGGTTATCCACAAGCTGCTGCTGAATCCGGCACAGCCGGGCCATCAACCGCAGGTAATCACCCAGGGCGTTACCCTCGGCCAGTTGCTCAAGCCGTGTGGCGCGCACCTCGAAGAGGTGGGCGGCGGGCAGGTGCAGAAACGGCGGCATCACTGCCGACGCTTCGATCTGTCCAGGTTCGAGAATCGTGCTCAAACGGTCATCCTTCTTTTCCACCGTGGTTGTGTGGCGACTTGTCGCCGGTCACTTCCCGGTACCACAGTTCATGGTGCTTGCGCGCCCAGGCGCGGCTCACCCAGCCATGCAGCATGGCGCCGATCGAACCCTTGATCCAGATCCCGGCATAGATGTGCACGATGATGCTGAGGATCAGCACGAACGCCGCCAGGGCATGCAACAGCGTGGACAGGCGAATGACCTCGATGCCGAACCAATGGCTGAAGTACGCGCGCCAGATCACCACGCCGCTGACCAGCAGCACCAGCATGCAGGCCAGCAAGGTCCAGAACAGCAGCTTCTGCCCGGCGTTGTACTTGCCGACCGGCGGCACGCCCTCTTCCTTGTTGAGCATCACCCGGTCGATGCGGCGCAGCCACAGGCGGTCGTTGGCGGTGATGAAGTTGGCGCGCCAGAAGCGCAGCACCAGCCCGAGGAAGAACACGAACATGCCCACGCCGATGAACGGGTGAAGGATCCGCGTCCACGGCCCGCCGCCAAACAGGTGGCTGAGCCAGAACAGTGCCGGATGGAACAGCGCCAGCCCCGAAAGGCCGGCCAGCACGAACAGGATCGCCACGACCCAGTGGTTGCTCCGTTCGTTGGCGTTGTAGCGCAGGATAGGCTTGTTGTCATTCATGGCCGCTGCTCCCCCTGCCCGCCCGGGCGGTTCGGATCATAGACATGCACCGCCGGGTCGACCTCGTGGACCGTGTTATCCACAGGCGCCGGGTGTTCGTCCTCCTCGACCCGCTGCGGCCCCACGCGTACATAGTGGAAGAACCCGGCCAGCACCGCCGCGCCCATGGCCAGCAGCGCCAGGGGCTTGCTGAAGCCCTTCCACAGCCCCACCAACGGGCTGATCACCGGTTGGTCCGGCAGGCCGGCGTAGATCCTCGGCGTGTCGGCGTGGTGCAGCACGTACATCACATGGGTGCCGCCGACGCCATCCGGATCGTACAGCCCGGCGTTCTCGTACCCCCGCGACTTCAGGTCGACGATGCGCTCGTCGGCATGCACCTTCATCTCCTCCTTGCTGCCGAAGACGATCGCCCCGGTCGGGCAGGTCTTCACGCAGGCCGGCTCCAGGCCCACGCTCACGCGGTCGGAACACAGGGTGCACTTGTACGCCTTGTGATCCTTCTGCGAGATGCGCGGGATGTTGAACGGGCAGCCGGTGATGCAATAGCCGCAACCGATGCAGTGGTCCTGGTTGAAGTCGACGATACCGTTGGCATGCTTGATGATCGCCCCCGGGCTCGGGCAAGCCTTCAGGCAACCGGGCTCGGCACAGTGCATGCAGCCGTCCTTGCGGATCAGCCACTCCAGGTTGCCGTCGTCGCGCTCGTGCTCGGTGAAGCGCATCAGGGTCCAGGTCTCGGCGCTGAGGTCCTGGGGGTTGTCGTAGGTGCCGTGGTTGTGGCCGACCTCGTCACGCAGTTCGTTCCACTCCGAGCACGCCACCTGGCAGGCCTTGCAGCCGATACACTTGGTGGTGTCGATCAGCTTGGCGACTTCCTGCTGCTGGCGTACCGAGGGCGGTACGGTGGTGGTGGCCGAGCGGGCGATGATGTCTTGGCTGGCCATCAGAGTTTCTCCACTTTGACGAGGAACGACTTGGACTCCGGCGTCTGCGTGTTGCCATCACCGAGGAACGGCACCAGGGTGTTGGTCAGGAAGCCGTGCCGCGTGCTACCGGTGAACCCCCAGTGCAACGGGATGCCGATCTGGTGCACGGTCTGGTTGTTGACCTGCAACGGACGGATCCGCTTGGTCACCACCGCCACCGCGTCGATATAGCCGCGCTTGCTCGACACCCGCACCCGGTCGCCGGCCTTGATGCCCTTCTCGTTCGCCAGCACCTCGCCGATCTCGACGAACTGCTCGGGCTGGGCAATGGCGTTGAGCCGGCAATGCTTGCTCCAGAAGTGGAAGTGCTCGGTCAGCCGGTAGGTGGTCGCCGCATGGGGGAACTCGTCGTGGGTGCCGAGGGTGTCCCACACCGAATCGAAGATCCGTCCGGCCGGGTTGCTGGTGGCCTTCTTGTTCTGCGGATGCAGCGGGTTGATACCGATCGGCGTCTCGAACGGCTCGTAGTGCTCAGGGAACGGCCCCTCGGCCATCTTGTCGATGGCGAAGAACCGCGCCACGCCCTCGGGGTTCATGATGAACGGATTCATCCCCGCTTCCGGCGGCGAGTCGACCTTGAAGTCCGGCACGTCGGTGCCGGTCCAGGCCTTGCCGTTCCACCACACCAGGCGTTTCTTCTCCGGATCCCACGGCTTACCCTGCGGGTCGCTGGAGGCACGGTTGTAGAGGATCCGCCGGTTGGCCGGCCAGGCCCAGGCCCAGTTCTGCACCTGGTGCATGCCGTACGGGTCGCTGTTGTCGCGCCGGGCCATCTGGTTGCCCTGCTCGGTCCAGCAACCGGCGAAGATCCAGCAGCCCGACGCGGTGCTGCCGTCGTCCTTCATCTGGGCGAAGCCGGCCAGTTGCTGACCGGCCTTGAGCGTGGCGCCGGTGGCGTCGGTGAGGTCGCTGACCGCCCAGCCGTTCATCTCCTTGGCCAGCTCTTCGGGCGAAGGCTCTTCCGGGACCTTGTACGGCCAGCTGAGGTTGAGCATCGGGTCGGGATAGGTGCCGCCTTCGGCCTGGTAACGCTTGCGCAGGCGCAGGAACAGCTCGCTCATGATGTGCACGTCGGTGCGGGTCTCGCCCGGACCGTCGGCGCCCTTCCAGTGCCACTGCAGCCAGCGGCTGCTGTTGACCAGCGAGCCGTCTTCCTCGGCGAAGCAAGTGGTGGGCAGGCGGATCACCTCGGTCTGGATGTTGGCGGTGTCGACGTCGTTGAACGCGCCGGCGTTGCGCCAGAACTCGGAGGTCTCGGTGGCCAGCGGGTCCATGACCACCAGCCACTTGAGCTTGGCCAGGGCCGCGGTGACGCGGTTCTTGTCCGGCAGCGCGGCGATGGGGTTGAAGCCCTGGCACATGTAGCCGTTGACCTTGCCCTGGCCCATCATCTCGAACATGCGCAACACGTCGTAGGCCGGCACGTCGAGCTTGGGCAGCCAGTCGTAGCCCCAGTTGTTGGCGGCGGTGGCGTTGGCGCCGTACCAGGCCTTCATCAGGCTGACGTGGAACTTGCCGTAGTTCTGCCAGTACGACAGCTGCCCCGGCCGCAGCGGCTTGGAGGCGCGCTTGTCGATGTAGGCGGCGTAGTCCTGCTCGGCGTCGCCGGCCAGGGTGAGGTAGCCCGGCAGCGAGTTCGACAGCAGCCCCAGGTCGGTCAGGCCCTGGATGTTGGAGTGCCCACGCAAGGCGTTGACCCCGCCCCCCGGCATGCCGACGTTGCCCAGCAGCAACTGCACCATGGCCGCGCTGCGGATGATCTGCGCGCCGATGGAGTGCTGGGTCCAGCCCAAGGCATAGAGGATCGTCATGGTCTTGCCCGGTGTCGAGCAGGTGGCGATCTCTTCCCAGATCTTCATCATCTGGTCCTGGGGCATGCCGCAAGTCATGCTCGCCAGTTCCGGCGTGTAGCGGCTGTAGTGCTGCTTCATCAGCTGGTAGACGCAACGCGGGTGCTGCAGCGTCGGGTCGACCTTCGCATAGCCGTCCTCGCCCAGCTCGTAGCCCCACCCGGACTTGTCGGCGTACACGCGCTTGGCCGCGTCATAGCCGCTGAACAGCCCGTCCTCGAAGCCATAGTTCTCTTTGACGATAAACGACACGTCGGTGTAGTTGCGCACGTACTCGTGCTGGATCTTGTCGTTGCTCAGCAGGTAATTGATCAGCCCGCCCATGAAGGCGATGTCGCTGCCGGTACGGATCGGCGCGTAGTAATCAGCCACCGAGGCGGTACGGGTAAATCGCGGGTCGACCACGATCAGCCGCGCCTTGTTGTGCGCCTTGGCTTCGGTCACCCACTTGAAGCCGCACGGGTGCGCTTCAGCGGCGTTGCCGCCCATCACCAGGACCAGGTTTGCGTTGGCGATGTCAGACCAGTGATTGGTCATCGCGCCACGGCCATACGTCGGGGCAAGACTTGCCACCGTCGGGCCGTGTCAGACACGCGCCTGGTTATCGAACCCCAGCATGCCCAGCGAACGGATCACCTTGTGCGTCAGGTAGCCCGCTTCGCTGGAAGCGGCGGACGCGGCGAGAAAGCCGGTGGTGAGCCAGCGGTTGACCGTCTGGCCCTGGGCGTTCTTCTCGATGAAGTTGGCGTCGCGGTCCTGTTTCATCAGCTCGGCGACGCGGTCGAGGGCTTCGTCCCAGTCGATGCGGGTCCACTCGTTGCTGCCCGGCTTGCGCACCTCGGGGTACTTGAGGCGGCTGGGGCTGTGGATAAAGTCCAGCAGGCCGGCGCCTTTCGGGCACAGGGTGCCGCGGTTGACCGGATGGTCCGCGTCGCCCTCGATGTGGATGATATTCTGTTTGACGTTCTTGCCCGCGTCACCCTGGCTGTACATGATCAGGCCGCAGCCGACCGAGCAATAAGGGCAGGTGTTACGGGTTTCTTTGGTATGCGCCAGCTTGAAGTGGCGCACCTGCTCGGCGAACGCGGGTGTCGGGGCCATGCCCAACGCCGCAAGGCTCGAGCCTCCAAGGCCGACGGCGGCGACCTTGAAGAATTGCCGACGGTTGAGATCCATCGTGCACTCCTGATCAGGTTGTCGGGCGCGCGGGACTTGGCCGGCGCCTCAGGGACTTCACGGTGACGGTGGACAGACACCGCCAACTGTTAAGCCTAGTCAAGAATCTGCAAAGCGCGATGATCTGGATCAGGCGCAAGGCAAAT
This sequence comes from Pseudomonas sp. P106(2024), assembly GCF_057480815.1. Lineage (NCBI taxonomy): Bacteria > Pseudomonadati > Pseudomonadota > Gammaproteobacteria > Pseudomonadales > Pseudomonadaceae > Pseudomonas > Pseudomonas sp. P106(2024). Next base: position 21,891 of record NZ_JBLIYU010000011.1, on the reverse strand, counting down.
CGCCTCATCAGCCATACAGATCCTACATCGCTACGGGAAATGGACTACGCCACGACACATTCTGTGCCTGTTAGGTTGGTGGATCACACATGGAGGAGGCCCGCAGGCATGAACATCAAGCACCTCTTGACCGCACTTTTGATCGGCATCCCAGTACCCGCTCAATCCAGCATGGCGGCAACAGCAGGCGATGATCACGCCCCTCCATCCGCGCTGCAGATCACCGCCGAGCGAGCACGGAGCATGGCCGATGCCGCAGAACGTGCCGCCCGCGCCCAAGGCTTTGCCATTGTCATCAGCATCGTCGACAACCACGGCAACCTGAAGTACTTCCACCGCATGGATGGCACCAGCAGCGGCAGCATCCAGGTCGCGCAGCTCAAGGCAGAGACATCCGCCCGCTTCCCTCTGTCGACCCGCTCACTCGGCGAGCGCAGCACCGCGCTGCCGGCCAATCCCTACGCCTCGCTCCCCGGGTTCACCCTGCTGGAAGGCGGCCTGCCGATCATGGACGCGAACGGCAGGCATATCGGCGGCATCGGTATCAGCGGAGCAACGCCGGAACTGGACGCCCAATTTGCAAGAACGGCACTCGAAGAAGGCTGACGCCTTGTCAGAGCACCGGCTTCAGACAAAAAGAAACCCGCTTCAGGTATGAAGCGGGTTTCTTGTTTCAGCTCCGTTTTCGCGGGAGGCAGCCATGGCGCCTCCTGGAAGTATCAGAACGGAATATCGTCGTCGAAGCTGTCGAAGTCAGCGGCTGGCTGCGGAGCCGGTTGTTGCGGCGCCGGGCGCTGTGGCGCCTGCTGCGGACGCGGAGCCTGCTGACGAGGAGCCTGGTTGTACTGCTGCTGGCCACCTTGGTTGTAGTTGTTACCACCACCTTGGTTGTATTGGTCACCACCACCCTGCTGACCCTGCGGACGACCGCCGAGCAGCTGCATGGTGCCGTTGATGTCGACGATGATCTCGGTGGTGTAGCGCTTGATGCCGTCCTTTTCCCACTCGCGGGTCTGGAGCTTGCCTTCGATGTAGCACTGCGAACCCTTGCGCAGGTACTCGCCGGCAATCTCGGCAACCTTGCCGAACAGCGACACACGGTGCCACTCGGTACGCTCGACCTTCTGGCCCGACTGCTTGTCGGTCCACTGCTCGCTGGTGGCCAGGCTCAGGTTGGTCACGGCGTTACCGTTGGGCAGGTAGCGGACTTCGGGATCCTGACCGCAGGTACCGACCAGAATGACTTTGTTAACCCCACGGGCCATAACGTTCTCCTAGGCTTCGCACGCCGCAGAGGCTGGGTTCACCAGACGCTCGAGGGTCGCACGGTCCAAAATTTTCGTATCCAGTTTGATATAGATGGCGGCTTCTTCTGCCACCACCACGGCGTCGGTCACACCCGGCACGGCCATCAGGCGCTCGGTCAGCCCGGCTTCCCGGACCGCTTCCGGCGTCAGCTGCATGCGCAGGCTGGTCACGTACGGCGGCTCGTTCATGCGCAACGCAGTGAGCAGCCACAGGACGCACAACACGGCACATCCCAGGAACACCATGCTCAAGCCACCGTGCTGGAACAACCAGCCACCGAGGATGCCTCCCAGTGCGGCGCCGAGGAACTGGCTGGTGGAGTAAACCCCCATCGCCGTCCCCTTGCCACCGGCAGGCGACACCTTGCTGACCAGCGAAGGCAAGGATGCCTCCAGCAGGTTGAATGCAGTAAAGAATACCACGGTGCCGATCACCAGTCCGCGCAAGTTGTCAGCCCACTGCCAGAAGAACACCTCCACCAGCAGCAGGACACTGACCGCGCCGAGCAACACGCGTTTCATCTTGCGCTTCTTTTCCCCGTAGATGATGAAGGGGATCATTGCAAAAAATGAAACCAGCAACGCGGTGAGGTACACCCACCAGTGCTGTTCCTTGGGCAGCCCGCCGCGCTCGACGAACGCCAGGGGCAGCGCCACGAAGCTGGCCATCAGGATCGCGTGCAGCACGAAGATGCTGATATCCAGGCGCAGAAGGTCCGGATTGCGCAGGGTCGGGCCGAGGGCCTGTCGGGCGACACCGGACTCACGATGGGTCAACACATTGTGCGAACTGGGCACGACGAAGGCGATCAGGCCGATGCCGAGCAGGGCAAGTCCTGCGGTGGCAAGGAACAATCCTGACAAGCCAAAGGCGCGAGTCAACAGCGGGCCGACGACCATCGCCACGGCGAACGACAGGCCGATGCTCATGCCGATCATGGCCATGGCCTTGGTCCGGTGCTGCTCGCGGGTCAGGTCGGACAGCAACGCCATCACTGCCGCGGAAATCGCCCCCGCGCCCTGCAGGATACGCCCGGCGATCACGCCCCAGATAGAATCGGCCTGGGCCGCCAGCACGCTGCCCAGGGCGAAGATGATCAACCCCACGTAGATCACCGGGCGGCGGCCGATGCGGTCGGAAATCACTCCGAACGGAATCTGCAGCACGGCCTGGGTCAGGCCGTAGGCACCGATGGCCAGACCGATCAGCGCAGGCGTGGCGCCGGCCAGGTCCATGCCGTAGGTGGCCAGCACCGGAAGTACCATGAACATGCCCAGCATACGAAAGGCGAAGACCAGGGCCAGGCCGCTGGCAGCGCGGGTTTCGCTGCCACTCATGCGCTCGTTGTGGGTGTCGTGCATGGATTAACCTCGTGTGAACCGGCGGCGATTCTATCAGTCCGACGCCTTGGCGGCATATACGCGACGCTTTGCCGCGTAATGGCAGCGCGCCGTATACTCCTTTGTTTATGCCCGCCGAGCGAGGCCGTAGTGGACAAGATCCTGATCCGTGGGGCACGTACCCACAACCTGAAGAACATCGACCTGACCCTGCCCCGGGACAAACTGATCGTGATCACCGGCCTGTCCGGATCCGGCAAGTCCTCGCTGGCGTTCGACACCCTGTACGCCGAAGGCCAGCGCCGCTACGTCGAATCGCTGTCGGCCTATGCCCGGCAGTTCCTGTCGATGATGGAAAAGCCCGATGTCGACACCATCGAAGGCCTGTCGCCGGCGATCTCCATCGAGCAGAAGTCGACCTCGCACAACCCACGCTCGACCGTCGGCACCATCACCGAGATCTACGACTACCTGCGCCTGCTCTATGCCCGCGTCGGTACCCCGCGCTGCCCGGACCACGATATCCCGCTGGAGGCGCAAACGATCAGCCAGATGGTCGACCTGGTGCTGGAAAAGCCCGAAGGCAGCAAGCTGATGCTGCTGGCTCCGGTGATCCGCGAGCGCAAGGGCGAGCACCTGGCGGTGTTTGACGAACTGCGTGCCCAGGGCTTCGTCCGCGCCCGGGTCAACGGTAAGCTCTACGAGCTCGACGAACTGCCCAAGCTGGATAAACAGAAGAAGCACAGCATCGATGTGGTGGTCGACCGCTTCAAGGTCCGCGCCGACCTGCAGCAGCGCCTGGCCGAGTCGTTCGAGACCGCGCTCAAGCTGGCCGACGGCATCGCCTTGGTCGCGCCGATGGACGACGAAGACGGCGAGGAAGTGATCTTCTCCGCACGCTTCGCCTGCCCGGTGTGCGGCCATGCGATCAGCGAGCTGGAGCCCAAGCTGTTTTCCTTTAACAACCCGGCCGGTGCCTGCCCGACCTGTGACGGCCTGGGGGTGAAGCAGTTCTTCGACACCAAGCGCCTGGTCAACGCCGAGCTGACCCTGGCCGAAGGCGCGATACGTGGCTGGGATCGGCGTAACGTCTATTACTTCCAGATGCTCGGTTCACTCGCCGCGCACTACGGTTTCAGCCTCGAGGAACCGTTCGGCGAACTGTCGGCCGAGCACCAGAAGGTCATCCTGCAGGGCAGCGGCAAGCAGAGCGTCGATTTCAAGTACCTGAACGACCGTGGCGACATCGTCAAGCGCTCGCACCCCTTCGAGGGCATCGTGCCCAATCTTGAGCGCCGCTACCGCGAAACCGAGTCGGCCACCGTGCGTGAAGAGCTGGCCAAGTTCCTCGGCACCCAGCCCTGCCCCGACTGCCGCGGCACCCGCCTGCGTCGTGAGGCTCGCCATGTGTGGGTCGGCGAGAAGACCCTGCCGGCGGTGACCAACCTGCCGATCGGCGAAGCCAGCAACTACTTCGGCGAGCTGACCCTCACCGGGCGGCGTGGCGAGATCGCGGCAAAGATCCTCAAGGAGATCTGCGAGCGCCTGCAGTTCCTGGTCAACGTTGGTCTCGACTACCTGACGCTGGACCGCAGCGCCGATACCCTGTCCGGCGGCGAAGCCCAGCGTATCCGCCTGGCCAGCCAGATCGGCGCCGGCCTGGTCGGGGTGATGTACATCCTCGATGAACCGTCCATCGGTCTTCATCAACGGGACAACGACCGCCTGCTGGCCACCCTCAACCACCTGCGCGACCTGGGCAACACGGTGATTGTGGTCGAGCACGACGAGGACGCCATCCGCCTGGCTGACTACGTGGTGGATATCGGCCCAGGCGCCGGCGTGCATGGCGGCCAGATCGTCGCCGAGGGCTCGCCCGAAGAGGTCATGGCGCACCCCGACTCGCTGACCGGCAAATACCTGTCCGGGCGCAAGAAGATCGTCGTCCCGGCCAAGCGCACCCCACGCAACAAGAAGCTGTCGCTCAAGCTCAAGGGCGCGCGCGGCAACAACCTGCAGAACGTCGACCTGGAAGTGCCAATCGGCCTGCTGACCTGCGTGACCGGCGTGTCCGGGTCGGGCAAGTCGACGCTGATCAACAACACCCTGTTCCCGCTGGCCGCCACCGCGCTCAACGGCGCGAGCAGCCTGGAGGCCGCGCCACACGCCAGCGTCGATGGCCTGCAGCACCTGGACAAGGTGGTGGATATCGACCAGAGCCCGATCGGCCGCACGCCTCGTTCCAACCCGGCGACCTACACCGGTATCTTCACGCCGATCCGCGAGCTGTTCGCTGGCGTGCCGGAGTCACGTTCCCGTGGCTACGGCCCGGGGCGCTTCTCGTTCAATGTCAAGGGCGGGCGCTGCGAGGCCTGCCAGGGTGACGGCCTGATCAAGGTGGAAATGCACTTCCTGCCGGACATCTACGTGCCCTGCGATGTGTGCAAGAGCAAGCGCTACAACCGCGAAACACTGGAGATCAAGTACAAGGGCAAGAACATCCACGAGGTACTGGAAATGACCATCGAGGATGCCCGCGAATTCTTCGATGCGGTCCCGGCCCTGGCGCGCAAGCTGCAAACGCTGATGGATGTCGGCCTGTCGTACATCAAGCTGGGGCAATCGGCGACCACCCTGTCGGGTGGCGAGGCGCAGCGGGTCAAGCTGTCACGCGAGCTGTCCAAGCGGGACACCGGCAAGACCCTGTACATCCTCGACGAACCGACCACAGGTCTTCATTTCGCCGATATCCAGCAGTTGCTGGACGTGTTGCACCGCCTGCGTGACCACGGCAATACCGTGGTGGTGATCGAGCACAACCTGGATGTGATCAAGACCGCCGACTGGCTGGTCGACCTGGGGCCGGAGGGTGGCTCCAAGGGTGGGCAGATCATTGCCTGCGGTACGCCGGAAGAGCTGGCCGAGAAGAAACAGTCCTATACCGGACATTACCTCAAGCCGCTGCTGGAACGCGATCGGGCCTGATTTCAGGCCCGAAAAAAACCCTGTGGGAGCGGGTTTGCCCGCTCCCACAGGGGCATCTGCAATACAGAAATTACATCTGCGACTGCAAGTAGTTCTCCAGGCCAATGGCCTTGATCAGCCCCTGCTGCTTCTCCAGCCAGTAGGTGTGATCTTCTTCGGTATCGGCCAACTGCGCGCGCAGGATGTCGCGGCTGATGTAGTCCTTGTGCAGCTCGCACAGCTCGATACCCTTGCACAGCGCGGCGCGAACCTTGTACTCGAGCTTGAGATCAGCCTCGATCATTTCCGGCACGGTGCTGCCCACTTCCAGGTCATCGGCGCGCATGTCTGGGGTGCCTTCGAGCATGAGGATACGGCGCATCAGGGCGTCGGCGTGCTGCGTCTCTTCTTCCATCTCGTGGTTGATACGTTCGTAGAGCTTGGTCAGGCCCCAGTCTTCGTACATCCGCGAGTGAATGAAGTACTGATCGCGTGCTGCCAGTTCGCCCTTCAGCAACGTGACGAGGTAGTTGATTACGTCCGGGTGACCTTGCATCGCCCTGCTTCTCCCTGTGAATACGGCTATGGGACATAGTGTGAACCAGGTTTTGCTCGCGGTCACTGAAAAATGCGCAATTAGAAGCAAATAATCGGCTAAACAGTAGTGATATTCATTGAAAAACCGCCCTAATGAGGGCGGTTCTTCTTATCACTTCCAGTTAGCCAAGATTCATCCCCAGAGCCTTAGCAATCCCTTCTCCATAAGCCGGGTCGGCCTTGAAGAAGTACTGCAACTGACGCTGGATAACGTCCTCGCTGACCCCCGCCATGGTGCCGGCGATGTTGCCGATCAACAGCGCCTTCTGTTCATCATTCATCAGGCGGAACAGCGCGCCGGCGTGGCTGTAGTAGTCGTTGTCTTCGCGGTGGTCGTAGCGGTGCGCCGAACCGTTCAGGGCCAATGCCGGCTCTGCATGGCGCGGCGACTGTTTCGGTGCATCCGTGTAGCTGTTGGGCTCGTAGTTCGGAGCACTGCCGTAGGCGCCGGTGGCCATGGAACCATCGCGCTGGTAGCTGTGCACCGGGCAACGTGGCGCATTGACCGGCAAGTGCTGGTGATTGGTGCCTACGCGGTAGCGATGAGCATCGGCATAGGCGAACACGCGGCCCTGCAGCATGCGGTCCGGCGACAGGCCGACCCCGGGCACCATGTTGCTGGGACCGAACGCCGCCTGCTCGACTTCGGCGAAGTAGTTGAGCGGGTTACGGTTGAGTTCCAGCACGCCGACCTCGATCAACGGGTAGTCCTTCTGCGACCAGGTCTTGGTCACGTCGAAGGGGTTCTCGTCACGGCTGGCGGCCTCGGCTTCGCTCATCACCTGGATGCACACGGTCCAACGCGGGAAGTCACCGCGCTCGATGGCCTGGAACAGGTCGCGCTGGGCGTAGTCCGGGTCGCTGCCCGCAAGGCGAGCGGCCTCGGCCGGCGCCAGGTTCTTGATCCCCTGCTGGGTCTTGAAGTGCCACTTGACCCAAGTGCGCTCACCCTTGGCGTTGATCAGGCTGTAGGTGTGGCTGCCGAATCCGTGCATATGGCGGTAGCCGTCCGGGATGCCGCGATCGGAGAACAGGATGGTGACCTGGTGCAACGCCTCGGGCGAGTGCGACCAGAAGTCCCACATCATCTGCGCGTTCTTCAGATTGGTCTGCGGGTGGCGCTTCTGGGTGTGGATGAAGTCGGGGAACTTCAGCGGATCACGGATGAAGAACACCGGCGTATTGTTGCCAACAATGTCCCAGTTGCCTTCCTCGGTGTAGAACTTCACCGCAAAACCACGCGGGTCGCGCTCGGTGTCCGCCGAGCCGCGTTCACCGCCCACGGTGGAGAAGCGCAAGAACGTTTCGGTCTGCTTGCCGATGCTGTCGAACAGTTTGGCACTGGTGAGTTCGGTAATATCGCGGGTGACGGTGAAGGTGCCGTAGGCGCCGGAGCCCTTGGCGTGCACGCGACGCTCGGGGATGTTCTCGCGGTTGAAGTGGGCGAGCTTCTCGATCAGGTGGAAATCGTCGAGCAGCAGCGGGCCGCGAGGGCCTGCGGAACGGGAATTCTGGTTGTCGGCTACGGGCGCGCCGCTTGCGGTGGTGAGAATCTTGCTCATGGGCTCTCCTGATCGGTCTTGAACGGCCGGCTAATCGGCTTGGAGAGAGTATTGTCGACCCATGTTACAAGAACAAATTCATTACCTGACTTACATCAATAGAAAATAACAATTCATGAGACAACAAAAAACCGGGCCTAGGCCCGGTTCTTTGCAGCAGACAGAACGTCTTACTCGGCAGCTTCTACAGCACCACCGACCGGACGATCAACCAGCTCGACGTACGCCATAGGCGCGTTGTCGCCAGCGCGGAAACCGCACTTCAGGATGCGCAGGTAGCCGCCCTGACGGGTGGCGTAACGCTTGCCCAGGTCGTTGAACAGTTTGCCAACGGCGGACTTCGAACGGGTACGGTCGAAGGCCAGACGGCGGTTGGCGACGCTGTCTTCCTTGGCCAGGGTGATCAGCGGCTCGGCAACGCGGCGCAGTTCCTTGGCTTTCGGCAGGGTGGTTTTGATCAGCTCGTGCTCGATCAGCGACACTGCCATGTTCTGGAACATAGCCTTGCGGTGAGAGCTGGTACGGCTCAGGTGACGTCCACTTTTACGATGACGCATGATTCATTCCTTACCAAACACTACGTTCGGTGATTACGACGATCAGGCAGTCGCCTTGTCGTCTTTCTTAAGACTTGCAGGCGGCCAGTTGTCGAGGCGCATGCCGAGGGAAAGACCACGGGAGGCCAGGACGTCCTTGATTTCAGTCAGGGACTTCTTGCCCAGGTTAGGAGTCTTCAACAGCTCTACTTCGGTACGCTGAATCAGGTCGCCGATGTAGTAGATGTTCTCCGCCTTGAGGCAGTTGGCCGAACGTACGGTCAGTTCCAGGTCGTCAACCGGGCGCAGCAGGATCGGATCGATCTCGTCTTCCTGCTCGACCACAACCGGCTCGCTGTCACCTTTGAGGTCGACGAACGCGGCCAGCTGCTGTTGCAGGATGGTCGCGGCACGACGGATAGCCTCTTCAGGATCCAGAGTACCGTTGGTTTCCAGATCGATGACCAGCTTGTCCAGGTTGGTACGCTGTTCAACACGGGCGTTCTCGACCACGTAGGCGATACGACGCACCGGGCTGAACGAAGCGTCCAGCTGGAGACGGCCAATGCTGCGGCTTTCGTCTTCGTCGGTCTGACGGGAGTCGGCCGGCTCGTAACCGCGACCACGAGCTACGGTGAGCTTCATGTTCAGGGCGCCGTTGGACGCCAGGTTCGCGATTACGTGATCGGGGTTGACGATCTCGACATCGTGATCCAGCTGAATATCGGCAGCGGTAACCACCCCCGAACCCTTTTTCGACAAGGTCAGCGTAACTTCGTCACGACCGTGCAGTTTGATAGCCAGGCCTTTCAGGTTCAACAGGATTTCAATGACGTCTTCCTGAACACCTTCGATCGCGGAGTACTCATGGAGTACGCCGTCGATCTCGGCCTCGACTACTGCACAGCCAGGCATGGAGGACAACAGGATGCGGCGCAGCGCGTTGCCCAGGGTATGGCCGAAGCCACGCTCGAGAGGCTCGAGCGTGATCTTGGCGCGGGTTGGACTGACAACCTGCACGTCGATGTGACGGGGTGTCAGAAACTCATTTACCGAAATCTGCATGGATGCACCTATTTTCTAGCCCTTACTTGGAGTAGAGCTCGACAATCAGGTTTTCGTTGATGTCGGCGGACAGGTCGCTGCGAGCAGGAACGTTCTTGAAAACGCCCGACTTTTTAGCAGCATCCACATCAACCCACTCAACGCGGCCACGCTGGGCGCACAGTTCAAGGGCTTGAACAATGCGCAGCTGGTTCAGCGACTTCTCGCGAACCGAGACCACGTCACCCGGACGAACTTGGTAGGATGGAATGTTCACAGTCTTACCGTTGACGCTGATCGCTTTGTGCGAAACCAGCTGGCGGGACTCGGAACGAGTCGAGCCGAAGCCCATACGGTAGACGACGTTATCCAGACGGCACTCGAGCAGTTGCAGCAGGTTCTCACCGGTTGCGCCTTTTTTCGAGGCAGCAGCTTGGTAGTAACCGCGGAACTGACGCTCCAGAACACCGTAGATACGACGGACTTTTTGTTTCTCGCGCAGCTGGGTACCGTAGTCGGACTGACGGCCACGGCGCTGGCCGTGGATACCTGGGGCTGCTTCGATGTTGCACTTCGATTCCAGAGCGCGAACGCCGCTCTTCAGGAACAGGTCAGTGCCTTCACGGCGAGACAGTTTGCATTTTGGACCAATGTAACGTGCCATTTATCTGTCTCCTGATTACACGCGACGCTTCTTCGGCGGACGGCACCCGTTGTGCGGGATTGGCGTCACGTCGGTGATGCTGGCGATCTTGTAGCCGCAGCTGTTCAGTGCACGAACGGCGGATTCACGACCTGGACCTGGACCCTTGACGTTGACGTCGAGGTTCTTCAGACCATATTCCAGCGCAGCTTGACCAGCACGCTCAGCAGCGATCTGGGCTGCGAACGGGGTGGATTTGCGCGAACCACGGAAACCCGAACCACCGGAAGTAGCCCAGGACAGTGCGTTGCCCTGACGGTCGGTGATGGTCACGATGGTGTTGTTGAAAGACGCATGGATGTGGGCGATGCCATCAACCACTGTCTTTTTGACTTTTTTACGAGGACGAGCAGCAGGTTTTGCCATGTCTATATTCCTGGGCGATTACTTGCGGATCGGCTTACGCGGGCCCTTACGGGTGCGTGCGTTGGTCTTGGTGCGCTGACCGCGAACCGGCAGACCTTTACGATGACGCAGGCCGCGGTAGCAACCCAGGTCCATCAAGCGCTTGATCTTCATGTTGATGTCACGGCGCAGGTCACCTTCGGTGGTGAACTTCGCGACTTCGCCACGCAGGGTTTCGATTTGCTCGTCGCTCAGATCCTTGATCTTAGCGGCTGGGTTTACACCAGCGTCCGCACAGATTTTCTGCGCGGTAGTGCGACCGACACCATAGATGTAGGTCAGCGAGATAACAGTATGCTTGTTATCTGGAATGTTGACGCCTGCAATACGGGCCATTCAGTGGGACTCCAATTGACAGCTACCTACGCCCCGGAAGCCAAGAAATAGGGCGCGAGATAATATCGCTGTAGAAACGAATAATCAACCCAGCAGCACACTAGCTGCTGGGTTTGAAGCGCGGATCACACTCAGCCTTGGCGCTGCTTGTGACGCGGTTCCGCGCTGCAGATCACGCGCACGATACCTTCGCGACGAATGATCTTGCAGTTGCGGCACAGCTTTTTCACCGATGCACGAACTTTCATTACCGACTCCTCGAACCTTAAGGGGCTAAATCAGCGCAGCAGACCGCTGCCGCCGTAGCCTTTCAGGTTGGCTTTCTTCATCAGGGATTCGTACTGGTGCGAAACGAGGTGCGATTGTACTTGGGACATGAAGTCCATCACAACCACTACCACAATCAGCAACGAGGTCCCGCCAAGGTAGAACGGCACGTTTGCTGCCACCACCAGGAACTGGGGCAGAAGGCACACGGCCATCATGTAAAGAGCACCGAACATGGTCAGACGGGTCAGGACGCCATCAATGTAGCGCGCCGACTGCTCACCAGGACGGATACCCGGAATAAAGGCACCGGACTTCTTCAGGTTTTCCGCTACGTCTTTCGGGTTGAACATCAACGCTGTGTAGAAGAAGCAGAAGAAGATGATCCCTGCACTAAACAGCAGAATGTTCAACGGCTGACCAGGAGCGATCGACTGCGAGATGTCCTGCAGCCAGCCCATACCTTCGGACTGACCGAACCAGGCACCCAGCGAAGCCGGGAACAGCAAGATGCTGCTCGCGAAAATGGCCGGGATTACGCCCGCCATGTTCACCTTCAGCGGCAGGTGGCTGGTCTGCGCAGCGAAGACCTTGCGGCCCTGCTGACGCTTGGCGTAGTGAACGGCGATACGACGCTGACCACGCTCAATGAACACCACGAAGCCGATAATCGCTACTGCCAGCAAACCGATAGCGACCAGGGCGAAAATGTTGATATCGCCTGTACGCGCAGACTCGAAAGACTGCCCGATTGCTCTCGGAAGACCGGCAACGATACCCGCGAAGATCAACATCGAGATACCGTTGCCCACACCGCGCTCGGTAATCTGCTCGCCGAGCCACATCATGAACATCGCGCCCGCCACGAAGGTGGAGACGGCGACGACATGGAAGCCCAGGCCCACAGAAAACGCCACGCCCTGGTTGGCCAGGCCAATGGACATGCCAATGGCTTGGACCAGCGCCAGGATAACGGTGCCGTAGCGGGTGTACTGGCTGATCTTGCGACGGCCAGCTTCACCTTCCTTCTTCAACTGCTCCAGTTGCGGGCTGACAGCGGTCATGAGCTGCATGATGATCGATGCCGAGATGTACGGCATGATCCCCAGTGCAAAGATGCTCATGCGCTCCAGCGCGCCACCGGAAAACATGTTGAACAAGCTAAGAATGGTCCCCTCATTCTGCCGGAACAGATCCGCGAGACGGTCCGGGTTAATGCCTGGCACTGGGATGTGCGCGCCAATCCGATAGACGATGATCGCCATGAACAGAAAGCGCAGACGAGCCCAGAGTTCCGACATCCCGCCCTTACCGAGCGAAGAGAGAGCACCTTGCTTAGCCATTTATTCCTCGAACTTGCCGCCAGCTGCTTCGATAGCCGCACGTGCACCTTTGGTGACGGCGATACCCTTGAGGGTGACTGCGCGAGTGACTTCGCCCGACAGCATGATTTTCACGCGCTGTACGTGCTGGCCGATCACGTTGGCGTCCTTGAGGGACTGAACGGTGATCAGATCGCCTTCCACCTTGGCCAGCTCGGACAGACGCACTTCTGCGCGGTCCATGGCTTTCAGGGAAACGAAGCCGAACTTCGGCAGGCGACGGTGCAGCGGCTGTTGACCGCCTTCGAAGCCTGGAGCGATGGAACCACCGGAACGGGAGGTCTGACCTTTGTGACCACGGCCACCGGTCTTGCCCAGACCGCTACCGATACCACGGCCCGGACGGTGCTTCTCGCGACGGGAACCCGGCGCTGGACTCAGATCATTGAGTTTCATCGATTAACCCTCGACCTTCAGCATGTAGTAAGCCTTGTTGATCATCCCGCGATTCTCGGGAGTATCCTGGACTTCTACAGTGTGACCGATGCGACGCAGACCCAGACCTTTAACGCACAGTTTGTGGTTAGGCAGGCGGCCGGCGGTGCTCTTGATCAGCGTTACTTTTACGGTTGCCATGATCAGATGATCTCCTCAACAGTCTTGCCGCGCTTGGCAGCAATGGACTCAGGGGATTGCATGGCTTTCAGACCCTTGAAGGTGGCGTGAACCACGTTCACCGGGTTGGTCGAGCCGTAGCACTTGGCCAGGACGTTCTGAACACCAGCAACTTCCAGGACGGCACGCATTGCGCCACCGGCGATGATACCGGTACCTTCCGAGGCAGGCTGCATGTAGACCTTCGAGGCGCCGTGGGCGGCCTTGGTGGCGTACTGCAGGGTGGTGCCCTTCAGGTCAACCTGAATCATGTTGCGACGAGCAGCTTCCATGGCTTTCTGGATCGCGGCAGGTACTTCGCGCGATTTGCCACGGCCAAAGCCAACACGACCCTTGCCATCACCCACCACGGTCAGCGCGGTGAAGGTGAAGATACGGCCGCCTTTTACGGTTTTGGCTACGCGGTTAACTTGAACCAGCTTCTCGATGTAGCCTTCGTCGCGCTTTTGATCGTTATTTGCCATAACTTAGAACTCCAGCCCGCCTTCACGAGCAGCATCAGCCAGCGCCTTGACGCGGCCGTGGTACTTGAAGCCGGAACGGTCAAAGGCAACTTGAGATACACCGGCGGCTTTCGCACGCTCAGCTACCAGCTTGCCAACCTTAGTGGCCGCGTCGATGTTGCCGGTGGCGCCATCACGCAGTTCTTTGTCCAAGGTCGAGGCGCTTGCCAGAACCTTGCTGCCGTCGGCCGAGATGACCTGGGCGTAGATGTGCTGCGAGGAGCGGAACACGCACAGACGCACGGCTTCGAGCTCGTGCATTTTCAGGCGTGCTTTGCGAGCGCGACGCAGTCGAGTAACTTTTTTGTCGGTCATTTGCTAGGCCCTACTTCTTCTTGGCTTCTTTACGACGGACTACTTCGTCCGCGTAACGCACACCCTTGCCCTTGTAAGGCTCTGGCGGACGGAAACCGCGGACTTCAGCGGCCACCTGACCCACCAGCTGCTTGTCGATACCCTTGATCAGGATGTCGGTCTGGCTTGGGGTTTCAGCGGTGATACCGGCTGGCAGTTCGTAATCCACTGGGTGCGAGAAGCCCAGGGCCAGGTTCAGGACGGTGCCCTTGGCCTGTGCCTTGTAACCAACACCGACCAGCTGGAGCTTGCGCTCGAAGCCTTGGCTTACGCCTTGGACCATGTTGTTGACCAGAGCGCGGGTGGTACCGGCCATGGCGCGAGCTTGCTGATCACCGTTGCGAGGTGCGAAACGCAGCTCACCAGCTTCTTCGGTAACTTCAACAGACGAGTGAACGTTCAGTTCGAGAGTGCCCTTGGCACCCTTCACCGAAAGCTGCTGGCCGGCGAATTTGACTTCGACGCCTGCTGGCAGCTTAACGGGGTTCTTAGCGACGCGAGACATGCCTATCTCCCCTTAGAACACTGTGCACAGAACTTCGCCGCCGACACCGGCAGCGCGCGCAGCGCGGTCAGTCATCACACCTTTGTTGGTGGAGACGATAGACACGCCCAGGCCGCCACGTACTTTCGGCAGCTCGGTAACGGCCTTGTACTGGCGCAGACCAGGACGGCTGGTACGCTTCAGCTCTTCGATGACCGGACGGCCTTCGAAGTACTTCAGCTCGATCGACAGGGAAGGCTTGGCTTCGCCGGTCACTTCGTAGCTGGCGATGTAGCCTTCGTCTTTCAGTACTTTGGCAACCGCGACCTTCAGGGTGGAAGAAGGCATGCTTACGACAGACTTTTCAGCCATCTGGGCATTACGGATGCGAGTTAGCATGTCCGCTAACGGGTCCTGCATACTCATGGGCTAGATGCTCCTGATACAAGAATTATTAGCCTTGCGGCTATCACAACCACCCAAGCAGGCAGGGCAAAAAACCCAGGCTCAGGTGAGCCGGTCATTCTAGACACAAGGCAGAAACGAAACAAGCCCCATATAGGGGCTTGTTTCGTTGCGAGGTCACCGGCGGTCGGAAGATTGCTCCCCTCACGCCGGCGTCACGCCAACCGGGATTACCAGCTGGCCTTGACCAGACCTGGCACGTCACCGCGCATGGCGGCTTCGCGCAGCTTGTTACGGCCCAGGCCGAACTTACGGTATACACCGTGCGGACGACCGGTCAGGCGGCAACGGTTACGCAGGCGCGAGGCGCTGGCGTCACGTGGTTGCTTCTGCAGGGCGACAACGGCAGCGAAACGCTCTTCAGGAGAGGCGTTCAGGTTGACGATGGTCGCTTTCAGCTCAGCACGCTTCTTAGCGAACTTGGCTACCGTGAGCTGACGCTTCAGCTCGCGGTTCTTCATGCTCTTCTTGGCCATTTTCCTACTCCAATCAGTTGCGGAACGGGAACTTGAAAGCACGCAGCAGAGCGCGGCCTTCGTCGTCCGAACGAGCAGTGGTGGTCAGGGTGATGTCCAAACCGCGCAGAGCATCGATCTTGTCGTAATCGATTTCCGGGAAGATGATCTGCTCTTTCACGCCCATGCTGTAGTTGCCACGACCGTCGAAGGACTTGGCATTCAGGCCGCGGAAGTCGCGAACCCGTGGCAGGGAGATCGCCAGCAGGCGGTCCAGGAACTCGTACATCTTTTCGCGACGCAGGGTCACCTTGACACCGATCGGCCAGCCTTCACGGACTTTGAAGCCCGCGATGGATTTACGAGCGAAAGTCACGACCGGCTTTTGACCGGTGATCTTTTCCAGGTCGGCAACAGCGTGCTCGATGACTTTCTTATCGCCGATCGCTTCGCCCAGACCCATGTTCAGGGTGATTTTGGTAACGCGCGGAACTTCCATCACGTTCGACAGCTTAAGTTCTTCCTTAAGCTTAGGAGCGATTTCGTTCCGGTAAATCTCTTTCAGTCGTGCCATGGTCTTCTACCTAGCAGTGTTCAAGCATCAACCGCTTTTTGGGTCGACTTGAAGACACGAATTTTTTTACCGTCTTCTACTTTGAAACCAACGCGGTCAGCCTTGTTGGTTTCGCCGTTGAAGATGGCAACGTTGGAAGCGTGCAGAGGCGCTTCTTTCTCGACGATACCGCCCTGGACGCCCGCCATCGGGTTAGGCTTGGTGTGGCGCTTGACCAGGTTGACACCACCGATGACCAGACGGTCGTCAGCGAGAACCTTCAGCACCTTACCGCGCTTACCTTTGTCTTTGCCGGCGATCACGATGATCTCGTCGTCACGACGAATCTTTTGCATGTCGGATCTCCTTAGAGCACTTCAGGGGCGAGCGAGACGATCTTCATGAACTTCTCGGTACGAAGTTCACGGGTCACTGGCCCGAAGATGCGAGTACCGATCGGCTCTTGCTTGGTGTTCAGCAGAACAGCAGCGTTGCCGTCGAAACGAATGATGGAACCGTCAGCGCGACGTACACCGTGACGGGTACGGACGACAACAGCGGTCATCACCTGGCCTTTCTTGACCTTACCGCGAGGAATTGCTTCCTTGACGGTAACTTTGATGATGTCACCGATACCGGCGTAACGACGGTGGGAACCGCCGAGCACCTTGATGCACATGACGCGACGAGCGCCGCTGTTATCGGCCACATCGAGCATGGATTGAGTCTGAATCATAAAATTTCTCCGACCCTTCGCCCTTAGACTTCAACAGCGCGTTCGAGGACTTCAACCAGTGCCCAGGACTTGGTCTTGGCCAGCGGACGGGTTTCACGGATGGAAACCTTGTCGCCGATCTTGCACTGGTTGGCTTCGTCGTGCGCGTGCAGCTTAGTCGAACGCTTAACGTATTTACCGTAGATCGGGTGCTTTACGCGACGCTCGATCAGAACGGTGATGGTCTTGTCCATTTTGTCGCTGACGACACGGCCAGTCAGCGTACGGACGGTTTTTTCAGCTTCAGCCATGATCACTTACCTGCCTGCTGGTTGAGCACAGTTTTCACGCGAGCGATGTCACGCTTAACTTGCGAGAGCAGGTGCGACTGCCCCAACTGGCCAGTTGCTTTCTGCATGCGCAGATTGAACTGGTCGCGCAGCAAGCCGAGCAGTTGCTCATTCAGTTGCTGTGCGGATTTTTCACGAAGTTCATTCGCTTTCATCACATCACCGTCCGCTTAACAAAGGAGGTGGCGAGAGGCAGCTTTGCAGCGGCCAGAGCGAAAGCTTCGCGCGCCAGCTCTTCAGAAACACCCTCGATCTCGTACAGGACTTTGCCTGGCTGAATCTGGGCAACCCAGTATTCCACGGAACCTTTACCTTTACCCATACGAACCTCGAGAGGCTTCTTGGTAACCGGCTTGTCCGGGAAGACACGGATCCAGATCTTACCGCCACGTTTTACGTGACGGGTCAGGGCACGACGTGCCGACTCGATCTGGCGAGCGGTGAGACGACCGCGGGCGACAGCTTTCAGAGCGAACTCGCCGAAGCTGACCTTGCTACCGCGCAGTGCCAGACCACGGTTGTGGCCGGTCATCTGCTTGCGGAATTTTGTACGCTTTGGTTGCAACATTTGGCGTACCCCTTACTTAGCAGCTTTTTTACGAGGCGCTGGTGCTTGAGGCTTCAGCTCTTCCTGGCGACCACCAATTACTTCGCCTTTGAAGATCCAAACCTTCACACCGATCACACCGTAGGTGGTGTGAGCTTCGTAGGTGTTGTAGTCGATATCGGCACGCAGGGTGTGCAGAGGCACACGACCTTCGCGATACCACTCGGTACGTGCGATCTCGGCACCGCCGAGACGACCGCTCACCTGGATCTTGATGCCCTTGGCACCAATACGCATGGCGTTCTGTACGGCGCGCTTCATGGCGCGACGGAACATAACGCGGCGCTCCAGCTGCTGGGCAACGCTCTGAGCAACCAGCATAGCGTCGAGTTCCGGCTTGCGGATCTCTTCGATGTTGATGTGCACAGGCACACCCATCTGCTTGGTCAGGTCCTGACGCAGCTTCTCAACATCTTCACCTTTCTTGCCGATAACGATACCGGGACGAGCGGTGTGGATGGTGATGCGTGCAGTTTGAGCCGGACGATGAATATCGATACGGCTTACGGACGCGCTTTTTAGTTTGTCCTGGAGGTACTCGCGAGTTTGCAGATCCTTCAGCAGGTAATCTGCGTAAGTCGCGCCGTCTGCGTACCAGACGGAGGTGTGCTCCTTGACGATTCCCAGGCGAATGCCAGTGGGATGTACTTTCTGACCCATCTGATCGACTCCGTTACTTGTCCGCAACCTTGACAGTGATATGGCAAGACCGCTTGACGATGCGATCAGCACGGCCTTTGGCACGTGGCATGATGCGCTTCAGCGAACGCCCTTCGTTGACGAAGACGGTGGAGACCTTCAGGTCATCAACGTCTGCGCCTTCGTTGTGTTCGGCGTTGGCAACGGCCGACTCGAGGACTTTCTTCATGATTTCAGCGGCTTTTTTGCTGCTGAAGGCCAACAGGTTGAGCGCTTCGCCCACCTTCTTCCCGCGGATCTGGTCGGCGACCAAGCGGGCTTTCTGGGCGGAGATGCGAGCGCCCGACAACTTAGCGGCTACTTCCATTTCCTTACCCCTTAACGCTTGGCTTTCTTGTCAGCCACGTGCCCGCGGTAGGTGCGGGTACCGGCGAACTCGCCCAGTTTGTGGCCGACCATGTCTTCGTTCACGAGAACTGGGACGTGTTGGCGACCGTTGTGTACCGCGATGGTCAGACCGACCATTTGTGGCAGGATCATCGAACGGCGCGACCAGGTTTTAACTGGCTTGCGATCGTTCTTCTCCACCGCCACTTCGACCTTCTTCAACAGGTGAAGATCGATAAAAGGACCTTTTTTCAGAGAACGTGGCACTGTCGTATCCCTCTAGTTACTTGCGACGACGGACGATCATGTTGTCGGTACGCTTATTACCACGGGTTTTAGCACCCTTGGTTGGGAAGCCCCATGGCGATACCGGATGACGACCACCGGAGGTACGACCTTCACCACCACCATGCGGGTGGTCAACCGGGTTCATGGCAACACCACGAACGGTTGGGCGAACGCCGCGCCAGCGTTTGGCACCAGCTTTACCCAGCGAACGCAGGCTGTGCTCGGAGTTCGAGACTTCGCCCAGGGTCGCACGGCACTCAGCCAGGACTTTACGCATTTCACCAGAGCGCAGACGCAGGGTCACGTAGACACCTTCACGAGCGATCAGCTGAGCCGAAGCACCAGCGGAACGAGCGATCTGAGCACCTTTACCCGGCTTCAGTTCGATGCCGTGAATGGTGCTACCTACTGGGATGTTGCGCAGTTGCAGGGAGTTACCGGCCTTGATTGGGGCCAGGGCACCTGCGATCAGCTGGTCGCCAGCGCTCACGCCTTTAGGGGCGATGATGTAGCGACGCTCGCCGTCTGCGTAGCACAGCAGGGCGATGTGAGCAGTACGGTTCGGGTCGTATTCGATACGCTCGACAGTGGCTGGGATGCCATCTTTGTCGTTGCGACGGAAGTCAACCAGACGGTAATGCTGCTTATGACCACCACCAACGTGACGAGTGGTGATGCGGCCATTGTTGTTACGACCACCAGACTTCGATTTCTTCTCGAGCAGCGGTGCGTGAGGAGCGCCTTTGTGCAGCTCCTTGTTGACCACCTTGACCACGAAACGGCGGCCAGGGGAAGTCGGTTTGCATTTAACGATTGCCATGATGCACCCCTTCCTTACTCAGCACTGCTGCTGAAATCGAGATCTTGGCCTGGCTGAAGGGAGACGATCGCCTTCTTCCAGTCATTACGCTTGCCCAGACCACGTGCGGTACGCTTGGTTTTACCCAGAACGTTGACAGTCGACACGTTTTCAACTTTTACGTTGAACAGGCCTTCGACAGCTTTCTTGATTTCCAGCTTGGTTGCATCGGTAGCAACCTTGAATACGAACTGGCCTTTTT
Source organism: Pseudomonas sp. P106(2024) (assembly GCF_057480815.1). Lineage (NCBI taxonomy): Bacteria > Pseudomonadati > Pseudomonadota > Gammaproteobacteria > Pseudomonadales > Pseudomonadaceae > Pseudomonas > Pseudomonas sp. P106(2024). The sequence goes on along the minus strand of NZ_JBLIYU010000011.1, from coordinate 1,971 downwards.
TCTCAGCCAGAACGGTAGCCTTCTCGGAAACGTGCGGGCCAAGGAGGACTTTGAATACGCGTTCCTGGTTCATCCCAGCAGCTCCTCGAATTTCTTCACGGCCGAGACAGTGATCAACACTTTCTCGTATGCGATCAGACTGACCGGGTCGGAACCTTGAACGTCACGTACGTCGACGTGCGGCAGGTTGCGAGCAGCCAGGTACAGGTTCTGATCAACAGCGTCGGAAACGATCAGAACGTCGTTCAGACCCATGCCGTTCAGCTTGTTCAGCAGATCCTTGGTTTTCGGCGCTTCAACAGCGAAGTCCTGAACCACGACCAGACGGTCGCTACGCACCAGCTCAGCGAGGATGGAGCGCAGGGCTGCGCGGTACATCTTCTTGTTGAGCTTCTGCGAGTGATCTTGAGGACGAGCTGCGAAGGTTACACCACCGCCACGCCAGATCGGACCACGGGTAGTACCGGCACGAGCACGGCCAGTACCTTTCTGACGCCATGGGCGCTTACCGCCACCGGCCACGTCAGAACGGGTCTTCTGCTGCTTGGTGCCCTGACGGCCGCCGGCCATGTAGGCCACGACTGCTTGGTGTACCAGCGTCTCGTTGAATTCGCCACCGAAGGTCAGTTCGGAAACTTCGATCGCCTGAGCGTCATTTACATTAAGTTGCATGTCAGTTTCCCCTTAACCGCGAGCCTTGACAGCCGGACGCACGACCACGTCGCCGCCAGTAGCGCCTGGGACGGCACCCTTGATCAGCAGCAGGTTGCGTTCAGCGTCTACGCGTACTACTTCCAGGGACTGAACAGTCACGCGCTCGGCGCCCATGTGACCGGACATTTTCTTGCCCTTGAATACACGACCAGGAGTCTGGCACTGGCCGATGGAGCCAGGGACACGGTGCGATACGGAGTTACCGTGGGTGTTGTCCTGACCACGGAAGTTCCAACGCTTGATGGTACCGGCGAAGCCTTTACCTTTGGACTGACCGGTTACGTCTACCAGCTGGCCTGCAGTGAAGAGTTCAGCTTTGATCAGATCGCCAGCCTGGAAATCGCCTTCTTCAAGACGGAACTCCCAGACACCGCGACCAGCGGCAACGTTAGCCTTGGCGAAGTGGCCTGCCTGAGCGGCAGTCACACGCGAAGCACGACGCTCGCCGACAGTGACTTGCACTGCACGGTAGCCATCGGTTTCTTCAGTTTTGAACTGGGTGACGCGATTCGGCTCGATCTCGATGACCGTGACCGGAATGGAGACACCTTCTTCGGTGAAAATACGGGTCATGCCCGCTTTTCGACCGACTACACCAATAGTCATGTTGTAAACCTCATGAGTGTACGGGGCTTTCACCCGCTATGGCCGCCCATTTCAGAGCGTTACACGACCAGACCGAAGTCTTAGCCGAGGCTGATCTGCACTTCCACGCCTGCCGCGAGATCAAGCTTCATCAGCGCATCAACGGTTTTATCCGTTGGCTGGACGATATCCAGAACGCGCTTATGAGTGCGAATCTCGTACTGATCACGCGCGTCTTTGTTGACGTGCGGGGAGATCAGAACGGTGAAACGCTCTTTGCGGGTTGGCAGTGGAATTGGACCACGCACTTGTGCACCAGTACGTTTCGCGGTTTCCACGATTTCCTGGGTGGATTGGTCGATCAGGCGATGGTCGAAAGCCTTCAACCTGATACGGATTTGCTGATTTTGCATTGGATTTCAGACTCCAGGCTGTTCCCATCGGGCGCACTACGCCCGTTAAAAGGAGGCGTGATTCTATAGACGCCCCAAATTAGTGTCAACCCAATAAAAAAAACCCCCGCTGAGCGGGGGTTTTTTCAACCGATCGAGTGATTACTCGATGATTTTGGCCACGACGCCGGCGCCGACGGTACGACCGCCTTCACGGATGGCGAAGCGCAGACCGTCTTCCATTGCGATGGTCTTGATCAGGGTGACAGTCATCTGGATG
>NZ_JBLIYU010000010.1:0-205141 GCF_057480815.1 Pseudomonas sp. P106(2024) | reverse complement strand
GCCACCGGCAACCGATTCGATCTTGTTGACGATGCTCGGCTGGCCACCGACGAACACGTCGTCCGGTGCAGTGATGGTGAAGGTACCGCTGGCGCTGCCGGCTGGAATGGTGACCTTGGTGCCGTCAGTCAGGGTGAAGGTCAGGCCGTTGTGGCCGGTGACCGACAGACCCTGGGCATTGGTCAGCGTCACGGTGTAAGTGATCTGGCCACCTTCGGACACAGTGGTCTTGTCGGCAGTGAGGGTCGCAACGACTTCGCTGACGGTGTCGGTGATCTGCACGGTGGCATCGCCACCCAGTTCCAGGTTCTCGAAGGTCTTGCCCGCCACGCTGGCATCAGTCACGCCAAGGGTCACCGAGCTGGCGTCCTTGAACACGTCGTCGCCCTGAGCCGGCAGGCTGTAGGTGGCCTGGGTCTGGCCGGCGCTGATGACCACGGTGGCGCCATTGGACAGGGTCACGGTCAGGTCATGGTCGAGCTTCTGGCTGACCGACACGGTGAAGGTCGGCTGCTCGGCCTCGGTCACGTTGCCATTGCTGGCGATGCTGACGGTCACCGTGTCGATGCTGTCGCTGATCACGGTCTGGGTCGGCGTGGTGTCGGGTTCCAGCTTCTCGAAATTGCCACCGGTAGCACCGGTGATGCTGGTGCTGACCGTGCTGCCATTGACGAACACATCGTTGGCCGGGGTCTGGAAGTCAACGCTGCCGGTGCTTTCGCCGGCCTTGACGGTGATGGTCTGGCCGTTGGACAGGGTGACGGTGACCGGAGTCTGCGCCGGATTGGTCAGGGTCACGGTATAGGTGATCACACCGCCTTCGGTGACGCTCGGGGTGGCGGTCAGGGTGGCGGTGGTGGTGTCGATCGAGTCGTTGATCTTCGTTTCAGCTGGCGTCGGGTTCGGCTCCAGTTTCTCGAAGTTGCCGCCCGTTGCCCCCGTGATCGTGGTGCTGACGGTGCTGCCGTTGTTGTAGACGTCATTGGCCGGGGTCTGGAAGTCGACACTGCCGGACGACTTGCCGGCCTCGATGGTGACGGTCTGGCCATTGGAGAGAGTGACGGTGACCGGGGTCTGGGCCGGGTTGGTCAGGGTCACGGTGTAGGTGATCACGCCGCCTTCGGTCACGCTCGGGGTCGCGGTCAGGGTGGCGGTGGTGGTGTCTATCGAGTCGTTGATCTTGGTTTCAGCAGGTGCCGGGTTCGGCTCCAGTTTCTCGAAGTTGCCACCCGTTGCCCCCGTGATCGTGGTGCTGACGGTGCTGCCATTGTTGTAGACATCGTTGGCCGGAGTCTGGAAATCAACGCTGCCGGTGCTTTCGCCGGCTTTGACGGTGATGGTCTGGCCATTGGACAGGGTGACGGTGACCGGGGTCTGGGCCGGGTTGTTCAAGGTCACGGTGTAGGTGATCACGCCGCCTTCGGTCACGCTCGGGGTCGCGGTGAGCGTGGCGGTGGTGGTGTCGATCGAGTCGTTGATCTTGGTTTCAGCTGGCGTCGGGTTCGGCTCCAGTTTCTCGAAGTTGCCACCCGTTGCCCCCGTGATCGTGGTGCTGACGGTGCTGCCATTGTTGTAGACGTCGTTGGCCGGAGTCTGGAAGTCGACGCTACCGGACGACTTGCCAGCCTCGATGGTGACGGTCTGGCCATTGGACAGGGTGACGGTGACCGGGGTCTGGGCCGGGTTGGTCAGGGTCACGGTATAGGTGATCACGCCGCCTTCGGTGACGCTCGGGGTGGCGGTGAGCGTGGCGGTGGTGGTGTCGATGGTGTCGGTGACCTGGGTAACCGCCGGGGTGGTGCTCGGCGTGACGATCAGGCCGTTACCGCCAGTCGTGCCGGTAATGGTCGCGGAAATCTGGCCGCCATCGATGTAGGGCGTGTCGTTGGCCGGGATGTTGACGTTGACGGTGCCGGTGGTCTGGCCGGCCGGGATCACGATGACGGCGCCGTTGGACAGGGTCACGGTCAGGTTGGTCAGCGGTGGCTGGCCGACGGTGGCGGTATAGACGATGACGCCACCCGCCTCGGTGATCGTGGGGGTGGCGCTCAGGGTCAGCCCTGTGGTGAGCGGGACGTTGGTCGTGTTGGTGCCGGCAGCGTTGCCGTCCAGTCCGCCCAGTTCCTCGTTCGCCAGGCCGGTGGCGAAGCCGATAGGGCCGGTGGGGAAGCCAATGGTCGGGTCGACCACCCCGGCGGTCTCTTCGAGCAGGACGAAGCTGTGTCCGCCGCCGACCGAACCGCCGCCTGCCGCGGCCGGACCAGCTGCGGTGGCTTCCAGCTCGGTGGTCGGGTCGGCACCGGCGGCGATGGCCTGTTGCAACTCTTCGACCGAGGGCGCTGCCTGGGCGGTGGCCTGGTTCAGGTCGATGCTGCTGTCGGGCGCATCGGCGCTCCACTGGGTGTCGCGGCCCAGGTCGAGCACACGGCCGTCGGCCAGTTCCAGGGTGACCGCGCCGCCCGCGCCGGTGTCTACCTGTTCGCCCGCCAGCAGGCGATCGCCTTCGATCAGTACGCGCCGGATGCCTTCTGGGGAAACTGCGATGACTTGGCCAACAATGCTTTTGACGATGGCGACAACAGTGCTCATTGGACTCTCCGGGCTACCTGTTCAGTTGGCTTCCATGCCTGGCCGGCGTTCGAGGCGGCGACTGATGGAATGTTTCAAATATGTTTTTGACGCTGATTTGCGTCAATTTTACGTCTATAATTTCTGGCTATTAAGTTTATGCCAAACTATTGACCTTCTGGCTGCCATCCTAAACAATCGCCAAGGTAATGTCACATTGATATTTGGCCAGCAAAGCCCTTTCTTTCGTATTAATCGCACTGCCTATTCGGAAGCTTCCTACATACAAGATCAGGGTTTGCCATTTTCCAAGGCAGGCACGGCTTCGGCTGTGATTTGGGACAACAGCTCTCTCGGGAACCAGTAAAAATGCGTGCGTCACTGTTCACCGCTCTTCCTTTCGCTCTCGCCGCCACATTCGTTCAAGCACAAACCTTGCCCGAAGCCATGCAGAAGGCCCTTGAGGTCCATCCGGAAATCCAGGCTGGCGTGAACGCCCGCACGGCTGCGGACTATCAGCTGCGCGCTGCCCAGGGCGGCTATTTGCCGCGGGTCGACGTGACCGCCGGTTACGGTCGCGAGGGCACCGACAGCCCAAGCACCCGCAACCGCTGGGAGACCCTGAACCGTGGCGAGTCGGCCATCCGCCTGCGGCAGATGGTCTTCGACGGCTTCGCCACCTCCAGCGAGGTCGGCCGTCAACAGGCCACCGTCAACGCCCGCGCCTACTCCCTGCTGGGGACCTCCGAGCGCACCGCGCTGACCGTCGCCCAGGTCTACCTGGACGTGCTGTCGCGCCGCGAGATGGTGCGCCTGGCCGAAGACAACCTGCGCAACCACGAGCGCATCCTCGACCAGATCAAGCTGCGCACCAGCCGCGGCGTCGGCCGCCTGGCCGACCTCGACCAGGCCGAGGCGCGCCTGGCCCAAGCCCGCAACAACCTGATCACCGAGCAGACCAACCTGGCCGATGCCAACACCAACTACCTGAGCGTCGTCGGACAAATGCCCGACGAGTTAAGCACGCCCGCGCCATTTGTCGACCTGCTGCCGGCCACCCTCGACGAGGCCCGCCACCAGCTGGTCGAGCAAAGTCCGATCCTGCGCTCGGCCGAGTCGGACATCGCCGCCGCCGAGAAGCAATACGAAGCGGCAAAGTCTACGTTCTATCCACGTTTCGATGCCGAACTCGGACGAACGGCCGACAACAACCTCGACGGCGCCGTCGGCCACAACAACGAATGGCAGGCCATGCTGCGCATGAACTTCAATTTGTACGCCGGTGGCAGCAACAAGGCCGACCTGGAATCGAAGTCGTACCTGGCCAACCAGGCACTGGACATTCGCAACAACGCCTTGCGCCAGCTCAATGAGGAGTTAGGCTTGGCATGGAATGCTCTGGAGAACGCCAACGCCCAGGTGCCGATCGCCCAGCAGTACGTCGATCACAGCAACCGTGTGCGCAGCGCTTATCAGCAGCAGTTCGGCCTGGGCGAGCGAACCCTGCTCGACCTGCTCGACAGCGAGAATGAAACCTTCACCGCCCAGCGCCGTCTGGTAGAGGTGAAAAACACGCAAATGTTTACTCAGTATCGAATCAAGGCGACCATTGGTCAGCTGCTCAAGAGCCAGGGTGTCGTAGCACCGATGGCGTCCGTTGTGCAGAACGACCTGAAACCCAAGGTGAACCTGCCAGGCATGAACTGAAAGGCGCCTTGAACCTACCCCGCAAGGATGAAGAGAGCGCCGCGTGGAATCCGAAGTCAGTCGAGTCCAACTCAGCCACGATCCACGCAGTCAGCATGACGACCCGCTGCTGGACAGCCTGCTGACCCTGTGTGTCCTGCACCAGAAGCCCGCCAGCCGGGCCATGCTGACCACCGGGCTGCCCTTGCCCTCGCAGCGCCTGACCCCCGAGCTGCTGCCCCGTGCAGCCGCCCGGGCCGGGCTGCAGGGGCGCCTGCTGCAGCGCAAGCTCGAGCAGATCCCCAGCATCGCCATGCCGGCGATGCTGCTGCTCAAGGAAGGCCGTTGCGCCGTCCTGCTCGGCTGGGAGAACGAAGACACCGCGCGCCTGCTGCTCAGCGAGAGCGACGGTGGCGAGGTGCATGTCACCCGTGAGGCGCTGCAGGGCGACTACAGCGGCAAGGTGTTCTTCGCCCAGCCGCAGCACAAGTTCGACGTCAACCACGGCAACCTGATCCCGCGCGCGCGCTCGTGGTTCCGCGACACCCTGCTGCGCAGCAAGTGGCTGTACATCGATGCCATCGCCGCCAGTCTGGTGATCAACCTGATTGCCCTGGCCGCGCCGTTGTTCGTGATGAACGTGTACGACCGCGTGGTGCCCAACCAGGCCACCTCGACCTTGTGGGTGCTGGCCATCGGTATTGCCGGTGCCTATGTCTTCGACCTGATTCTCAAAGGCTTGCGCAGCCTGTGCCTGGACCTGGCCGGCAAGAAGACCGACCTGATCATCTCGGCGACGCTGTTCGAGCGCATCGTCGGGATGTCGATGAAGTACCGCCCGGCACGGGTCGGCAGCTTCGCCCAGAATATCCACGAGTTCCAGGGCCTGCGCGACTTCCTCGCCTCGCTGACCCTGACCAGTCTGATCGACCTGCCGTTCACCTTCCTGATCCTCATGGTCATCGCCATCATTGGTGGGCACCTGGTGTGGATTCCGATCCTGGCCTTCCCGTTGGCGCTGGGCATCGGCTATGCCCTGCAGAAGCCGTTGATGGCAACCATGGAGCGCACCATGGCCCTGGCCTCCGAGCGCCAGTCGAGCCTGATCGAGACCCTCGCCGGGCTGGATGCGGTCAAGGTCAACAACGCCGAGAGCGAGCGCCAGTACATGTGGGAGCAGACCCTCGGCACCCTGAGCCGCCTGGAGCTGCGGGTGAAGGTACTGTCGGGCCTGGCCATGAACATCACCGCGCTGATCCAGCAACTGGCCGGTGTGGCGATGATCTGCGTGGGTGTGTACCTGATCATCGACGGCAACCTCAGCATGGGCGGCCTGGTGGCCTGCTACATGCTCAGCGGTCGCGCCCTTGGCCCGCTGGGCTCGCTGAACGGCCTGCTGGCCCGCTACCAGCAAGCCAAGGTGACCATGGTCGCCACCGACCAGATGATGGAACTGCCCCAGGAGCGCAACTTCGAAGAGCGCCCACTGAGCCGCCAGGTGCTGCAGGGCGCCATCGAGTTCCGTGGGGTCGAGTTCACCTACCCGAATCAGCAGAACCAGGCGCTCAAGGGCATCAACCTGAACATTCGCCCGGGCGAGAAGATCGGCATCATCGGCCGCAGCGGGTCGGGCAAGAGTTCCCTGGCCAAGCTGATCGTGGGCCTGTACGAACCGGACAACGGCTCGCTGCTGGTCGATGGCGTGGACATCCGCCAGATCGACGTCAGCGAACTGCGCCACAACATCGGCTACGTGCCCCAGGACATCCAGCTGCTGGCCGGCACCCTGCGCGACAACCTGGTGAGCGGTGCCCGCTACATCGAGGACGAACTGATTCTCCAGGCTGCGGAACTGGCCGGCGTGCATGAGTTCGCCCGGCTGCACCCCGACGGCTACGAGCTGCAGGTCGGCGAGCGTGGCCAGAACCTCTCCGGCGGTCAGCGGCAGAATGTCGCCCTGGGCCGCGCGCTGCTACTCAACCCGCAGATCCTGCTGCTCGACGAGCCCACCAGCGCCATGGACAACACCGGCGAGGAGCGTCTCAAGCAGCGCCTGGCCGCGGTGATCGAGAACAAGACCGTGCTGCTGGTCACCCACCGGGCTTCGTTGCTGTCGCTGGTGGACCGGTTGATCGTCATCGATCGTGGACAGATTGTCGCGGATGGCCCGAAAGCCGCCGTCATGGATGCGCTGAAGAAGGGGCAGATCAGTGTTGCATAAGCTGGATATCGGGCGTTTCAAGGACAACCTGCGCCGCTACTTCAAGGGCTCCGAGTCGCTGGCCGGCCAGCCGCTACCCGAGGTCAACAAGGCGTTGATCGAGGACGCGCCACGGGTGGTGCGCCTGACCATCTGGGGCGTGATCGCGTTCTTCCTGTTCCTGATCATCTGGGCCAGTGTCGCGCCCATCGACGAGGTGACGCGCGGGGAGGGCAAGGCCATCCCGTCGTCCAAGGTGCAGAAAATCCAGAACCTCGAGGGCGGCATCGTCGCCGAAATCTTCGCCAAGGAAGGGGAGATCGTCGAGGTCGGCCAGCCGCTGCTGCGCCTGGACGAAACCCGCTTCGCCTCCAACGTCGACGAGACCGAGGCTTCGCGCCTGGCCATGGCCTTGCGCGTGCAGCGCCTGACGGCCGAGGTCGAGGACAAGCCGCTGCAGATCGACGAAGAACTGCGCAAGGCCGCGCCAAGCCAGGCCGCCAACGAACAGTCGCTGTACCAGAGCCGTCGCCAGCAACTGCAGGACGAGCTTGGCGGCCTGCAGCAGCAACTGGTGCAGAAGCAGCAGGAGCTGCGCGAGTTCAACTCCAAGCGCGCCCAGTACGCCAACAGCCTGCAGTTGCTGCGCCAGGAAATCGCGATGTCCGAGCCGCTGGTGGCCCAGGGCGCGATCTCCCAGGTCGAGGTGCTGCGCCTGCGTCGCGCCGAGGTCGAGAACCGTGGCCAGATGGACTCCACCGCCCTGGCCATCCCCCGTGCCGAGGCGGCGATCAAAGAAGTCGAGAGCAAGATCGAGGAGACCCGCGGCAAATTCCGCAGCGAGGCGCTGACCCAGCTCAACGAGGCCCGCACCGAGCTGAACAAGGCCACCGCCACCAGCAAGGCGCTGGACGACCGCGTGCACCGCACCATGGTCACCTCGCCGGTGCGCGGCATCGTCAAGCAACTGCTGGTCAACACCATCGGCGGGGTGATCCAGCCGGGCAGCGACATCATCGAGATCGTGCCGCTGGACGACACCCTGGTGGTAGAGGCGAAGATCCTGCCCAAGGACATCGCCTTCCTGCACCCGGGCCAGGAAGCCACGGTCAAGTTCACCGCCTATGACTACACCATCTACGGCGGCATGAAGGCCAAGCTCGAGCAGATCGGCGCCGACACCATCACCGACGAAGACAAGAAGACCACCTACTACCTGATCAAGCTGCGTACCGACAAGAGCCACCTGGGCACGGACGAGAAGCCGCTGCTGATTATTCCGGGGATGGTGGCGACGGTGGATATCATGACCGGCAAGAAGACCATCATGAGCTATCTGCTCAAGCCGATCATCAAGGCCCGCAGCGAGGCGCTTCGCGAGCGCTGATCGATCTTGTGGGAGCGGCCTCGGTAAGGCCGCTCCTTCATATGGATATGTCGTAACGGTATTTAAAATCCTTTTCTTATGACTTTATAGTCACCCCACTGCGTACCCGCCGACCAATCGGCGCGCCGCACGACTCGAACCCACACGGGCAATCCCCGTGCGTTTCCGATCGTTGCGCGCCCTGAAGTCGCGCACTGCGTGGGAGTGAACAATGCCAGCCGCCTCGAACGCCTTGTCGACCATCGACAGCGCCCTGCCGCAAACCTTCGACATCCGTCCGTTCCCCGGCGCCGTTGGTGCCGAGATCATCGGCCTCGACCTGGCCCGTGCGGTCAATGCCGAGGATTTCACCCGTATTCACCGCGCCCACCTGGACCATCACGTCCTGGTGTTTCGCGACCAGCGCATTACCCCCGAACAGCAGATCGCCTTCAGCCGCCGTTTCGGCGAGCTGCAGATCCATGTGCTCAAGCAGTTCCTGCTCGCCGGCCATCCCGAGATCCTGATCGTTTCCAATATCGTCGAGGACGGCCGCAACGTCGGCCTGGGCGATGCCGGCAAGTTCTGGCATTCGGACCTGTCGTACAAGGAGCTGCCGAGCCTGGGCTCGATGCTGCACGCCCAGGAGCTGCCCAGCGAAGGCGGTGACACCTTGTTCGCCGACATGCACAAGGCCTGGGACGCGCTGCCCGAGGCCCTGCGTCGGGTCGTCGAGGGCCGCAGCGCCGCCCACTCCTACACCGCCCGTTACGCCGAGACCAAGTTTGAAGGCAACTGGCGCCCGACGCTGACCGCCGAGCAACTGGCCCAGGTCCAGGAGGTTATCCATCCGGTGGTGCGTACCCACCCGGAAAACGGCCGCAAGGCGCTGTTCGTCAGCGAAGGCTTCACCACCCGCATCGTCGGCCTGCCGGATGACGAAAGCCGCGACGTGCTGCAACAGCTGTACGCCTTGAGCGTGTTGGAGCAGAACATCTATCGCCACCAATGGCAGCCCCACGACCTGGTGTTCTGGGACAACCGCTCGCTGATCCACCTGGCCACCGGTTGCCCCGCGCACCTGCGCCGCAAGCTGTACCGCACCACCATCCAGGGCGATGCCCCATTCTGACGACTGAGGAAACACATCATGCGCAAATCCATCAGCCGCCTGGCGGCAAGTATCGGCCTGGGCGCCAGCTTGGGTCTGGGCAGCCTGGCGGCGCCGACCGTGGCCCACGCCGAAGGGCAGATCCGCATCGCCGAACAGTTCGGCATCGTCTACCTGCTGCTCAATGTGGTGCGCGACCAGCAACTGATCGAGAAGCACGGCAAGGAGCAGGGCCTCGACATCAAGGTCGACTGGGCCCAGCTGTCCGGTGGCGCGGCGATCAACGACGCCTTGCTGTCCGGCTCGGTGGACATCGCCGGCGCCGGTGTCGGGCCGCTGCTCACGGTGTGGGATAGAACCCGCGGCCGGCAGAACGTCAAGGCCGTGGCCTCGCTGGGCAACTTCCCGTACTACCTGGTCAGCAGCAACCCCAATGTGAAGACCATCGCCGATATCTCCGACAAGGACCGTATCGCCGTCCCGGCGGTGGGCGTTTCGGTGCAGTCGCGCTTCCTGCAGTATGCCGCCGCCCGGCAGTGGGGCGACAAGGAGTACAACCGCCTCGACAAGTACACCCTGGCCGTGCCGCACCCGGACGCCACCGCGGCTTTGCTGGCCGGCGGCACCGAGCTCAACGGGCACTTCTCCAACCCTCCGTTCCAGGACCAGGTGCTGGCCAACAAGAACGTGCACGTGGTGCTCGACAGCTACGACCTGCTCGGCCCCAACTCACCGACCCTGCTGTTCGCCACCGAGAAATTCCGCAAGGACAACCCCAAGACCTACAAGGCCTTCGTCGACGCCCTGGCCGAGGCCGCCGACTATGCCCAGAAGGACAAGGCCGGCGCCGCCGACACCTACATCCGCGTGACCAAGGCCAAGATCGACCGCGAGGCGCTGATCAAGCTGATCGACAACCCGCAGTACGAATTCACTGTCACGCCGAAGAACACCTACAAGTTGGCCGAGTTCCTCTACCGGGTCGGCGCGATCAAGAACAAGCCCGAATCGTGGAAGGACTACTTCTTCCAGGATGAACGCCCGTTGCAGGGGAGCTGAGCGCCGATGACCGCCCCATTGCCAGGCCACACGGCCAGCAACCTGAGCCGTGTCGCCACCCCACCGCTGCTGGCGGTGGACAACCTGAGCCTTGAATACCGCACCGCCCAGCGCGTGGTGCGGGCCACCCACCAGGTCAGTTTCGAGGTCGACCGCGCCGACCGTTTCGTCTTGCTCGGCCCGTCCGGCTGCGGCAAGTCCACCTTGCTCAAGGCCGTGGCCGGCTTCATCGCGCCACGGGAAGGGCAGATCCTGCTCCAGGGCCAGCCGGTGCGCGGTCCGGGGCCGGACCGCATCGTGGTGTTCCAGGAGTTCGACCAGTTGCCGCCGTGGAAGACGGTGAAGCAGAACGTGATGTTCCCGCTGCTGGTGTCCGGCCAGCTCAAGCGCGCCGAGGCCGAGGAGCGGGCGCTGCATTACCTCGAGAAAGTCGGCCTGGCCGCCTTCGCCGACGCCTACCCGCACACCCTGTCCGGTGGCATGAAGGCCCGCGTGGCCATCGCCCGGGCACTGGCCACGCAGCCGAAGATCCTGCTGATGGACGAGCCGTTCGCCGCCCTCGACGCCCTGACCCGGCGCAAGATGCAGGAAGAGCTGCTGCTGCTGTGGGAGGAGGTGCGCTTCACCCTGCTGTTCGTCACCCACTCCATCGAAGAGGCGCTGGTGGTGGGCAATCGCATCCTGCTGCTGTCGCCGCATCCCGGGCGGGTGCGGGCCGAGGTGCACAGCCACCAGTATGACCTCGGTAGCCTCGGCGCCAGCGATTTCCAGGCCAGTGCCCGGCGTATCCACCGGCTGTTGTTCGACGAGGCCGATGCCTCGACGCCAGCGGACGATCTGGGCTTCAACGATATCCGTATCGCCTACTGACGGGAGCCAGGGCATGACGACGACACCTGTACGCCAGGAATACGAAGTGCAGCTGCAACCCCTGCCGGGTGTGCCGCTGGAGCGCGAGCTGCCGCTGGTGCAACGCTTGTGGCAACAGGGCTGGCTGCGCAAGGCCGTGATCCTGGTACTGCTTGCGTTGGTCTGGGAGGCCGTTGCCCGCTATACCGGCAACGACCTGCTGCTGCCGAGCTTCCTGCAGACCGTCAGCGCGTTGTGGGACGGGCTGCTCAGCGGCGAGCTGCCGGCCAAGGTCGGTGTATCGCTGGTGGTGCTGCTCAAAGGCTATGTGCTGGGCATCGTCCTGGCCTTCGGCCTGACCAGCCTCGCCGTCTCGACGCAAGTGGGGCGCGATCTGCTGGGCACGCTGACCTCGATGTTCAACCCGCTGCCGGCCATCGCCCTGCTGCCGTTGGCCTTGCTCTGGTTCGGCCTGGGCGACAACAGCCTGATCTTCGTGCTGGTGCACTCGGTGCTGTGGGCGCTGGCGCTGAACACCTACGCGGGCTTCCTGGGCGTGTCCGAGACCCTGCGCATGGCCGGGCGCAACTACGGGCTGCGCGGCCTGCGCCTGGTGCTGCATATCCTGGTGCCGGCGGCGCTGCCGTCGATCCTGTCGGGGCTGAAGATCGGCTGGGCCTTCGCCTGGCGTACGCTGATCGCCGCCGAGCTGGTGTTCGGCGCCAGCAGCGGCAAGGGCGGGCTGGGTTGGTACATCTTCCAGAACCGCAACGAGCTGTATACCGACAAGGTGTTCGCCGGATTGGCGGTGGTAATTCTTATCGGCCTGCTGGTGGAGGGGCTGGTGTTCAACACCCTGGAGCGGCTGACCGTGCGGCGGTGGGGGATGCAGCGCTAGGGCTCGCGGAGCTCAATTCCGATACCGCGCCGCAGCGCTGTCCAGCGTCCGCGCAATCTCCTCGCGCAGCGCCTGCGGCGCTTCCACCACCAGCCCATCCCCCTGGCTCAGCAACCACCAGCGCAGGGGCCAGCCGTCCGCCACCGTCGCCCGCAGCCGGTGCCCCTGTTCCAGGGCAGTCAGTTGCATGTCGGCAGTCAACGGCGCTTCGCGCAGTCGGCGGGCCAGCAGGTCGCTGATCCATGCCTGCAACTCGACCCCTTCCCCTTGCCCTGGCTGCAGCGTATCGCCGCGCAGGTACCCCTGCAGGTCGAAATTCCCACGCAGCTCGCCACCGGCATTGGCCGACCAGTGCCAGCCGAACGGGATGCTCTTGTCGTTGCGCTCCAGCGGGAAGATCAGCGACAGCTCGTTGAGGTCGCGCTCGACCGTGCGCTTGCTGACGGTGAAGCCCACGTCACGCAGGCGCCACACCAGTTCGGCACTGGTGATCCCGGGGGAGCGGCTGGGCAATTGACGGAGCAAGGCCCATTGGCGGCTGAGGGTGGCGCGGGTGGTGGCGAACGGCAAAAGGAAACGTCCTTGTCTAGGCTTGCCGGCATAGGATGGCGGCACGGGTAGGGCATGGCAATTGGCCACAGCGTGCTCAGATCAAGGAAGATGCAATTGGTTGCCTGGGATCAATTCGTTCGCGACAGGTTTTGTCGTGGCATCGCGCAGAATCACGCCTCACCACAGTGGAGGTTGGAGCTGTGGGTCGTTCAATGAGGATGAACATGTCTGCCGCCAGCAATATCCATTCGCTGCTCGCCCGGCTTCTCCCCGAGCGGATCGTCCCGGCCCCGGCACGCCCCGGACAGCGCCACAGGCTGTTCGCCGGGGTCGGCATGCCCAGCCAGCAGGCCTTGAGCGGCGAGCGTTTCGGCCTGGCCGATCGGCTGGACGAGGCGGTCGACCTGCAGGCGGTCTACCACGACCTGTGCCGCCAGGCTTTGCTGGGCAATGTCGCGGCGCTCAATGACCTGGGCTGGATCTGGCTCAACGGCAAGTACTGGCGCGGCGACACCGTGCTGGCCGGCCACCTGTTGCGCATGGCTGCGCTGCAGGGCAATGCCGCGGCCTGGTTCAACCTTGGCCAACAGCATTACTTCGGCAAGGGTGTGGATGTCTCCTACGCCAACGCGGCCGAATACTACCGGCATGCCTTCGAGCGGGGCATGGTGCATGCCGCTGCGGCGCTGGGAGATTTGTACGAAGAAGAGGTGTGCGAGGGCGACCAGGTGTGGCAGGTCGACCCGTTCGAGGCGTACCAGTGGTTCCTGCGTGGCGCCCAGCGCGGGGAGACGCGCTGCCGCTTCGAGGTGGGCTACCGCTTGTTGCATGGGGTGTATGTCGAGGCGGACACCAAGGCCGGGCTGTATTGGCTGGAGCTGGCGGCGGCGACTGGCGTGATGCAGGCGGCCGAGGAGTTGGCGGTGCATTTCAGCAGCCGCGATGCGGCGCGCTACCTCGGCTGGCGCGACCAGGCCATCCAGATGGGCAGCACCCTGGCGCTGACCATGAAGCTGGAAGACCAGATCCAGCCGTGAGGCAATGTTCAGCGCGATCCCTGGAGCGGCCTTGCCGAGGCGTCGGACCGGTCGCTCCAGGGATCGTGTTATCCGGCCAGATCGCGGGTAGATGAACAACCTTTCATCGTTTCCCTCCGTCACCCCCGGTTGACGACAGGGGTAGGGCAGGGCGTATATTGATAGTTAGCAAACTATGAATATCCTCGGTTCCCATATGTCCCTCGACGCACTGCACCTGAAAATCAGCAGCGGCATGGTCGTCGCTGCCCGTCATTGGCGGCGCCTTTGCCAGGGCGCCCTGACCGGCTACGGCATTTCCGAAGCCTGCGCCGTGCCGCTGCTGATGATCGTGCGCCTGGGCGACGGTGTGCATCAGGTGGCAGTGGCGCAGGCGGCCGGGCTGGAAAGCCCGTCGCTGGTGCGCCTGCTCGACCAGCTGTGCAAGGCCGGGCTGGTCTGCCGCAGCGAGGATCCGCTGGACCGCCGCGCCAAGGCCCTGAGCCTGACCGTCGAGGGGCGCGCCCTGGCGGAGTCCATCGAAGGCGAACTGGTGCGCCTGCGCCGTGAGGTGCTCGGCGGTATCGACCAGGCCGACCTGGACGCCACCTTGCGGGTGATCCAGGCGTTCGAAGCCGCGGGCGTGATGCCATGAGTGGCTTCTTCAGCTCCGTGCCCCCGGCCCGCGACTGGTTCTACGGCGTGCGCACCTTCGCCGCGTCGATGATCGCCCTGTACATCGCCTTGCTCATGCAGTTGCCGCGTCCCTACTGGGCCATGGCCACGGTGTACATCGTCTCCAGCCCGTTCCTCGGCCCCACCACCTCCAAGGCGCTTTACCGGGCCCTGGGTACGTTGCTGGGCGCCGGCGGAGCGATCCTACTGGTGCCGCCGCTGGTGCAGTCTCCGCTGCTGCTGAGCATTGCCATCGCCCTGTGGACCGGCACCTTGCTGTTCCTTTCGTTGAACCTGCGCACGGCCAACAACTACGTGCTGATGCTGGCCGGCTATACCCTGCCGATGATCGCCCTGGCGGTGGTCGACAACCCGCTGGCGGTGTTCGACGTTGCCTCGTCCCGCGCCCAGGAGATCTGCCTGGGCATCGTCTGCGCGGCGGTGGTCGGCGCGATTTTCTGGCCGCGCCGGCTGGCGCCGGTGGTGGTGGGCGCGACCGGCAACTGGTTCACCGAGGCGATCCGCTACAGCGATACCTACCTGGCCCGCGAGGCCAGCGCCGACAAGGTCGGCGGCATGCGTGGCGCGATGGTTGCCACCTTCAACTCGCTGGAATTGATGATCGGCCAGCTCGGCCACGAAGGCGCCGGCCCGCATACCCTGAAAAATGCCCGTGAGCTGCGTGGCCGGATGATCCACCTGTTGCCGGTGATCGATGCCCTGGACGACGCCCTGATCGCCCTCGAGGGCCGCGCCCCGGCCCAGTTCGCCCAGTTGAAACCGGTACTCGATGCTGCTCGTGAATGGGTCAAGGGCACTGCCGACAGCGCCTCGGTGGCGCGCTGGACCGCCCTTCACGAGCGGATCGACCGCCTGCAGCCCGGCGCCGCCGCCATCGACCAGCGCGCCGAACTGCTATTGTCCAACGCCCTCTACCGGCTGACCGAATGGGCCGATCTCTGGCAGGACTGCTGCAGCTTGCAGCACGCCCTGCGCAAGGACGACGCCACGCCCTGGCGCGCGGTCTACCGTCACTGGCGCCTGGGCCGTCTGACGCCGTTCTTCGACCGTGGCCTGATGCTCTATTCGGTGTTCTCCACCGTCACCGCCATCATCGTCGCCTGCGGCCTGTGGATCGGTCTGGGCTGGAACGACGGCGCCAGCGCGGTGATCCTCGCCGCCGTGTCGTGCAGTTTCTTCGCCGCCATGGACGACCCGGCGCCGCAGATCTACCGGTTCTTCTTCTGGACCTTGATGTCGGTGATCTTCTCCAGCCTGTACCTGTTCCTGGTACTGCCCAACCTGCACGACTTTCCGATGCTGGTGCTGGCCTTCGCGGTGCCGTTCATTTGCGTCGGCACCCTGACCGTGCAGCCGCGTTTTTACCTCGGTACCCTGCTGACCATCGTCAACACTTCGACCTTCATCAGTATCCAGGGCGCCTACGACGCCGACTTCTTCACCTTCATCAACGCCAACCTGGCCGGTCCCGTGGGCCTGCTGTTCGCCTTCATCTGGACCCTGGTGGTGCGCCCGTTCGGCGTGGAGCTGGCGGCCAAGCGCATGACCCGCTTCACCTGGCGCGACATCGTCGAGATGACCGCGCCGGCCACCCTGGCCGAGCACCGCCAGGTCGGCGTGCAGATGCTCGACCGCCTGATGCAGCACCTGCCGCGCCTGTCGCAGACCGGCCAGGACAGCGGCGTGGCCCTGCGCGACCTGCGCGTGGGCCTGAACCTGCTCGACCTGCTGGCCTACCTGCCGCGCGCCGGCGCCGAGGCCCGCGAACGCCTGCGCACGGTGATCGAGGAGGTCGGCAGTCACTACGCCGCCTGCCTGCGTGCCGGCGAGCGCCTGCATGCCCCGGCGGCGCTGCTGCGCAACATGGAGCGTGCGCGCCTGGCGCTGAACCTGGACGAATTGTACGAACGCGGCGACGCCCGCACCCACCTGCTGCACGCCTTGAGCGGCCTGCGCCTGGCGCTGCTGCCGGGCGTGGAAGTGATGCTCGAGCCTGCCGAGCAAACGCAACTGCCCCCCGGACTCGACGGAGCGCCCCTGTGATCGGTGAACTGGATATCAGCGGGGTGTTCCTGCCCACGCTGCTGGTGATGATGTTTGGCACCTACCTGCTGTTCCTCGGGGTGCACGCGGTGCTGGTGCGCCTGCATTTCTACCGCCTGGTCTGGCACCGGGCGCTGTTCAACGTTGCCCTCTATGCCGTGCTGCTTGGCGCGGTGGACCACTTTTGCCGAAGCCTGATGCTGCCATGAAAAAACCTTTGCTGACCCTGGGCCGCGTGGTCCTGACCTTGCTGGTAGTGACCTTCGCCGCCGTGCTCGTGTGGCAGATGGTGGTGTACTACATGTTCGCCCCCTGGACCCGAGATGGGCATATCCGTGCCGACGTGATCCAGATCGCCCCGGATGTGTCCGGGCTGATCCAGAAGGTCGAGGTGCGTGACAACCAGACCATCAAGCGCGGTGACGTGCTGTTCACCATCGACCAGGACCGCTTCACCCTGGCCCTGCGCCAGGCCAAGGCGACCCTGGCCGAGCGCCAGGAAACCCTGGCCCAGGCCTCCCGCGAGGCGCAGCGCAACCGCAAGCTGGGCAACCTGGTGGCGGCCGAGCAGCTTGAAGAGAGCCAGTCCCGCGAGGCCCGCGCCCGCTCGGCGGTGAACGAGGCCCAGGTGCAGGTGGATGTGGCCCAGCTCAACCTCGACCGCTCGGTGGTGCGCAGCCCGGTGGACGGTTACCTCAACGACCGCGCCCCGCGTGCCCACGAGTTCGTCAGCGCCGGGCGTCCGGTGCTGTCGGTGGTCGACAGCGCCTCGTACCATGTCGATGGTTACTTCGAAGAGACCAAGCTGGGCGGTATCCATATCGGCGATGCCGTGGAGATCCGCGTGATGGGCGACAACACCCGACTGCGTGGCCGGGTACAGAGCCTGGCCGCCGGCATCGAAGACCGCGACCGCAGCAGCGGTGCCAACCTGCTGCCCAACGTCAACCCGGCGTTCAGCTGGGTGCGCCTGGCCCAGCGGATTCCGGTGCGCATCGCCTTCGATGAAGTGCCGGAAGACTTCCGCATGATCGCCGGACGCACCGCCACGGTGTCGATCATCGAGGGCCAGCATCCATGAAACAGCTGATCCTGGCCGGGCTGTGCCTGTCCCTGGGGGCCTGCATGATGGTCGGCCCTGACTACGAGCTGCCCAAGGACGCCGCCGTGCAGCGCGACGACCTCAATGGCCCGCTGCGCCAGGACGCCGACAGCGTGGTCTCGGCGCCGGTGCCCGAGGACTGGTGGCAGTTGTACCAGGATCAACGGCTCAACGAGCTGGTGCGCCAAGCCCTGAGCGCCAACACCGAACTGCGCGTGGCCGCCGCCAACATCGCCAAGGCCCGCGCCCAGGTGGAGGTGGCCGAATCCCAGGGGGGCTTCAACGGTGGAGTCAAGCTGGGCGCCCAGCGCCTGCAGGAGTCCGGCGAAGCGTTCCTGCTGCCGGAGAAAGTGCCGGTGGCCAATATCGGCGAAGCGATCATCAGCGCCAGCTACCAGTTCGACCTGTGGGGTACCTTCAAGCGCGGCACCGAGGCCGCCAAGGCCAACGCCGACGCGGTGCAGGCTGCCGCCGACACCGCGCGCATCACCCTGGTGGCCGATGTGGTCAAGGCCTATACCCAGGTGTGCTCGGCCAACGAGGAATACCACATCGCCCGAGAGTCGCTGGACCTGCAGCAGCAGAGCGTGCAACTGACCCAGCGTCTGCGCGACGCCGGGCGTGGCGACGAGACCCAGGTCACCCGTTCGCAGACCCAGTTCAAGTCCCTGCGCGCCGAACTGCCGCGCTTCAAGGCCGAGCGTGAGGCGGGCCTCTACACCCTTTCTGCGTTACTGGCCAAGCCGGTCGAGCAGTTGCCCGCCGGCACCGCCGATTGCGCCGAACTGCCCCACCTGTCGCAGCTGGTGCCGGTCGGTGACGGCGCGGCCCTGCTCAAGCGCCGCCCGGACGTGCGTCAGGCCGAGCGCCAGCTGGCGGCGGCCACCGCCAGCATCGGCGTGGCCACCGGCGCGCTGTACCCGGATATCAGCATCGGCGCCCAGGTGGGCACCATCGGCATCCTCGAGAACCTCGGCGAGCCGGCCACCAACCGTTGGGGCTTCGGTCCGCAGATAAGCTGGAACATCCCCACCAACGGCACCCGCGCGCGCATTCGCATGGCCGAAGCCTCGACCCAGGCGGCATTGGCGCATTTCGACGGGGTGGTGCTCAACGCCATTCGCGAAACCCAGACCCGCCTGGCGCAGTACAGCGCGCTGCTGGAACGGCGCGATGCCCTGGCCGAGGCAGAGCGTTCGGCCAAGGAGTCGGCGGACCAGACGCATCTGCGTTACCAGGTGGGGCGTGAGTCGTTCCTGGCGGACCTGCAGGCGACGCGGACCTATACAGACGTAAGGGCGCAGCTGGCGGCGGCCAACAGCCAGGTGGCGATGGGGCAGATAGGGGTGTTTCTGGCCTTGGGTGGCGGCTGGAAGGACAGTGCCAGGCCTTGATGATTCACCTGTAGGAGCGGCACAAGGCCGCTCCAGGGATTGTGTGGGTTAGTTCAGCACCCGCGCCGGCTCATCCGGCGGCAGGTTGTCCCGCCCACGCGGCTGCTTCGTCTGCCCAGGCACCGAACCGCCCAACTGCTCGGCCAGCTGCTGCGCCACATCCTCGCCCAGCGCCTTCGACACATCACGCACCACCCGCGGACGGTTCAGCGTCACGCGGCGGTCCTGGCCCTTCACCAGCTTGGTGTCCTGCCCCTCACCCATGGCGGTGAACGCCGAGGTGATCTCGTAGGTGCGGGTGTTGATCAGGCTGAAGTCGGCGACCACGGTCAGGCCCAGCACCGCCGAGTAGCTGTCGGTGTGGTCCAGCGAGTTGATGTCCTGCTGGAAGTCGATGTCCGACAGGGTGCCGAACAGCACGTAGTCGGCACCCTTGAACGCGCCATTCTTGATGCGGCGGATCACGTCGTAGACGTCTTCCTTCGAGTCGGCGGTATAAGGACGGCCCTGGACCAGCTGGAACATGCCGGTCTTGAGGATCTCACCCTTGATGTCGCCACCGAACTTGCGCAGCTCGGTCTGCTCGATGTAGCTGTTAAGGCTCTCGTACTCGCTGTAGCTCGACTGGCCGCTGGCGTGATACATGCCGGCCTGGCCGCTGCTCTGGGCGTTGATGGTGTGGATGTATTCCTCCACCTGCGCCTGGTAGGCCAGGTCGGTCACCGCCACCTTGGGGGCCGCCTGCGCGCCGAAGGCGCAGGCCAGGCCGATGATTGCCATCCATGCACGCATCGATCAGCGCTCCGTGGTCTTGCGGATTTCTTTTTCGTCCATCCACTCGGCCAGGCCGCTTTCCACGTCGATCAGCTGCAGGCTGAACTTGTAGAACACGTCCTTGTAGTCGCTGCTGCGCTTGACGATCGAGCTGATCGAGCCTTCCAGACGGTACTTGGCGGCGATCATGTTGCCGGTCTTGGCCACGGTCTTCTTCTTGTACAGACCGCTCTGGTTCTGCAGCTTGAGCTGGTCGACCTGGCTCTGCATGTCGGTGTTGTCGCTGGCGAAGCGGGCGGCGCCGGACTTCATCAGCTGGGTCTTGATGGAGGTGGTGATCTCGCGGGTATCGATGTACTCGCTGGTCTTGTTCTTGACGTCGTACACCTGCACCACCGGGCGGCCGTGCAGCACGCCGGACTGGGCCAGGGACCGGGTCATGCTCTCGGCGATCATCTGCAGGTCGGTGGAGCCGAACTCGTTGGTCACCAGCTCGACGGCCTTGCTGTCGCCGTAGCTGATGTTCTTGCCGCCGAGTACCGGCGACGGGGTGCTGCAACCGCTGACCAGGGCAATGGCGATGGCGGCGAGGGAAAGGCGTGCAAACATGGAACGTGCTCCTGAAAGGGATTACCGGGTGTGGACTTCGAGGCGGAAGTCGCGGGCAGCGGGGCTCGGGGCGATGGCGGGCAGGAACTTGGCCTGCTTGCCGTACAACGGCAGGGCTTTCCAGCTCTCCTCGTCGGCCACCGGGAAACCGTCGCTGCCCAGCCAGGCGAAGCGGTAGAAGAGTGTCTGGTTGCTGCGGCTGGTGTTGGTCAGCGCCACGTTGACGGTGAGGTAGCCGTTCTCGCGGGCGACGCGCATCTGGCCGACTTCGATGTCATCCAGCTGGCCCATGGTCACCACCTTGCTGGCGGCGCTGCCAGGGGCTGGGGGCGGGGTGGCGCAGCCGGCCAGGAGGGCGACGGCGGCCAGTGCGAGGCATGTTCTGCGCATGTTCGATCCTTGGGTTACTTGAGGCTGGCGACAGCGGTGGCTGCGGCCTGCGGTGCGACGACGACGGCCGGGCCGCCAGCGAATACGCGATTGCCGACCACGCGCAGGGTGACCACCTGGTAGGGGCGATCGACCTTCACGGTGACCTGGGTGCCGCCGAGGCTCGACGGCAGGCTCAGGTGGTGTTCGCCTGGCTTGAGGCGTACGCGGGCCACCTGGGTTTCGTCGGGCAGGGTGCGCCAGGTGCGGGTATCGGCGCCTTCCAGCACGGTGGAGGCGATGCCCACCACCAGCCCGGCCATCGGGTTGGTCTTGTTCAGGTTCTTCTGCGCCACGCCGCGGCTGATGGCGCGCACGCTGGTGCGCAGGATGATGCCCGGCATGTCGTCGCGCAGGGCGCGGCGCGACATGGCCGTGGTGCTGTTGAGCGCGGTCAGGGCCAGGGCCTTGTCGTTGAGCTGGATCTCGCCCAGGTGCGCGGTCGAGGTGTCTTCCTTGATGATCGGGAAGGACAGCGGGGTGATCACCAGGTTGTCCTGGATCGGCAGCGGCAGGGGAATGCGGATCGAGTCACGGGCCGGGGCCAGGCCGGTCTGCACCACGATCAGCACATCGCTTTCGCCGGCCTTGGCGCTGTTCTTGTCCAGGTCGAGCAGCGCCTGGTCGAGCAGCGGCGTGTTCGGGCGCAGCTCGGCGGCCTTGCGGTAGCCCGGCGCGGCCAGGCCCTTCTCGCCGAGGGCCTCGTAGACATAGCCGGACAGGTAATGGCTGAAGGCGCTCTGGTAGCTGTTCTTCAGGCCGACCACCTCTGGGGCGTCGAGGCTGGCGACCGGGTAACCCTGCAGGTCCTTGTACTCGGTCTTGATGCCTTCCTTCTCGGCCTCTTCCTCGCGCTTGAGGTATTCCTTGTCGCGCAGCTCGGCGATGATCGCCTCACGCTCGTGGGTCTTCTTGATCTCGGTGCGGGCACCGTCGAAATCGTTCTGTGCCAGCAGGTTCAGGGCCATCTGCGTGGTCAGCATGACTTTTTCGTAGTCATAGCCTTCGTAGCGGCGAACCTTGTCGTTGACCAGGTAGCTGCCGAACTGGCTCAGGTACTTGTCGGTGTCGAGCTTGACCGACTCTTCCCATTGGAACACCACGCTGTCGGCCGAGCGCCAGGCGTCCTGGCTGCCCTTGAGGTCACCCTTGGAGCGCAGCAGCTCGCCTTTTTCGAAGTAGTAGAGCAGGTCTTTCTGCTCGCCCTTGTTGTTGCTCTCGAGCAGGGCGAGGGCGGCGTCGACGTTGCCGGCGGCCAACTGCTTGTTGGTCTCCTGCAGTTCGCTGTCGTAGCTGCGGAACACCGAGCAGCCGGTGAGCTGCACGGCGGCGACCAGGGTCGCCAGGGTGAGGGCGCGGGATACCATCGGACTTCTTCTTTCCCTGAAACGGTTGGCCGCGTGGGCGGGGGCGGCAGATCCCTCTGTTTTATCGCCAGAACCTCTCGATGGAGGCGCCTTGATTGCTAATGGCTATTACGGCGGCGCGGGATTATACCCAAAGTAGTAGTACGGTGATGGCGAATTGCTTCGCATTTTTGGCGCCGATGCCATCAGTTGGAAAAATGCATTCCCGGTCGGTGCATTCCGTCAATTTGTCTCAAGATTTTTCATGAAATCTGCCCATGAGCCTTGAGCAGGGGAGAGTGGAAGTGAACAATGTTCTCTTTCGTATTTCCGTCGAGATTGGCCATGACTTCCCGTTCCCGTCTGCTTGCCTGGCTGCCTGCCCTGCTGTTTGGCCCGGTGCTGGCCCTGTGCAGCACCCCGACGCTGGCCGAAGCAACCGCCGAGGCGACCAAGGCGCTGCACCTGCTGGATTACATCGGTGCCGACTATCCGCCGACCGTACGCGACGGCAAGGTGGTGGACGACGGGGAATACCGCGAGCAGCAGGAGTTCAGCGGCGTGCTGGCCGAGCTGGTCAAGGGCCTGCCCGCGCATGCCGAGCACGGTGCCCTCGAGCAGGGTGTGCAGAGCCTGCGCGAGGCCATCGACCAGCGTCAGGACGGCGCCGCTGTTGCCCGCCAGGCCCGCCAACTGGGGGCGCGTCTGGCAGTGGCTTACGAGGTCAGCCAGGCCCCGGTGATCACCCCGGACCCAGCCCGCGGCGCGGCGCTGTATGCGCAGAACTGCGCGATCTGCCACGGTGACACCGGCCTGGGCGACGGCCCGGCCGGCATCGGCCTGGAGCCTGCGCCGGCCGACCTGCGCGATACCAGGCGCCTTGACCAGTTGAGCCTGTTCGACCTGTACAACACACTCGGGCTGGGCATTGAAGGCACCGAGATGCCGTCGTTCGCCGAACAACTCGACGAGCGCCAGCGCTGGGACGTGGCGGCCTACATCGCCAGCTTCACCGCCGACCCGCAGGCGGCCAAGGGCGACAAGACCTGGAACATCGCCGACCTGGCCCGGCAGACTCCGGCCGAAGTCGCCGCCAGCGAAGGCGCGGATGCCGTGGCCGCGTTCCGCGCCCAGCGCGCGCAGCCGCCGCAGGTCAAGCGCGGCCCGGCGCAGTTGCTCGAATACACCTCCAGTACCCTGGACAAGAGCCTGGCGGCCTACCGCGCCGGCGACCACGATCAAGCCTACGATTTGTCGGTGGCGGCCTACCTGGAAGGCTTCGAGCTGGTGGAAAGCTCGCTCGACAACATCGACGCCCAGGCCCGCAAGGACACGGAAAAGTCACTGATGGCCTACCGTCAGTCGTTGCAGGACGGCCTGCCGGTGGCCCAGGCCGAACAGCGTCTGGCCGAGGCCAAGGCCAGGCTGGAGCAGGCCTCCAAGCTGCTGGGCAGCGATGGCCTGAGCTGGTCGTTGAGCTACGTCTCCGGCCTGCTGATCCTGCTGCGCGAGGGCCTGGAGGCGATCCTGGTGCTGGCGGCGATCCTGGCCTTCCTGCGCAACACCGGTCAGCAGTCGGCGGTGCGCAGCGTCAATATCGGCTGGGGCCTGGCGCTGGTCGCCGGCTTCGCCACCTGGGCCCTGGCGGCCTATGTGATCGACGTCGGCGGTGCGCAGCGGGAACTGCTCGAAGGTTGTACGGCGCTGTTCGCCGCGGTGATGGTGCTGTGGCTCGGCGTGTGGATGCACGATCGACGTCACGCCGCCGCCTGGCAGGACTACATCAAGCGCAGCCTGGTCACTGGCGGCGGGCGCTTCGGCTTTGCCTTGCTGGCGTTCTTCTCGGTGTACCGCGAGCTGTTCGAGGTGATCCTGTTCTACGAGACCCTGTGGCTGCAGGCCGGCCCGGCTGGCCATCAGGCGGTGCTGGCCGGTGGCGCCACGGCGTTGGTGCTGCTGGTGGGCCTGGCCTGGGTGATCCTGCGCGGCTCGGCCAAGCTGCCGCTGTCGTTGTTCTTCAGCATCAACGCGGCGCTGTTGTGCGCGCTGTCGGTGGTGTTCGCCGGGCATGGCGTCAAGGCCCTGCAGGAAGCCGGGGTGTTGGGAACGCGGCCGGTGGCGTTCTTCGAGTTCGACTGGCTGGGGATTCATGCCGATGCCTATTCGCTGGGCGCGCAGGTCGTGGCGTTGCTGGCAATCGTGTTCCTCTACGGGCGCAGCCGGCTGGCCGAGAAGCGCCGGACAGCGGCCAGCTGAGATACTTCAGGGCCGTCATGCGGCCCATCGCGACGTAAGGCCACTCCACAGGCATACTGGCAGCTCTGTGGGAGCGGCCTTGTGTCGCGAAAGGAGGGCGCGGCCCTCCCAGCTATGCGAGGAAACGAAAGCAATGCGTGTATGGATCGATGCCGACGCCTGCCCCAAGGCGGCCAAGGACCTGATCGTCAAGTTCGCCCTCAAGCGCAAGCTCGAAGTGGTGATGGTGGCCGGCCAGCCGCAGATCAAGCCGGCCTTCGCCTGCGTGCGGCTGATCGTGGTGCCCAGCGGCATGGACGCGGCCGATGACTACCTGGTGGAGAACGCCGAGCCCGGCGAGCTGGTGATCTGCAGCGACGTGCCGCTGGCCGATCGCCTGATCAAGAAGGGCGTGGCGGCGCTGGATCCGCGCGGTCGCGAGTTCGACGAGCGCAACATGGGCGAGCGCCTGGCGGTACGCAACCTGTTCACCGAGCTGCGCGAGCAAGGTCAGGTTGGCGGTGGCCAGGCGCCCTATGGCGAGCGCGAGAAGCAGGCGTTCGCCAATGCGCTGGACCGCATTCTCACTCGCCTGTCCAAAGCCTGACGTTATCCCGGAAGCATCCGCCAAGCCTGTAGGAGCGGCCTTGTGTCGCGATGGGGCGCGTAGCGGCCCCAGGATCTTGGCATCATGCAAAATCGCCGGGGCGGCTACGCAGCCCATCGCGACACTAGGCCGCTCCCACAGGGACCGCAGCGGCTATGGGCTTGTGCTTTACCTGTAGCCGACGATGAGGCCGGTACGGGTAGCACAAGACAGTTGCCCCTGCACCAGCGTCTGTCAGTCGTTCTCGTGGGTCAGCTCCAGCACCCGATCCACCAGCTTGTAGATGCCACCCGCCGCCTCGCTGATCGACTTGGCCAGCATGTACGCCGGCGTGGTCACCAGCTTGCGCTGGGTATCCTCGACGATGTCGTGCACATCGCACTCCTCATGGGTGCCGCCCATTTTCACCACCGCCGCGCTGGTGCCGGCGTCGTTGCCGATGGTGCAGACCACGCCCGGCCCGTAGATCTTCGCCGCAAGGGCCGGCGAGATGCAGATCAGGCCAACGGGCTTGCCTGCCTCGGCGAAGGCCTCGGCCAGGGCCAGCACATCTGGCTGCACGCTGCACTTGTCGCCTTCGACGGCAAAGTTGGAGAGATTCTTGGCCGCGCCGAAGCCGCCTGGAACGATCAGGGCGTCGAAGTCTTCGGCTTTGGCTTCGCGAATGTCCTTCACCTCGCCACGGGCAATGCGCGCCGACTCCACCAGCACATTGCGCGATTCGGGCATCTCTTCCCCGGTCAGGTGGTCGATCACATGCATCTGCGCGATGTTCGGCGCGAAGCACTGCACCTGGGCGCCACGCTGGTCCAGGCGCAGCAGGGTGATCACGCTTTCGTGGATCTCGGCGCCGTCATACACGCCGCAACCGGACAGAATCACCGCAACTTTTTTTGTCATGCTCAATACTCCAGTGTCGAGGCGCTAAATGTCCTCTAGTTTGGCAGATGTAGCCATGGGATTTGCCCTTCGGCGGGCCTAATCTTCGTGGACAACCTTGGAGGTGGCCGTTCATGGACCTGATTCTGCTGGCCGTGCCGTTCTTCTTCGTACTGATCGCGGTGGAGCTGATCGCCGACCGCGTGCGCGGCCGGCGCAACTACCAGCTCGCCGACTCGATCAACAGCCTGAGCACCGGCGCGCTGTCCACCAGCACCGGGTTGCTGACCAAAGGGGTGGGGCTGGTCACCTATGCCCTGGCCTGGGAACACCTGGCTTGGCTGCGGCTGCCGGCCGATGCCTGGTGGGTGTGGGTGGTCGCCTTCGTGCTCTACGACCTCTGCTACTACTGGCTGCACCGCCTGGGCCATGAGCGCAACGTCTTGTGGGCCGCGCACTCGGTGCATCACCAGAGCGAGGAGTACAACCTGACCACCGCCCTGCGCCAGACCAGCAGCGGCTTCCTGTTCTCCTGGATCTTCTACCTGCCGCTGGCGCTGCTGGGCGTGCCGCCCCTGGTGTTCATCACCGTGGCGTCGCTGAACCTGCTGTACCAGTTCTGGGTGCACACCCGCCATGTGCCCAAGCTGGGCTGGCTGGAGTGGATCTTCATCACGCCGTCCAACCATCGCGTCCACCATGCGCAGAATCCTTTGTACTTGGATCGCAACTACGGCGGCGTGTTCATAATCTGGGACCGGTTGTTCGGCACCTTCCAGGAGGAGGACGAACGCGAGCCTGTGATCTTCGGAGTAACCACGCCGCTGGCCAGCTGGAACCCGCTGTGGGCCAACGTGCAGTTCTACGCCCAGCTCTGGCACGACGCTCGTCGCGCCGGCAGTTGGTGGGACAAGCTGCGCATCTGGTTCATGCCCACTGGCTGGCGCCCGGCGGATGTGGCCGCCGCTGATCCACAGCCCAAGCAGGACCTGGCGGCGTTTCGCAAGTTCGCGATCCCCCTGGGCGGCGCGCAGCAGCTTTACGTCACCGTGCAGTTCGCGGTCTACGTGGCGCTGGGCAGTTATCTGATGGAGGTGGCGGAGCACGTGGCGCCCGCGGCCCTGGTGCTGGGCTGGACGGTGATGGCGTTCGGGCTGTTCGTGCTGGGCGTGGCGCTGGAGGACCGGCCGTGGGCGGGGCGCCTGGAGATCGTGCGGCTGCTGTCGAATGCGCCGGCGCTGTATCTGTCCGGCGCGCTTGGCTTAGTGCTGGTCACGCCCGTGTTCTGGTTGCTGCTCCTGGTTTACAGCCTGCTCAGCCTCGGCGGCCTGGCCCTCTGCCGCCGCGCGGCGCTCGGCGCGGAGGTTGCGAAAACGCCGGCGCAGCCAGAGCAGCAGGCCCAGCACCAGCAGGCCGCCGAGCACCCATAGCTCGTATTTCTTGATGCTGCCGAGCATGCCTTCGAGAATGGCGCCGAAGTGGTAGGCGGCCAGGCCCAGGGCCAGGGCCCACACCGCGGCACCGATGCCGTTGAGCAGCAGGTAGCGGCGCGGCGGGTAGCCGGACAGGCCGATGGCCACCGGCATTACCGTGCGCAGGCCGTAGACGAAACGGAAACTCAGCACCCAGATATCCGGATGGCGGCGGATGTGCTCCAGTGCTCGGTCACCCATGGCCTGCCAGCGCGGCTTGCGGGCGAGGATCTTGCGCCCGTGGCGGCGGCCCATGAAGTACCACAGCTGGTCACCGGCGTAGCTGCCGCAGAAGGCCACCAAGACCACCAGCTTGATGTCCATGTATTCGCGGAACGCAAGAAAGCCCGCGAGCACCAGGATGGTCTCGCCCTCGAAGAACGTGCCGAGAAAAAGGGCAAAGTAGCCGAAATCGTTCAGGAATTGTTGAAGCATTTTCTGGCGTGCTGGCGAAATGAACGCGCAGCCTACCCCTTCGGGCGCGTTGGGGAAAGTGTCCAAATGTGTCTCGACGTGAAGATTCCCTGCAACGACAATGGCTGCGGCCACAAGTCGCAGGGTTGCCCAAGGATGTAACACAGGCGTCATAATGGCCGCTTATAACTGTCGCGCTGCCCGCCCGCGCGGGCTCAGGAGTCTGCCGTGAGCTTTACCCCCGCCAACCGTCTGTTTCCTGCTACCCGCCTGCGTCGCAACCGCCGGGACGCGTTCTCCCGTCGCCTGGTTCGCGAAAACACCCTGACCGTCGATGACCTGATTCTTCCGGTATTCGTGCTGGACGGCGAGGGCCGTCGGGAAGAAGTACCGTCCATGCCGGGCGTCGAGCGCCTGTCGATCGACCTGCTGCTGGAAGCTGCACAGGGCTGGGTGGAGCTGGGTATTCCGGCGCTGGCGCTGTTCCCGGTGACCCCGACCGAGAAAAAGTCCCTCGACGGCGCCGAAGCCTGGAACCCGGACGGCATCGCCCAGCGCGCCACCCGCGCCCTGCGTGCCCGCTTCCCGGAGCTGGGGGTGATCACCGACGTGGCCCTGGACCCGTTCACCACCCACGGTCAGGACGGCATCCTCGATGAAGAGGGTTACGTGCAGAACGACATCACCGTCGAGGCCCTGGTCCGCCAGGCGCTGTCTCACGCCGAGGCCGGCGCCCAGGTGGTGGCCCCGTCGGACATGATGGACGGTCGTCTCGGCGCGATCCGCCAGGCCCTGGAAGAAGCCGGCTACGTCAACGTGCGCATCATGGCCTACTCGGCCAAGTACGCCAGCGCCTACTACGGCCCGTTCCGCGACGCGGTCGGCTCGGCGCTGAACCTGGGCAAGGCCAACAAGGCTTCCTACCAGATGGACCCGGCCAACAGCGACGAAGCCCTGCACGAAGTGGCCACCGACCTCGCCGAAGGCGCCGACATGGTCATGGTCAAGCCGGGCATGCCGTACCTGGATATCGTTCACCGAGTGAAAGCCGAGTTCAAGGTGCCGACCTTTGCCTACCAGGTCAGCGGCGAGTACGCCATGCACATGGCCGCCATCCAGAACGGCTGGCTGAGCGAGGCCGTGATCCTCGAATCCCTCACCGCTTTCAAACGGGCAGGCGCTGATGGCATCCTGACCTATTTCGCCGTGCGTGCCGCTCAATTGATGAGAGGGCAGTAACGCCCTCCAGGAACGTCAGATGAATAACGAAGTGCTAACCCCTGTCGAGATCAAGGATGCCCAGGCCGTGCCCGAAGAGATGGTGCAGACCCCGCCCGATTTGCCAGCGGTAGCGGAGCCGGAAGCGGTTGTCGAAGCCGCCCCGGCACCCGCGCCTGCGCCGGCCCCTGCGATCGCCGTGCCGAGCCTGGACGACAGCAGCCTGTACATTCATCGCGAGCTCTCGCAACTGCAGTTCAACATCCGCGTGCTGGAGCAGGCGCTGGACGAATCGTACCCGCTGCTTGAGCGCCTGAAGTTCCTGCTGATCTTCTCCAGCAACCTCGACGAGTTCTTCGAGATCCGCGTGGCGGGCCTGAAGAAGCAGATCAACTTCGCCCGCGAACAGGCCGGCGCCGACGGCCTGCAGCCGCACCAGGCGCTGGCGCGCATCAGCGAGCTGGTGCACCTGGAGGTGGATCGCCAGTACGCGATCCTCAACGACGTGCTGCTGCCGGAGCTGGAGAAGCACGCCATCCGCTTCATCCGCCGCCGCTACTGGACGCCCAAGCTCAAGACCTGGGTGCGCCGTTACTTCCGCGACGAGATCGCACCGATCATCACCCCGATCGGCCTCGACCCGACCCACCCGTTCCCGCTGCTGGTGAACAAGAGCCTGAACTTCATCGTCGAGCTCGAGGGGGTCGATGCCTTCGGTCGCGACTCGGGCCTGGCGATCATTCCGGCGCCGCGCCTGCTGCCGCGGGTCATCCGTGTGCCGGAAGAGGTCGGTGGCCCGGGCGACAACTATGTGTTCCTGTCGTCGATGATTCACGCCCACGCCGATGACCTGTTCCAGGGCATGAAGGTCAAGGGCTGCTACCAGTTCCGCCTGACCCGTAACGCCGACCTGGCGCTGGATTCGGAAGAGGTCGACGACCTGGCCCGCGCCCTGCGCGGCGAACTGTTCTCGCGCCGCTACGGCGATGCCGTGCGCCTCGAGGTGGCCGACACCTGCCCGAAACACCTTTCCGACTACCTGCTCAAGCAGTTCAGCCTGAGCGAGAGCGAGCTGTACCAGGTCAACGGTCCGGTCAACCTGACCCGCCTCTTCAGCATCACTGGCCTCGACAGCCACCCGGAGCTGCAGTACACGCCGTTCACCCCGGCGATCCCCAAGCTGCTGCAGAACGCCGACAACATCTTCAGCGTGATCGGCAAGCAGGACGTGCTGCTGATGCACCCGTTCGAGTCGTTCACCCCGGTGATCGACCTGCTGCGCCAGGCCGCCAAGGACCCGCACGTACTCGCCGTGCGCCAGACCCTGTACCGCTCGGGCGCCAACTCGGAAATCGTCGACGCCTTGGTGGACGCGGCGCGTAACGGCAAGGAAGTCACCGCGGTGATCGAACTGCGCGCGCGCTTCGACGAAGAGTCCAACCTGCAGATGGCCAGCCGCCTGCAGGCCGCCGGCGCGGTGGTGATCTACGGCGTGGTCGGTTTCAAGACCCACGCCAAGATGATGCTGATCCTGCGCCGCGAGCAAGGCGAGATCGTTCGTTACGCGCACCTGGGCACCGGCAACTACCACGCCGGCAACGCCCGCCTGTACACCGACTACAGCCTGCTGACCTCTGACGACGCCCTCACCGAGGACGTCGGCAAGCTGTTCAGCCAGCTGATCGGCATGGGCAAGACCCTGCGCATGAAGAAGCTGTTGCACGCGCCCTTCACCCTGAAGAAGGGCATGCTCGACATGATCGCCCGGGAGACCCAGTTCGCCCTGGAAGGCAAGCCGGCGCACATCATCGCCAAGTTCAACTCGTTGACCGACGCGAAGATCATCAAGGCGCTGTACAAGGCCAGTCAGTCGGGCGTGCGCATCGACCTGGTGGTGCGCGGCATGTGCTGCCTGCGTCCGGGTATTCCGGGGGTATCGCATAACATCCATGTGCGCTCGATCATCGGCCGCTTCCTCGAGCACACCCGGGTGTTCTACTTCCTCAATGGCGGCGAGGAGCAGATCTACCTGTCCAGTGCCGACTGGATGGAGCGCAACCTCGACAAGCGCGTCGAGACCTGCTTCCCGGTGGAGGGCAAGAAGCTGCTGCTGCGGGTGAAGAAGGAGCTGGAGGGGTACCTGACCGACAACACCCAGGCCTGGACCCTGCAGTCGGACGGGCGCTACGTGCGCAGCACGCCGACCGGCAACCAGAACCCGCGCAGTGCCCAGTCGACGCTGCTGGAGCGGCTGAGCAATCCGGTGCTCAACGTACGCTAGTTGGATTGCTAGGGCCGCTTTGCGGCCCCATGGACTTTCAGCGCACGCTAAGCACGAAATTGACCCGCGCCAGCCACTCCGCCTCGTTGGCGAAATCGGCCTGGGTCAGCTGGTTCTGCTCCAGCCAGCCGCCCGGGAAGACCACCTCCAGGCTGTTGTCGCCGGCTTGCAGCTCCACTTTGGGCATCTGCTGGGTGCCGCGGATATGGTGGAACAGAATGGCGAAGCGCAGCAGTACGCACAGGCGGATCAGCTTGACGCCTTCGTCGCCGAACTCGGCAAACTTGTCCTTGGGAATGTTGCGACGGTGGCCACGTACCAGCAGGGCCATCATCTGCTGGTCTTCGCGAGAAAAGCCCGACAGGTCCGAGTGCTCGATCAGGTAGGCACCGTGCTTGTGGTAGTGATAGTGGGCAATATCCAGCCCGATTTCATGGATTTTCGCCGCCCATCCCAGCAGATCGCGCCAGTTGCCCTCCTCCAGGTCCCATGCTGCGGCCACTTGGTCGAAGGCGTGCAGCGCCTTGCGCTCCACGCGCGCGGCCTGGCCCTGGTCGACGTGGTAGCGCTCCATCAGCGAGTTCAGGGTGCGTTCACGCACGTCCTCGTGGTGATGGCGGCCCAGCAGATCGAACAGCACGCCTTCGCGCAAGGCGCCGTCGCAGTGGTCCATGCGCTGCAGCTCGAGGGCGTCGAAGATCGCCTCGAGGATGGCCAGGCCCGCCGGGAAGATGGTCCGCCGATCGGGCTTGACCCCTTCGAAGTCGATCTTGTCGGTCTCGCCGAGCTTGAACAACTTGCGTTTGACCGCCGCCAGCCCCTCGGCGTTGACCTCGCCGCTGCCCTGGCCGATGGCCTTGATCGCCGCGGCGATGGCGCGGATGGTCCCGGACGAGCCGATGGCCTCGTCCCACGTCAGGCGGTGCAGGGCGTTCTCGATGCTCATCAGCTCCAGGCGCGCGGCGGTGTAGGCCTGGGCGTAGCGCGCCGGGGTGATCTTGCCGTCGCGGAAGTAGCGCTGGGTGAAGCTCACACAGCCCATCTGCAGGCTTTCGCGTAGCAGCGGCTCGAAACGCTGGCCGATGATGAACTCGGTGCTGCCGCCGCCGATGTCGGCGACCAGGCGCTTGCCGGGGGTATCGGCCAGGGTGTGGGACACGCCCAGGTAGATCAGGCGCGCTTCTTCGCGGCCGGAGATGACCTCGACCGGGTGGCCGAGGATGGCTTCGGCGCGCAGGATGAATTCGTTGCGGTTGCGCGCTTCGCGCAGGGCGTTGGTGCCGACGATGCGCACCGAGCCCTGGGGCATGCCGTTGATCAGCTGGGCGAAGCGCTTGAGGCATTCCAGGCCGCGTTGCATGGCTTCTTCGCTGAGCTTGCGCTCATCGTCGATGCCGGCGGCGAGCTGAACCTTTTCTCCAAGCCTTTCGAGGATGCGGATTTCCGTGTGATGGGCCTTGGCCACGACCATGTGGAAGCTGTTGGAGCCCAGGTCGATGGCGGCAATCAGAGACAGGTTCTTCGCGGTGGTTTGCGGCATGGTCTGGAGGTTCTCGGTCGTTAACCCGGCAATCGTGCCATGATCGCGGGCATACGCCAACGAGCGGCACGGCAAGGCTTGATGCATGGCAATGTCATAGCAATGTTATGACCGTGACATGACAGTTTCGATTCGTGGCGTCTTGCACAACTATAGTTAGACTCAATCGTCCGTGGCTTCCTGTCGCGCCTGGGTGCGGCTATGATGGGCAACGTTTTTTGTGCTTACGACCTGGAGATATCCATGAGCAGCGATCTTATCAAACATGTCACCGACGCCAGCTTCGAAGCCGACGTACTCAAGGCTGAAGGCGCGGTGCTGGTCGACTACTGGGCTGAATGGTGCGGCCCATGCAAGATGATCGCTCCGGTACTGGACGACATCGCCACTGAATACAAGGGCAAGGTGACCATCGCCAAGCTGAACATCGACGAAAACGCCGAGACCCCGGCCAAGCACGGCGTGCGTGGCATCCCGACGCTGATGCTGTTCAAGAACGGCAACGTCGAGGCGACCAAGGTCGGCGCGCTGTCCAAATCGCAGCTCAAGGCGTTCCTCGACGCCAGCCTGTGATGTGATGAAGCCCCGCAAATACGGGGCTTTTCTTTATCTGCTGTAGGCATTTTCCGTGAGGGCCGGCGAGCCTCGCTATTGCGCCCATCCAGGCGGATAGCCCCGGAAATCGGTGGCCAAAACCACTAGACGTCGAAAAAAGCAAGTGTTACATTCGGCCTCGCACTGCTTCTCCAGTGCCCTCTGCACGCCGTCGCCGAAGCATCCCTAATTCGAATCAGTACGCGATCCTGTCGCCATCTAGCGGCGCGGCCTCATTAAGCCAACGCTTAATTTCTCCCTTCCTTACATGATTACGTCACTCCCCTTATGAACCTGACAGAACTCAAGCAAAAGCCGATTACCGATCTTTTGGAAATGGCCGAACAGATGGGCATCGAAAACATGGCCCGTTCGCGCAAACAGGACGTGATTTTCGCCCTGCTGAAAAAGCATGCGAAAAGCGGCGAAGAGATCTCGGGTGACGGCGTGCTGGAGATTCTCCAGGATGGTTTCGGTTTCCTGCGTTCGGCGGATGCCTCTTACCTGGCCGGCCCTGACGACATCTACGTTTCGCCCAGCCAGATCCGTCGCTTCAACCTGCGCACCGGCGACACCATCGTCGGCAAGATCCGTCCACCGAAGGAAGGCGAGCGTTACTTCGCGCTGCTGAAGGTCGATACCATCAACTTCGACCGTCCGGAGAACGCGAAGAACAAGATTCTCTTCGAAAACCTGACGCCGCTGTTCCCCAACAAGCGCCTGAAGATGGAAGCCGGCAACGGTTCCACCGAAGACCTCACCGGTCGCGTCATCGACCTGTGCGCCCCGATCGGCAAAGGCCAGCGCGGCCTGATCGTCGCCCCGCCGAAAGCGGGCAAGACCATCATGCTGCAGAACATCGCGGCCAACATCACCCGTAACAACCCCGAGTGCCACCTGATCGTCCTGCTGATCGACGAGCGCCCGGAAGAAGTCACCGAGATGCAGCGCACCGTGCGCGGCGAAGTGGTTGCCTCGACCTTCGACGAGCCGCCGACCCGCCACGTGCAGGTCGCCGAAATGGTCATCGAGAAGGCCAAGCGCCTGGTCGAGCACAAGAAGGACGTGGTCATCCTGCTCGATTCGATCACCCGTCTGGCCCGTGCCTACAACACCGTGATCCCGAGCTCCGGCAAGGTGCTGACCGGTGGTGTCGACGCCCACGCCCTGGAGAAGCCGAAGCGTTTCTTCGGTGCCGCGCGTAACATCGAGGAAGGTGGTTCGCTGACCATCATCGCCACCGCGCTGGTCGAGACCGGCTCGAAGATGGACGAAGTGATCTACGAAGAGTTCAAGGGTACCGGCAACATGGAGCTGCCCCTGGACCGTCGTATTGCCGAGAAGCGTGTGTTCCCGGCCATCAACATCAACAAGTCCGGTACCCGTCGCGAAGAGCTGCTGACCGCCGACGACGAACTGCAGCGCATGTGGATCCTGCGCAAGTTGCTGCACCCGATGGACGAGATCGCCGCCATCGAGTTCCTGGTCGACAAGCTCAAGCAGACCAAGACCAACGATGAGTTCTTCCTGTCGATGAAGCGCAAGTAAGCGTTTCAGGCTGGAACTGATTGGGGCTGCTCCGCAGCCCATCGCGACACAAGGCCGCTCCTACAGGATTACTCATTCGCCTGTAGGAGCGGCCTTGTGTCGCGATGGGGCGCGAAGCGGCCCCAGTTCATTTTTGCCCCCAAACAAGGCGTGAACGGCGCTACACTCTGCACCCCGACCGACATGCCCATACGAGGCCCTTGCATGCAGTATCGCGATCTGCGCGACTTCATCCGTGGTCTGGAACAGCGCGGTGAACTCAAGCGCATCCAGGTTCCCATCTCCCCTGTACTGGAAATGACCGAAGTCTGCGACCGCACCCTGCGCGCCAAGGGCCCGGCGTTGCTGTTCGAAAAGCCCACCGGCTTCGACATCCCGGTGCTGGGCAACCTGTTCGGCACCCCCGAGCGGGTGGCCATGGGCATGGGCGCCGAATCGACCGAGGAACTGCGCGAGATCGGCAAGCTGCTGGCGTTCCTCAAGGAACCCGAGCCACCAAAGGGCCTGAAGGACGCCTGGTCGAAACTGCCGATCTTCAAGAAGGTCGTGTCCATGGCGCCGAAGGTGGTCAAGGACGCGGTATGCCAGGAAATCGTGGTCGAAGGCGACGACGTCGACCTGGGCCGGTTGCCGATCCAGCACTGCTGGCCGGGCGACGTGGCGCCGTTGATCACCTGGGGCCTGACCGTCACCCGCGGGCCGAACAAGGACCGCCAGAACCTCGGGATCTACCGCCAGCAGGTGATCGGCCGCAACAAGGTGATCATGCGCTGGCTGAGCCACCGCGGCGGCGCGCTGGACTACCGCGAATGGTGCCAGAAGCATCCCGGCCAGCCGTTCCCGGTGGCCGTGGCCCTGGGCGCGGACCCGGCGACCATCCTCGGCGCCGTGACGCCGGTTCCGGATACCCTTTCCGAATACGCCTTCGCCGGCCTGTTACGCGGCAACCGTACCGAGCTGGTCAAGTGTCGTGGCAACGACCTGCAGGTGCCGGCCACCGCCGAGATCATCCTCGAAGGCGTGATCCACCCCGGTGAGATGGCCCCGGAGGGCCCGTACGGCGACCATACCGGCTACTACAACGAAGTGGACAGCTTCCCGGTGTTCACCGTCGAGCGCATCACCCACCGGCAGAAACCGATCTACCACAGCACCTACACAGGCCGGCCGCCGGATGAGCCGGCGATTCTAGGCGTGGCGCTGAATGAAGTGTTCGTGCCGATCCTGCAGAAGCAGTTCCCCGAGATCACCGACTTCTACCTGCCGCCGGAAGGCTGCTCGTACCGCATGGCGGTGGTGACCATGAAGAAGCAGTATCCAGGCCACGCCAAGCGCGTCATGCTGGGTGTGTGGTCGTTCCTGCGACAGTTCATGTACACCAAGTTCGTTATCGTCACCGACGACGATATCAACGCCCGCGACTGGAACGATGTGATCTGGGCCATCACCACGCGCATGGACCCCAAGCGTGATACGGTGATGATCGACAACACCCCGATCGACTACCTCGACTTCGCGTCGCCGGTGTCGGGCCTGGGGTCGAAGATGGGCCTGGACGCCACGCACAAATGGCCGGGCGAGACTACACGCGAATGGGGCCGGGTCATCGTCAAGGACGAGGCCGTCACCCGCCGTATCGATGAGCTGTGGGACCAGTTGGGAATAGATTGATGCAGGTAACCTTGCAGCCTTCCGGGGCGGTGCTGGCGGTCGAACCGGGTGAAAGGATTCTGGATGCCGCGCGGCGCCTGGGCTACGACTGCCCAAGCAGCTGCCGCAACGGCAATTGCCATGTGTGTGCCGCGCTGCTGGTGGAAGGCCGTGTTCGCCAGGAAGGCCAAGTCCGCGATCACGGTGAACTGTTCACTTGCATCGCCGAGCCGCTGGAGGACTGCGTGTTGCTGTGGGATGGTGTGCTGGCCCTGGGCGAGCTGCCAGTGCGCAAGCTGGCCTGTACCGTGAGCGAATGCGTCGAGGTCGGTGGCGACGTCTGGCGCGTGCGCCTGCGCGCGCCTGCCGGCAAGCCGCCGCGCTATCACGCGGGGCAGTACTTGATGATCGAGCGCGAGGGCATGGACAAGGCGGCATTCTCCCTCGCCTCGGCGCCCCACGGTGGCCGTGAGCTGGAGCTGCACGTGCTGGCCCGGGAAAGCAGTGCCGTGCAGTTGATCGAGCAGTTGCAGCGCACTGGCCTGGCGCGGATCGAGCTGCCGTTCGGCGACGCGCACCTGGCGGAGTTGCCCGATGGTCCGCTGGTGCTGATCGCCGCCGGTACCGGCATGGGCCAGATGCACAGCCTGGTCGAGCATTGCCGCGCCCAGGGCTTCAAGCATCCGGTGCACCTGTACTGGGGCGTGCGTCGGCCTGAAGACTTCTACGAGATCGAGCACTGGGACGAGTGGCAGCGCCTGCCCAACCTGTTCCTGCACAAGGTAGTCAGCGACCTGTGCGGCTGGGAAGGGCGCTGTGGCCTGCTGCACGAGGCGGTGTGCGAGGACATCGGCGACCTGAACCAGGTGCATGTCTATGCCAGCGGCTCGCCAAACATGGTCTATGCCACCCTCGATGCGTTGGTCGAGGCCGGCATGGATGCCCACCGCATGCGCGCCGACGTGTTCGCCTACGCGCCGCGTGGGTGAAACCAAACGGCACGCTGCAAGGGCGTGCCGGATTTAATAACCAAGTGTTTTCCATTTGATTATATGGCGGGGATTGTTACCGGCGCGGGTAATAAGTTTCGCTATACTCGGACTATTAGTTTCCGTTCAGCGGATGGTTAAATGAAATCCTGTTTTCGGGGTTGAGTGCAAAGTGCAATTTGCCTTACGTTAGGCGCATGGAAAATTGCAGGGCAAGCCCGCGCCCACGCGATCTTGGGGGCTTGTAGCCCGCGATAGCATTCCTCAGGTACCGCGGCACCCGCACTTTGGTGGTTCACCGGAATTAATGGCGGCATCTTATGTCGACACTTGAAAGTTCATCCTGGCAAGTAGCTTATCCGCCGTCGCTCGACTTCGGACAACAGTTAACCCGCGAACAACTGCAGCGCTCGATGCAGGAAACCATGTCTCAGCACGACGGCGGCCCGGTCTGGCTGTTCGCCTATGGTTCGCTGATCTGGCGCCCTGAATGCAATTCGGTCGAGCGCCAGCGGGCGCGGGTACATGGCTACCATCGTGGCTTGTACCTGTGGTCCCACGAGCACCGAGGCACCCCGGAGTGCCCGGGCCTGGTATTCGGTCTGGACCGTGGCGGTTCCTGCAGCGGTTTCGCCTACCGCCTGGATGAAAGCAACCTCGATGATTCGCTGATGGCCCTGTGGCAACGGGAAATGCCGTTCCCGGCCTATCGCCCGCACTGGCTCAGCTGCCGCCTGGGCGATGGCAGCAAGGTCCAGGCCCTGGGCTTCGTGCTGGAACGACACCTCCCGTGCTACGCGGGCAACCTGCCGGACACCCTGCTCAGCCAGATACTTGCCAGCGCCAAGGGACGTTACGGCACGACGCGCGATTACGTGGAGCAGACCCTCAACGCCCTGCGCAGCCACCAGATGCCCGATCGCAACCTGGAAGCCCGCTTCAGGCGTTGCCACAACCTGCGCGAGGTGTGAGCCCCGCGCATCGGGCTCATTCCTGGCCGGCGGCGGTGCCGAGGAACTTGCGCAGGAACTGGCGGGTGCGCTCTTCCTTGGGATTGGCGAACAGTGCCTTGGCCTCGCCCTGCTCGACGATCACGCCCTTGTCGAAGAAGATTACCCGGTTGGCGACATCGCGGGCAAAGCTCATTTCGTGGGTGACGATGATCATGGTGCGCTTTTCCTCGGCCAGGCCGCGGATGGTCTCCAGCACCTCGCCCACCAGCTCCGGGTCGAGTGCCGAGGTGGGCTCGTCGAACAGGATCACTTCGGGCTCCATGGCCAGGGCGCGGGCGATGGCAACCCGCTGTTGCTGGCCGCCGGACAGGCGGCGCGGGTAGGCGTCTTCCTTGCCCGCCAGGCCAACCTTGGCCAGCAGGCGCCTGGCCAGCTCGATGGCCTTGTCGCGGGGCGTCTTCTTGACGATCACCGGCCCTTCGATGACGTTCTCCAGGGCGGTGCGGTGGGGAAACAGGTTGAAGTTCTGGAACACGAATCCGGCCTGCTGGCGCAGGCGGCGGATCGCACCCTGCTGGCCGCCCAGCGGGCGATTGGCGTCGATGCTGATGTCGCCGATCTGGATACGCCCGGCATCGGGGGTTTCCAGCAGGTTCAGGCAACGCAGGAAAGTGGTCTTGCCCGAGCCGCTGGGACCGATAATGGCGACCACCTCGCCGGGTTGCACGGTCAGGTCGATGCCGTTGAGCACGGTCTGGCCCTTGAACTGCTTGCTCAGGCCTTCTACTACGATCATCTCAGTGCTCCTGGTCGTGCTGGTTGACCCGCGCTTCCATGCGGTTCTGGAAGTGCGCCAGGATGCTGCAGAGGATCCAGTAGACCACCGCGACAGCCAGGTACATGGTGAAGACCTCGAAGGTCCGGGCGGTGATCAGCTGCGCCTGGCGGAACAGCTCGGGCACCTGGATGGTCGCCGCCAGGGCAGTGTCCTTGACCAGCGAGATGAAGCTGTTGCCCAGTGGCGGCAGCGCGGTGCGCAAGGCTTGCGGCAGGATCGCCCGGCGCATGGCCTGGGTGCGGGTCATGCCGATGCTGGCCGCCGCTTCCCACTGGCCACGGTCGATCGAAGAGATCGCCGCCCGGAGGATTTCGCAGACGTACGCCGCCATGTTCAGCGACAGGCCGATCAGCGACGCCGGGATCGGGTCGAGCTCGATGCCGATCTGCGGCAGGCCGAAGTAGATCACGAACAACTGCACCAGCAGCGGCGTGCCGCGGAAGAACGACACATAGATACGGGCGAGCCAGTCCAGCGGCAGGATCTTCGACAGGCGCATCAGTGCCAGGGCGAAGCCCAGCACCAGGCCGAAGAACATGCCGCCGACACTGAGCAGCACGGTATAGCCCGCGCCCTTTAGCAGGAAGGGCGCGGAATCGACAACGAGTTGCAGGCTTTCAGCGATCATTTGGTGACATCGGCACCGAAGTATTTCTCGGACAGCTTGGCCAGCGTGCCGTCGGCCTTGAGCTTGTCGATGGCCTTGTTCAGCGCCTCGAGCAGTTCAGGCTCGCCCTTGCGCAGGGCCACGCCCGATTCCAGCTTGGAGAATTTCTCGCCGGCCAGTGCGGTGGGTTTCTTGTCCTTGGCGGTTTTCTGCACGTACTCCAGCGCGGCCAGGCGGTCGATCAGGATGGCGTCGATGCGGCCATTGCGCAGGTCGGCGAACTTGGTCGGGTCGTCTTCATAGGTACGGACATCGGCTGTCGGCACGTCCTGTTTCACCCACTGCTCGTAGTTGGTGCCCAGGCCGACACCGACCTTCTTGCCAGCGAGGTCGGCGGCGGTCTTGATGTTCTTCTCGTTATCGCTGCCCTTGAGCACCAGGGCCTGGATGCCGGAAACGGTGTAGGGCTCGGAGAAGTCGTACTTTTTCTTGCGCTCTTCGGAGATGGTCACCTGGTTGATCACCACGTCCAGGCGCTTGGACTCCAGGGCGGCGAGGATGCCGTCCCACTTGGTCGGCTGGACCTTGGCCTTGACCCCCAGCTCCTTGGCCAGCAGCTCGGACAGTTCGACTTCGAAGCCGGTTAGCTTGCCGTTCTCGTCCTGGAAACTGAACGGTGGGTAGGTGCCTTCCAGGCCGACGTTGATCACGCCCTTCTCCTGGATGGTCTTCAACTGCTCACCGGCAAAGGCTTGGCCGAGCAGGCCGGCGCCCAGCAGGAGCGCCAGGCTGGCGTTGAGAAGGGGTTTGGCGAATTTGGTCATGGCAGGCCCCGCGCTTGTTGTGGAAGTAGTGAGGTGGCGACTATAGAGGTGGGCTTCATAGGTCGGGAAATAATAAAAAATCAGGTTGTTATTCCCGTTTCTGCATTTTGCAGTCGCTTATGCCCGACTTAGCTCAGGATGGAATAAAGCGTTGTTTTTTCCAAGAGGCAGATTTGACGTATCGTGGCCTACACCCTCCCTGTAGGAGCGGCCTTGTGCCGCGAAAGGGCCGTTCCAGGGGACGTGGGCATATCGACAACGCCGCCTGGCAGGAGAAACACCCGTGAGCGAACAACCATCAACCGGGCACTGGCAACTGCAGACCATCGTCAGTGGCCTGCGCAGCGCCCGTGAGCAGTGGCGCAGCAACAATGGCCGCAGCAGCGGCGAGCAGGGCGGGCGCGAGCTGCCGTCGCGCGAGGCGCTACGCCAGATTCTCGAGCAGCTGTGTGGTGCGCTGTTCCCCATGCGCCTTGGCCCGGTGGACCTGCGTGAAGAAAGCGAAGACTTCTATGTCGGCCACACGCTGGACGCCGCGCTCACCGCGCTGCTGGCCCAGGCCCGCCTGGAGTTGCGCTACGCGGCGCGCCATGGCAAGACCGATGTGGTCGATGTCGATGGTCACGCCCTGCGCCTGATCCAGGACTTCGCCGCGGCCCTGCCGGCCCTGCGCGTGCTGCTGGACACCGACGTGCTCGCCGCCTACCACGGCGACCCGGCGGCGCGCAGCGTCGACGAGGTGCTGCTGTGCTACCCAGGCATCCTGGCGATCATCCACCACCGCTTGGCCCACCACCTGTACCGGGCCGGCCTGCCGCTGCTGGCGCGGATCAGCTCGGAGCTGGCGCACTCGGCCACGGGTATCGACATCCACCCCGGCGCGCAGATCGGCCCGAGCTTCTTCATCGACCACGGCACCGGCGTGGTGATCGGCGAGACCGCGATCATCGGTGAGCGGGTACGGATCTACCAGGCCGTGACCCTGGGCGCCAAGCGTTTCCCCAGCGACGAGTCGGGCACCCTGCACAAGGGCCTGGCACGCCACCCCATCGTCGAGGACGATGTGGTGATCTACGCGGGTGCGACCATTCTCGGAAGGATCACTATCGGCAAGGGCTCGACCATCGGCGGCAACGTGTGGCTGACCCGCAGCGTGCCGGCTGACAGCAACATTACCCAGGCTAACCTGCAGTTGGATTGCGAGGACAAGAAAGCCCTCTAGCTCAAGGGTTAAGTTGCGTGGGAGCGGGCAAGTCCGCTCCTGCTTCGACCGTTCCTGAAGCGGCATCGGGTCGCATTGAAATCCGATCCATGTTTAACTTGAACGCTTGTTCAACGAAAAACGCTGGTCCATTGCCGGTGTTCAAAAGGAGGAATCGCCTTTGCTGAACCCGTTCAATCCGAACCTCACGTCCTTCGACGAGGTGCCCGTTCAATGAGTGCACCGACCCCCGACCTTGCCCACGGCAAGATCCGCATGAACCCCCCCGTGTTCTACTTCGCGGCAAGCTTCATCCTTGTCTTCGGCCTGATCGTCATCGCCCAGCCCAAGGCGGCCGGCGACTGGCTGCTGGCGGCGCAGAACTGGGCGGCCAACACCGTCGGCTGGTACTACATGCTGGCCATGACCTTGTATCTGGTCTTCGTGGTGGTCACCGCCTTGTCCGGCTATGGCAAGATCAAGCTCGGTGCCGACCACGACGAACCCGAGTTCAGCTACCTGTCCTGGGCCGGGATGCTGTTCGCTGCCGGTATCAGCATCACCCTGTTCTTCTTCTGCGTTTCCGAGCCGCTGACCCACATGCTCCAGCCGCCGCAGGGCGAGGCCGGCACGGCCGAGGCCGGGCGTCAGGCGATGCAGATCCTGTTCCTGCACTGGGGCCTGCACGGCTGGGGCGTGTTCGCTTTCGTCGGCATGGCGCTGGCCTACTTCGCCTACCGGCACAACCTGCCGCTGGCCCTGCGTTCGGCGCTGTACCCGCTGATCGGCAAGCGCATCAACGGTCCGATCGGCTATGCGGTGGACGGCTTCGGCATCATCGCCACGGTGTTCGGCCTGGGCGCCGACATGGGCTTCGGCGTGTTGCACCTGAACGCCGGCCTCGACTACCTGTTCGGTATCAGCCACAGCCAGTGGGTGCAGGTGATCCTCATCACCCTGATGATGGGCGCGGCGGTGGCCGTGGCGGTCGCCGGGGTGGAGAAGGGCGTGCGGGTGATGAGTGACATCAATCTGTTCCTGGCCTGCGCGCTGCTGCTGTTCGTGCTGTTCGCAGGGCCCACCCAGCACTTGTTCAACACCTTGATCCAGAACCTGGGCGACTACCTGGGCGCCTTGCCGCGC
This sequence comes from Pseudomonas sp. P106(2024), assembly GCF_057480815.1. Classification (NCBI taxonomy): domain Bacteria; kingdom Pseudomonadati; phylum Pseudomonadota; class Gammaproteobacteria; order Pseudomonadales; family Pseudomonadaceae; genus Pseudomonas; species Pseudomonas sp. P106(2024). Next base: position 162,450 of record NZ_JBLIYU010000010.1, on the reverse strand, counting down.
AAGAGCTTCGATGTTTACGCCTACGGCGAGCAACGCGACTGGCTGGGCGGCTGGACGGTGTTCTACTGGGCCTGGTGGATTGCCTGGGCGCCGTTCGTGGGCCTGTTCATCGCGCGCATTTCGCGCGGACGCACCATCCGCGAGTTTGTCTTCGGCGTGCTGCTGATCCCGCTGGGCTTCACCCTGGCGTGGATGTCGATCTTCGGCAACAGCGCCCTGGACCAGGTGATCAACCACGGCATGACCGCGCTGGGCCAGTCGGCCATCGACAACCCGTCGATGAGCTTGTACCTGCTGCTGGAAACCTACCCGTGGAGCAAGACGGTGATCGCCGTGACGGTGTTCATCAGCTTCGTGTTCTTCGTCACTTCGGCCGACTCCGGCACGGTGGTGCTGTCGACGCTGTCGGCCAAGGGCGGCGGCGCCGATGAGGACGGTCCGAACTGGCTGCGCATCTTCTGGGGCGCGATGACCGCGCTGATCACCAGCGGGCTGCTGTTCGCCGGCAGCATCGATTCGCTGAAGTCGGCGGTGGTGCTGACCTCGCTGCCGTTCTCGCTGATCCTGCTGTGCATGATGTGGGGGCTGCACAAGGCCTTCTACCTGGAAAGCCAGCGGCAGATCGCGCAGATGCACTCGTTGGCGCCCTTCGCCCAGTCCCGGCGCGGGCGTGGCGGCTGGCGCCAGCGTCTTAGCCAGGCCGTGCACTTCCCGTCGCGGGACGAGGTGTATCGCTTCATGGACGACGTGGTGCGTCCGGCGATCGCCGAGGTGCGCGAGGTGTTCGAGCAGAAGGGACTGGTGCTGATCACCCAGGATGACCCGAGCCACGACAACGTCAGCCTGAAGATCGGTCATGGCGAGGAGCAGCCGTTCATCTACCAGGTACAGATGCGCGGGTACTTCACGCCGTCGTTCGCGTTGGGTGGGCTGGGGACGCAGGAGTTGAAGAATCGCCGCTACTACAGGGCCGAGGTGCACTTGAGCGAAGGCAGCCAGAACTACGACCTGGTGGGCTACAGCAAGGAGCAGATCATCAACGACATCCTCGACCAGTACGAGCGGCATATGCAGTACCTGCATCTGGTCAGGTAGATCGCTGGCTTCCACAGGGTTGTTGCAAAACCTGTGGGAGCTGGCTTGCCAGCGAAAAAAGGAGGCCAAAGGCCTCCCCCGGATCTTTCAGAAAGGCGCATCCCCCAGGATGGTCGCCCGATGCATCACCCGCCGGCTGGGGCGGTAGTCATCCACCGCAAAGTGCTGCGTGACGCGGTTGTCCCAGAACGCCACGTCGTTTTCCTGCCAACGCCAGCGAATGCTGAACTCCGGCCGCGTCGCATGGGCGAACAGCAGCTTGAGCAGCGCCTCGCTCTCCTGCTCGTTCAGCTCGTTGATCCGCGTGGTGAACCCTTCATTGACGAACAATGCCTTGCGCCCGCTGACCGGATGGGTGCGCACGACCGGGTGCGACAGCGGCGGGTTGTTGCGCCGGGTCGCCTCCCAGCGTGCCAGGTCCTCGGGCGTGGTGCCGAAGCGCTCCAGCGGGAACGACTTGGTGAAATCGTGGGTGGCGGTCAGGCCGTCGAGCATCGTGCGCAGCGGCGCCGACAGCGCCTCGAACGCGGCGATGCCGCTGGCCCACAGGGTGTCGCCGCCAAAGGCCGGCAGTTGCTTGGCGCTGAGCACCGCGCCCAGCGCCGGGGTCGGCAGGAAGGTCACGTCGGTGTGCCAGACGGCGTTGTCGCGCACATCGGTGACCGCGGTGTCGAGGATCAACACCTGCGGCGTCTGCGGCACATTGGGGTAGATCGGGTGGATGTGCAGGTCGCCGAAGCGGGCGGCGAAACGGGCCTGCTGTTCGGGGGTGAGCGGCTGGTCGCGGAAGAACAGCACCTGGTGTTCGAGCAGCGCCTGCTCGATGGCGTCACGCTGTTCGAGGGTGATGTCGTGGCTGATGTCCACGCCGCTGATCTGCGCGCCAAGGGCTGGGCTCAAGGGGGTAACGGTCAGGCTCATGTCTTTTCTCGTTCCAGGTGCCGGGTTGCCGGCGTGGTCATTTGGTCAATGGCTCTGGCCATGCCAGGGCACCAGCTTGCGCTGCAGGGCGCGCAGGCCCATCTCCAGGGCGAAGGCGATCAGGGCGATCAGCAGGATCCCCAGCACCACCACGTCGGTGACCAGGAACTGCGCCGCTGACTGCACCATGAAGCCCAGGCCGCTGGTGGCGGCTATCAGCTCGGCGGCGACCAGGGTCGACCAGCCCACGCCGAGGCCGATGCGAATGCCGGTGAGGATGTCGGGCAGGGCGCTGGGCAGGATCACATGGCGGATCAGTTGCGCCCGGGTGGCCCCCAGCGACTGCGCGGCGCGCAGCTTGGCCGGGTCGACGGTGCGCACGCCGGTGGCGGTGGCGATGGCGATCGGGGCGAAGATCGCCAGGTAGATCAGCAGCACCTTCGACAGCTCGCCAATGCCGCACCAGATGACGATCAGCGGCAGGTAGGCCAGTGGCGGGATCGGCCGGTAGAACTCGATCAGTGGGTCGAGGATGCCGCGGGCCACGCGGTTGTAGCCGATGGCCAGGCCGACGGGGATGGCGGTCAGGGTCGCCGCCACCAGCGCCAGGCCGATACGGCCCAGGCTTGCGCCCAGGTGCTGCCACAGGCTGGCGTCCATGTAGCCCTGGGTGAGCAGTGTCCAGCCCTTGGCCAGGATGTCGGCGGGCGAGGGCAGGAACAGCGGTTCGATCCAGCCGGCCGCGGTCACCAGCCACCACGCCAGCAACAGGGTGGCCAGGGTGAGGGTGCTGATCCAGCGGGTCGACAAGGGCTTGCGGGGCTTCACCACAGGAGGTGTGCGTTGTGCCTGCTTGGTGGTGGTGGCCGGCAATTCGATGCTGCTCATGCGGACTCCTGACGTTGCGAGAATACCCGCGCCAGCACGTGCTCGCGGGCTTCGATGAAACGGGGATCGGACTTGATCGCCCTGGCCGACTCGCCAGCGGCGTAGCGCTGGCCGAAGTCCAGCTGCAGACGTTCGACCACGCGCCCCGGATTGGGCGCCAGCAGCACCAGTTCGGTGGCGAGGAACACCGCTTCCTCGATGTCGTGGGTGATCAGGAACACCGGCTTGGCGGTGCGCTGCCAGACTTGCAGCAGCAGCTCCTGCATCTGTTCGCGGGTAAAGGCATCGAGGGCACCGAACGGCTCGTCCATCAACAGCACCCGTGGGTCGGCGGCCAGCGCCCGGGCCAGACCCACGCGCTGCTTCTGCCCGCCGGACAACTGCCAGATACGCCGCTCGCCGAAGCCGGCCAGGTCGACCAGCGCCAGCATCTCGCGGGCCTTGGCTTCACGCTGGGCACGGGACACGCCGGCCAGCTCGAGGCCGAAGGCGACGTTGCCGAGCACGTCCTGCCAGGGCAGCAGGGCATCATCCTGGAACACCACCCCACGATCGGCGCCCGGACCTTGCACCGGCGCGCCGTCGAGGCTGATGCGCCCGCCGCTGGGGGCGACGAAGCCGGCGATCAGGTTGAGCAACGAGGTCTTGCCGCTGCCGGACGGCCCGAGGGCCACCAGCAGCTGGCGCGGGCCCAGACTCAGGTTGATGTCGGCCAGCACCGGGGTAGCGGCGCCGGGGTACTGTGCGCTGATGCGCTCCAGTTCGAGCAAGGCCATGACGGGCTCCGGATCAGTTGGGCAGGTATTGGGCACTGACGTAGGGCGAGTAGTCGGGCAGCACGGCGTCGACCTTGCCTTGTTGCTTGAGGAAGGTGGCGGTGTCGGTCAGCGCCTGGGTGGTCGGCGCGCCCAGTGCGCTGGCCTGGTCGGCAGCCAGCGGGTAGACGTTACCCTGCAGCAGTACCGGGATATCGGCCGGCTTGGCGCCGGACAGCTTGACCAGCTTGGCGACGTTGTCCTGGTCGGCCAGCCAGGCTTTCGGGTCCTTGCGGTAGTCGGCGTAGGCGTCAAGGGTGACCTTGGCGAACGACTTGACGATTTCCGGGTGCTTGGCGGCGAAGTCCTTGCGCACGATCCAGGCATCGAAGGTCGGCGCGCCTTTCTCGGCCAGCTCGCCCGAGGTGATCAGCACCTTACCGTTCTCCTTGGCCACGCCCAGAGCCGGGTCCCAGACGTAGGTGGCATCGATGTCGCCGCGTTTCCAGGCGGCGATGATCGCTGGCGGGGCGAGGTTGAGGATCTGTACTTTCGATGGGTCGATGTTCCAGCTCTTCAGTGCGGCCAGCAGGCTGTAGTGGCCGGTGGAAACGAACGGCACGGCGACCTTCTTGCCCACCAGGTCCTGCGGGGTCTTGATGCTGTCGCGGGCGACCAGGGCCTCGCCGGCACCGATCTGGGTGGCGATCAGGAAGGTCTCGACCGGCAGCTTGCGGGTGGCGGCGGCGGCCAGCGGGCTGGAGCCGAGGTAGCCGATCTGCACGTCGCCCGAGGCGACGGCGGTGATCACGTCGGCGCCATTGTCGAACTTGCGCCAGTCGATGCTGGCCTTGCTGTCCTTTTCATAGGTGCCATCGACCTGGGCCACCTTGGCCGGGTCGACGGTGGTCTGGTAGGCGACGGTCAGGTCGGCGGCCTGGGCCAGCCAGCTGGCACTGGCGAGGGTCAGGGCGGCGAACAGGCGCAGCGGAGCGTGCGGGATCATGATTGAACCTCTCGTCAGGCATTCTGGGATGGATGGCGAGAAGACTAGATGATCTAAGAAATAGTAAATAAATAACTTTTTAGAATTAGCTTAAAAGCCAAACGCTCTGAACCTGCGCGGGATGCAGGCTCGTCGTGATCCCTGGCTTGGTTCGTTTCGACAGGACGGTGCGAAGCTGGCGCAATCGCTGAAGACAGCTAGTCTTTATCGATTTCTGCGGGGGGACTGCTGGTCGACAGCTCGGCAAACGTTTGCACATAACCTAAAGGTATGATTGACGGCGTCGATACAACGTTTCGTAGGAATGGTTCCGATGTTATTCCGTAAAAATCTTACAGATTCATAAAACGGTCATTTTGGATTTATAGGATTGTCATTATCCTGTAGCGCAGGTCAGCGGGTTAGACCAAAGTCGCAGATCGACCGTTAGCGATTGACTTGGCGGTCACGCATTGGTGCTAAATCGCCAATCCGGGCGAGTGGGGCAGCAGATCCCGCCGCTTGAGACGCACAAAAATTAGAACGTAGAGGAGCAAAACATGTACAAGTCCAGCCTGGCCCTGGCCGTGGCACTGGGGGTTCTCGCCCAACAAGCAGGCGCTGCCGGTTTCATCGAGGACAGCAAGCTGTCCCTGAGTTCGCGCACCATGTACTTCGACAACAACAACCGTGAAGCGCATGCGACGCCGGCAACCCCGACTCGTGCTGCAGGCAAGCGTCCGGATCAGCGTGAAACCGGCCAAGGTTTCAAGCTCGACTACATCTCCGGCTTCACTGAAGGTACCGTCGGCTTCGGTGTCGATGCACAGGCCGTATGGGGTATCCACCTCGATGGTGGCAAGGGTTACCACAAGGCTGGTTTCCTCCCGGACGATAGTGATGGATCTTCGGTAAGCCAGTGGGCTCGTGTCGGCGGTAACGCCAAGGCTCGCTTCTCCAAGACCGAAGCGCATTTCGGTAGCGCGCTGGCACCGATGCTGCCGATCCTGGTTTCCAACGACGGTCGTCTGCTGCCGCAAACCTTCGAAGGCGGCACTATCACCTCGAAGGAAATCGACAACCTGACCATCAACGCCGGTCAGCTGACCCACGCCATGGGCCGTGCTTCGAGCAACCGTACCGGCCTGTCGGTTTCCGGCGCCTTCGCCGACAGCAACAAGTTCCGCTACGGCGGTCTGGACTACAAACTCACTCCGGACCTGACCCTGCAGTACTACTACTCGAACCTGGAAGACTTCTACAAGCAGCACTTCCTGGGTGCTACCCACGTCTTCAAGATCGCTGACAACCAGTCCTTCAAGACTGACCTGCGCTACTTCGACAGCAGCAGCGACGGCAAGAACGGCGACGTAGGCACTTACGCCTTCGACAACAACGGCGGTTACGCCAAGAACGCTGGCAAGGTCGACAACAAGACCTGGTCCGCCATGTTCACCTATACCCTGGGTGGCCATGCCTTCCTGTTGGGTCATCAGCAGATCGGCGACGACGGTGGCTTTGTCTGGTTGAACCAAGGTGCTGTACGCGACGGCAACAACCGTCCTGAAGGTGCTGGCGGCTCCAGCTTCTACCTGTTCACCGACAGCATGATCAACCAGTTCGCCCGTGCTGGCGAGAACACCACCTTCGGTCAGTACTCCTATGACTTCGCGTCCCTGGGCGTACCGGGCTTGAAGGCTTCGGTTTCCTACCTGCGTGGTGACGACATCCGTAACAAGTCGGGTAACGGCACCTATAACGAGTGGGAGCGCGACGCACGCGTCGACTACACCATTCAGCAGGGTACCTTGAAAGGCCTGGGCTTCAGCCTGCGTCAAGGCGTCTATCGTGGTGCCGGCGAAAGCAGCGCGGACCAGGACCAGACTCGCTTCATCGTCAACTACACTTACGCCTTCATGTAAGTCGTAGCGGCATCAAGAAAGCCTCGTCTAGTGCGAGGCTTTTTTGTGTCTGCGAATCCGTATGCTCAATGGTTATAAATAAATCGATATTTATTCTTTTTATTTTTATTCGGAAGCAGGCACATTGAACCCACAAGGCCAGACACAGCACAGGAGCCGCTTCCATGAGCCTCAAACTCGGCGATATCGCCCCCGATTTCGAACAGGATTCCAGCGCCGGCAAGATCCGCTTCCACGAATGGCTGGGCGACAGCTGGGGCGTGCTGTTCTCCCACCCGGCCGACTTCACCCCGGTGTGCACCACCGAGCTGGGCCTGACCGCCAAGCTCAAGGAAGACTTCGCCAAGCGTGGCGTGAAAGCCATCGCCCTGTCGGTGGATCCGGTCGACTCGCACCACAAGTGGATCGATGACATCAACGAGACCCAGAACACCGTGGTCAACTTCCCGATCATCGCCGACGCCGACCGCAAGGTCTCCGACCTGTACGACCTGATCCACCCCAACGCCAGCGACACCCTGACGGTGCGCTCGCTGTTCGTCATCGACCCGAACAAGAAGGTGCGCCTGACCATCACCTATCCGGCCAGTACCGGGCGCAACTTCAACGAGATCCTGCGGGTGATCGACTCGTTGCAACTGACCGACAACTACAAGGTCGCCACCCCAGGCAACTGGCAGGACGGCGACGAGGTAGTGATCGTGCCTTCGCTCAAGGACGAGGACGAAATCAAACGCCGCTTCCCGAAAGGGTACCGGGCGGTGAAACCCTATCTGCGACTGACCCCGCAACCGAATCGATGAGGTATTCCTCGTTGCATTGCTCTTAGCCAAGCAGGGATCTTCGGGCCGTTTCGACGGCCCTTTTTTATGTCTGGCAGAAAGGCAGGTATTGCCAAATTGAGCCTTGCGCGCTCCCACAGGGGGATAGTTGCCTGCGCGACAGCGTAGCCCGAAGGGCTGGGTGATCTCTTACAGAGATAAGAATTAATATCTATTTATGGAATAAACAAATGCAAAAATATGATTTATAGATATATATGACGAACTGTTAATGTCACTTCCATCCAGCGGGGACAACCCCTCGCGGCCCTGCAATCGAATCGAAGGAAGCGCTTTCAATGCTGGTTGTTTCTGTCGGTGGTAGCCCCAGTCTTCGTTCACGCTCCGGCGTGCTGCTAGAACGCTCGCGCGACTGGCTGCAGGAGCGCGGCGTCGAGGTGGTGACCTTCCAGGTGCGGGAATTCCCCGCCGAGGACCTGCTCCACGCGCGCTTCGACAGCCCGCAGGTGCGTCACTTCAATGAACTGGTGGCACAGGCCGATGGCCTGGTGGTCGCCACGCCGGTGTACAAGGCATCGTTCGCCGGTGCCCTCAAGACCTTGCTCGACCTGCTGCCTGAGCGAGCCCTGGAACACAAGGTGGTCCTGCCGATCGCCACCGGCGGCAGCATCGCCCACATGCTGGCCGTGGACTACGCCCTCAAGCCGGTGCTGTCGGCGCTCAAGGCGCAGGAGACCCTGCACGGGATCTTCGCCGACGACAGCCAGGTCGCCTACGGCGAAGGCACCCGGCCCGCGCAACTGGCCGCTGCCCTGGAACAGCGCCTGCAGGATTCGCTGGAAACGTTCCACAGCGCCCTGGCGCGCCGGCCTCGGCCGGTGGTGCCGGGCGAGCTCAACGAACGCCTGATCAGTGCCCGTTGGAGCATCTGATTCCTCGCTATACCGCTTGACCGTTGTTCCCACCTTACTCGCCCGTCAACGAGGCAAGCAGGTGCTACCCGAACCCACTCGCACAGGAGAGCGCCATGCGCACAATCTTCTTGCGTCGCGGTCTGGTCGCCCTGTTTGCGGCGGCTGTGTCCTTCGGCGCCATCACTCAAGCCCAGGCCGAAAGCCTGCGCATCGGTTACCAGAAGTACGGCACCCTGGTGCTGCTCAAGGCCAAGGGCTCGCTGGAAAAGCGCCTGAAGGAACAGGGCATCGACGTGCAATGGACCGAGTTCCCGGGCGGTCCGCAACTGCTCGAGGGCCTCAACGTCGGTTCCATCGACTTCGGCGTGACCGGCGAAACACCGCCAGTGTTCGCCCAGGCCGCGGGTGCCGACCTGCTGTACGTCGCCTATGAGCCGCCAGCCCCGCACAGCGAGGCGATCCTGGTGCCGAAGGGATCGACGATCCAGTCGGTGAAGGAACTCAAGGGCAAGAAAGTCGCCCTCAACAAGGGCTCCAACGTGCACTACCTGCTGGTGCGCGCCCTGGAAGACGCCGGCCTCAAGTATACCGATATCCAGCCCGTCTACCTGCCACCGGCCGATGCCCGCGCCGCCTTCGAGCGCGGCAGCGTCGACGCCTGGGTGATCTGGGACCCGTACCAGGCCGCCGCCGAGCAGCAACTGCAGGCACGCACCCTGCGTGACGGCAAGGACCTGGTCGACAACCACCAGTTCTACCTGGCCACCCGCAGCTATGCCACCCAGCACCCGGCGGTGATCAACACCCTGGTCGAGGAGGTGCGTGCCGTGGGCGAATGGTCCCAGGCCAACCCGCAGCAGGTCACCGACCAGGTCGCGCCGCTGCTCGGCCTGCCTGCCGACATCACCCTGACCTCGGTGAAACGCCAGGGCTACGGCGCCGCGCCGCTGACCCCGGAAGTGATCGCCGCGCAGCAGAAGATCGCCGACACCTTCCAGGCCCTGAAGCTGATTCCCAAGCCCTTGAGCATCAAGGACGTGATCTGGACACCCCCGGCCAAGGTCGCCAGCGCGCCTTGAACGATTCGCCTGCGCCGGGGCGCCGCCTCGGCATGAGCCACCCTTGAGGAGACAACTCCAATGAGCCTTAACATCTTTTGGTTCCTTCCCACCCACGGTGACGGCAAGTACCTGGGCACCAGCGAGGGCGCCCGCGCCGTCGATCACGGCTACCTGAGCCAGATCGCCCAGGCTGCCGACCGCCTTGGCTTCGGCGGCGTGCTGATCCCCACCGGACGTTCCTGCGAGGACTCCTGGCTGGTGGCGGCGTCGCTGATTCCGCTGACAGAGCGCCTGAAGTTCCTGGTGGCCCTGCGCCCGGGGATCATTTCGCCGACCGTGGCCGCGCGTCAGGCCGCCACCCTGGATCGTCTGTCCAACGGCCGTGCGCTGTTCAATCTGGTGACCGGCGGTGATCCGGACGAACTGGCCGGCGATGGCCTGCACCTGAACCACCAGGAACGCTACGAGGCGTCGGTGGAATTCACCCGCATCTGGCGCAAGGTGCTTGAAGGCGAAACGGTCGACTACGACGGCAAGCACATCCAGGTGAAGGGCGCCAAGCTGCTTTACCCGCCGATCCAGCAACCGCGTCCGCCGCTGTACTTCGGTGGTTCCTCCGAGGCCGCCCAGGACCTGGCCGCCGAGCAGGTCGAGCTGTACCTGACCTGGGGCGAGCCGCCGGCGGCCGTCGCCGAGAAAATCGCCCAGGTGCGCGAGAAGGCGGCGGCCCAAGGCCGTGAAGTGCGCTTCGGCATCCGCTTGCACGTGATCGTGCGGGAAACCAATGAAGAGGCCTGGACCGCCGCCGACAGGCTGATATCGCACCTGGACGACGACACCATCGCCCGCGCCCAGGCATCGCTGGCGCGCTTCGACTCGGTCGGTCAGCAGCGCATGGCCGCGCTGCACGGCGGCAAGCGCGACAAGCTGGAAGTGGCGCCGAACCTGTGGGCCGGTGTCGGCCTGGTGCGTGGCGGTGCCGGCACCGCGCTGGTGGGTGATGGCCCGACCGTTGCGGCGCGGGTCAAGGAATACGCCGATCTTGGCATCGACACGTTCATCTTCTCCGGTTATCCACACCTGGAGGAGTCGTACCGAGTCGCCGAGCTGCTGTTCCCGCACCTTGACGTGCAGCGCCCGGAGCAGCCGAAGACCGGTGGCTACGTGAGCCCGTTCGGTGAAATGGTCGCCAACGACATCCTGCCCAAGTCCGTGTCGCAGAGCTGAGGACCGGGGTCATGAGTCGTGCATCCACCACCACCTGGTCCAAGCGCCTGGCGCCCTGGGCCCTGCCGATCCTGCTGCTGGCGATATGGCAACTGGCGGTCAGCGCGGGCTGGCTGTCGACCCGCATCCTGCCGGCGCCGAGCGCGGTGGTCAGTGCCGGTGTCGAGCTGGTGCGTAGCGGCCAGATCTGGACCCACCTGGCCATCAGCGGCTGGCGTGCCGGCCTGGGCTTCGTGATCGGCGGCAGCATCGGCCTGTTGCTGGGCTTCATCACCGGCCTGTCGAACTGGGGCGAGCGCCTGCTCGACAGCTCGGTGCAGATGATCCGCAACGTGCCGCACCTGGCGCTGATCCCGCTGGTGATCCTGTGGTTCGGCATCGACGAGTCGGCAAAGATCTTCCTGGTGGCGCTGGGGACGTTGTTCCCCATCTACCTGAACACCTACCACGGGATCCGCAACGTCGATCCGGCACTGGTGGAGATGGCGCGCAGCTACGGGCTGTCGGGCTTCGCGCTGTTCCGCCAGGTGATCCTGCCGGGGGCGCTGCCCTCGATCCTGGTCGGCGTGCGCTTCGCCCTGGGCTTCATGTGGCTGACGCTGATCGTCGCCGAGACCATCTCGGCCAACGCCGGCATCGGCTACCTGGCGATGAACGCCCGCGAGTTCCTGCAGACCGATGTGGTGGTGCTGGCCATCGTCCTGTACGCGGTGCTCGGCAAGCTGGCCGACCTGGCTGCCCGGGGCCTGGAGCGGGTATGGCTGCGCTGGCACCCGGCGTACCAGGTGGCGAAGAAGGAGGGCGCATGATGACCGTGCTCAAGGAACAGCCGCCACGCCTGCTGCGTGGCATCCCCCTGGCGGCCCGCGATCTGCGTCGCACCTTTGGCCAGCGTGAAGTGCTGCGCGGCATCGACCTGCACATTCCGGCCGGCCAGTTCGTCGCCATCGTCGGTCGCAGTGGCTGCGGCAAGAGCACCTTGCTGCGCCTGCTGGCCGGGCTCGACCAACCCAGCGCCGGCCAACTGCTGGCGGGGGCCGCACCGCTGGCCGAGGCCCGCGAGGATACCCGCCTGATGTTCCAGGACGCGCGTCTGCTGCCCTGGAAGAAGGTGATCGACAACGTGGGCCTGGGCTTGTCCGGCAACTGGCGGCCCCGTGCCCTGGAGGCACTGGAGGCGGTCGGCCTGGTCGATCGCGCCAACGACTGGCCGGCGGCGTTGTCAGGCGGCCAGAAACAGCGGGTGGCCCTGGCCCGGGCGCTCATCCACCAGCCGCGCCTGCTGCTGCTGGACGAGCCATTGGGTGCGCTGGATGCCCTGACCCGCATTGAAATGCAGCAATTGATCGAGCGCCTGTGGCGCCAGCACGGTTTCACCGTGTTGCTGGTCACCCACGACGTCAGCGAAGCCGTCGCCGTGGCCGACCGTGTGATCCTGATCGAAGACGGCGCCGTCGGCCTGGACCTGGTCGTCGACCTGCCCCGGCCACGGGTGCGGGGTTCGCACCGCCTGGCGGCGCTGGAAAGCGAAGTGCTCAACCGTGTTCTGTCCGTCCCGGGCACCCCGCCCGATCCGGAACCTGTAGCCCCCTTGCCCACGCAGTTGCGTTGGGCCCACTGAATCCTCGAAGCCCCAAAAGGAATGACGCCATGACCATCAAAGCCATCAACGTTCGCAACCAATTCAAAGGCACCGTGAAGGAAATCCTCGAAGGCCCGGTACTGTCGGAAATCGACGTGCAGACCGCCTCCGGTATCGTCACTTCGGTGATCACCACCCGCTCCGTGAAGGAGCTGGAGCTGCAGGTGGGCAGTGAAGTGATCGCGTTCGTGAAATCCACCGAAGTGTCCATCGCCAAGCTGTGATGGCTGCAGGGCGCCGTGCGGCCCATCGCAGGCTTGCCCCGCAGTAGCGGTTCAACCCTCGGTCGGTCTCAACCCGCCGAATAACGCGCTGGCCTGGCTTTCGTTGAGGGGGCCTCGCCACGCGTTGGCCCGCTGGTTGCGCTCGCTGGCCAACTTCAAGTGTCCGGCCTCCAGACGGGCGAAGCCGTTGCCGGGCCGTTTCTTGAAGTGGAAGTGGGCGTACCAGAGCGGCTCGCCGGTGCGTGCGTCATCGATGCGGTATTCCTCCAGGTATTCGATCGCCTGCCCCTGTTTGTTCTTCGTCGGCTCGAGCTGGCGGGACCACTTGATATCCACCTCCTCTTGCGCGTGCAGGTACTCCAAGTGGCCGGCTAGCGGCTGCGGCGTGGCTTTCGTCTGCTCGATACGCAGTTGCTTGCCCAGCGTTTGTAGGCCCGTGGCCGCTTGCTCGAGGTTGCGCGCCACGGCGCGTTGCGCCTCGCTCAGGGTGTCGCCGCCCTTGCGCAGGATGTCCTGGGCCAGGTCCTTGAGCGTGGTGGCATAGCCGTCTGCCAGATCCTGCAGGCTGGCCGGTGCCATGTTCAGGTTTTTGTATCGGCGCAGCTTGGCCTGCTGGTTGGCGACATTGCCCAGGCGTGTCCTGGCCGTCGCCATCAGGGACTGCAGGCTCGCCGTCGGCACCGGTGGTGTGGCTCGGGGCGATTGCCAGCGGTTTTCGGGTGTGCGCGAGAAGGTGGTCTGTGACTCCGGAGCCAGCTGGTTGCCGATCTGCATCCGCGGTTGCCCGTCGATGGTGACCTCGCGGCCAATCAGCAGTTGCTGGTCGACGGTTTCGAACAGGCGGGGCCTGCTCGCGCCTCGGTTGATGCGAGCAGGCGTCCTGACCGGTGCCGATGCAGAGAGGGCGGCGTCGACCTCGGCCATCAACGTGGTCAACTCCGCGCGCATCGCTTGGGTGCTCTGCGCAGTGACGAAGTCGGGGAAGGTGTCCTGCCAACTGGTCATCTGGTTGTCGAAGCGCTGATAGCGTGCTTTCACCTGTTGTAGGAAACGGTGCTCCTGCGCCCGACTCAGCCCGGCGGAGGTCATGTCCTGATGGCTGAACAGCATGTTGCGCAGATGGGTGAGCTCCCGGTTTATCTGGCGCAACGCGAGCAAGAAGTCGTAGCCGGCCGTTGCTGGCAACCTGATCACATTGGCCGCCTGGATCGAAAGGCGCACGACCCGGTAGCCGTTCGGGTCCAGCGGCATGCCCAGCTTGTCGAGTTCCAACTGGTAGGTGGTGAGCTGTGGGCCCTGGACGGTGTTCCTGAGGGTGGCTGCGCGGCGGAACTCTGTTTCCAGCTTTTCCAGCGAGTGCGCCATGCGGCCTTGCTCGGCGCGTAGCGCCTTCAACTGCGCAAGCGGGTCGGTGGGGTCGCTGTCCAGCGCATGCTGCAGTCGCCTGACCTCATCGAAATGTCCTTGCATCTGGAACTGGTATTGGCGAATCAGGCTGGGGTGCTGGTGCACCAGGTTGAACGCCAGGCCGTCGCGGAATTGCCTCGGCATCTGGCCCCACAGGGCCCGGCTGCTGCGCAGGCGCGCCAGGCTTTGCTCGTGGAAGATGACGAAGGTTTGCAACTGCTCCGTATAGGCGTGCTGGGCTTGGAGGACTGCCCTGGATTGGGTGATGGGCGCCGCCGAGCTGGCCGTGTGATCGGCGATGGCGCGTTTCAGCTTGTCCAGGCTGGCGGTTACCTTGGCCTGCTGAGTGAGGCGCCCTTGGTCGATATCCAGCGCCACTTGTTGCGGCGAACGCAGCGCAGGCTGGCGGCCAAGGTAGCCACGCAAATTCTCCCAACCCTGCTGGTAGAGGCGGCCGAGGAAGGCGCCGCCACCGGCCAGGCCGCCGTCCACCAGGCGCCCGCTCAAGCCCCCATGAGGCTGCCAGCCCCCCAGCTCGTCGAGCCGCACGGGCTGTTTGTAGGTCCGCGATGCGCTGCCCTTGAGACGCCAGGTCAGGTAGGTGGTGTCCCATTCCACGGGGTAATGCGCACCTTGGTGCAGGATATAGTCGTACCCGCTCTCGACATGCCGGTACACGCCTCGGCCGTGGGCATCAGGGTGAGTTGTCCAGCGCCCGACAGGGGCTTCGCTGGCGTATCCCTGGAAGGGCTGGGGGCGCCCTTGGCGGGTCACGGTCGTGGCGCGCAGGCCGGCAAGCTGCTGGCGACTGCGCGTGCGTGCCAGGACCTGGGGGTTGCTGGCCAGGACGCTGGGCGTGAGGTCGAAAACGGCATCGATCAGTGACTGGAACACGCTGTTCAGGTGTTCGACACCCTCGCCAGGGTCACCTCGCAGGAACGCCTCCACGCTGGCATTGGCGGCGTGCCAGCCGTCGTACAGGGCCACCAGCGCACCGACCCCAGGCAGGAAGCCCAGGGCCAGCTTGATGTAGTCGTAGACTCGCCCGTGGCTAATGGCTGCGTTTTCCAGGAACAGGTCCGTTTGGCTGCGGGATGAGGCGCGATGCTCCATGATCAGGCGGCCCATCAACAGGCTGGCCTGCACCTCGGCGATGGGTTCGGAGCGCACGGTGCCCGCCGCGATGAACCCGGAGAACGACTTGAGCAGGGCCTGGTTGATGTAGGACAGGTGGGTTTGGCTGTCCCCGTCGAGGGGGCGGCTGGCGAGGAAGTTGCGCATGGCATCGTCGATGGCCTGCTCTTCCAGGGCCAGGCACGCAGCCTCACGGCTGGCGTGCTGGCTGACGACCCTGCCGTTCGGGGCATCCGGCATCAGCAACAGCACGGGCCCACTGGCCGCTTCGAGGAGGAACAGACCGGCCAGCGGCACGTTGCGGGCGCTGCCGTCGGCCGCAACGCCTGGCCGCAGGTCCAAGCCCAGGTGGCTGACCGTTTTGGTCACGGTAGCGTCGAGCTGTTCCCGGCAGAAGCGCTGGAACATGTCTGCGCCTTCTTCATCGAGGGCCGCAGGCTGGCTGAGGGCCAGGATCTGCAATTGGTGCTCGAACGGTGCGCGCAGGGTTTCCTGACGCCACTGCGCTTCCCAGTCAGACTGCTGCTGGTCACCCTTGAAGGCGCGGAGTATCTGCTTTTCGTAGGCGCCGGCCAGGTCCAGGGTCTTCACCAGGTCGGCGATGTCGGTGTGGGTCAGCGCTTGCAGAGTGGGGGCGAGGGCAGGGGGGGCGAACACGATCCTGGCGTTGCCCAGGCGCCGGCGCAGGCCTTCATCCAGTGCCCAGAGTAGGAAGCGCTCCAGCGCGACGTCGCTGCGCTCGGCGCTGAAGGTGACGACTTCCTTGTAGGCGTTGCTGAAGCCGGATTCGGGCAGCGGCACACGCTGTATGTCCGTGCGATCGGCGATGTTCAGGGTGATCTTGGGGACGATGGTGAGTGCGCAGGTCGTGCGCAGGTGGGCGTACAGTCGGTCATGCGCGAACCGCTCGCGCTCGGGCAGGTCCTTGGCCAGCAGCGCACTGGAGGCGCGCATGGCGGTGCGCAGGGCGTCCAACGCTGCCGCCAGCGCGGCGCGTTGGGGGGCATCGAGGTGCTTCAGGGTTTGCAGGCGTGCGTTCAGGTGGGCGGTGCGGTTGCGTTCGGCGAGCCGTTCGAACGCTTGCGTCCTGGCGGTATTGCGGCTGGCACCGAGCTTCCAGCGCAATTGCAATTGCGTGGTGGTATCGGCCTGGGTGAGCAGGACCAGGTGGGTTTGCACCAGGTAGTCGAAGGCATGGTTGGTGATGGGTGGGTTGACCAGCTTCGGCGTCAGGTCGGGGTCGTCCAAACGCTGGACCAACGCGTTGGTGTCTTGCGGCCAGGCGCTTTCCAGCAGCGTTTCAGGCCAGGCGCCTTGGGCGGTGTTCAGCAGTTGGCGGAACAGTTGCGCCTCATCCTCGAAGCGCATCAGGCCGCCCTCGTGGCCCGGCTTGTAGAGCAGCACCGAGGTGTCGGGCTCGCTTGCGTTGTCTTCGGCGCGGGCCCTGAGGGTGAGGTAGCCGGTCAGGTGCCATGTACGGTCGCCCACCACCAGCTTCAAGGCGCCTGGCACGATGGGGCGCTGCAGGCTGGGTTCAGGCCGCTCCAGCAATGCGTGAACCCACGCCAGGTGCGGCGTGCCAAGCTCGCCCAGCGTGTGCTGAAACTCGGCTTCCTGCAATAAGAGGTTGGCGAAGTGCTGGCTGAGGTGCTCGAAGCGGTTGGCCTCGCCCCAGGTTTGTTCCGTCTGTGTCTCTGGGAGCTTGGCCAGCAGTTTTTGCAGGGCGTTGTCCAGTTCGTCCAGCTTGGCCTGGTGCGTGCGCAAGGTCGCCATGCGTGGGGACTTGGGCTCGGTGTCGCCCCCCAGGTAGGAGGCCAGCAACTGTTCCTGACGGTCGATTCGCTGCTTGCGCCAGCCGAGCGGCAAGCGTTCGTCCAGCACGTCGAAATGAACCTCTTCGAGCGCCAGGGCGTCGTCGTCGCTGACCCGTTGCGTCAGGTCCTGGCTCAATGCCACCGGGAGTTCCGCCTTGAACTCAAGCGGGTGTGCCTGAACGGCCAACAGGCTGTCCAGCAGATCGGTAAAGCCGTCTGCGGACCCGGCGATCACCTCGATGCTGCCGCTGTCGTCCATCAGTGCCTCGGGTGGGTTGCGCCACAGGCGCTGGCGGTGCTCGTGCGCCCATTGCTTGAGCGACGCTTCGTCCTGGAAGGCGCGAATGGGGTTGTTGGCATCGGGGCGGTAGAGAACCCAGGGGTTGCCTGGCGCCGTCGGGCGGATCAGCAAGGCCCCTGGGCAGGCGCCGATCGGTGGACCCGGCTGCTGCCAGTGCAGTTGGGCGTACTGGGTGCTGTCACTCAGTTGGCACTGCTCCAGTGCCTTGGCCTGGAGGCGATCGAGGCCGTGGTTGAGCTCGAGCGCGCTCTGGAAATGCACGCGCAGTTGCCGCTGCGCGAACGCCCGGCGCGCGATCGACTGGCCGGGCATGCGGCTGTCCCAATGCTGCTGGAGCGACTGTGCACCTGTCGAAGGGGCTTGCTCGAACAGGCTTTGCAATGCCTTGGCGGCCTGGCGTCGGCGTTGATCCGCCTCGGTCAGGGCGTTACCTCGCCCGGCGGCGATCCAGGTGCTGGGCGGCGTAACGGACTCGGCGAATTCGCCTGGGTTGGTATGAAGGAAAGCAGTGGCTTGCGTCATGGTCGTGGTCCACGTTGGCCTGAGTGCTGATAGAGGCGCTCATTTCAACGTCCGACCTCGGATGGTCTGCGTTACATGTTGCTGCTGTGGCGTTTTGCCAAGAACGGCGGCAAGTACAGCCCCAGGTACGCCTCGAACACCCGCATGCCTTCCTCGGCCATGCGCGCGGTGATTTGCTCGTGCAACTGCATCGAGCGGGCATAGACACGGTCGCTGAGCTCCATGGCCAAGGCGAACACGTCCACCTCGGTGGGCATCGGCGGGAGTTGGAAATGCTGGTCGAACAGCGTGTGCATCAGTTTGCCCAGTTCCAGGTCATGCTGACGGTCGGCCTGGACCACTTCGCTCAACCCGTGCTGGGCGAGGATCAGCTGCCGGGCGGCGGCGTCCTCGTGGTAGATGTCGAGCATGCGCTGCTCGATCAGCCGCGACAGTTGCGGCCAGGTACTGAACGCTGCGCTGTCGATGGGCGCGCTCAGGGCCTCGCGAAAAGCCCGGTGCACGTCGGCGGTCAGCGCCTCCAGCAAGGCCGGCACACTGGCGAAGAAGTGATACACCGACGACGGCGGAATCTGCGCCCGCTCGGCCACGCTGTAGATCGACAGGCCTGTCACCCCGTGCTCGGCCAGCAGCTCGCGGGCCGCGGCCTGGATCGTTTCGATCCTGGCCTGGCTGCTGGCGCGTGGCTTGCGCGGGGAGGCGGGTCGGGTCATCAGTTGCTGATCGCCAGGATGCTGGCCTGGTAGGCCCCGACGAACAGGTCGAAATCACCCACTTCCTGCTGCTCCAGGCGCGACTGCTCGGCCAGGGATTCACGGGCGAGGGTTTCGAAGGCCTGCTGGCGCTCGGCGGGCAGCGGCTGCTCGCGGAAGCTCTCGGCGTGCAGGCGGCTTTGGCGCAGGGAGAACTTGACGAAGCTCTCGTCGTGTTCGGTCATGCGCGCCAGCACCTGGGCCGAAGGCGTCAGCTCGGGGTCGTCGACCTTGGCCTGCTGCGCTTCCAGGGCCTTGGCGTGTGCGTTGCCGCCCTGGGCGCGGTCAAGCAGCCCGGCCAGCTGGCCGATGCGTTCGATCAGTTCGCTCGCCCATGTCTTCAGCGCGACCGGCTGGCCGTCACGGCGTAGCTCAAGGCCAGGGCGCCGGCCCTCCTTGACCACGGTGAGGAAGTTGTCGGTGCACTGGCCGCACTCGCCGTTGTCCAGCTGCGGGCTTTCTTCCAGGGCGCAGAACAGCAGGAAGGCGTCGAGGAAGCGCGCTTCGGTCAGGTCGATACCCACCGGCAGGAATGGGTTGATGTCCAGGCAGCGTACTTCCACGTACTGCACGCCACGGGAGGTCAGGGCCTGGATTGGCCGCTCGCCGGTATAGGTGACGCGCTTGGGGCGGATGTTCGAGTAGTACTCGTTCTCGATCTGCAGGATGTTGGTGTTCAGCTGTACCCACTCGCCATCCTTGTGGGTGCCGACCTCGACGTAGGGCGGGTAGGGCGTGCCGACGGCCTTGCGCAGGCTGTCGGTGTAGCTGGCCAGGTTGTTGTAGCAGGGCGTCAGGCCCGCCTGGGCGTTGCTCTGGTAGCCCAGGTCGCTCATGCGCAGGCTGGTGGCGTAGGGCAGGTAGAGGGTCTCGGCATCCAGCTCTTCGAGCTGGTGCGGGCGGCCACGCAGGAATCCTTTGTCCAGGGCCGGGGAGGCGCCGAACAGATACATCAATAGCCAGCTGTAGCGGCGGAAGTTGCGGATCAGTGCGATATAGGCCGAGGACTGGTAGTCGCGGTCGTCCTGCTCGCCGCCTTCGGCATCGCGCAGCAACGGCCACAGCGCCTCGGGCAGGGAGAAGTTGTAGTGGATGCCGGCGATGCACTGCATGGTGCGGCCGTAACGCAGGGCCAGGCCCTTGCGATAGACGTGCTTGAGCTTGCCGATGTTCGAGCTGCCGTATTCGGCGATCGGGATGTCTTCCTCGGCCGGCAGCGTGCAGGGCATTGACGGGCTCCACAGGTATTCGTCGCCCAGCTTGGTGTAGACGAAGCGGTGGATCTGGTCGAGGCTCTCGAGCACCTTGGCAGGGTCCGCCAGGGCCGGGGTGATGAATTCCAGCAGCGACTCGGAATAGTCGGTAGTGATCTGCTCGTTGGTCAGCGCCGAACCCAGGGCCTCGGGGTGCGGGGTCTGGGCCAGGCGACCGTCGTTGGTCACGCGCAGGCATTCGCGCTCAATGCCGTGCAGGCACTGCTTGAGCAGGTCGATATTGTCGCCGAGCAGGCTCAGGCGGCGGTTGAGGAGGTCGCTCAAGATGGATTCCTTCACGCGTCAGTCGCCCCAATATGGGGGTAGGGATGACGGTCTACAAGGGTAGTTGGGAAAGGAACTGGCGTTGTCGCCTGGTTTACGCGGTTCCGGCGCTGGCCTGTATGCGCCTGATCGCGGGGCAAGCCCGCTCCCCCGGAGCCTGTGAGCGTGCGTGGAAGCGGGCTTGCCCTGCGATCAGGTGTACAGCATTACGCCGAAAATACCGCAGATGGGGGCCTGTCAGCTAGAGAACCGCGAAGGTTCCCTGGGCCTTGGCCACCAGCTTGTCGTCCTGAAGCACGTCGGCGTCGACCACCAGCGTGCGCCGACCGGCGTGCAGCACCCGGGCGGTGCACAGCACCTCGCCTTCGCTGACGGCGCGCATGTAGTTGATTTTGCACTCGATGGTCACGCTCTGCTGATCGAAGCCATGGCTGGCCGAGCAGGCCAGGCCCATGGCGATGTCCACCAGGCTGAAGATCGCCCCGCCGTGCAGCTTCTGGCCACGGTTGCGCAGGTGCGGCTCAAGCGCCAGGGCCACCTCTGCAACACCCGTTTCCAGGCGTTGCAGGCGGCAGCCCAGGAGCTGGCTGAAGGCGCTCTCGACGTACGCTTTCGGTACGTCCATCACTTCTTCTTCAGCTGCTTGGCGTTGGCGAACAGCGACGCCATGGCGTTGTTGGCCGGCGCGGCGGTGCTGGTCTCGCGCTGGCGCGGCGCCTGATGCTGGCGGCTGCCGCCATTGCCACGGTTGCCTCCGCGGTTACCCTCGACCTTCTCGCCTGGGGTGTCGCTCATGCGCATGGACAGGCCGATGCGTTTGCGCGGGATGTCCACTTCCATGACCTTGACCTTGACCACGTCACCGGCCTTGACTGCTTCACGCGGGTCCTTGACGAACTTCTCCGACAGCGCCGAGATGTGTACCAGGCCGTCCTGGTGCACGCCGATATCGACGAAGGCACCAAAGTTGGTGACGTTGGTCACCACGCCTTCGAGGATCATGCCCGGCTCCAGGTCCTTGAGGTCCTCGACGCCATCCTGGAAGGTGGCGGTCTTGAACTCCGGACGCGGGTCGCGGCCAGGCTTGTCGAGCTCCTGAAGGATGTCGGTGACGGTCGGCAGGCCGAAGGTCTCGTCGGTGAACTTCTTCGGGTCCAGGCGTTTGAGGAAACCGCTGTCGCCGATCAGCGAGCGAATGTCGCGGTCGGTGTCGGCGGCGATGCGCTGCACCAGCGGGTAGGCTTCCGGGTGCACTGCCGAGGCGTCCAGCGGGTTGTCGCCGTTCATCACGCGCAGGAAGCCGGCCGCCTGTTCGAAAGTCTTCTCGCCCAGGCGGCTGACTTTTTTCAGCGCGGCGCGGGTGGCGAACGGGCCGTTGGCGTCGCGGTGGGCGACGATGTTCTGTGCCAGGGTCGCGTTGAGGCCGGAGATGCGCGTCAGCAGCGCCACGGAAGCGGTGTTGACATCCACACCCACGGCGTTCACGCAGTCCTCGACCACGGCGTCCAGGCCGCGAGCGAGCTTCACCTGCGACACGTCGTGCTGGTACTGGCCGACGCCGATGGATTTCGGGTCGATCTTCACGAGCTCGGCCAGCGGGTCCTGCAGGCGGCGGGCGATGGACACCGCGCCACGGATCGACACGTCCAGGTCCGGGAACTCGCGAGCGGCCAGTTCGGAAGCCGAGTACACCGAGGCACCGGCCTCGGAGACCATGATCTTGGTGATCTTCAACGCTGGGTATTTCTTGACCAGCTCGGCCACCAGCTTGTCGCTCTCGCGGCTGGCGGTACCGTTGCCGATGGCGATCAGCTCGACCGAGTGCTTGGCGCACAGCGCGGCCATGATGGAAATGGTGCGATCCCAGTCGTTCTTCGGCGCATGCGGGTAGACCGTGGTGTGGTCCAGCAGCTTGCCGGTGGCATCGACCACGGCGATCTTGCAGCCGGTGCGCAGGCCCGGGTCGAAGCCCAGCGTTGCGCGCGGACCGGCCGGGGCAGCCAGCAGCAGGTCGTGCAGGTTGTGGGCGAAGACGTTGATCGCCTCGCCTTCGGCGTTGTCGCGCAGTTCGCCGAACAGGTCGGTTTCCAGGTGGGTGTACAGCTTGACCTTCCAGGTCCAGCGCACCACCTCACCCAGCCATTTGTCGGCCGGGCGGTTGCGGTTTTCGATGCCGACATGGTTGCCAATCATCAGCTCGCACGGGTGCAGGGTGCCCGGCAGCTCTTCGCCGACTTTCAGCGAGGCGCTCAACACGCCTTCGTTGCGCCCGCGGAAGATCGCCAGGGCACGGTGCGATGGCGCGGTGCGCAGCAGTTCGTCGTGGGCGAAGTAGTCGCGGAACTTGGCGCCTTCCTCTTCCTTGCCAGCGACCACGCGGGCGGTCAGCACCGCTTCCTGCTTGAGGAAACCGCGCAGCTTGTCGAGCAGGGCGGCGTCCTCGGCGAAGCGCTCCATGAGGATGTACTTGGCCCCTTCCAGGGCGGCCTTGACGTCGGCCACGCCTTTTTCGGCGTCGACGAAACGTGCCGCTTCGCTTTCCGGGTCCAGCTGAGGGTCGTTGAACAGGCCGTCGGCTAACTCGCCCAGGCCCGCTTCCAGGGCGATCTGGCCCTTGGTGCGGCGCTTCTGCTTGTACGGCAGGTACAGGTCTTCGAGGCGGGTCTTGGTGTCGGCCAGCTTGATCTCGCGGGCCAGCTCCGGGGTCAGCTTGCCCTGCTCCTCGATGCTGGCCAGGATGCTGGCGCGGCGCTCGTCGAGCTCGCGCAGGTAGCGCAGGCGCTCTTCCAGGTGGCGCAGTTGGGTGTCATCCAGGCTGCCGGTCACTTCCTTGCGGTAACGGGCGATGAAGGGCACGGTCGATCCTTCGTCCAACAGGCCCACGGCCGCTTCGACCTGTTGTGGGCGCACGCCCAGTTCCTCGGCGATACGGCTGTTGATGCTGTCCATGAAAACCACCTGACAAATAGTGAATGCAAGGCCGCGGGTGGGCGATCTGGCCCGGCGGCGCTGGGTGAAAGCCGCGCATTATACCCATCGCGCCGGGCTTGCGGTGATGGCGCGGCGCCAGCCGACGACGGGGCGACAGTGGCATGCCGGGAAAAATCTGCTAACAATGCACACGGCACGCACTGCAGTGGCTACGCCATAATGCGCGGCGATATCAGAGGAGTTATTCATGACCAGCACCGCAAACGCCGCCGAAGGCGACAAGATTCTCATCGTCGACGACGACCCGGGCCTGAGCAGCCTGCTGGACCGTTTCTTCACCAGCAAGGGCTTCCGTGTCCGCACCGTGCCCAACGTCGAACAGATGGACCGCCTGCTGGCCCGTGAAGTGTTCAACCTGGTGGTCCTCGACCTGATGTTGCCGGGCGAGGACGGTCTGTCCGCGTGCAAGCGCCTGCGCGCGTCGAACAACCAGATCCCGATTATCATGCTCACCGCCAAGGGCGATGAGCTCAGCCGCATCAAGGGCCTGGAACTGGGCGCCGACGACTACCTGGCCAAGCCGTTCAACCCCGACGAACTGGTGGCCCGGGTTAAGGCCGTGCTGCGCCGCCAGTCCCCGAGCGTGCCAGGCGCGCCGGGCAGCGAGGAAGAAACCGTCACCTTTGGCGACTACGAGCTGTCGCTGGCCACCCGCGAACTCAAGCGCGGCGAGGAAACGCACATGCTCACCACCGGTGAGTTTGCCGTGCTCAAGGCCCTGGTCATGCATGCCCGCGAGCCGCTGACCCGCGACAAGCTGATGAACCTGGCCCGCGGCCGCGAGTGGGACGCCCTGGAGCGCTCCATCGATGTGCAGATTTCGCGCCTGCGCCGGATGATCGAGCCCGACCCGTCCAAGCCACGCTACATTCAGACCGTATGGGGTGTGGGCTACGTCTTCGTGCCGGACGGAAACGCCGGCAAATGAGCCTGTCGGCTCGTCAGGGTGCAGCAGGGCGACCCACGCGGGTCGCCCTGTTTTCGTCTGTGACGGCCGGCCTTTTCAGCACAGTAGTTGATCGATGAAAACGCCTCTCTGGTTCCCACAAAGCTTCTTCGCCCGCACCCTCTGGCTGGTGCTGATCGTCGTGTTGTTCTCCAAGGCATTGACGCTCGTGTACCTGCTGATGAACGAAGACGTGCTGGTCGACCGCCAGTACAGCCACGGCGTGGCCCTGACGCTGCGCGCCTACTGGGCCGCGGATGAAGAGAACCGTGACCAGATCGCCGAGGCGGCCGGCCTCATCCGCGTGACCGGCGCCGGCGTGCCGGAGGGCGAGCAGCACTGGCCTTACAGCGAGATCTACCAGCGCCAGATGCAGGCCGAACTGGGCGATGACACCGAGGTGCGCCTGCGCATCCACGCGCCGCCCGCGCTGTGGGTCAACGCCCCCAGCCTGGGCCCGGGCTGGCTCAAGGTGCCGCTGTATCCGCACCCGCTGCGTGGGCAGAAGATCTGGAACGTGCTCGGTTGGTTCCTGGCTATCGGCCTGTTGTCCACGGCATCGGCCTGGATCTTCGTGCGTCAGCTCAACCAGCCGCTCAAGCGCCTGGTGTTCGCCGCCCGCCAGCTGGGCCAGGGGCGCAGCGTGCGCCTGCCGATCAGCGACACCCCGAGCGAAATGACCGAGGTGTACCGCGCGTTCAACCAGATGGCCGAGGATGTCGAGCAGGCCGGGCGTGAGCGCGAGCTGATGCTGGCCGGGGTGTCCCATGACCTGCGCACACCGCTGACCCGGCTGCGCCTTTCGCTGTCGCTGATAGGCAACGACAGCGACCTCAGCGAGGACATGGTCCGCGACATCGAGGACATGGACGCGATTCTCGACCAGTTCCTGGCGTTCATTCGGGACGGGCGCGACGAACCGGTGGAGGAGGTCGACCTCAACGACCTGATCTACGAGGTGGTGGCGCCCTACAACCAGCACAAGGAGCAGGTGCGGCTGTGCCTGGAGCCGATTCCGCCGTTCCCGCTGCGTCGGGTATCGCTCAAGCGCATGCTGGGCAACCTGATTGGCAACGCCCTGCATCACGCTGGCAAGGGCGTCGAGGTGGCGGCCTATGTGTCGGGCGACCAGAGCGCGCCGTATGTGGTGCTCAGCGTGCTGGACCGTGGCGCGGGTATCGATGAGTCGGAACTGGAGACCATCTTCAACCCGTTCATCCGTGGCGACCGGGCGCGGGGCGGCAAGGGCACCGGCCTTGGGCTGGCGATCGTCAAGCGTATCGCCGCGCAGCATGGCGGCAATGTGGAATTGCGCAACCGCTCTGGCGGTGGCATTGAAGCACGGGTGAGGTTGCCGTTGGGGTTGCTGCTGCCGCGTAACGCCGTGTGATTTCCGGGGCCGCTGTGCGGCCCTTTCGCGACATCATGTCGCTCTCAGCCCTTGCCTTTGGTCCGCGTCTGATTCGGCCCGCTGTTCTTCTCAAGGTGCTCGATGATCATCCCGGCCACGTCCTTGCCGGTGGTCATCTCGATACCCTCCAGCCCAGGCGATGAGTTCACCTCCATCACCAGCGGCCCGTGATTGGAACGCAGGATATCCACGCCCGCCACGCTCAGGCCCATGACCTTCGCCGCGCGAATCGCGGTCATGCGCTCTTCGGGTGTGATCTTGATCAGGCTGGCCACGCCACCGCGGTGCAGGTTTGAGCGAAATTCGCCCGGCTTGGCCTGGCGCTTCATCGAGGCGATCACCTTGTCGCCCACCACGAAGCAACGGATATCGGCGCCCCCGGCCTCCTTGATGTATTCCTGGACCATGATGTTCTGCTTCAGGCCCATGAACGCCTCGATCACCGACTCGGCGGCCTTGGTGGTCTCGCACAGCACCACGCCGATGCCCTGGGTGCCTTCGAGCACCTTGATCACCAGCGGCGCGCCGTTGACCATCTGGATCAGGTCGGGGATGTCGTCCGGCGAGTGGGCGAAACCGGTGATCGGCAGGCCGATACCGCGCCGAGACAGCAGCTGCAGGGAGCGCAGCTTGTCGCGGGAGCGGGCGATGGCCACCGACTCGTTGAGCGGGTACACGCCCATCATCTCGAACTGGCGCAGCACCGCGCAGCCATAGAAGGTGACCGATGCGCCAATGCGCGGGATCACCGCATCGAACCCCTCCAGCGGCTTGCCGCGGTAATGGATCTGCGGCTTGTGGCTGGCGATGTTCATATAGGCCCGGAGCGTGTCGATCACCACCACTTCGTGGCCCCGCTGGGTACCGGCCTCGACCAGGCGGCGGGTGGAATACAGACGCGGATTGCGCGACAGCACAGCGATCTTCATGCAGCACCTGTGACAGGGGAAAGGGTGGCCGGGAAGGCCGGTTTGTCCTGGACATACTTAAGGCCTGGGTTGACCACCAACTGGCCATGGATGAGCGCCTTCGAGCCGAGCAGCAGCCGATAGCGCATGCTCTTGCGGCAGGCCAGGGTGAACTCGACCTCCCAGACCCGGTCGCCCAGCGCCAGGGCCGTACGGATCACGTAGCGGATCTGGGCCTGGCCGTTGGAGCTCTTGATGGTCTTCATGGTCACCAGTGGCGCCTCGCAACGCCGGTGGCGCAACTGCACCACCGAGCCCAGGTGCGCGGTGAAGCGCACCCATGGCTGGCCATCGCGCTCGAACGGTTCGACCTCGGTGGCGTGCAGGCTAGAGGTGCTGGCGCCGGTGTCGATCTTGGCGCGCAGGCCGGCGACACCCAGCTCGGGCAGGGCGACCCACTCGCGCAGGCCGATCACAGTCAGGTGGTCAAATGTCTTCACGAAGCGTGCCCTGGGGATATGGAGATGAACTGTAATGACGGCACGGATTTTTTGCATCCGTCAGTCACGGTAGTACAGTTCCGTGAAAGACAGAATTCGAGGAAAAACCATGGCACAAAAGCCTGACGACGATGACAAGGTACGCCTGGACAAATGGCTGTGGGCGGCGCGCTTCTACAAGACCCGCGCCCTGGCCAAGGCGGCGATCGAAAGCGGCAAGGTGCACTGCCGGGGTGAGCGCTGCAAGCCGGGCAAGGAGCCACGGGTGGGCGACGAGTTCGTGCTGCGCACCGGTTTCGACGAGCGCACCGTGGTGGTCAAGGCGCTGTCGTTGGTGCGGCGCGGGGCGCCGGAGGCGCAGCTGCTCTACGAGGAGACGGCTGAAAGCGTGAAGCGCCGCGAGCAGGCGGCCGAGATGCGCAAGGCCGGCGCCCTGGGCATGACCACCGACGGGCGACCGAACAAGAAGCAGCGGCGGCAGATTCATCAACTGCATGGCAGCTTCGAATGAAAGGGACCGCAAAGCGGCCCCTGTGATCAATCAGGCAGCGCGAACCACGCTCATCCGTCCGACCAGCGGCAGCTTGCCGAGCCAACCGAACAGTGGCGACGTCCACCGCACCAGCGCCGCGCTGGCCATGGCCGCCAGGGGCGTGTGGCAGCTCCAGCCCAGCGCCAGGACCGCCATCAACAAACCGCCGATGTAGTCGTCCTGCCCCCAATGGGCGCCGGCCACCAGGCGCGGCAGCATGAACAGCAAGGCCAGCGCCCAGATCACCAGGTGCTGCGCCAGGCGGCGGCTGAACAGGCTCATGAACAGCGCCCAGATCAGCAGCACCGAGGCGTGGTCACCCGGGAAGCTCTGGCTGGAGCGGTCCTTCAATTCCCACTTCGCTTCCAGGTGCGGGTAGAAGTCGCTCAGGTGCACGGCGTTGTCGAACACCATCGATGGGCTGTTGTGTTGCCAGCCCATTGCGCTGACCCACTTGGAAAACAGCGCGCGAATCACCACTAAGAGGAGTAGGGTGACCAGGAAGCCGAAAAACGCCTGGCGCACCTGGGTGGCCTTGAATACCCAATCACCGCGAATCAGCAGCGACAACATGATCAGCCCGACCAGGATGTCGAACGGGCGTAGGCTGCCGACTGCCCAGATCGACCGCCAGATCAGGTTGTCGGCCAGTGGCGCATTGAGGCTGTGGAACAGCCACTCGTCGAAAGTCAGGCACAGGATCTGGCCAACGGGCCACAACCAGAAACACAGTAGTGCGACGGGCAACAGGGTGCAGGCTGCCAACGGTCCCCAAGACCACCTTGCTTGGAACAGTGGTCGATTATCCATAAAATACCTCGATATCCAGCGGGTTATGAGTGCTTTCTGAGCGCTCTGCGGCGGACCTTTCAGTCTCCTGTAATTATTTTGTAATCATTTTTAGAAAGCCAGACAACCATGAGCGACTTGCCAGATACCGATTTCACCCAACGCTTCCTGTTCGACGACCGCGATGTGCGCGGCGAGATGGTCGCGCTGGAACGCAGCTACGCCGAGGTGTTGGCCAAGCACGACTACCCGCAGCCGGTAAAGCATCTGCTCGGTGAACTGATGGCCGCCGCCGCGCTGTTGGTCGGCACCCTGAAGTTCGACGGGTTGCTGGTACTCCAGGCGCAGTCCCAGGGCCCGGTGCCGCTGCTGGCCATCGAGTACACCAGCGAGCACGACATCCGTGGCCTGGCGCGCTACGAGGCCGATCAGATCAAGGCGGATGCCGGCCTTGCCGACCTGATGCCGGGTGGTCACCTGGTGTTGACCATCATTCCGGTCAACGGCCAGCGTTACCAGGGCACTGTCGAGCTGGACGGCAAGGACCTGTCGGAGTGCTTCACCAATTACTTCGTCATGTCGCAGCAAGTGAACACCTGCATCTCCCTGGCCGCCGATGGCGCCCGCGCCCGTGGTCTGCTGGTGCAGCAGCTGCCGGCCGAGATCCACAAGGACAGCGAGGAGCGCGAGGAAAGCTGGGCCCATGTCAAGGCCCTGGCCAACACCGTGAAGGTCGATGAACTGCTCGGCCTGGACAACGAAACCGTGCTGCACCGCCTGTACCACGAGGACGCGGTTCGCCTGTTCGATATCCAGCCGCTACGCTTCCGTTGCAGTTGCTCGCGCGAGCGTTCCGGCAACGCCCTGGTCAGCCTCGGCGAGCAGGATGCCAAGGCGCTGGTGGCCGAATGCGGCGGCCGGGTCGAGATCGATTGCCAGTTCTGCAACGAACGCTATCTCTTCGATGCAAGCGATGTGGCGCAATTGTTTGCCGGTGGCGGCACCGAGGCCCCATCAGAAACTCAGCACTGAAACGGTTCACTACAGGATAATCTCCTGTCGAATTGCGCAAAAACGCAGTTCTGACAGGAGGGGCCTACTTTTTTTGGGCGTTTCTGGCATAATCCGGCCACTTTTTTCGCTGTAGTAGTTTTTTCGAGACGACTACAAAACGTTTGGAGCACTCGGCCTCGGGCCGGATGGGGTATCTCATGACGCAAGCCAACAACACCGTGTACACCGACCTGAGCGTCGATGAGCTGGTAAAAGAAGCGCTGTCCCGCGGTGAAGGCGTGCTGGCCGATACTGGCGCGCTGGTGGTGGAAACCGGTCACCGCACCGGCCGTTCGCCGGCTGACCGTTTCATCGTCGAAGAACCTTCCACCCAGGACCAGATTGGCTGGGGCCCGATCAACCGCAAGTTCCCGGCCGACAAGTTCGATGCCCTGTGGGACCGCGTCGAGGCGTTCAACAACGCCCAGGATCACTTCGTTTCCTACGTTCACGTAGGCGCTGCGGCCGAACACTACCTGCCGGTCAAGATGACTACCCAGACCGCCTGGCAGAACCTGTTCGGCCGTTGCCTGTTCATCAACCCCGAGCAGTACAACCCGGCTGGCCGTGGCGAATGGCAGATCCTCAACGTCGCCAACTTCGAGTGCGTGCCTGAGCGTGACGGCACCAACTCCGATGGCTGCGTGATCATCAACTTCGCCCAGAAGAAGGTGCTGATCGCCGGCATGCGTTACGCCGGCGAAATGAAGAAGGCCATGTTCTCGGTGCAGAACTTCCTGCTGCCGGCCGCCGACGTGCTGCCGATGCACTGCGCCGCCAACATCGGCGAAGCGGGTGACGTCACCCTGTTCTTCGGTCTGTCCGGCACCGGCAAGACCACCCTGTCGGCCGACGAAAGCCGTTACCTGATCGGTGACGACGAGCACGGCTGGGGCGAGGGCGTGGTCTTCAACATCGAAGGTGGTTGCTATGCCAAGTGCATCGACCTCTCCGAGAAGAACGAGCCGGTCATCTGGAAAGCCATCAAGCACGGCGCGGTACTGGAAAACGTCGTGATCGACGCCAACAAGCACGCCGACTACGCCGACGTGAGCCTGACCCAGAACAGCCGTGCCGCCTACCCGCTGGCGCACGTCGAGAAGGTCTCGGCAGAGAACCTGGGCGGCGAGCCGAACGCGGTCATCTTCCTGACCTGCGACCTGACCGGCGTACTGCCTCCGGTGTCGATCCTGAACAACGAGCAGGCGGCCTACCACTTCCTGTCCGGCTACACCGCGCTGGTCGGTTCCACCGAAATGGGTTCGGGCGGCGGCATCAAGTCGACCTTCTCTACCTGCTTCGGCGCACCGTTCTTCCCGCGCCCAGCCGGTGTCTACGCCGAGCTGCTGATCAAGCGCATCAAGGCGTTCGGTTCGAAGGTCTACCTGGTCAATACCGGCTGGACCGGTGGTGGCTACGGCGTCGGCAAGCGCTTCAGCATCCCGACCACCCGTGGCGTGATCGCTGCCATCCAGAGCGGCGCCCTGGTCGGTGCCGAGACCGAGCACCTGGACATCATCAACCTGGACGTGCCGAAGGCTGTTCCGGGCGTCGAGACCGAGCTGCTCAACCCGCGCAACACCTGGGCTGACAAGGCTGCCTACGACGAAGCCGCCAAGGGCCTGGCCACGCTGTTCACCGAGAACTTCAAGAAGTTCGACGTTTCCGACGCCATCAAGGCCGCTGGTCCGCAGCTGTAAGCTGCAGCCGGTTCGGATGAAAAGCCGCCCTTCGGGGCGGCTTTTTCGTATTTGAAAGCCTGCTTTGGGTGCTGTGTCTACTGAGGCTATCGCAGGGAAAGCCAGCTTCTATAGGATTTACATGCTGTTCCTGAAGGTCTGCTGGATTGCTGCATCAATACAGCAAGGCCAGAATCTGTTTCACTTGCAGGGCACCCACCAGAAAGCAGATGCCTTATGACAGAATCCCCCCAACGCTCCGCCTTCTCCCATTTCCACCCCATCCTCACCCGTCCGCAGGACAACGACCACAACGGTCACCTCGCCGGCGCCACCGTGCATGCCTTCTTCGAAACCGCCATCCAGGCCTTCCTGGTCGAACAGGCCGAACTGGACCTGCGCGACGGTGAGCTGGCCGGCTTCGTCGTGAGTTCGGCGGCGGACTTCTTCGCCTTGCCGGGATTTCCCGACGTGCTCGAGGTGGGCCTGGGCGTGACGCGCCTGGCAGGCAGCACCGTGGAGTTCCGCCTGGCGCTGTTCCGCCCGGGCGAGGCCGAAGCCTGCGCGGCGGGGAGCGTGGTGCAGGTATTCGTCGAGCGGGCCTCGGGACGTCCGGTGGCGCTGTCGGAGACGCTGCAGATGATCCTCGCCGGGCTGTCGCTCAATCGTTGAGGCGAATGATCCCCTCGCGCACGGCGAACAGCACCAGGCCGGGCACGTCGTGGATCTGCAGGCGGTGCATGATCTGCGAGCGATGGGCCTCGACGGTCTTGATGCTAAGGCCCAGGCCGTCGGCGATGGAGCGGGTGGTCTCGCCTCGGGCGATCAGGCGCAGGATCTCCAGCTGGCGGTTGGTCAGCGGCGGTGTCTGTACCTGGCTGACGACGCGCTTGCGGCTGTGTTTCAGGGCTTGGCCGATGACCATCGGCAGTACCGCCGACGACAGGTACTGGCCGCCTCCGCGCAGGGTCTGCAGGGCTTGTTCCAGCTCGCTCACCGTGGCGCTCTTGAGCAGGAAGCCATGGGCGCCCAGCTGCAGGCAGCTCATCACATGCTCGAGCTCCGAGCGTGGCGAAAACATCAGTACCCGGCAGGCTGGCGCGCGGATGAACAGCTCCTGCAGGGCCTGCTGGCTGTCCAGCTCGCCGCTCATGTCGAGCACCACGATGTCCGGCTTGAGTTTTTCCGCGAGGCTCACGGCTGTCATGGCATCGCCGGTGTCGCCCACCACGACGAAATCTTTCTTCTGTTCAAGCAGGGCACGCAGGCCGGCGCGGAAGAGCGGCGAGTGATCGGCAAGCAGGATTCGGCAAGGCATGAATAAGGGCCTGTTTCGCAAGGGAAGGGGGGCGGCAGGCCTGCTCGATCCGGAAGCGCACTGCCGCGCGGTTGCGCGATCAGTCCTTGTCTGCCGATGGGCACGGCAGTGCCTCTTATCATAGGCGTTCGAACACCGACGGCAGTAGTGGACGCAGGGGCAGGCCCAGGGCATGGACGCTCTCGCTGTGACCGATGATCATCAGGCCACCGGGGCGCAGGTGTGCCAGCAGGCGCTGGAGTACCTCGTTCTTGTACCGTGGCGCCAGGTTCGACAACAGGTTGCGCAACAGGATGACGTCGAAGCTGCCGAGCTGTTCGGGCAGGGGCCGGATCAGGTTGAGCGCTTCGAAGCGCACCTGCTTGCGCAGGGCCGCCGAGACCCGCAGTCGACCGGCCATCTCGCCTACCCCGCACAGGCCGTGGCGGGCCAGCCAGCCTTCGGGAAAGTAGCGTGCCTGGGCGATGTCGTAGATGCCGGCAGCGGCGGTTTCCAGCAGTTGCGCGTTGAAGTCGCTCGCCAGCACCTGCCAGTCGGGATGGCGGGCGTTTTCGGCGGCGACCATGGCCAGGCTCCAGGCTTCTTCCCCGGTGGCGCAGGCGGCGCTCCACAGGCGTGCGGGGTGGTCGAGCTCGGCCAGCCAGCGGGCCAGGCATTCGAAATGACGATGCTCGCGAAAGAAGTAGCTGTCATGGGCGACCAGCAGGCGCAGCAGGTGCTCGCGTTCGCCCGCGCCGTGGGGGCCGTCGAGCAGGGCGAGATAGTGTTCGAAGTCGGGAAGGCCCAAGGCCTTGAGGCGCTTGTGCAGGCGTGCCGCGACCACGGCACGTCGGTCGTCGGCCAGTTGCACGCCGGTGGCCTGCACGACCCGTTGGCGAATCGACGCAAAGCTGGCTTCGCCGAGCAGTGGCGGGCGGCGGCCTGGCATCCTTCAGCCTCTCCTGGCCCGTGGCAGACAGATGGGGGCGGTAATGATCGTGCGCATTCCCTGCGTCCTGTGCTTGATCGAAACGACGATGATAACTAGTGGCAAGTGGCCTCCATATCGGGGCAGCCCCTAATCCTCTGGCGGGTATACAAACGAAAAGGCCCTGCCGATGAGGGCAGGGCCTTAGGTTTCAGGCGTAAGCCTGGCGATCAGTCGTGGCGCCAGTGGCGCTTGTGCTTGCGATGGCCATAGTGGTGGCCACGGTCGTAGTAGCGGCGATCGTCGTAGTCGCGACGGTAGCGACGCTCGTGGCGTTCGTCTTCGTCGGCCTTGTTGCCCATGTAGTTGCCCAGTGCGCCACCGGCGCCACCACCGGCGGCCGCGCCGATGTAGCTGCCGGTGGTGCCGCCCATGGAGCGACCCACCACGTTGCCGCCTGCTGCACCCAGCGCGCCACCGATGGCGGCCTCGCCGCGCTGGCGCTTGTCGGCGCCCAACGCACCGCCGGCCGCGCCGCCCAGGCCGGCACCGATGGCGCCGCCGGTGCTACCGCCGATGGAGTTGCCCACCACGGAGCCCAGTACCCCACCCAATGCGCCGCCAATGCCGGCTTCGGTGGTGCCGCCTGCCATGGCAACGCCGCTGAGCAGACCAAAAGACAACAACAGAATCGAGGAGTACTTCTTCATCAAGAGAGCCTCAGAGGGATGACGAAGCGGAATTTGAGGCTCGCCGAGGCGGCTGGCAATCGGAATCCGACGAGTAGCACGAGTTGTACACAATTCTCTAAGTTATTGAATTATGTATGAAACTTTTGCGAATTTCGGCTGTCTGAGCTATTTGTGACGAAGCCCTGAACCATTGCGGAACAGGGCTTTTTTGTGGGCAGGTGCTCGGGATCTGCGCTTGCCCCTGTAGGAGCGCGCCTAGCCCAATCTTGCTCAGATGATGCGCCCGTCGTCCCGCGCTCGTTCCAGCTTGATGGCGATGAACTTCGACGTCGGCGTATGGCTGCCGTCGCCGATGCTTTCCAGCGGCACCAGCGGGTTTACCTCGGGGTAGTAGGCCGCCGCCTGGCCGGCGGGAATATCGAACGCCAGCAGGGTGAAGCCCTGCACCCGGCGTACATGGTCATCGCCCCACAGCGACACGATGTCGACTTTCTGCCCCGGTTGGAAGCCCAGGCGGATGATGTCGGCTTCGTTGACGAACAGCACGTCGCGCTGGCCGCGCACGCCGCGGTAGCGGTCGTCCATGCCATAGATGGTGGTGTTGTACTGATCGTGCGAACGCATCGACTGCATGATCAGGTCCGGCACCTGGCCGCTGGCGCGCACGCGTTCGTCGAGCAGGCTGTCGGGCAGCAGGTTGGCCTTGAAGTTGGCACGGCCGCTGGCGGTCTTCCACTGGCGGCTGCCGGCGCTGTTGCCCAGGTAGAAGCCGCCGGGCAGGCGCAGGCGTTCATTGAAGTCGGCAAAGCCGGGAATGGTGTCGGCGATCAGGTCGCGGATGCGGTCGTAGTCGGCCACCAACCAGTGCCAGTCCACCGGTTGCTTGCCCAGGGTGGCGGCGGCGATACCGGCGACCACGGCCGGCTCCGAGCGCATCTGCCGCGACAGCGGCTTGAGCTGGCCGTTGGAGGCGTGGACCATGCTGAACGAGTCCTCCACCGTTACCGCCTGCGGGCCTTCGCCCTGCAGGTCGATATCGGTACGGCCCAGGCACGGCAGGATCAGCGCCTGCTTGCCGTGGATCAGGTGGCTGCGGTTGAGCTTGGTGCTGATGTGCACGGTCAATTCGCAATTGCGCAGCGCCTGCGCGGTGCGTTCGGTGTCCGGCGTGGCCTGGGCGAAGTTGCCGCCCAGACCGATGAACACCTTGGCTCGGCCGTCGAGCATGGCGTGGATCGCCTCGACGGTGTTGTGGCCGTTGTGGCGCGGCACCGGGAAGCCGAAGCGCTTTTCGAGGGCGTCGAGCAGGAACACCGGCGGGCGTTCGTTGATGCCCATGGTGCGGTCGCCCTGCACGTTGCTGTGGCCGCGCACCGGGCACAGGCCGGCGCCCGGCACGCCGAGGTTGCCGCGCAGCAGCATCAGGTTGACGATTTCCTGGATGGTCGGCACCGAATGGCGGTGCTGGGTGATGCCCATGGCCCAGCACATGATCACCCGTTTGCCCTTGCAGTACATGCGCGCCGACAGTTCTATGTCGGCGAGGGTCAGGCCCGATTGCGCCTGAATCTGCTCCCACGAAGTGGCATCGACCACCGCCAGGTACTCGTCCACGCCATGGCCGTGCTCGGCGATGAAGGCGTGGTCGAAGATCGCCGGCTCGCCCTTGGCCTGGGCTTCACGCTCCCACTGCAGCAGGAACTTGGCCATGCCGCGCAGCAGCGCCATGTCGCCGCCCAGGGCCGGTCGGAAGAATGCCGTGTTGGTCGGGCGGTCAGTGTTGGTCAGCATTTCCAGCGGGTTCTGCGGATGCTGGAAGCGCTCCAGGCCACGCTCCTTGAGCGGGTTGACACAGACCACCTGGGCGCCGCGTTTGACCGCGTCACGCAGCGGGTCGAGCATGCGCGGGTGGTTGGTGCCAGGGTTCTGGCCCCAGACGAAGATCGCGTCGGCGTGCTCGAAGTCGTCGTAGGTGACCGTGCCCTTGCCCACGCCGACGCTCTGGCCCAGGGCCACGCCGCTGGCTTCGTGGCACATGTTCGAGCAGTCGGGGAAGTTGTTGGTGCCGTAGGCGCGCACGAACAGCTGGTACAGGTACGCCGCCTCGTTGCTGGCCCGGCCGGAGGTATAGAACTCCGCCTGGTCAGGGCTGGACAGGTTGTTCAGGTGCCGGGCGATCAGGGCGAATGCCGCGTCCCAGTCGATCGGGCGGTAACGGTCGGTGACCGGGTCGTAGACCATCGGCTCGGTCAGGCGGCCCTGGTATTCGAGCCAGTAGTCGCTCTGTTCGAGCAGCGCGCTGACGCTGTAGCGGGCGAAGAACGCCGCATCGACGCGGCGCTTGGTGGCCTCCCAGTTGACCGCCTTGGCGCCGTTCTCGCAGAACTTGACCATGCCGCTCTCGGGCGAGTCACCCCAGGCGCACCCAGGGCAGTCGAAACCGCCGTTCTGGTTGGTCTTGAGCAGGGCGCGGATGTTCTTCAGGGCGTTGTCGCTGCCCACCCAGGCCTTGGCCACGCTGCGCAGCGCCCCCCAACCGCCGGCGGGGCCGGGGTAGGGCTTGTAGCGAGGGGTGGAGGCGGGGGCGTTGTCTGGCAGTTTTTCGTAGGAGGTCACGGCTGTTGCTACTCCGCCGCTGGGCTGAACACCCGCGGTGCGCTGTGTTTGGGCAGATGTATGAGGTTGAGGTTGTGCTTGCGCGCCCATTGCAGGGCCAGGCCCGTGGGTGCCGAGAGGCTGACCAGGGTCTGGATGCCGGCGCGAAGGACTTTCTGGATCAGCTCCAGGCTGCAGCGGCTGGTGACGATGGCCAGGCCGCCTGCGGTGTCGATGCGCTGGCGCAGCAGGGCGCCGATCAGCTTGTCCAGGGCGTTGTGCCGGCCGATGTCTTCGCGGCCCAGCAGCAACTGGCCTTCGCGATCCATGAACAGCGCAGCGTGTACCGCGCCACAATGCTGGCCAAGGGGCTGGAGGGCATTGATGCGCTGGCGCAAGTCTTTCAGCCAGTGCGCGGGCGGCAGCGGCGCCCCGGGCAGCACGTCCAGCTCGGGCAAAGCCTGCTCCAGGGCCTCGACGCCGCACAGGCCGCAGCCGCTGGTGCCGGCCAGTTGACGGCGCTGGTTCTTCAGGTTCCAGAAGGCACGGCTGGAGATCTCCAGGTCGGCATACAGCGCTGAACCGCTGCCGGAGAGCTTCACATCGTAGATTTCCTCGGTACCGGCGACGATGCCGCTGCCCACGCTGAAACCGACGGCGAAGTCTTCCAGGTCGGTCGGGCTGACCAGCATCACCGCCTGGTTCAGGCCGTTGTAGACGATGGCCAGCGCTACTTCCTCGGCCAGCGGGGTGCTGTCGTGGGCCGTGTCGGTTAGCTGGACGTAGTCATAGGTGTTGCTGGCGGCGGGCAGGGCAAGAGGCGTGGACGCCGCGCAGACCGGTGGCTTGCTGTTCATCGGGGCGAATACCGGCTGGCAGTTTGACCCCACAAGCCTAGGCCCCTGTGCCGATGGCGTCTAATCGCTAGCGTCTATGTCGTGATAGAGCGCGTCGATTGGTCGCAGCGGGGCGGGATGGATGATCCTGGCCTAGACTCCTGCTTCCATGGATTCACCATCAAAGGAGCGCCACATGAGCCTGTTCAGTTTCGTGAAGGAAGCCGGCGAGAAGTTGATCGACCTGCTGACGCCGGGCAATGCCAATGCCGAGGAACAGTTGAAGAAGCATGTCCAGGACGTGGGTCTGGGCAACCCGAACATCTCGGCCACTGTAGAGGGTGACAAGGTCATTCTCAAGGGTGAGGTTGCCAGCCAGGAGGAGAAGGAGAAGATCATCCTGGCTGCCGGCAATATCGCAGGGGTGGCCTCGGTGGATGACCAGATCACCGTCACCGGCCCGGTGGCCCAGGCTGCCCGGTTCGTTGAGGTCGAGAAAGGTGACACCCTCAGTGCCATTTCCAAGCGGGTCTATGGTGATGCCAACAAGTACCAGAAGATCTTCGAGGCGAACAAACCGATGCTGAAGGACCCCAACAAGATCTATCCAGGGCAGGTGCTGCGTATTCCTGATTGATCACATCTTGGGGCAAGCCCGCTCCCACGCTGGTGGGCGCGGGCCTATAGCCCCGCCAGCAACGCCCGATAGTCCTCAACAGCGGCAAACTCCTGTGTGTCCCTCGGCCCGGCCT
This sequence comes from Pseudomonas sp. P106(2024), assembly GCF_057480815.1. Classification (NCBI taxonomy): domain Bacteria; kingdom Pseudomonadati; phylum Pseudomonadota; class Gammaproteobacteria; order Pseudomonadales; family Pseudomonadaceae; genus Pseudomonas; species Pseudomonas sp. P106(2024). The sequence goes on along the minus strand of NZ_JBLIYU010000010.1, from coordinate 124,657 downwards.
GACTGTCAGGCTGGCGTACAGCCAGCAGGTGCCCAACACCAAATCGCCGGGCACTGCGCAGAATCGCCAAAGTGTCATCGATGAACAGGCTGCGCGCCGGTTCAAAACCGATGTCCGCCTGCAAGGCATCCCAGAACTGCGGACTCTCCTTCGGATAGCCGTAGTCATGTGAGCTGATCAGCCGTTCGAAATACGGCGCCAGTTCCACCCGCTCCAGTTTCAGCGACAGCGAGTCGCGGTGCGCATTGGTGATCATCACCACCCGCTTGCCCGCCTTGCGCACGGCTGCCAGGAAAGTGTCGGCATCCGGCTTGAGGGCGATGAGGTCGGCGATCTCCTGTTTCAGCTCGCGGATCGGCAGGCGCAGTTCACGGCTCCAGAAATCCAGGCAGTACCAGTTGAGCGTGCCGGCATGCCGCTCGAACAGCGGGTGCAGCTCGAGCTCGGCCATGGCCCGGCTCACGCCATGCAGCTCGGCGTAGCGCTGGGGCAGGTGGTCCAGCCAAAAGCGGTTGTCGTAGTGCAGGTCGAGCAGAGTACCGTCCATGTCCAGCAGGACGGTATCGATGGCGGACCAGGGAAGAACGGGCATGGGAAATTCTCGATCAGTCGGCTAGCCACGGTATAGTAACCCGTTCACGCCAAGGAGCCGCCCCATGCGCCAGAAACCCACCGTTCTCAGCCGCGAGATCGTCGCCAGCAGCCGCCTGTTCCGGGTCGAAGCCGTGCAGTTGCGCTTTTCCAACGGCACCGAGCGCACCTACGAGCGATTGGTCGGCCGTGGCAACGGTTATGGCGCGGTGATGATCGTGGCCATGCTCGATACCGAGCACGCGGTGCTGGTCGAGGAATATTGCGGCGGCACCGATGAGTACGAGCTGTCCCTGCCCAAGGGTCTGATCGAGCCGGGCGAGGACGTGCTGGCTGCCGCCGACCGGGAGCTCAAGGAAGAGGCTGGGTTCGGCGCGCGCCAGCTGGAGCACCTCACCGAGCTGTCGCTGTCGCCCGGCTACATGAGCCAGAAGATCCAGGTGGTGCTGGCCTCGGACCTGTACGAAGAGCGCCTGGAGGGCGACGAGCCCGAGCCGATGCGGGTCGACAAGGTCAACCTGCGTGAGCTTTCGGCGTTGGCCATGCACCCGCAGTTCACCGAAGGTCGGGCGCTGGCGGCGTTGTACCTGGCCCGCGACCTGCTGATCCAGCGTGGGGTATTGAGCGTATGAACGATCGGCAGTTGATGCAGGACGTGGTGGCGCTCGCCCGCGTGGCCGGCGAGGCGATCCTGCCGTTCTGGCGCGCCGATGTGGCGGTGACCAGCAAGGCCGACGATTCGCCGGTGACTGCTGCCGACCTGGCGGCTCATCGGGTGATCGCGGATGGTTTGCAAGCGCTGGCACCGCAGATACCGGTGCTGTCCGAGGAAGACTGCGAGATCCCGCTGGCCACCCGCCAAGGCTGGCAGCGCTGGTGGCTGGTCGACCCGCTGGATGGCACCAAGGAGTTCATCGCCGGGAGCGAGGAGTTCACCGTCAATATCGCGTTGATCGAGAACGGTGAGGTGGTATTCGGGGCGGTGGCAATGCCGACCAATGGCCGCTGCTATTTCGGTGGCCGCGACCTGGGGGCCTGGCGTATAGAGCCTGAGGGTGTCGCGCAGCCGATCCAGGTGCGCAACGCGCCGGCGCAGGGGGCGAAGTTCACCGTCGTCGCCAGCCGCCGGCATTCCAGCCCGCAACAGGAGGCCCTGCTGGCCGGGCTGAGTGGCGCAGTGGGTGAGCTGGAACTGGCCAATATCGGCAGTTCACTGAAGTTCTGCCTGCTGGCCGAAGGCAGCGCCGACTGTTATCCGCGCTTGGCGCCGACTTCTCAGTGGGATACCGCAGCTGCGCAGGGCGTGCTGGAAGGGGCCGGGGGCGAGGTGATCGGGCTGGATGGGTTGCCGTTCCGGTATCCGGCGCGGGAGTCGTTGCTCAATCCGTTTTTCCTGGCGTTGCCCAAGGCTGCCGGCTGGCGGCAGGCGCTGGTCGAGCTGGCAGGCGCGATCCGAGTTTGAGATAGCCGCGGGCTGCTTTGCAGCCCATCGCGACACAAGGCCGCTCCACAGGAGATCACGTTTCCCTGTACGAGCGGCCTTGCCGAGGCGTCGGACCGGTCGGAAAGGGGTGTGAAGCGCTCCCAAGCCTTCAGCGATGCAAAACGTACTGGCCACTGAATTTCACGGCAGGCTCGTCGTTCCCCTCGTTGCTCACCACCGTCTCCAGTGTCAGCCGCGCCCGCCCGCGACGCTGGTACATCGTCAGGAACCGCGCCCAGGTTCTCTCGTCCGGCGCCGGGCACTGTGCCACCGCTGTGCCGGTCACCGGCAGCGGATAACTGATCTGCCCTTCCTGGATGACGATATGCCCGTCATCGATCCCCATCTCGCGCAGGCGCAGGTGCAGCCAGCCCCAGCCGACCAGCACCGCGCCGCAGTACAAGCTGCCGCCGAACATGGTGCTCTTGTGGTTGACGTTGGGCGCCAGCGGCAGCTTCAGGCGCAGGCAATGCTGTTGCCAATCGAGGACTTCCATCCCCATGTCGCGGGTCAACGGAATATCACTGTGCAATACCGTTTGCAGGTACTGGCTGTCGGTGCTCATGGACGGTTTTCCTCCTGGTCGTCGTGCCCGCCACCGCCGTCGAAGCTCAGGCCGTGCTTGCGTAGTTTGTCATGCAGGGTCTTGCGCGGGATGCCGAGGGCCTCGGCGAGGCTGCGCATCGAGTTGTGCGGTTGGCCCAGTTCGGCGGCGATCAGCGAGCGTTCGAACTGCTCGACCTGTTCGCTGAGATTGCCGGTCGGCACGGCCACCTGGATGTCAGGGGGCGCCATGGGCACCTGGCCATCGAGGGCCAGCTCCAGGCCCAGGGCGAAGCGTTCGGCGGCGTTCTGCAGCTCGCGCACATTGCCCGGCCAGTCGTGGCGCAGGAGCATGGCGCGCTGCGCCGGTTGCAGGCTGTGGGGCGGCAGGCCGTGGCGCTCGCTGGCGGCGTCGGCGAAGTGCTGGAACAGCACGAGGATGTCGTCGCCGCGCTCGCGCAACGCGGGGATGCGCAGCGGCGCGACATTGAGGCGGTAGTACAGGTCGGCGCGGAAGCGGCCCTGGTCGGCGGCCTGGCGCAGGTCTTCCTTGGTCGCGGCGATGATGCGGATATCCAGCGGGATCAGTTGGTTGCCGCCCAGGCGTTCGACCACCCGTTCCTGCAGCAGGCGCAGCAGCTTGACCTGCACGTCCAGGCTCATGCTCTCTATCTCGTCGAGGAACAGCGTGCCGCCGTTGGCGAACTCGAACTTGCCGATCCGGCGTTTCTGCGCGCCGGTGAACGCCCCGGGCTCGTGGCCGAACAGCTCGCTCTCGACCACAGACTCGGCCAGGGCGCCGGCGTTGATCGCCACGAACGGGCCGTCGCGGCGGCTCGACAGGTCGTGCAGGGCACGGGCCACCACCTCCTTGCCGGCGCCGGTCTCACCGAGGATCAACACGTCGGCGCGGGTGCCGGCGAGGGCGCCGATCTGCTCGCGCAGGCGCTGCATGCCCGGCGACTGGCCGACCAGGCGCGTGGCCAATTGCTGGCGGTCGCTCAGGGCCAGGCGCAGGCTGCGGTTGTCCAGCACCAGGCGGCGCAGGGCCAGGGCGCGGCGCACGCTGTCGAGCAGGGCGTCGCTGGCGAAGGGTTTTTCGAGGAAGTCGTAGGCCCCGGCGCGCATGGCCTGCACCGCCAGCGGCACATCGCCGTGGCCGGTGATCAGCAGCACCGGCAGTTCACTGTCGCGGGCATGCAGTTGTTCCAGCAGTTGCAGGCCGTCGATGCCGGGCATGCGGATATCGCTGACCACCACTCCCGGCCAGTCTTCCTCGATGCGCCCGGCCAGGCCCTGGGCGTCGGCCAGGGCCACCACCTTGAGCCCGGCCAGGTCCAGGGTCTGGCTCAGGGCCTGGCGCAGGTGCGGGTCGTCGTCGACCAGGAGCACCTGGGCGCGGCTGTCGATCAGTGTCTCGGTCATGCCGAGGTGTCCTCCGAAGATTGCAGGTTGGCGCCAGGCTTGGCCACGCGCAGTTTCAGCGTCAGCAGGGCACCGCCTTCCGGGTGGTTGCCCAGCAGCAGCTCACCGCCCAGTGCATGCATCAGGCTTTCGCAGATGGCCAGCCCCAGCCCAAGGCCCTGGGTGCGGGTCTTGGTGGTGAAGAACGGCTCCTTGGCATGCTCCAGGGCCTGGCGGCTGAAACCGGGGCCATTGTCGCGGATGTACAGGTAGACGCAGTCATCCTGGCGTTCGGCACTCAGCCACAGCCGGCGTGGGTTGGCCTTCTCGGTGAGGGCATCGAGGGCGTTGGCCAGCAGGTTGCCCAGCACCTGGCGCAGGCGAGTCTCGCCGGCCTGCACCCACAGGGTGGCCTCGGGCAGGTCGCGCACCAGCTCGACGGCCATGGCCCGGCGGCGCTTGGCCAGCAGCGCGAGGGCGTCGTCCAGGGCCGGTTGCAGGGCCACGCTTTCCGGTGCGTGCTGGTCGCGGCGGGCGAAGGCGCGCAGGTGGGCGATGATCGAGGCCATGCGCCCGGTCAGCTCGCCGATCAGCTTGAGGTTGCCGCGTACGTCCTCGGTGCGCTGATGATCGAGGAGGATCTCGGCATTCTCGGCGTAGCTGCGGATGGCCGCCAGCGGCTGGTTGAGCTCGTGGCTGATGCTCGCCGACATGGTGCCGAGCACCGACAGCTTGCCGGCCTGGACCAGCTCGTCCTGGGCGCGTACCAGCTCCTGCTGGGCGTTTTCGCGTTCGAGCACCGCGCTCTTGAGCCGGGTGTTGAGGCCTTCGAGGTCGGCGGTACGTTCGATCACGCGGTGCTCCAGTTCCTGGCGGGCACGGGCCTCGAAGTCGATGCGGTCGATGTAGTGGCGGCGGCGCTGCATCACCAGGCCGGCCAGGAGCATGGTCACCAGCAGCGCGCCGCCGCCGATGGCCATGACCGTCTGCACCGAGCGATCGACCAGCAGGCGCGGGGCAAGGATGCTCACCTGCCAGCCGGTTTCCTTGATGTCGCGGGTCTGGATCAGCCAGGCAGCCTGGTCGAGGGTCAGCGGCTGCGGCGCCTGGGTCGGGTAGGGCTGGATGGCGACGATGGCCTGGCGCTCGGCCGCGGTCAGCTCGCGGGTGGCGCGGAACCGCCAGTCCGGGCGCGAGGTGAGCACCACCACGCCGTTCTGGTCGGTCAGCAGCAATTGTTCCGGGGTGCGGCCCCAGAGGGTCTCGGTGTGGTCGAGGTCGACCTTGACCACCAGCACGCCGATCACCTTGTCGCGGTCGTGCACGGCGGCAGCGAAGAAGTAGCCGCGCTTGGCCGAGGTGGTGCCCTGGCCGAAGAAGCGCCCCAGGTGGCCTTCCATTGCTTCGATGAAGTAGGGGCGGAACGAGAAATTGCGGCCGACGAAACTGTCCTGCTTGTCCCAGTTGGAGGCGGCCAGGGTGTTGCCGCTGACATCCATCAGGTACATCACCTCGGCGCCGGTCTGCTGGGTGATGTGTTTGAGCAGGCGGTTGGCGTTGGTCACCGCCTCGAGACGAAACGGGTCGGCCAGCACGCCACGCAGCGCTGGCAGGTCACCGAGGATTTGCGGCAGGGTCTCGTAGCGGTGCAGGGTGCCCAGCAGGTTGGCGACGTAGAGGTCGAGGGTCTGGCGGTTCTGCGACGCCAGCTCGTCCTGGTAGTAGCGCTCGGCCAGGTGGTGCAATGGCCACAGCAGCGGGGCCAGGCACAGCGCCAGCAGGGCCAGGCTGCGCCAGCGGGGGCGGCGGGGAGGCGTGGGTCTTGGGATCATTACGATAAGGGCGCCAGTAGGGTCTGGCGCAATTATGCGCTACTTGAGGCAGTCGATGAGTGCATCGTGCCAGTGCGGTTGGCTGACCTGCCATTCGCGGGCCAGACGCGAACAGTCCAGGCGTGAGTTGAGCGGTCGCTTTGCCGGTGTAGGGTAGTCGCGGGAAGGGATCGGCAGCAGTTCGGCGCAGGGCAGGCCGCGGGCCTTGAGCTGTTCGCCGATGGCCTGGGCGAAGCCGAACCAGGAGGTTTCACCCTGGGCGGTCAGGTGGTAAGTGCCCCAGGCGCCGGCCTGGCCGCTCTGCCAGCGCTCGATCAATGCACGCGTACTGGCGGCAATGGTGGTTGCCCAGGTCGGTGCGCCGACCTGGTCGTCCACCACTTTCAGTTGAGCGCGTTGCTGAAGCAGGCGCTGCATGGTCAGCAGGAAGTTGCGTCCATGATGCGAATAGACCCAGCTGGTGCGCAGGATCAGGTGCTCCCCGGCGACAGCGGTGATGGCCAGTTCACCTGCCAGCTTGCTGCGGCCATAGACACTCAGCGGGCTGGGGGTGTCGTCTTCGTCGTAGGGGGCTGACTTGCTGCCGTCGAAGACATAGTCGGTGGAGTAGTGGATTAGCGGTGCGCCGAGCCGTGCGGCTTCTTCGGCCAGCACCCGGGGGGCTTCGGCGTTGATGGTGTAGGCTTGCCGCGTCTCGCTTTCAGCCTGGTCGACCGCGGTGTAGGCGGCGGCGTTGATGATCAGCGCCGGGGCAATCTGGCGCAGCGTGGCGCGCAGTTGTTCCGGGTGAGCCAGGTCGAGCCCGTCGCGACCGACCCGCCGCACATCGCCCAGGCCGCTTAGTGCGTCCTGAAGTGCCAGTGCGACCTGGCCATGGCGGCCACAGATGAGGATCCTCATGGGAACAGTGGCGCTTCGGCAAACGATGTGGCGGCCTGGTCCTTGGCCGACAGCAATGGTTGCAGGCCGTCCAACTGCCAGTCGATGGCCAGTTGAGGGTCGTCCCAGCGAATGCTCTGCTCGGCGTCGGGGTTGTAGTAGTCGGTGGTCTTGTAGAGCACCTCGGCCGACTCGCCCAGAACCCGGAAGCCATGGGCGAAACCGGGTGGCAGCCACAGCTGGCGGTGGTTGTCGGCGGACAGCCTCACCGCTACCCACTGCCCTAGGGTCGGCGAGCGGCCGCGGATGTCCACCGCAACGTCCAGGATCTCGCCCTGCAGCACGCGGACCAGCTTGCCCTGGGCATTTTGCAACTGGTAGTGCAGGCCGCGCAGCACACCTTGACCTGAGCGGGAGTGGTTGTCCTGGACGAACGGCGTGTCGATGCCGGTTTGCAGGGCGAAGTCGCGGGCGTTGTAGCTTTCGTAGAAGAACCCTCGGCTGTCACCGAACACCTTGGGTTCGATGATCAGGACCTCCGGGAGCGCGGTGGCAATGATGTTCATGGGTACTCTTCGGCCAGCTGGCTCAGGTATTGGCCGTAGCCGGTTTTTTGTAGTTCGCAGGCCTTGGCCAGCACCTGCTCGCGGCTGATCCAGCCCTTCTGGAAAGCGATTTCTTCTAGGCAGGCCACCTTCAGCCCTTGGCGATGTTCGAGGGTCTGCACATACTGCGAGGCCTCAAGCAGGCTGTCGTGGGTGCCGGTGTCGAGCCAGGCGAAGCCACGACCAAAGCGTTCGACGCGCAGGTCGCCGCGTGCCAGGTAGGCATTGTTGATGTCGGTGATCTCCAGTTCGCCGCGGGCTGATGGACGAATGCCCTTGGCGATGTTCACCACGTCGTTGTCATAGAAGTACAGGCCGGTCACGACGTAGCTGGACTTGGGGTGTAGGGGTTTCTCCTCGATCGACAGCGCTCGGCCATCGGCGTCGAACTCAATTACGCCGAAGCGCTCCGGGTCCTTGACCCAATAGCCGAACACCGTGGCGCCCGAGGGCTGTTGCACCGCGCGCTGCAATTGTTCGCTGAAGCCCTGGCCGTGGAAGATGTTGTCACCGAGGATCAGGCACACGGCATCGTCGCCGATGAACGATTCACCGATCAGGAACGCCTGTGCCAGCCCGTCGGGTGAGGGTTGTTCGGCATAGCTGATGCGGATCCCGAGCGGGTTGCCGTCGCCGAACAACTGGCGGTACTGCGGCAGGTCCTGAGGCGTGGAGATCAGCAGGATGTCGCGGATGCCGGCGAGCATCAGCACAGAGATCGGGTAGTAGATCATCGGCTTGTCGTAGATTGGCAGCAGCTGCTTGGAGACGCCGAGGGTGATGGGGTGCAGGCGGGTGCCGGTGCCGCCGGCCAGGACGATACCCTTGGTCATGCGATCAGGCCCTTGAAGTCGGCGTTGCCCAGGCGCTGGCCCCGATAGCTGCCGTCCTGGACCTGGCGGCACCACTCGAGGTTGGCCAGGTACCACTGCACGGTCTTGCGCAGACCCGAAGCGAAAGTCTCTTGGGGCATCCAGCCGAGATCGCGCTCGATCCTGCCGGCATCGATGGCGTAGCGCAGGTCATGGCCCGGGCGATCGCGGACGTGGGTGATCAGGTCGGCGTAGCGGGTCACGCCGGCCGGATGGTCGGGCGCCAACTCTTCCAGGAGGGTGCACAGGGCATGCACCACGTCGATGTTGCGCTGCTCGTTGTGGCCGCCGACGGTGTAGGTCTGGCCGACTTCACCCAGGGTCACGACCTGAAGCAGGGCGCGCACGTGATCCTCGACATACAGCCAGTCGCGGACCTGCCGGCCATCGCCGTACACCGCAAGCGGTTTTCCGGCCAGGGCATTGAGGATGGTCAACGGGATCAGCTTTTCGGGGAAGTGATACGGGCCGTAGTTGTTGGAACAGTTGCTGATCACTGTCGGCAGGCCATAGGTGCGGTGCCAGGCGCGCACCAGATGATCGGCTGCCGCCTTGCTCGCTGAGTAGGGGGAGCTGGGCGCGTACGGGGTGTTTTCATCGAACAGGTCGTGGGTGCCTTGCAGGTCGCCGAAGACCTCGTCGGTGGAGACATGATGGAAGCGGAACGCTCCGCGGGTCTGTTCGTTCAGTGTGCTCCAGTAGACGCGGGTGGCCTCCAGCAGGCTGTAGGTGCCGACGATGTTGGTCTGGATGAAGTCCGCAGAGTCGTCGATGGAGCGGTCGACATGCGACTCCGCGGCCAGGTGCATGATTGCGTCTGGCTGGAACCTGGCAAGCACGGCGCTGACACTCGCCTGGTCGGCGATATCGGCCTGGACGAATTCATAGCGGCTGTTGCCGGCGACTCGCAGCAGCGATTGCAAGTTGCCCGCGTAGGTCAACTTGTCGAGGTTGAGCACCTCATGATCGGTGTGATCGATCAGGTGACGAACCAGGGCCGAGCCGATGAAACCGGCGCCGCCGGTGACGAGAATGCGCATGTGCGGGTGCCTGTTTGGAAAGCGTATTGCCAGGAGCGTAGCTTGTTGGCTGGCATCGCTTGTGGCAAGTCGTGAATGCAGGACGGCCTGTCGTCTGTGCAGGGATGCCACTTGCTTATCGGCAGCCGCGATGGCGATATAGGCGACAAAAAACGAGGTTCCCGTCCATGCCCCTGAGTACCCTGATCCAGCGTTCCAGCCAGCCCGGCCCCTCCCTCGGCGAGGCCCATGCTCATGCCTTGTTGCGCTCGCATTACGATCTGCAAGGCAGCCTGCAGGCGCTAGGCAGCCAGCAGGACCTCAATTTTCGCGTGGACAGCGTTCAGGGGCGGTTTGTGCTCAAGGTCTGTCATGGCAGCTATGCGGCGATCGAACTGCAGGCGCAGCATGCGGCCCTGGCTTTTCTGCGCGGGCAAGGCGTGCCGGTGCCGGTGGTGCGCCCGGCGAACACGGGCGAGCTGCTGCTGGAACTCGAGATCGATGGCCAGCCATTGCGCGCCCGTCTGCTCGATTATATCGATGGTCAGCCTCTGACCCGCCTGGGACACCTGCCGGCGCGGGTGATGGCCGAGCTCGGCACGCTCTGCGCCGAGGTCGACAAGGCGCTGGCCGGCTTCGACCACCCGGGGCTCGAGCGTACCCTGCAGTGGGATCCACGGCACGCCTCGGTGCTGATCGAGCACCTGTTGCCGGTGTTGCAGGATGCCCAGCGTCGCGAGCAGGTGGCAAAGGTCGCACGGTTGGCGGCCGCTCGCCTGCAACCGCTGGTCGGGCAATTGCCGGTCCAGGCCGTGCACTTGGACATCACCGACGACAACGTGGTCTGGGCCCGCGACGACCAGCGCCAATGGCAGGTGCAGGGTGTCATCGACTTCGGCGACCTGCTGCGGACCTGGCGTATCGCCGATCTGTCGGTGACCTGCGCGGCCCTGCTGCACCACGCCGAGGGCGACCCGTTGCGCATCCTGCCGGCGATCAGCGCCTACCACGCGGCGAATCCGCTGCAGGAGGCGGAGCTGCGTGCCTTGTGGCCGCTGGTGCTGAACCGCGCCGCGGTGCTGGTGCTCAGCAGCGAACAGCAGCTGGCGGTCGATCCGGACAACCAGTACACCCGCGACAACATCGCCCATGAATGGGAGATCTTCGATACCGCCTGCTCCGTACCCGCCGCGTTGATGGAGGCGGCGATCCTGCACGCGGCGGGCCAGGTGCCCGTGATGCCGGACATGAGCGGTTGCGTCGCGTTGCTGCCGAGCCTTGCCGGGCAGCCGGTCGCCCGGGTCGACCTGGGCGTGCTCAGCCCCCTCTGCGAAGCGGGCAACTGGGAGCAACCGGGCTTCGACCAGCGTATGCTCGCCGCCCAGCCGGGCCCTGCGTGCAGCCTCCATGGACAGTACCGCCTGTCTCAAACCCATATCGATCAGCCTGAAGAGCCGGCCACCTGTGCCCTGGGCGTGGAGCTGAACCTGTTGCCCGGCAGCCCGCTGCAAGCTCCCGAGGCCGGTGTCTGGCAACGCATCGGAGATGGCCGCGGTTGCCTGCGGACCGCGCACTGGAGCCTGTGGCTCGCCGGCCTGGAAGAGGCGCCGGCCGATGGCCAGGCGCTGCTCAAGGGGCAGGCGCTGGGTGCGACCTGCGGCTTCCTCAGTGTGCAGCTGTGCCTGGATGCCGATACCCGCCCACCGTTCTTTGCCACGCCGTCCCACGCCGCAGCCTGGCTGGCCTTGTGCCCGTCACCGCGCTCCCTGCTGGGCTTTGACTGCGATGCCGAACCACTGGCCGACCCACAGGCCCTGCTGGCCCGACGCGATGCCAGTTTCGCCCGCTCGCAGAAGCATTACTACGCCCAGCCGCCGCACATCGAGCGCGGCTGGCGCAACTACCTGATCGACATGCAGGGCCGTTCGTACCTGGACATGCTCAACAACGTCGCGGTGCTCGGCCATGGCCATCCGCGCATGGTCGCCGAGTCGGCGCGCCAGTGGTCGCTGGTCAACACCAACTCGCGCTTCCACTACGCGGCCATTGCCGAGTTCTCCGAGCGTCTGCTGGAAGTGGCTCCGGAAGGCTTCGACCGGGTATTCCTGGTCAACAGCGGCACCGAAGCCAACGACTTGGCGATCCGCCTGGCCTGGGCCTACAGCGGCGGGCGCGACCTGCTCAGCGTGCTAGAGGCCTACCACGGCTGGTCGGTGGCCACCGACGCGATCTCCACCTCCATCGCCGACAACCCCCAGGCCCTGGAGACCCGCCCGGACTGGGTGCACCCGGTGGAGGCGCCGAACACCTTCCGCGGGCGTTACCGGGGCGCTGACAGTGCCGCCGACTACTTGCGCGATGTCGATGCCAAGCTGGCCGACCTCGACACCCGTGGCCGCCAGCTGGCCGGGATGATCTGCGAGCCGGTGTACGGCAACGCCGGGGGCATCTCGTTGCCGCCGGGCTACTTGCGCGAGGCCTATGCCAAAGTGCGACAGCGCGGCGGGGTGTGCATCGCCGACGAGGTGCAGGTCGGCTATGGGCGCCTGGGTGAGTACTTCTGGGGTTTCGAGGAGCAGGGCGTGGTACCGGATATCATCACCATGGCCAAGGGCATGGGCAACGGCCAGCCGCTGGGCGCGGTGATCACCCGGCGCGAGATCGCCGAGGCGTTGGAGGCCGAGGGCTACTTCTTCTCCTCGGCCGGGGGCAGCCCGGTCAGTTGCCGCATCGGCATGGCGGTGCTGGATGTGATGCGCGACGAAGGACTGTGGGACAACGCCCGTGACGTCGGCCGCCACTTCAAGGCACGCCTGCAGGCGTTGGTCGATAAATACCCGCTAGCTGGCGCCGCCCACGGTTCCGGGTTCTACCTGGGGCTGGAACTGGTGCGCGATCGCCAGACCCTGGAGCCGGCGACCGAGGAGACCATGATCCTGTGCGATCGCCTGCGCGAGCTGGGGATCTTCATGCAGCCGACCGGCGACTACCTGAACATCCTCAAGATCAAACCGCCGATGTGCACCACGCGGGCGAGCGTGGACTACTTTGTCGACTGCGTGGAGCGGATTCTAGGTGAGGGCTTATAAAATCGATTCTTATCGATTTTCAATGGCGCCTTATGCGAAAACGGTCTCGTGACTTGCTTTAAAAGTCGATATTTATCGGATATAAGTGTTCGCCATTGAACAGCCGGGACCGCTTTGCGGTCCTTTCGTGACGCAAGGCCGCTCCTACAGGGATAGCGTTCGACCTGTGGGAGCGGCCTTGCGTCGCGAAAGGCGCGCGTAGCGGGCCCCGGACCACCGACAGTTGCCATTAGAGGTCATCGATGAAAACGCTCAACTCGACCCCCCGCGCCGACGGTTTCCACATGCCCGCCGAATGGGCCCCGCAAACCCAGGTGTGGATGGTCTGGCCGGAGCGCCCGGACAACTGGCGCCTGGGTGGCAAGCCGGCGCAGGCCGCGCACGTGACCCTGGCCAAGGCTATCGCCCGTTTCGAGCCGGTTACCGTGGCGGTGTCCGCCGGCCAGTACGCGAACGCCCGTCGCCAGCTCGACCTGCCGAACATCCGTGTGGTCGAGATCAGCAACGACGATGCTTGGGTGCGTGACACCGGTCCGACCTTCGTCATCAACGACCACGGCGAAGTGCGTGGCGTGGACTGGGGCTTCAACGCCTGGGGCGGCTTCGACGGTGGCCTGTACGCCCCCTGGAACCGCGACGAGGAGTTGGCTGCCAAGGTCATGGAAATGGAGCGTGTGCAGCGCTACCACACCGAGGGCTTCGTGCTCGAGGGCGGTTCGATCCATGTCGACGGCGAAGGCACCCTGATCACCACCGAGGAATGCCTGCTCAACCGCAACCGCAACCCGCACCTGAACCGCGAGCAGATCGAGGAGATCCTGCGCGAGCACCTGGCGGTGGAGACCATCGTCTGGCTGCCGGATGGCCTGTACAACGACGAAACCGATGGCCACGTCGACAACTTCTGCTGTTACGTCAGCCCCGGCGAAGTGTTACTGGCCTGGACCGATGATTCCAATGACCCCAACTACGCGCGTTGCCACGCCGCCTACGAGGTGCTGAAAAACACCCGTGACGCCAAGGGGCGCGAGTTCGTGGTGCACAAGATGCCGATCCCGGGCCCGCTGTATGCCACCCAGGCAGAATGCGACGGCGTCGATCACGTGGTGGGCAGCCAGGAGCGCGATCCTTCGGTACGCCTGGCCGGTTCCTATGTGAACTTCCTGATCGTCAACGGCGGCATCATCGCCCCGAGCTTCGACGACCCGGCCGATGCGCAGGCCAGAGCGATCCTGGCCAAGGTCTTCCCGGATCACGAAGTGGTGATGATCCCGGGGCGTGAGCTGCTGCTTGGCGGTGGCAATATCCACTGCCTGACCCAGCAGCAGCCGGCGCCGGTAAAACGTTGACCGGCCAATGAATGAAAAACCCGTCGAGCGACGGGTTTTTTTATGCTCGCGATAGTCGGTCGTGCGGCATGGCACAGCAATTGTATTGATTTTTCCTCGTGCTTCAGACGAATGGGCCTACGCCAATCTGTAACGCGTCTGAAGTAACTTAGCCGCTCACTAGGCCCGGGGAGTACGTGAGGAAATGAACGCAGCAAGTGAGTCGGCTTTGCCCGCAACGGCAGCCTGTCACCAATCGCTCAGAATCCTGGCTCAGTGGTTGAAACGTCATGGAGACAATCGGGTCAGGACGACCGACCCACGACGCCTGCTGGATGGGCGATACCCTCAAGGTCTGATCAGCGAGGAAGAGCTCGAAGCTCTGCTGGCTGTCTGGCATTGATCGGGAAGGAACCCGCCGCAGAAAAAAACGCCACCGCTTTTGCGGTGGCGTTTTCGTTTTGGGGCGCGAATGGCCTGATGGGCGCTGACGATCAGAAACTGTAGGTCCCGGTCACCACCAGGCTGCGCGGATCGCCCACCTGGATCTGCGCCGCGCTCGTGGCCGAGCTGTAGTAGGTCTTGTCGGTGATGTTGCTCAGCGCCGCACGCACGTCCCAGTCGTGGGTGCGATAGCCCGCCAGCGCGTCCCAACGGCCGTAGCCCGGCAGGATCACGGTGTTCTGGTTGTCGGCGTAGCGGTCGCCGACCAGGGTCAGGCCGGTTTCGGCGTACCAGCCAAGCTCCGGCTTCCAGGTGACGAACAGGCTGGCGTTGCGCTTGGCCACATCGTTGATGCGGTTGCCTTGCTGGCCGTTGTTGTCCTTGACGATGGTCGCGTCCTGCAGGCCGATGCCGCCGCGTACATACCAGTTGCCCACGACGTTGCCGGTGGCGGTCAGCTCGATGCCGCGCGAGCGTTGCAGGCCGCTGAGCTGGATCAGGTCCGGGATGATCGGGTCGCGGGTACGGCGGTTATACAGCTCCAGTTCGTAGATCGCGAGGGTGGTGCTCAGGCGCTGGTCGAACCATTCGCTCTTGACCCCGATCTCCTTCTGCCGGGTCTGTTCCGGGTCGGTCTGGTTGGTGTTGCCGGCAGCGCCTGGGGTGATGCCGATCAGGCCGCCACCGACTGGAGAGTAGGTCTTGCTCCAGGAGGCATAGAAGGAGTGATCCTGCCAGGGCGTGTAGACCACGCCGATGCGTGGACTGAAGCTGTTGTCCTTCTGTTTTTCCGAGATGCCGCGCAGCTTGTTGGTGGTGTCCACTTCGAACTGGTCGAAGCGCACGCCGGCCAGCAGTTGCCACTGGTCGTTGAGGCGGATCTGGTCCTGCAGGTAGATACCGGTGCTCTCGACGTCGGTGTGGTTGTCGCTGAATACCCGCATCGTGCCGTTGTGCTGCTGGCTGGCTGTCGAGCCTTGCAGTGGCACCGAAGGCACACCAACGCCCTGGTGCAGCAGCGAGTTGCGGCGCTGCTCGCCCATTTCCAGGCCCACCAGCAGGGTGTGCTCGAGACCGAAGGTCTCGACGTGGCCTTCCAGTTCGACGGTGTTGTACAGGTTACGGGTGCTCAGGTCCTGCTGCCAGCGCTGGCGGTCCACCAACCCCGTGGCGGGGCGGTAGGCGGTCAGGTAGGTGTTGTCGAAGTCGCTTTCCAGGGTGAACAGACTGAAGGTGTGGCGCAGTTGCCACTGGTCGTTCAGCTCGTAGTTCAGGCGCGAGCGCAGCGATTCGGCGCGGTCGTTGATGTAGTCGCGCTGGGTGTCGCCATAAGTGGTCTTGCGGCTGACGTCGGCCGGGCGTCCGGTGAGCGGGTTGCCGGGGATGCCGCGATCGGGGGTGCGGTCATAGCGGCTGTACTCGTACTGCACCAGCCAGTTCAGTTCGGGGGTGATCTGCCAGCTCATGGACGGGGCGAACAGTTGGCGGTGGTTGCCGTCGATGCCGTCGCGGAAGCTGTTCTTGTCCTCGTTGCCCAGGTTCAGGCGCAGGCTGAGGGTGTCGCTGGGGTCGGCGCTGAGGTCGGCGTACAGGCTGCGCAGGTCCTGGCTGCCGCCCTGGGCCTCGATGGTCGAGCGGCGGCCGTGCTCCGGCGCCTTGCTCACCCGGTTGACGATGCCGCCCTGGCTGCCACGGCCATAGAGCACCGCCGCCGGGCCCTTGAGCACCTCGACCCGCTCGATGTTGTGCAGGTCGCGGGTGTACTGGCTGTCGTCGCGGATGCCGTCCAGGTAGAAGTCGTTGCTGGCGTCGAAGCCGCGGATGCGCAGGCTGTCGAAGCGGGTGTCGGCGCCGCTGCTGACGTTGGGGATACCTTCCAGCGCCTTGCCCAGGTTGCTACTGCCATAGTCCAGCACGTTGCGGGTCTTCACCGAATCGATGGCCTGCGGCACATAGCGCGCCGGGGTCGAGGTACGGGTCGCGGTGGTCACGTCCTTGACCCGCGGATTGTCCTCTTCGCGGGTGCTGTCGGCGGTCACTGAGGTTTCCGGCAGGGTCGTGGTAGTGGCACTGGCCAGGCCGACGCTGAACAGCAGCGACAGGCCCAGGGTCAGGGGGGAAAGGCGGCAGGGGGCAGGCATCGAAGGCGTCCAATGAATGGAGTGAGAAATTGGGCGCGAATGGTAATGCTTGCTATTTGCTATTGCATCGACATTTGTAAGGGGTTGTCTTTACAAGTGTTTCAAAGTGTTGCCATTCATTTGAGTGTGTTGACTTCTGGATCGGCTGTCGTACGGATGTGTCAGGTGACGGGAAGCGGGAAGGGGCATGGCCGTATGACGTTTTTATTGATTTCGCCCGCTTTCCACAAAAGAGACAAATTTGCGCTGACCCACGGCATATATGCATGGAAATGCACCAGCGCCGACCTTGTTTTTGGTTATATCAACCTGCATTTCACGTTTTTTTGACATGTCTAAGCAGGCAGGGCTAGGATTCGGGCTCTACGCCTGCTGGCCATGATCTGGCCATGCGGCTGCAAGGCCCGTTGCAGAGCATTGGCGGGCCTTTCGGCTTGGATCCGCATAGCGTCGAACCTACGAAGGGGCGTTGGTTCCTGGCGTTCTAATGCAGAGCGTTTTTGAATACGAAATAAGGAAAACAACATGTTGAAAACCAGGATCAGCCTGGTCGCCCTGGCGATGATCGCCGCGACCCAGGCACAGGCCAATGAGCAGGCCGAAAGCAAGGGCTTCATCGAGGACAGCCACGCCAACGTCCTGCTGCGCAACGCGTTCATCAACCGTGACAAGAAGCACCACACCAACGACCAGTCCCAGTGGGGCCAGGGCGTCATCGCCAACTTCTCCTCCGGCTTCACCCAGGGCACCGTTGGTGTCGGTGTCGACGCGTTCGGTCTGTACGCCCTGCGCCTGGATGGCGGCAAAGGCCGTAACGGCGGTGGCGGTATCGATTTCTTCAAGCGTGAAAACACGGTCAACGAGCGTGAACGCAGCGATGCTGCCAATGACCTCGCCCGCGCCGGTGCGGCGATCAAATTCCGCGTCTCCAACACCGTGCTCAAGTACGGTGACCAGATGCCGGCCCTGCCGGTCCTGCAGTACGACGATTCGCGCCTGTTGCCAGAAAGCTTCAGCGGGACTTCGATCACCTCCAAAGAGATCAAAGGCCTGGAGCTGAACGCTGGGCGTTTCACCAGCGAAGTGCAAAAGAGCGCCCAAGGTCACGACAGTGGTCGTTTGAAGGCAATCAACGTACTGGGCGGTAGCTACAAGTTCACTGACAACTTCACCGCGTCGCTGTACACCGCCGACAACGAAGACGTGATGAAAAAGCACTACCTGGGCATGAACTACGTCTACCCGATCGCGGCAGACCAGTCCCTGACCTTGGACTTCAATGGCTATAAGTCCAAGCTCGACAAGAAGTTCATCGAAAAATGGGGCATGCGTGAGGGCGATCAGGACAACACTATCTGGAGCCTGGCGGCTACCTATGCGTACGGTCCTCACTCGGTAACCATCGCGCACCAACGCAGTACTGGCGATACCGGCTACAACTACGGCGGTTACCAGCGTGATGGCGGCTTCGGCGATGGTGGTTCGACCATTTACCTGGCCAACTCCTACTGGTCCGACTTCAACGCAGAAGACGAGCGCTCCTGGCAGATCGGCTACGGCCTGGACTTTGGCGCATTCGGCGTCCCTGGCCTGACCTACAAAGTTGCCTACGTGCGTGGTGACAACATCAACACCCACGGCAATGGTGAAGGTAAAGAGCGCGAAATCTTCAACCAGCTGCGTTACGTCGTACAAGAAGGCCCGGCCAAGGACCTGTCGGTCAAGCTGCGTAGCTCCTTCCTGCGTACTTCGCGCAACGTCGCCGACTTCTACATGGATGACGGCAACGAAGTCCGCGTATTCGTCGAGTACCCGATCAGCATCTTCTGATCCTGATCCCGCGTCACCCGCAGCCCCGGCCTATGCCGGGGCTGTTTCTTTCCGGCGCACGTTGACCGCCGCCGCCACCTCGATTTCACCCGTCTGCGGCGCGAAGCTGTCGCTGCGCGCCATCCGCCACATCCGTGCATAGAACTCGCTGTCGATCGCGCCGCTGAGCAGTTCGCCCGGCTTGAGGAAAGTGTGCAACTGCGAAAACAGGCTGATCTCGCTGGCGCTGATACGCCGCGCCAGGTGCTTGGGCTTGAGCTCAGAGGGATGGTCCAGGCCAGCGGCGGCAAGCATCTCGGCCAGGGCATGCAAGGTATTACGGTGGAAGCTGGCGACCCGCTCGGCTTTCTCCGGCACCACCAGCGCGCGCTGGCGCAGCGGGTCTTGCGTCGCCACCCCGGTCGGGCACTTGTTGGTGTGGCAGCTCTGCGACTGGATGCAGCCGATGGCGAACATGAAGCCCCGCGCCGAGTTCACCCAGTCCGCGCCGATGGCCAGTACGCTGGCGATGTCGAAGGCGCTGACCAGCTTGCCCGCTGCACCGATGCGGATGCGCTCGCGCAGGTTCAACCCCACCAGGGTGTTGTGCACGAACATCAGGCCCTCGCGCAGGGGCACGCCCATGTTGTCGGAGAACTCCCGGGGCGCCGCGCCGGTGCCGCCCTCCTTGCCGTCGACGACGATGAAGTCCGGGGTGATGCCGGTGGCCAGCATGGCCTTGGCGATGCCCATGAATTCCCACGGGTGGCCCAGGCAGAACTTGAAACCCACCGGCTTGCCGCCAGACAGCTCGCGCAGCCGGGCGACGAACTGCAGCAACTCCCGTGGCGTGCTGAAGGCACTGTGGGCGGCCGGCGAGATGCAGTCCTCACCTTCGCGCACGCCCCGGGTGGAGGCGATCTCGGCGCTGACCTTGTGCCCCGGCAGGATCCCGCCATGGCCCGGCTTTGCGCCCTGGCTGAGCTTGATCTCGATCATCTTCACCTGAGGCGAGCGTGCCTGTTCGGCGAAGCGATCAGGGTCGAAGTGGCCGTCTTCGGTACGGCAGCCGAAATAACCGCTGCCGATTTCCCAGATCAGGTCGCCGCCGTGTTCGCGGTGGTAGGGGCTGATGCTGCCCTCACCGGTGTCATGGGCGAAGCGGCCCAGGCGCGCGCCCTTGTTCAGCGCGGCGATGGCGTTGGCGCTGAGGGCGCCGAAGCTCATGGCCGAGATATTGAAGATCGACGCCGAGTACGGCTGACGGCACTGCGGGCCGCCGATGCGGATGCGGAACGAGGCCGGGTCGGGCATCGGCACTGGCAGCATCGAATGGCTGATGAACTCGAAGCCTGGTTTATAGGCGTCGTTGAGGGTGCCGAAGGCTTTCTCGGCGCTTTCGTTCTTGGCCCGGGCGTAGACCAGCGAACGCTGGGCGCGGGAGAACGGCAGCTTGTCGTCGTCGCCTTCGATCAGGTACTGGCGGATCTCCGGGCGGACGGTTTCGATCAGGTAGCGGATGTTGCCCAGGATCGGATAGTTGCGGCGCACCGCGTGGTGGCGTTGGCGCAGGTCGTTGAGGCCGACCAGGCTGAGCAGGGCGCTGATGACGGTGAAGGGCCAGAGCCCGTCGTGCCGGGCGAGGAAGGGTAGGCTGGCGAGGGTGAACAGCAGGCACAGGGTCAGGCAGGCGTAGCGGCTGGGGAGTGCGTCTTTCATGGGGCCATCGCAGACAGGGTGACCGGCCTAGGATAGGCAAAGCGCAGCAGCGGAAAACCAGGGCGATTGGTAAAACACTATTACCTGGGTGGGACCAAAAGCTTGTCGGTTTCGGGCCCATCGCGGGGCAACTCCGCGATGAGGCCCTCGGTGTTACTGTTTGAACACCTGCTTCACCCGGCCGTCGATTTCGCCCTTGTCGCCCTGGCCCGAAGCCTTGGCCTGCGGACCGCCGCCCAGGTTCAGGTCGAGCTTGCCATCGGTATTGATGATCCCGTCCGCCGTTGCATGGATATTGAACTTGGCGCAGCTGATATTGATGGTGCCGTCGGACTTCAATTCGATCACGCTGTCGCCACAGACCAGGCGGATCTGGTCGCCGGCATCCATCACATAGTTGCCGTGCACACTGTCGCGCTTGTCGCCACCGACCAGCAGGACGTCGCGATGGCGCACCGAGCGCAGGCGGTCCTGGCCGATGGTCACGGTCTCGATCATGCCCACGGTCTTGACCCGGCTGATGCCCACCGACAACGTCTGGTTCTGCTCCACCACCGTGTCCATGTTGCGTTCGGCATGCACGTACAACTGCTCGGCGCCCTTCTTGTCCTCCATGCGGATTTCATTGAAGTTGGCCGGGCTGCCGCCCTTGCTCGAACGGCTCTTCATGCCGCTTTGCGTGGCGCTGCCGGGCAGGTCGTAGGGCACCGTCTGCTCGGCGTTGTAGACCCGCCCGGTGATGATCGGCCGGTCGGGGTCGCCTTCGAGAAAACTGACGATCACCTCCTGGCCGATCCGCGGCACCTGGATCGAGCCCCAGTTCTTGCCCGCCGTGGCTTGCGACACGCGGATCCAGCACGAGCTATTCTCGTTGGACTGATCGTGGCGGTCCCAGTGGAAGTGCACCTTGACCCGGCCATACTGGTCGGTCCAGATCTCCTCGCCGGCAGGGCCGACCACCACGGCCGTCTGCGGGCCCTTGACGATCGGCCGCAGGGTGCTGCCCACCGGGCGGTAGCTTTGCTGCGCGTCGATGCAGCTGAGGTTGCTCTCGAACTGCGCCGCACCGCTGCCGCCACCGCTTTCCAGGCGCTCCTGATGCACGTAGTAGCGGGCGGCGACGATCAGGTACTCGCGGTTCTGGTCCTGGCGGCTGAAGTTGCTCAGGCTGAACAGATGGCCGCTGCCCAGGCCCCGGGCATTGCCGCGCAGCTCGATCCGCTCGTGCAGGCTCTGCAGCGACTCCAGGCGAGTGCGGGCGTAGTGCTCGCCGTCCTGGGTCTGCTCGTAGGCGCCGGGGTAGTCGTACAACGGGTAGTCGCCGGCCTGGTGCGGGCGCGGCATCGCCGAGCGCACGTCGATGCGCGCGCTGGGGCGCTGGAAGTCGTAGTCGTTGAGCTCCAGGGAGCCGGGCTGGACCTCCTGGGCCAGGTGCCAGTCGTTGATATGGTCGCGCTCGCGGTGCTGGCCGTCCGGCGGGTAGTAGGGCACGGTCTCGTAGCCGGGGGCCTTCTGGTGCGCGCCGTAGGCGTCGGCCAGCACCAGCACGTGGCGTTCCTGCTCGTGGCGGAAGAAGTAGTAGATGCCTTCCTCCTCCATCAGGCGGCTGACGAAGTCGAAGCTGGTCTCGCGGTACTGCACGCAGTACTCGCGCTCGCGGTAGTTGCGGCTGAGCAGGTCCTCGAAATCCGAGAAGCCCAGGTCGCGGAACACCTGCTTGATGATCTGCGGCGCGCTCAGGTGCTGGAAGATCCGGCAGTCGCTGGTGCGTGTCAGCAGCCACAGCCACGGACGCAAGGTGACGCGGTAGCTGGCGAACTGGCCCTGGTCCACCGACTGGCTGCAACGGGCGACGATGCCGTGGAAATGCCGCGAGCTGCCGACGCTCTGCTGCACGCTCAGGCTCATGGGCTTGCCCAGCAGCTGGTTGAGGTCGATGGCCGGGTCGTCGCTGGTCAGCTGCAGCTCGAAGTCGAACAGGCGGCCGAGTTCCTCGCTGCCGCCCATTTCGGCAAGGATCAGCTTGTCCGGCCCCAGGGGGCTGTTGATCTGCGCCAGGCGCGTGAACTGCTTGAACAGCATGGTCGGTCCTGTCAGTCGGCGGCGCCGAAGTCATAGTGCAAGTCGTTGTCACGACGGCTGATGCTGACGCTGGCCAGCGGCTTGCCCTCGAGCAGGCGGGTCAGGAACTCGCGGCTCATGTCCGGCAGCAGGCCGTTGGTGAGGATAGCGTCGATCATGCGGCCTCCGCTTTCGGTCTCGGTGCAGCGCGAGACGATCAGCTCGACCACGCCGTCGTCGTAGGCGAAGCCGACCTTGTGGGTGCCTTCCACGCGCTTGCGGATGCGCTCCAGCTGCAGGCGGGTGATGGCCTTGAGCATGGCGTCGCTGAGTGGGTAGTAGGGGATGGTCACCAGGCGGCCGAGCAGCGCCGGCGGGAAGATCTCCAGCAGCGGCTTGCGCAGCGAGGTGGCCACGGCCTCCGGGTCGGGCAGGGCCTGTGGGTCCTTGCAGATGTTGGCGATCAGCTCGGTGCCAGCGTTGGTGGTGAGCAGGATCAGGGTGTTGCGAAAATCGATCTGGCGGCCTTCGCCGTCTTCCATCACGCCCTTGTCGAACACCTGGAAGAAGATCTCGTGCACGTCGGGGTGGGCTTTCTCCACCTCGTCCAGCAGCACCACGCTGTACGGGCGACGGCGCACCGCCTCGGTCAGCACGCCGCCCTCGCCGTAGC
The DNA here is from genome assembly GCF_057480815.1 of Pseudomonas sp. P106(2024). NCBI lineage: Bacteria > Pseudomonadati > Pseudomonadota > Gammaproteobacteria > Pseudomonadales > Pseudomonadaceae > Pseudomonas > Pseudomonas sp. P106(2024). The sequence continues at coordinate 102,165 of NZ_JBLIYU010000010.1, read as the reverse complement.
CGACATAGCCGGGTGGGGCGCCCTTGAGGGTGGAGACGGTGTGGGCCTCCTGGAACTCGCTCATGTTGATGGTGATCAGGTTCTGCTCGCCGCCGTACATGGCCTCGGCCAGGGCCAGCGCGGTCTCGGTCTTGCCCACCCCGGAGGTGCCGGCGAGCATGAACACGCCGATGGGCTTGTTCGGGTTGTCGAGGCCGGCGCGGGAGGTCTGGATGCGCTTGGCGATCATCTTCAGCGCGTGGTCCTGGCCGATGATGCGCTTGGCCAGGTGGCTGTCGAGGTTGAGCACGGTCTCGATCTCGTTGCGCGCCATGCGGCCCACCGGGATGCCGGTCCAGTCGGCGACCACCGAGGCCACCGCCTGGTAGTCCACGGTCGGCAGGATCAGCGGGCTCTCGCCTTGCAGCTGGCTCAGACGCTGCTGCAGGTCGACGAGTTTTTCGCGCAGTTCATGGCTGCCCTGCACGTCCACTTCCTGATCGACCACGCCGACCTGTTCACGTAGTTGCGCGCGGGTGGCCAGCAGATCGTCAACCAGGGCTTTCTCCTCCGCCCAGCGGCTTTCCAAGGCGGCCAGGCGCTCGCGCTCCTCGGCCAGCAGGCTGTCGGCCTGGGCTTGGCGCTGCTCGGTGCTGACGCCGATGGCGGCTTCGCGGGCAATGATCTGCAGTTCCACCTCCAGCGCCTCGATGCGCCGGCGGCTGTCGTCCACCTCGGCCGGCACCGCGTGCAGGCTGATGGCGACGCGGGCGCAGGCGGTGTCGAGCAGGCTCACCGACTTGTCCGGCAGCTGGCGTGCCGGAATGTAGCGGTGCGACAGCTTCACGGCGGCTTCCAGCGCTTCGTCGAGGATCTGCACCTGATGGTGCTTCTCCATGGTCGAGGCCACGCCGCGCATCATCAGCAGCGCCTTGGCCTCGCTCGGCTCGTCCACCTGGACCACCTGGAAACGCCGGGTCAAGGCCGGGTCCTTCTCGATATGCTTTTTGTATTCGGCCCAGGTGGTCGCGGCCACGGTGCGCAGGCTGCCACGGGCCAGGGCCGGCTTGAGCAGATTGGCGGCATCACCGGTGCCGGCCGCGCCGCCGGCACCGACCAGGGTATGGGCTTCGTCGATGAACAGGATGATCGGCTTGGGCGAGGCCTGCACGTCCTCGATCACCTGGCGCAGGCGCTGTTCGAACTCGCCCTTCATGCTGGCGCCGGCCTGCAGCAGGCCGACGTCCAGGCTGCGCAGTTCGACGTCCTTGAGTGCCGGCGGCACGTCGCCGGCGACGATGCGCAGGGCGAAGCCTTCGACCACCGCGGTCTTGCCGACGCCGGCCTCGCCGGTGAGGATCGGGTTGTTCTGGCGGCGGCGCATGAGGATGTCGACCAGCTGGCGGATCTCCTCGTCACGGCCGACGATGGGGTCGAGCTTGCCGCTGCGGGCCTGCTCGGTGAGGTCGACGGTGAAGCGCTTGAGCGCTTCCTGCTTGCCCATCGCCGCCGGGGCCACGGCGCCGCTGGCCTCGCCCGGCGCCGCGGCGCTGAAGCCGTCGCTGGCGGCCAGGTTGTTTTCCGGCGAGTCGCCGACGTACTCGTCGAAACGCTCGCTCAGCGCCTCGACCTTCAGTTTGGCGAACTCGCTGGACAGCCCCAGCAGCGCATTGCGCAGGCTCGGGGTCTTGAGGATGCCGACCAGCAGGTAGCCGGTGCGCACCTGGCTTTCGCCGAACATCAGGCTGCCGTAGACCCAGCCGCGCTCGACGGCCTCTTCCACCTGGGAGGACAGGTCGGTGATCGAGGTCGAGCCCCGTGGCAGGCGGTCCAGGGCATCGGTCAGGTCGCGGGCCAGGCGTGCCGGCTCGACGTTGAACTGGCGGATGATGCGGTGCAGGTCGCTGTCCTGCAGCTGCAGCAGCTGGTGCAGCCAGTGCGCCAGCTCGACATAGGGGTTGCCCCGCAGCTTGCAGAACACCGTGGCGGCCTCGATGGCCTTGTAGGCGACGCTGTTGAGTTTGCCGAACAGCGCGGCGCGGCTGATTTCACCCATGGTCCTGACTCCTTGTGAGGGGCGCGGCGACCGGCTGGTCGGCGTAGTACCGGGCCAGCTTCAGGTCGCGTGCATCGTGCGAGGGGCGGCCGAGCCAGGTGTCGAACCCCAGGCGCTGACCGGCATTGAGTTGCAGCGCGGGCACCTGGCCCTGCGCGAGGATGAGGTTGAGGTCCCAGTCCAGTTCCTGGCCCAGATACTCGGCGACCCAGGCCGCCAGCTCGACGAACGCCTGCCCACCGGGGAGCAGCGCGTGGTACTGGTCGAGGGTCAGCGGGCCCAGGCACAGGCGGAACTTGTGCTGGCGGTCCCAGGCGTAGCGGCCCAGGCACAGGTCCATGCCCAGGCGGTTGGCGCGCACGCCGAGCTGGCTGCGCTCGGGCAGCTCCAGCCACTGGCCGACGTACTCCTCGAGCTGCACCGGCACGCCGAAATAGCTCGACAGGATGCTGCACAGGCCGTCCGGGTAGCGGGTCTGCGCCGCCAGGTGGCCGGACCAGTGCAGCTTGGCGGTGTCGGCCAGCGGCCCCTGGTCTTGCAGTTCCGGCTGGCCGCGGCCGCTGAGGGCGGCCAGGCGCGCGGCCCAGTAGTCGTCACCGGGGCGGTCGTGGCTGACGGTCGGCCGGGCCTCGGCCCAGGCGCGGTAGAACAGGCTCAGCAAGCGGTGGTGGAAGATGTCGAGGAAGCGTTTGCTGGTCGGGTCGGCGTGGTTGCGCTGGCGTTCGCGCATGTACTCGGTCAGGTGCAGCGGCAGCGGGCCGTTGGGGCCGCCGAGGCCGAAGAAGAACTGCTCCAGGCGCGCCGGCTGATCGTCGTTGGCCGTGACCGAGGCCAGCGTCGCCGGGGCGAAGCCGCAGTCCAGGCGCTGCCCCAGGCGCACCGGCTCGTCGGCCAGGCGCAGCGAATGGCCGAAGCGCGGCAGCTCGGGGTTTTCCGCCTCGAGGCGACGCAAGGCCTGGAAGAAGTCGTACTCCCAGGGCTGCGCCTGCATGGCCTGTAGCGTGCTCACAGGGTCGGCCTGCGCCCGGGCTTGGCGTTCCAGCGCATGATCTCGCCACGTTCGCTGGTGCGCAGCACGGTTTCGGTGAAACTGTTGATCGACACGTAGCGAGTCAGGAAGCGCTCGAACACCGCGCCCAGGAGGAACACGCCGGTGCCGCGGAAGGCGTTTTCGTCGAACGTCAGGGTGATCTCCAGGCCGCGGCCGAAGACGATCGGCCCGGGCATCGGCAGGCGCCGGGTGCAGGGCTTGCAACTGACCTCGCGCAGGCCGTCGATCTGCAGTTGCAGGGCACTGTCCTGCTGGTCGCCGTACAGGCGCAGCAGTTCGCGCAGGGCGGCGGCGCCTTGGCCCTGTTCGGCCAGGGACAGGTAGTTCAGCGACAGTTGGCTGATCAGGCGCCAGGCCCGGTTGTCGTGGGCATGGCTGGCCTTCGGTCGGCTGGGGCCGGCCAGGCAGCGCACGGCGGACACCGGGGCGCTGTCGGCCAGGCTGAAGTCGCTGCGGCCGTCGCCGACGTTCATGAACAGCGGCAGGTCGCGGTTGCTGCACAGCGCGCTGATGCCCAGCTGGCGCAGGTCGTGGCGGTACGGTGCCTGGTGGCCGTCGACCAGGCTGACGAAGGTCTCGCTGCCCATGTAGCTGGAGCGCGTGCCGTTGCGTCGCTGCTCGCTGGACAGCACCCGAGGCTCGCGACGGACGATGTAGTAGGCCTGGTCACGGCCGTAGCGCGACGGGTCGCGCACGGCGTAGAACGGCAAAAACGCCTGGTCCGGCCCGGTGCCGTGGCCGGCGACCTGCTGCAGCGAGTGGATCTCGAAATCAGTGGGCCGGGTGCGGTCGGCGATCACATGGTGCTCGTGGACCCGGTCGGTCAGGTGGATGCGGTCGACCCGGCGCGGGAACAGGTTGATCGCCGGGGTGCAGAACGGCACGAACTGCGCGCTGCCCACGCTGCTCTCCAGCGTGGGGTCGAAGCGCTCGAACAGGACCAGCAGCTCCAGTTCCTGGCCGTCGCAACGTTTGACCGCGCGCTCCAGCCCGGCGAAATCGACGAACAGGAAACGCTGCGGCAGGGCGAAGTATTCCTGCAACAGGCGATAGCCCTGGAACGCCTGGGGCACCACCGGCAACGCCGCTTCGCGATCGTCGAAGCCGCACGGCAGCAAGGCCTGCTCGACCGGGATGCGCTCGACCCAGTCGGCCCCCGGCTGGCGCACGAACACCGCGCAGGCGCTGCCCAGCAGTTGCTCGTACAGGCGATAGGGCGTTTCATCGGCGCCATTGAGGTACAGCGGCAGGTGCGTCAGCGGCAGGCTGTTGAACGGGATTTCCGCGCCGCTGCGCAAGCTCAGGCGCAGGCCGGCACGGGCCTTCGGCTCGCTGGCGGCCAGGCGCCCGAGCACGGCGCCGGGGTTGCCGAAGTATTCGGCGCGGGCCACCTGCAGCGGCCACAGGGTGACGTCCTGGGTGCTGCGGAATTCGCACGGCGTCTGCGAGTTGCGGCCGAGGTTGGCGCGCAGCACGCTGTCGCGGGGCAGCTGGAAACCGGCGGCCAGCGAGCCCTCGTCGGGGTCGGTCTGCAGTTGCACCACGGTCATCGACGGGGTCGGCGCCAGGTAATGCGGGTAGGCGATTTCCAGCAGGTTGTGGGTGAAGGTCGGGTACTCGGCGTCGAGCTTGAGCTGCACCCGCGCGGTGAGGTAGGCGAAGCCTTCCAGCAGGCGCTCGACATAGGGGTCGGCGCATTCGATCCCGGACAGCGTCAGGCGCCCGGCGATCTTCGGGTATTCCTTGGCGAACTCGGCGGCACCCTCGCGGATATGCTGCAGTTCCTGGTTGTACAGTTCGAGCAGGCGCGGGTTCATGCGCGTCTCCGGCGGTCGGCGGGGGCCACGCGCACGTGCCCGGACTCCAGGTCCACGTCGGTCTGCAACAGCAGCGGCAGGGCCGCCGGCTGGGCCCACAGGTCGCCTTCGATTTCGAAGCTCAGGGCGTTGGCGTTCATCTCGCCGGGGGCGGCCTGGGCGCGCACCTTCAGGGTATGGGCAAGGATGCGCGGCTCGTAGGTGGCGATGGCCTGGTGGATGATACGTTCGAGCGCGTTGAGGTCGATGTTCGACGCGCTGTTGCCGGCCAGGGCCGGCAGGCCGTAGTTGATCACCGAGGCGCCTGCCGGGGAATTCAGCGTGGCGCCGGTGTCGAGCAGCGAGGTGGTGTTGAGCAGCCAGGCCAGGTCGCGCAGCACCGAGGCCTTGAGCTGCTGCAGGCTGAGCACGCGCTTGTCGGGGGCTTCCTGCGGGTTGCCCGGCTCGTCGTCGGTCAGGCGATCCAGCAGCGAGGGCTGCAGGCGGTCGCGGGTGGCGATCTCGGCTACCACTGGAACATCCCTGTGAACATTTTCTGGTCTTCGAAGCCGGTGTCGCAGGACGCGCTCGGCGTGGGCGTTGAGGCTTCCAGGCCGGCCGGGGTCAGGCGCACGGCGCGCGAGGTTTTCAGGCATTCGCCCTTGAGCGTCGGGTGGGGTTGCACGTGGGTCACCAGCACGATCGGCACGCCGTCGAACTGCTCGACCCGGGCCTTGCCGGCGCGGTCGGGGCTCAGGCCGCAGGGCCATGGCATGTCCAGCGCCAGGCGTTGTTCGCCGCGATCGAGCACGCACTGGCCGGCGTTATCGGTCAGCTTCACAGTCTGCCCGCCCAGGTTCGCCTGGCTCAGCAGTTCGGCGTCGGCGCAGGCGCTCAGGGCCAGCAGCAAGGCACCGACCAGGGCCACGCGCTTCATGTCAGCTCCCAGAACCAGACCTGTTTCGACTGGTAGTTCTGATCGGAGAAGCCCTTGGTCAGGCCGCGGTTCCACAGGTCGATATGGTCGCCCGTGCGGTTTTCCTGGCTTTGCCCGGTGCGGGCGAAGCAGTCCTTGTAGAAGATGATCCCGGTCTTGGCTTTGAGCTTGTCGCGCTCCTGGGCGCTGCCGCCGATGCGCTGCGGGCGTCCCAGCTGGCGCTCCAGCCAGTTGGCCAGGGATTCGGCGCCACGGGCATGGCCATGGGCGCACTTGGGTTCGGTATAAGTCGATTTGTTGACCTTGAGGCTCATCTCGCCGTTGAGCGCGATGCTCATGCGGATGGCGCACTGATTGTCCCACGGGCCATCGCAGGGCGAGGACACCTTCGGATAGGCATTCCACAAGTTGATGAAAGAAGGCTTGGCCATGATGTTCACCGTGGGCGGGTGAGGCGTGGGGAAGGGCCCCCGCGCCGCCTGGGGCGGCACGGGCGCGGTCGGTCAGATCTTGACGTTGGAGCGGATGTTCCAGCCGTACTTGATCGGGCCGCCTTCCTTGGTGCCGTCGGCCTTCTGCGGCTGATAGTCGACGGTGACCTTGGCGAAGTTCAGGGTCACGTTCTCGGTCAGGCGGTCGTCGCTGCCCGAGCCGCCGGTGCTCAGCGAGCTGACGATCACCTCTTCGAGGTTGATGATCAGGTACTCGACCTGGCTTTCACCGCCGGCCTTGCGCACGGTCAGCTTGACCTTGTCGATGTGCTTGCCGCTGGAGCAGTGGGCCATCAGGTTGGGGCTGGACTTGTCGATGTACTTGGTGATCGACAGGTCCTGGATGTTGACCTTGCCCGAACCGCCGCCGCTGCCCATGTGCATGTTGCCGGACTGGGACATGCCCCAGCTCCAGTTCAGGACGTCGATTTCGTCCTTGTGGGCCTTGTCGTGGGACTCGCCCTTGATGTCGCCGATCTTGATGAAAATATCTACAGCCATGATGTCCTCGGGATTTCGCGTCGGTTAGCGGTAGTAGTGGCTAATCGCGGGCAAGCCCTCTCCCACTGTGGGAGCGGGCTTGCCCGCGATGATCAGGCCCCTTTGGCCGAAGGCAGCTTCGACACCAGGCGCAGCGACACGGTCAGCCCTTCGAGCTGGTAGTGCGGGCGCAGGTAGAAGCGCGAGTTGTAGTAACCCGGGTTGCCTTCGACTTCCTCGACCACCACCTCGGCGGCCGCCAGCGGGTGCTGGGCCTTGGTGGTCTCGGTGGAGTGCGCCGGGTCGCCGTCGACGTAGTTGAGGATCCAGTCCTGCAGCCAGCGCTGCATCTCGTCCTTTTCCTTGAACGAGCCGATCTTGTCGCGAACGATGCACTTCAGGTAATGGGCGAAGCGGCAGGTGGCGAACAGGTACGGCAGGCGCGCGGCCAGGTTGGCGTTGGCGGTGGCGTCCGGGTCGTCGTATTCGGCCGGCTTCTGCAGCGACTGCGCACCGATGAAGGCGGCGAAGTCGGTGTTCTTCTTGTGCAGCAGCGGCATGAAGCCGTTCTTGGCCAGCTCCGCCTCGCGGCGATCGGAGATGGCGATCTCGGTCGGGCACTTCATGTCCACGCCACCGTCGTCGGTGGGGAAGGTGTGCGCCGGCAGGCCTTCGACTTCGCCGCCGGATTCCACGCCGCGGATGCGCGAGCACCAGCCGTAGTACTTGAACGAGCGGTTGATGTTCACCGCCATGGCATAGGCGGCGTTGGCCCAGGTGTACTTGCTGCTGTCGGCGCCGTCGGTGTCTTCCTCGAAGGCGAACGCTTCCACCGGGTCGGTCTTGGCGCCGTAGGGCAGGCGCGCCAGGAAGCGCGGCATGGTCAGGCCGATGTAGCGCGAGTCTTCCGATTCACGCAGCGAACGCCAGCCGGCGTATTCCGGGGTGGTGAAGATCTTGGTCAGGTCGCGCGGGTTGGACAGCTCCTGCCACGAGCCCATGCCCATCACCGTCGGCGAAGCGGCGGAGATGAATGGCGCGTGCATCGAGGCGCAAACTTTGGATACCTCGCCCAGTAGCTCGACATCGGGTGGCGACTGGTCGAAGTAGTAGTCGCCCACCAGGCAGCCGTAGGGTTCGCCACCGAACTGGCCGTATTCCTCTTCGTAGAGCTTCTTGAAGATCGGGCTCTGGTCCCAGGCGGTGCCCTTGAATTTTTTCAGGGTCTTGTGCAGGTCGTTCTTCGAGATGTTGAGCACGCGGATCTTCAGCTGCTCGTCGCTCTCGGTGTTGTTGACCAGATAGTGCAAGCCGCGCCAGGCGCTTTCCAGCTTCTGGAAGTCATCGTGGTGGATGATCTGGTTGACCTGGGCGGTGAGCTTGGCGTCTATGGCGGCGATGATCTGCTCGATCGAACCGATGGCATCGTTGGACACCAGGCTGGTCTGCGCCAGGGCCTGTTCGGCGAGGGTGCGCACGGCGCTCTCGACGGCTTCCTTGGCCCGCTCGGTCTTGGGCTTGAATTCCTGCAGCAGCAGGCTGGCGAACTCGCTCGGGTCCTGGGTGGCCGCCTGGGGGGCCTGGCTGTCGCGCAACGGATCGTTCATGGTCGGTCTCCTCAGGCCTTCGGCTCGGTGTCGGCAGGTTTCGGCGCGCTGGCCAGGGCCTGGAGCAGGGCCGGGTCCTTGATGGCCTTGAGGATGATGTCCTCGGCGCCGGTCTTGCCGTCCATGTAGGTCAGCAGGTTGGCCAGCTGGGTGCGGGCCTCGAGCAGCTGGTTCAGGGCATCGACCTTGCGTGCCACGGCGGCGGGGCTGAAGTCGTCCATGCTCTCGAAGGTGATGTCCAGGCTCAGGTTGCCTTCACCGGTCAGCTCGTTGGGCACATTGAACGCCACGCGGGGCTTCATGGCCTTCAGGCGCGAGTCGAAGTTGTCGACGTCGATCTCCAGGAACTTGCGGTCGGCCACGGCCGGCAGCGGCTCGGCGGGCTTGCCGGCGAGGTCCGAGAGCACGCCCATGACGAAGGGCAGCTGGACCTTCTTCTCGGCGCCGTACAGCTCGACGTCATATTCGATCTGTACCCGCGGCGCACGGTTGCGCGCGATGAATTTCTGGGAGCTGTCTTTCGCCACGTTGTTCCTCCTGGTCGCCGGTACGGCGGCTCTGCTTGTTGCGGGCGTCGGTGTTTAGGCGGCCGGAACGACGTCAGTCGTGTTCCGGACCACGCAGGTTCTCGAATTGCGACATGCCATCGGGGATCAGGTCGCGGACGATGGTCGCGAAGTCGGCATTGACCAGGTTCTTCGCCCGGCGCAGCAGCACCGGCAGCGGGCTGGAGGGCTCGTGGCGGGCGTAGTACTGGAGCAGGCGCTCGAGGCTCTGCAGCACGTCGTCGCGGCTGTTCACCTCGCCGGGGCGTGCTGCGGGGCGTGGCGCGGCGACGGGCTGTGGGTCGCCATGGGCGCCGGGCGCTGTCGCTTCGTCCAGGCTCGCGCTGACGGGCGCCGAGCCTTCCGGGCTGTAGTCGGCCAGCACCTGCTGGACCTGACGCAGCGGCTGGCGCAGGGCGGATAGGTCGACGCCGCTGGCCGAACCGACCTGGTCGTTGACCCGGCTCTCGATGGTGTCCAGGGCTTCGCGGGCCAGCTGTAGGGCCTGGCGGCATTGCGCAAGCTGCTCGGGGTCGGCGTCGCGCAGGGCGGCGGCCAGTTCCTCGGCGCTCAACTGCTCACTGGCGAAGTGCTGCACGCCTGCCGCATGCAGGGCGGCGCGCAGGGTGACCGGGCCGAAGGCGCGCGAACGCACAAGCACGGCGTCGCGCAGCAGGGCGATGTTGGTGTCGCAGGTGAGGCCGGCCAGGGCGTTGACGCGCACGGTGGGGTCGTTGTCGTCGGCGGCATCCAGTTGCGGGTGCAGGTGCAACCAGTATTCGCCCAGCAGGTCGCGGATCAGTTCAAGACTCGCGGCCAGGCCCGGCAAGCCGTGCAGGGCCAGGTTGGCCTGAACCAGGAAGTGGGTGATGCGCAGATCCTTGCTGCGTTGCAGCAGGCCGGTGCAGGCCTGTTCGATGTCACGCCACTGCGGCGGCTCGGCCGGCTGCACGGCGTCGCCCATCACGCGCTCGGGGCGCCCCTGGGCATCACGTTCCAGTTGCAGGAAATCGGCATCGTATTCGAGGTCGTCGCCGCACGGGAAGTCTGCGGAAACAGCGGCGAGCAGCTGCGGTGAGTTCACCAGAAATCGATCTCCATATCGGCCCTTGGTGAGGGCTTTGTTCGCGACAAGTTGCAAATGTGAAGTGGCGCACAAACTTGTCAAAGAATGCGAAGTTGATATCACTGTGATATCACTTTGGCACTCTTAAGTTGCGCATTTATGGTTTATTTCCAAATTGCTGTCAAGGTAAGCTACGCGCCGCGAAGGGTGACTGTGAACCAGTTGGCAGGTAGTCGTGTCCATTGGTCAGGTGCCATCAAAGTGCCTTGCCGATAGGGTTTAATACGACTTTTCCGGGAAGCGAATTTCGGTGTGATGCCCAGTATTTACAAGGGTTTATCCGGAAAGCGGGGTCGGGCTCGCGAATCCACTCAAATGGATGTGTGAGTGTTTCATATATATGCAAGGAGGCGTGATGGCACTTTGCCTGACCATTACCAGTTATCACAAGATAACCCCTGGGCAATGCCCGGAGAAGTTGCTGGAAAACGGTGCCATCAGCGTAGGTCGTGCGGCGGATAATGACTGGGTACTGCCCGATCCCGAACGCCTAGTTTCTTCGAAACATTGTGTGATCCAGTTCAAGGACGGCCGCTACTACTTGACCGATAACAGCACCAACGGCGTGGAACTGGTGCATGCCGGTATTCGCCTGCGTCGCGGTAACAGCGAACCGTTGATGGACGGTGAAGTTATTCGAATTGGCGATTACGAGATCCAGGCGCGCATCGATGCCGGCCTGTCGATCCCGGTTGCCGGGCAGCCGCAGGCCCATAGTTTCGAAGCCTTGATGGCCAACCAGGCGGCCGCCCCGAGCGCGCCCATCGTCGGCGCGCCGGCCGCGTTTCTGCAGGGGGCCTCGAGCCACGACACCCTGCCGGACCTGTTCGATTTTCTCGGCCCTTCCAGCGTGCCGCCGGCCAGCCAGCCGGATCATGTCCCCGCCCAGCAGCATGACTTTCGCCCACCCACGCCAGTGGCGCCGCCGCCCGCGCCGGTGCCGGCCGCCATGCCCGCCGCGCCGGGCATGATCCCCGACGACTGGAACCTGCTCGACGAAACGCCCGCCGTTGCTCCCCAGCCTGCGCCTGTCATCGCGCCGCCCCTGCCAGAGCCGGTAGCGCAGGTGGCACCGGTCGTCACGCCTGCGCCGCCCACTGCCGTGTCGGCACCTGCGCCTGGCCCGGCTGACGCCAGCGATGCGTTGCTGCAGGCCTTCCTGCGTGGCGCAGGTATCGAGCACCTGCGCATTGATGCGGCCGATGCCGCCGCGCAGATGGAGGCGGTCGGGCGTAGCTACCGCCTGATGGTCGAAGGCCTGATCGATGTGCTGCGCGCGCGCAGCAGCCTGAAGGGCGAGTTCCGCATGCAGCAGACCACCATCGCCCCGGTGCGCAACAACCCGCTGAAATTCGCCCCCAACGCCGACGAAGCGCTGCTGTTGCTGCTGCGCGAGGGCAACCAGGCGTTCATGGCCCCGGACCAGGCGGTGCGCGACAGTTTCGACGACCTGCGCGCCCACCAGCTGGCGGTGATGGCGGGTGTCGAGGCGGCCATCAAGCACTTGCTCAAACGCTTCGAACCCGCTCGCCTGGAGCAGCGCCTGGCGCCCGCCGCCGGGCTGGCCAAGCTGTTCGGCGGCTCGCGCCAGGCCCACTGCTGGCAGCAGTTCACCGAGCTCTATAGCCAGATTTCCCGGGAAGCCGAAGACGACTTTCAGGACCTGTTCGGCCGCGAGTTCAGCCGCGCCTACGAGGCCCATAGCCAACGCATGCAACGCTCCTGAGGCCAACGCCCGGAGCACAGGAAGAACACAGAACGTCATGAGGACGAGGATGAGTGCAACGAGACTGATCGCAGCCCTGGCCATGGTGCTGCTCAGTGCCTGCAGCAAGGACAGCCCGGTCGAGCCCGCCGTTACCGACGCGGCGCCGCCGGCCACGGGGATCACCCTGTACTTCAGCGCCGCGGCCGGGCTCAACCCCGGCGCCAGCGGCACGCCCGCGCCGGTGCGGGTGCGCATCTACGAGTTGAAGAATAGCGCCGCCTTCGCCCGCGCCGACTATTTCGCATTGGCAGAACGCGCCCAGGCGACCCTGGCCGCCGACCTGATCGACCAGGACGAGGTCCTGCTCCAGCCGGGCGAGCAACTGCGCCTTGAGCGTCCGCTCGACCCGGCCACGCGCCAGGTCGGCCTGGTGGTGGGCTACCGCGAGGTTGACCAGGCCCGGTGGCGCAGCGTGCTGCCGGTGCCGCCCCGCGACTATCAGATCAGCCTCGATGTGCGCGCCGTGCGCAGCGCCGTGGCCACCCCACAACCTGAGCCTGCCCGCTAGGCAATCGGAGAACCCATGTCCTGGAACAATCGCGTGGTCTGGTCGGAAGGGATGTTCATCACCACCCAGCACTTCCAGCAACACGACCGCTACCTGGAGAACTTCGTCGATGCTCGCAGCCGGCCGCTCCACGCCGCCGCCTGGGGCTTTTCCGAGCTGCTGGTCGACCAAGGCCTGCTGGCCCAGGGCAAGCTGGCGATCCTCAGCGCCCGTGGCCTGCTGCCGGACGGTACGCCGTTCGACATCCCGCGTGACGACCTGCCGCCCGCGCCGCTGGAGATACCCGATGACCTGCGCAATGGCGTGATCTACCTGGGCCTGCCGCTCAAGCGCGCCGGTGCCCGCGATACCGTCGACGACGGTGAAGCGCCTGACGGTGCGCGCTATGTCAGCCGTATCAGCGAGGTCCGCGACGACAACGCCCCGTTCGAGAACCGCGCGCCGTTGGCCCTGGGCAGCCGCGCCCTGCGCCTGCTGCGCGCCGAGGACGGCCTGAGCGACTATGCCGCGTTGGGTGTGGTGCGCATCCGGGAAAAGCGCGCCGACCGCGCCCTGGTGCTGGATGACGGCTACATCCCGCCGCTGCTCGACGTAACCGCCAGCAACCTGCTGTCGGGGTTCCGTGGCGAGCTGCTCGGCCTGCTGCACCAGCGCGGCGAGGCCCTGGCCGGGCGCGTGGTGGCCTCGGCCAACGGCGGTGCCTCGGAGATTGCCGATTTCATGCTGCTGCAACTGGTCAACCGCGCCCAACCGCTGGTCGAGCACCTTAACCAGCTGACGCCGCTGCACCCCGAGCGGTTGTACAGCGAGCTGGTGGCCCTGGCCGGCGAGTTCGCCACCTTCACCCGCGAAGGTCGTCGCCCCGAGGCATACCCGGTGTATCAACACGACGACCTGGCGGCCACCTTTGCACCCGTGCTGGCCGCCCTGCGCGAGGCCCTGTCGATGCTGATCGACAGCAAGGCCGTGGCCATCCCGCTGGTCGAGAAGGCCTACGGCATCCATGTCGGCATGCTGGCCGACCGCAGCCTGCTCGACAGCGCCAGCTTCGTCCTGGTAGTGCGCGCCGATGTGCCCAGCGAGACCCTGCGCAGCCGCTTCGGCCAGCAAAGCAAGATCGGCGCGGTGGAGCACATCCGCGACCTGGTCAACCTGCAGTTGCCGGGCATCGGCCTGTTGCCGCTGCCGGTGGCGCCACGGCAGATTCCGTTCCATGCCGGCTCCACCTATTTCGAGCTCGACCGAGGCAGCGAACACTGGAAGCAGCTGCAGCATTCCGGTGGTTTCGCCTTCTACGTCGCCGGCGAGTTCCCCGGCCTGAACCTGGCCTTCTGGGCCATTCGAGGATAAGCCGCGATGCAATCGGACGATCCGTTGGCCAATGACCGCACTCAGTTCATGCCGCGCCCCGGTGGCCGTGGCCCGCAGCCGGCAACGCCAGCATCGGCGCCGCCAGCGCCGCCACTGAACGTGCCGGCCGAACCACTGGCGCCGGGCCAGGCGGTGGGCATGAACCCGCTGGAGCAGGCGGCCGGCCCGCTGCTGGCGTTGCTCACCCGCTTGCGCAACACCATCGCCCACCCGGCACCTGCCAGCCTGCGAGCGCAGCTGCTGGCCTACCTGCGTCAGTTCGAGGAGCGCGCCGAGGCCGCCGGGGTCGCGCGCAACGAGGTGCTGCTGGCGCGCTACGCCCTGTGCACCGCGCTCGACGAGGCCGTGCTCAGCACGCCGTGGGGCAGCGCCAGCGACTGGGGCAAGCAGAGCCTGCTGATCACCGTGCACAACGAGGCCTGGGGCGGCGAGAAGGTGTTCCAACTGATGGAGCACTGCCTGCAGAGTCCGCGTGAGCGCTTGCACCTGCTGGAGCTGTTGTACCTGTGCACCAGCCTTGGTTTCGAAGGCCGCTACCGGGTGATGAACGGTGGCCGAGCTCAGCTCGAGGCCCTGCGCGAGCGCACCGCCGCGACCATCCGCAGCGCCCGTGGCGATATCGAGCGCGAGCTGTCGCCGCACTGGCGCGGCGTTACCGTGACCCGTGATCGCCTGGCGCAGTTCGTGCCGCCCTGGGTCGGCCTGGCCCTGGCCCTGGCGTTGCTGTTGCTGGTGCTGTTCGGCCTGCGCCTGAAACTGGCCGCCGACGCCGAGCCGGTGTTCCGTGGCATCCATGCCCTGGGCGAGATCCCGGTGCAGGCCATGGACCGTCCGGTGATGCAGCCCAAACCTGTCGAGCGACCGCGCCTGGCCGGTTTCCTGGCCGAGGACATCAAGGCCGGGCGGGTCGCCGTGGAGGACGCGGTGGACCGCTCGGTGGTGACCATCCGCGGCGACGAGCTGTTCGCCTCGGCCAGCGCCAGCATCAAGGGTGACTTCGAGCCGTTGATGCTGCGCATTGCCGACGCCGTCGCCAAGGTCAAGGGCAACGTCAAAGTCACTGGCCACAGCGACAACCAGCGCATCGCCACGCTGCGTTTCCCGTCCAACTGGGCGTTGTCCCAGGCCCGTGCCGAGGAGGTGAAGAACCTGCTCGCCGCCCGCACCGGCCAGCCTGGGCGTTTCAGTGCCCAGGGCCTGAGCGACACCGAGCCGCTGGCGTCGAACGACAGCGCGCAGGGCCGGGCGAAGAATCGCCGGGTTGAAATCACCGTTCTGGCGGAGGGCGTCGAGTGAAGGCGTTTTTCAGTTTTGTCATTCGCTGGGTGGTCCCGGTGCTGGGCCTGCTCGCCCTCAGCCTGATCATCTGGTTCCTCGGTCCGCTGCTCGATGCGCTGGTGCCGGCCGCGCCGCGCCTGGTGCTGATCGTCCTGCTGTTCGCGGTGTGGATCGCCTACCGCGTGTGGCGCATCGTCCAGGCCCGGCGCCAGGCGGCCAAGGTGATGCAGAGCCTGGCTGCCGAGACCGCGCCGGACCCTGCCGGCGTTGCCACCGCCGAAGAGCTGGCGACCCTGCGCCAGCGCATGGACGAGGCCCTGACGCTGCTGAAGAAGGCGCGCCTGGGCGGTGACGAGCGACGCAACCTGTACGAATTGCCGTGGTACGTGATCATCGGCCCACCCGGCTCGGGCAAGACCACCGCGCTGGTCAACTCCGGCCTGCACTTCCCGCTGGCGGCGCAGCTGGGCGAGGGCGCCATCCGTGGCGTGGGCGGCACGCGCAACTGCGACTGGTGGTTCACCGACCAGGCCGTGCTGCTGGACACCGCCGGCCGCTACACCACCCAGGACAGCCATGCCCAGGTGGACAAGGCGGCCTGGCTGGGCTTCCTCGACCTGCTCAAGAGCCAGCGTTCACGCCGGCCCATCGATGGCGCCTTCATCGCCATCAGCCTGTCCGACCTGCTGCTGGGCAGCGACGCCGAGCGCGCCGCCCACGCGGCGGCGATCCGCACCCGCATCCAGGAGTTGTACAGCCAGCTGGGCGTGCGTTTCCCGATCTACCTGATGCTGACCAAGCTCGATCTGGTGCCGGGCTTCATGGAGTTCTTCGACAACCTGAGCAAGGAAGAGCGCGCCCAGGTGTGGGGCATGACCTTCCCCCTGGATGACGGCCAGCACGGCGATGGCCCGCTGGCCCAGTTCGGCAGCGAGTTCGCCCTGCTCGAGCAGCGTCTCAACGAGCGTCTGGTGGAGCGCCTGCAACAGGAACGCGACCCGGCGCGGCGCGATCTGGTCTACGGCTTCGTCCAGCAGTTCGCTGCCTTGCGCGGCAATCTCAAGACCTTCCTCGACGGCATCTTCAAGCCCAACGCCTTCGAAGCACGCGCGCTGCTGCGCGGCGTGTACTTCACCAGCGGCACCCAGGAAGGCAGCCCCATCGACCGTCTGATCGGCAGCATGGCCCAGAGCATGGGCCTGGACCGTGCCCACCTGGCGCGGCAGAACGGCACCGGGCGCAGCTACTTTATCGAGAAGCTGTTCAGCGCCGTGGCCTTCGCGGAACGCGGCCTGGTTGGCAGCAACCCCAAGGTCGAGCAGCGGCGCAAGTGGATCGCCCGCGGTGCCCTGGCCCTGAGCGTGGCCCTGGTGTTGGTGGTCGGCACCTTGTGGACCCTGAGCTACCGCGCCAACCAGCAATACATCGCCGAGGTCGACGGCCGCCTCAAGCCACTGGGCAAGAGCGTGCAGGAACTGAGCCCGGCCCAGCGCAACGTGGTCGACGTCCTGCCGTTGCTCAACGGCGTGCGCCGCCTGGCCGAGGATCCGCCCGGCTGGGCCGAAGGCTTCGGTCTGTACCAGGGCGACATGCTCGAAGGTGAGTCGAACAGCGTCTACCGCAAGCTGCTGATCGCTATCTTCGCCCCGCGCCTGGTCACCCGCATCGAAGAGCAGCTGTATGCCGGCGGCCCGTCCGACTACCTCTACGAGGGGCTCAAGGCCTACCTGATGCTGGCCGACGGCGAACACTACGACGCCGAGTTCATCAAGGCCTGGGTCACCCTCGACTGGGAACGCAGCCTGCCCCGCGACCTGGCGCCGGACCTGCGCCAGGCCCTGGAGCAGCACCTGGCGGCGCTGTTCGACAAGCGCCCGCCCAATGCCCGTCTCGACCAGCGCCTGATCGACGACACCCGTCGCCAGCTGCAACAGCTGCCGGTGGCCCAGCGCGTCTACGACCGGGTCAAACGCCAGAAACTGCCGACCGGGGTCGGCGACTTCCGGGTCAGCGACGCCGCCGGCCGCGATGCCGCGCTGGTGTTCCGCTTCAAGAATGGCAAGCCGCTGAGCGAGCCGCTGCCGGGCATCTTCACCGTCGAGGGCTACCGCAAGGCATTCCTCGCCGCCAGCCTGGCCCACAGCGAGACCTTGGCCGAGGAGCGCTGGGTGCTGGGCCGCGAGGCCAGCGAATCGGGCGATGCTAAGCGCCTGGCCGACGATGTGCTGCAACTGTACTACCAGGACTACATCCGCCATTGGGATGCGCTGCTGACCGACCTGGACTTCGTGCCGATCACCAGCGTCGGCCAGGCCGCCGATGTGCTGCGGGTGCTGTCCGGGCCGACCTCGCCGATGAAGAAACTGCTGCAGGCGGTCGCCAAGGAGACCAACCTGGCGCAGCCGAGCACCCTCGAGAAGGTCCAGGCCAAGGCCGAGCAGGCCGGTGTCGACCAGTTGCGCCAGCGCCTCGGCGGCCTGCTCGGTGATGCGCCGCTGCCCAGCGACAATCCGGCTGCCCGTGAGGTGGACCCGGTGACCGCGCACTTCGCCGAGCTGGCCGCGCTGGTGGAAACCGGCGAAGGACAACCTGCGGCCATCGATGGCCTGCTCACCGACCTCAATGCCCTGTACGTGCAGGTCAGCGCCATGGTCGGCGCCAGCGGCGACGCGCTGTTGGGCGAGGCCAAGAACCAGGCCCAGGCCGCCGCGCAGCGTGTCGCCCTGGGGGCGGCGCGCCAGCCCAAGGTGGTGCAGAACCTGGTGGGGTCGGTGCTTGGGTCGACCCACAACATCGTCATGGGCGGCGTGCGCAACCAGCTCAATGCCGCCTGGACCAGCGAGGTGGTGAACGTCTACCGCCAGTCCCTCAGCGGCCGCTACCCGCTGGTGGCCGGCAGCACGCGGGACGCCACCCTGGAGGACTTCGGCCTGTTCTTCGGCGTCGGCGGGGTGATGGACAACTACTTCCGCAAGTACCTGCAACCCTACGTCAACACCTCGAGCACGCCGTGGAGCTGGCAGCCGGGCGCGGCGCAGAAGCTGGGGATCAACAGCAATGTGCTGTACACCTTCCAGCGCGCGGCGAGCATTCGTGATGCGTTCTTCCGCAACAGCAACGGCGTGCAGCCGGGCGTGCGCTTCGAACTCAAGCCGGTGGCGATGGACGCGACCATCACCCAGTTCCTGCTCGACCTCGATGGCCAGCAGGTCAGCTACGACCACGGTCCGAGCCGGCCGGTGGCGTTGCAGTGGCCGAACCCCAACAGCATCGGCGTGGTGCGCCTGTCGATCTCGCCGCCCTCGGCCACCGGCCGTTCCGGCCTGACCGTGGAAGGCCCCTGGGCCTGGTTCCGCCTGCTCGACCAGTCCGACCTGGTGGCCGGCAGCTCGCCGGAACGCTTCAACCTGCGCCTGCGCGTCGATGGCGCCAGCGTGTCCTACGAGCTGCGTGCCAGCAGCGCTTTCAACCCGTTCCGCAGCCGAGTGCTCAGCGGTTTCAGCCTGCCGGAGCACCTGTGAACGACGTGGGTTTCTACGGAAAACTGGCCAGCCGAGGCGACTTCGTCAGCCGCGGCCTTCCAAACAGCTTCATCCAGCCCTGGGACCAGTGGCTGGCGGCGGGGATGCAGGCCAGCCAGCAGGCGCTGGCCGAGCGATGGCTCGAGGCCTACCTGGTCAGCCCGTTGTGGCGTTTCGCCTTGGCGCCGGGATTGTGCGGGCCCGAGGCGGTCATCGGCGTGCTGATGCCGAGCATCGACCGGGTCGGGCGGTATTTCCCGCTGACCGTGGCCCAGGTGCTGGAGCCGGGTCAGCCGTTGGCGCCTGTGGTGGCCGGGGCCGAGGAGTGGTTCGAGGCGGTCGAGGAGGCATTGCTGGCGACGCTTGAGCCGAGTGCTGCCTTTGAAGAGTTCGAGGCTGTTTTGCAGCCTTTTCGCGACGCAAGGCCGCTCCTACAGGGACCTCAAGTGACTGTCGGTGGGTTGCAGCGCTTGGATGCGACCACGCCGCAGGGGCGCGCACTGGCCTTGGCCGAATGCGCCTGCGAGGGCATGAGCCTGTGGTGGGGCCGGGGTTCCGAACGTATCGCCCCGGGTCTGATGCGCTGCGCGGGCCTGCCGCGCAGCGAGGACTTCGCCGGGTTTCTCTTGGGTAGCGAGGCGCGCAGCGAATGACCGACCTGCAGTACACCGCGGCCAGCTACAGCCATGTCGGCATGGTGCGCAAGATCAACGAGGATGCCTGCCTGGAGTTGACCTGGGCAGGCCTGTGGGCAGTGGCCGACGGCATGGGCGGCCATGCGGCGGGCGACTATGTCAGCAGCCTGGCCATGGACAGCCTGCGCAGCCTGCCGAGGCTCGACTCGCTCGACGACTTCAGCGGCGAGGTGCGCGACGGCCTGGCCTGGGTCAACGGCATGGTGCGCGAGGAAACCGTGCGCCGTGGCGTGGCGATGATGGGCAGCACCGTGGTGGTGCTGGCGGCGCGTGGCGACCAGGCTATCGGCCTGTGGGCCGGCGACAGTCGTCTGTACCGCTTGCGCGATGGCCGCATCGAGCGCCTCAGCCACGACCACAGCTACGTCCAGGAGCTGCAGGACAGCGGCCTGCTCAGCGAGGCCGAGGCGCGGGTGCATCCGCGCGGCAACATCGTCACCCGCGCCATCGGCGTCGAGGATGACCTCGACCTGCAGGCCGTGGCCCTGCAGGTGCGGCCTGGCGACACCTACCTGCTGTGCAGCGATGGCCTGAACAAGACCGCCGAGGACCACGAGATCGCCGAGGTGCTCGGCCACGCCGACCCCTACGAGGTGGTCCGCAGCCTGGTGCACCTGGGGCTGACCCGGGGCGCGCCGGACAACATCACCGCAGTGGTCGTCAAGGTGAACTGAAGACATCATGGACATGCAGATCCCCGGATTCGATATCGAGCGCGAGCTTGGCCAAGGCGCCATGGCCAGCGTGTACCTCGCCACCCAGCGTTCCCTGCAGCGCAAGGTGGCGCTGAAGATCATGGCGGCGAGCCTGGCCGCCGACCCGACCTTCTGCGAGCGCTTCCTGCGTGAAGGGCGCACCCTGGCGCGGCTGGCGCACCCGAACATCGCCACCATCCACGACATCGGCAATGTCGGCGAGCTGTACTACATGGCCATGGAGTACCTGCCCAGCGGCACGCTCAAGGAGCGCATCGCCGATGGGCTGACGCCCGGGCAGGGCCTCGCCTACGTGCGCCAGATCGCCCAGGCGCTGGGTTATGCCCATGCCGAGGGCCTGGTGCACCGCGACGTCAAGCCGGCCAACATCCTGTTCCGCGCCGACGGCACCGCGGTGCTGTCGGACTTCGGCATCGCCAAGTCGCTGGATGACCGCACCCAGTTCACCCAGGCTGGCTTCGCCGTCGGCACGCCGAGCTACATGAGCCCGGAGCAGGCGCGCGGCATGGAGATCGACGGCCGCGCCGACCTGTATGCGCTGGGCGTGGTGCTCTACGAGATCCTGGTCGGCAAGCTGCCTTATAGCGGCACCGACGCGCTGTCCACGGCGTTGGCGCACCTGACCGAGCCGCTGCCGGAGTTGCCCATCGAGCACGGCCGCTACCAGGACATCCTGCGTGGCCTGCTGGCCAAGGACCCCAATGAGCGTTTCGCCGATGCGACGGCGTTGCTGGCCGCGCTGGACCGCCTGACGGTCCAGGCGCCGGTCGAGGACAACGACAGCACATTGGTGCGCCCGCTGCCGATCCCGCCGCCGGCCACCACCCCGCAACCGGTGTCCATCGACATTCCGCAAGCCCTTCCTGTGGCCGAGCCTGTACGGCAGCCCGAACCCAAGCCTGCTCCCGCCGTGAAGTCCGGATCGAACAAACCGGCCAAGGCCGTGCTGGCGGTGGCGATCGCGGCGGCGCTGGGATTGGGTGGTGCGTTCTTCTGGCTGCTCGGCGGCAGTGACGCGCCCGCGCCAGAAACACCGGTGGCGCAGACGCCCGCCGACAGCGTGGCTCCCGCCGAACCCAAGATCACGCCTGTCGCCGCCTCGGACGATGGCCGCCCATTGCTGATGCCCGGCAAGAAGACCCTGTTCCAGCGTGTGCTGACCAAGCCCGATGCCCAGCTGGTGGCCCAGCCCGGCGATGCCTCGGGCGAGAAACTGCCGGCCTTCTCCGTACTCTACGTCTACCAGCGCAAGGATGTCGGCGGCCAGGCCTGGGTCCAGGTCGGCGCCGCCAGCGACGGCCAGCGCGATGGCTGGCTGCCGGCCGCGCAGACCAGCGACTGGAAACAGAGCCTGGTGCTCAAGTTCACCGAGCGCTCGGGCCGTTCGCCGGTGATGTTCATGCGTCAGGTGGACGATGTGCAGCACCTGCTCGACGACACAGCCCAGGCCCGCGACAGCCTGCTCAAGGCGCAGAACCACCCCGACCAGGTGCCGCAGGTGATGGCCCTGGAGCCGGCGGCCAGCGCCGTGCCGCAGAACCAGTTCTACCTGATGCCGATCTTCGACTACCGCGAAAGCTTCGACGCCGGCGGCCAGCCGGTGCAGTTGCTCAACATCGCCTCCATCGACCCCGGCGCCAGTGCCCGCGACAGCGCGCCCAAGGCGGCCGGCGTGGCGGCGGTCGGTGACAACAGCTTCCGTACCGGCATCGTCCTGGTGGTGGACACCTCGGTGTCCATGCAGCCCTATATCGACCGCGTACGCCAGGTGGTCAGCGAGCTGCAGCAGCAACTGGCGGCCCGTGGCGAGCTGGACAGCGTCAGCTTCGGCCTGGTGGGTTTCCGCAACAACATCAAGCGCACCCCGGGCCTCGAGTACCTGAGCAAGACGCTGGTCAGCCTGGAAGAGGGCCGGGATCCGGCGCGCTTCCTCAAGGCCGCCTCGCAGGTCAAGGCCACCAGCGTTTCCAGCCATTCGTTCAACGAAGATGCCTTCGCCGGGGTGATGCAGGCCGTCGAGGGCATGGACTGGTCCGGCTACGGCGGGCGCCTCATCCTGCTGGTCAGCGATGCCGGCGCACTGCGCAAGAGCGACCCGTTCAGCAGCACCCAGATGAACGAGGCCGAGGTGCGCCAGGCCGCGCTGAGCAAGCAGATCAAGATCTACGCCCTGCACCTGCGTACCCCGGCCGGGGTAAAGAACCACGGCGCGGCCGAAAGCCAGTACCGCGTGCTCACCGCCGACAGCAACCCGCAGATTGGCGACCTCTACGTCGGCGTGCCGGGGGGCGAGGTCGGCGTGTTCGGCGAGCGCGTGCGCGAGATCGGCTCGACCTTCGCCGAGCTGGTGCACCAAGTGCGCAACCAGCAACCACAGCCGGTGCCGCTGCTGACCTCGGCCTCGGGGCTGGCCGCCAAGTCCCAGGCCATCGGCTATGCCATGCACATGGACTTCCTCGGCCGCCATGGCGCGAGCCAGGCGCCGCAGCTGGTCAGTGCCTGGACCGCCGACCGCGACCTGACCAACCCGACGCTGCCCACCCTGCAGGTGTGCGTGATGCTCACCAAGCTGCAACTCAACGACTTGCAGCAGTCGCTCAAGCTGATCGTCGATGCCGCGCGCAAGACCCGCAGCTCGCCGGGCGACTTCTTCAACGAGATCGCCAGCGCCAGCGCCTATATGAGCCGCGACCCTGGCGCCCTGCGCAAGGGCGCCAACCTGGCCCAGGGCGGGGTGCTCGGCGAGTACCTCGATGGCCTGCCGTACCGCAGCAAATCCCTGAGCATGACCCAGGACTTGTGGCTGTCGCTGTCGGTGGCCGAGCAGGAGGACTTCATCGACGAGCTGGACTCGAAGATCCGCCTTTACGAGACCTTCCACAACGACATGGCCAACTGGGTGCGCTTCGGCAACGCCGAGCCGGGTGACGCCCTGTACCGTGTCCCGCTGTCGACGCTGCCGTGATGATCCGCCTGGACGGGGTGCGCAAGACGCGCGGACAAGATGCCCAGCGCTACAGCCTGCAAGTCGACCGGCTGCACCTGGCCGTCGGCGAGCGGGTGGCGCTGGTCGGCCCCAGCGGTTGCGGCAAGAGCACCTTGCTCGACCTGCTGGCGCTGGTGCTGGCGCCGGATGCGGCGCAGGGCTTCGTCCTCGGTGGCGAGGATGTCGCCGGGCTGTGGCGCGGCCGTCAGCTCGACCGCCTGGCCAGCTGGCGCAGCCGTCACCTTGGCTACGTGCTGCAGGCGGGTGGGCTGCTGGGTTTTCTCGATGTGCGCGGCAACATCCGCCTGCCACGCCAGTTGCTGGGGCTTGGGGATGACGGCAGCGTCGAGCGTCTGGCCGAAGCGCTGGATGTGCACGACCAGCTGGGCAAGAAACCTGCCGCCCTGTCCCTCGGCCAGCGTCAGCGGGTCAGCTGCGCCCGCGCCCTGGCCCATGCCCCGACGCTGCTGCTGGCCGATGAACCGACCGCCGCGCTGGACCCGGTCAACGCCGAGCGGGTGATGCAACTGTTGCTGCGCGAGGCCGAGGCGCGCCAGGTGACCTGCGTTGTCGCCACTCACGACGAGGCCCTGGCCCGCCAGGCCGGGCTGACGGTGCTGCGCATGGCTTGCCGGCGCGAGGCCGACGGCGGCGTCACGGCAACGCTGGAGCGGGCCGCCTGATGCGCCCGCTGCTGATCGCCGGGCTGGCCTGGCAGGACTACCGCAACGATGCGCGGCTGTCGGCGTGTGGCGTGTTGGCGCTGGTGGCGGTCATCGCGCCGTTGCTGGTGCTGTTCGGCCTGAAGTTCGGCCTGGTCGGCAGCCTCACCGAGCGCCTGCAGCGCGACCCGGGCGTGCGCGAGATCATTCCCTTGGGCGGCGGGCGCTTTCGCGCCGAGTTCCTCGACGAACTGGCACAGCGTCCGGGAGTGGCCTTCGCCATCCCGCGCACCCGCCAGATCGCCGCCACCGCCGAACTGCTGTTGCCCGCCCACGGGCGTGGCCTGACGGTTGAAATGCTGCCTACCGCCGAGGGCGATCCCTTGCTGGCCCAGGTCGCTCCCCCATCGGGGCTGCAACAGGTGGTGCTGAGCTTTACCGCCGCGGAAAAGCTCGGTGCCAGGGCCGGGGACGAGCTGCAGGCCAGCTTCAGCCGCCAGCAGGCCGGGCAGATGCAATGGCGGCAGACGCGCCTTCAGGTCATCAGCGTGTTGCCCCTGGCCGCGTTCGAGCGCGATGGTCTTTTCGCGTCTTTGCAGTTGCTCGAAGCCGTCGAGGACTACCGCGATGGCCGCGCGGTGCCGGCACTGGAGTGGCAAGGCGAGGCGCAAGGCCCCCTGGCGCAGCGGGTATACCCGGCGTTTCGCCTGTATGCCCGCGAGCTGGCCGATGTCGAGCCACTGCGCCAGTTCTTCGCCGAGCGCAAGCTGCTGGTCTCGACCCAGGCCGCACAGATCGCCCAGGTGCAATCGCTCAGCCGCAACCTCGACCTGGTGTTCTGGATCATCGCCAGCCTGGCCGTGGCCGGCGCCGTGGCGGCCATCGCCGCGGGCGCGGTGGCGGCGGTGGAGCGCAAGCAGCGCGAGCTGGCGGTGCTGCGCCTGCTGGGCTTCGGCACCGCCGCGCTGCTGTTGTTCGTGGTGCTCCAGGCGCTCTACAGCGGCCTTCTGGCCGCCGCCGTGGCGGGACTGTTGTACCTGCTGGCCGAACACGGCCTGAACCGGCTTTTCATGCAGGTGCCCGGCGAGTTCGCCAGCCACCTGCTGCCCATGCACTACCTCGTTGCGTTGTGTGCCGTGCTGCTGGCCAGCACTGCCGCCGCCGCCCTGGGCGGCTGGCGGGTAGCGCGCATCGAGGCTTGCCAAGGAATACGTGATGTCTGATCGCCGTCTCGGGGCTGCCACCCTGATCCTCACCGCGCTGAGCCTGGGTGCCTGCTCCCCGGCCGATGGCGACGACAAGGCCAAGCCGGCCGTGCAGTCGCAGGCCGCAGCCGACAGCAAGTTCGACAACCCCAAGCCGTTGCCGGGCGATGTCAGCCTGCCGCTGCCCTGTGGCGGCGAACTGGTGCTGCGCAGCGTCTATGTGCTGGCCCAGGGCAGCCTCGACGACCGCGAGGTCAACCTCGGCTACCCGTTCAGCGAAGGCGAGGCCGGCTACAAACAGTCGTTCATCTCCGGTTACCGACGCGACTTCATCAACGGCCAGTTCAGCCTGCAGGACTTGGCGCCGCAGTGGCAGAAGGCGGTCGGCCCGAGCCTGCCAAAGGTCGAGAAAGGCAGCCCGCTCACGCCGATGATGTACTTCATCGGCAAGTACGAAGTGACCGCCCGCCAGTACGCCCAGGTGATGGCCCAGGCGCCGTCGCTGGCCGGCGGCGACGCGGCGCCGGCCTGCGAGGCGAACAACGACGCGGCGGGGCGCCTGCCCAAGGTCAAGCTGTCGCGCTTCGAGGCCGAACGTTTCGCCGCCGTCTACAGTGCTTGGCTGATGAAGCACCATCGCGACCTGCTGCCGGTCAGTGGCCGTGGCAGCAAGGCCGAGGACGGTGGCACCGGTTTCGTGCGCCTGCCCACCGAAGTCGAGTGGGAGTTCGCCGCCCGTGGTGGTTCGGCGGTCAGCCGCCAGGAACTGGAAGGACGGTTGTTCCCGCGCAAGGTCGAAGGCGCCGACAGTGAAGGACCGCTGGCCGACTTCGCGGTGTTCAACCAGGTCGCCGGCGGCACCGGGCAGGCGGCGCGGCTGATGCCGATCGGTACCAAGCAGCCCAACCCGCTGGGCTTGTTCGACGTGATCGGCAACGCCGCCGAGATGGTCCAGGAGTCGTTCCAGCTGGTCAACGCCGGGCGCCTGCAGGGCGCCTATGGTGGCTTCGTGGTCAAGGGCGGCAACTACCTCGAGGGCGAGGGCACCCTCTTCACCGGCATGCGCCGCGAGTATCCGCTGTTCGGCGCCGACGGCACCGAGCAGCGCAACGAGACCACCGGTTTTCGCGTAGCCATCGGTGCCCTGTCGGCCCCGCGCTCACGCTACCAGGAACTGTTCGAGCAGTGGCAGAAGGAAGGCCGGCTGGCCGGCCTGACCGACGACATCGACGCCGCCCAGGACCCGACCAAGCGCCTGGACAGCATCATCGCCGCCGCCACCGACCCGCGCCAGCAAGCCGAGCTCGGCCTGGTCAACGAAGAGCTCAAGCGCAACGTCTCGTTGATCGCCCGCCAGCGTGAAGAGGCCGCCGGCAACCTGATCCAGTCCGCCGCCCTGGTGGCCGAGACTGTCAACAACTACAACATCCGCCTGACCAACCTGCAGGCCACCCAGGCCAAGGCCGAGGCCTCGGGCGACCAGACCAGCGCGCGCATGTACGGCGCCGCCATCGCCAATGGCCGCGCCGCCCTCGACGGCGCCGTGGCGATCTACATCGACAACCTGGCCAGTGGCACGCGCTACACCGACGCGGTGATCCAGGCGCAGTTCCAGCGGGTCAAGGAAGAGCTCAATCGTAAGCCGGTCCTGGGCAACAGCCTGGTGACCCGCGCCACCCTGTTCGTCCGCCACGTCGGGGAGTACCGCCAGAACCGGCGGGCCGATCCGGCGACGATCCTCAAGGAGCTGCTGGCATCGGCCGCCCCGCGACCCTAAGGACAGCTTCGACAGAAAGGACTCCCGGGTGGCACGAAGCCTCCGGATACCGAGAAACCCCAGAAGAGAAACCAGACCATGTTCACCCGCAAACCCCTGATCACTGCATCCCAGGCCCGTACCGCGCTGCTGCTGGCAGCCGGTTTCAGCACCGTGCTGTTGAGCGGTTGCGCCAGCTCGCCCGTGTCCAAGGTCGGCGCCACGACCAAGGTCGAGTACTACCCCAACTGCTACGAGCCGGTGCAGCACCTGCGCTCCACCGACGGTGACATGACCCGCTCGGTCGCCACCGGCGCGCTGCTCGGCGCGGTCGGCGGCGCCCTGACCGGCGCCCTGGTCGACAAGGAAAACCGTGGCCGCAATGCCGCCATCGGTGCCGCCGGTGGCGCCCTGGTCGGCGGCGCGGCCGGCTACTACACCGAGCGTCAGAAGCAGATCAGCGACGACAAGCAGCGTATCGCCTCGTACGCCACCGATATCGACAAGAGCGCCGCCGACCTGGACCGCACCACCGCCTACGCCAAGTCGTCGCAGTCCTGCTACCAGCGCGAGTTCGCCAGCCTGATCCAGAACCGCAAGGCCGGCCGCATCAACGACACCGAGGGTCGCAAGCGCCTGGCCGAGATCGTTGCCGGCCTGCAGGAGTCGAACAACCTGCTGACCACCGTCAACGGCCGCCTGGGTGAGAACCTGAACAACTACACCCAGGCCTACGAGCAGGACCTCAAGCAGGTCGGCGTCGCGCGCACCGACGTGGTCGCCGTGGCCGAGCCGCCGAAAGTGGCGACCACCGGCAAGAAGAAGAACGTGAAGAAGGTCCAGCCGGCCAAGACCAACACCAAGGTGCCACAGGAAGCGGTGGCCACCGAGAAGACCCTGCAGAACGCCAACGGCAAGAAAGCCGAGGCCCAGCAAGTGGCCAAGGCGGGTACCGACCAGGTCAACGCCATGTGCCGCAACCCGGACATGGGTGACTGGGCTCCGGTGCCGTGCCCGAACGTGTGATGCCTTGAGCGCCTGTGGGATCGGGTGAACCTGTTCCCACGGGTGTGCTGCTATCTGTGTAAGGAAACCACCCCGTGACAGATCTTCTGGTCAACTCCCTGGCCAACAACTCCCAGTTCCTGGCACGCCAGCGCATCCAGGCGCGGATCAACCTGCCGCAGATGTTCGCCGCCATCGACGCCGACCCGCGTATCGTCGGTGCCGGTGTGGTGTACATCGACGCCGAATACAACATTGTCACCCTGCGTGAGTTTCAGCCGATCTGCAGCATCCGCCCCAAGCGCGTGATCCTGCGCGAGATCAAGAAGTACCAGACACCTGACCAGTACACCCAGCAGCTGCAGCACAATCCGCGCGAGTCGCGGGTGGTCAAGGAGGCGGTCAACACGACCCTTTCCTGCGCGGGCGCTGTGATCGGCTGGTTCGTGGTGTTCAGTGGCACCATTGCCGCACCTTTTTCCGGCGGTGCCAGCCTGGTACTGACCTATATAGGTGGCGCCGCCGCCACCGCCAGCAGCATCCAGTGCGGCATTGGTGTAATGCGCACGGTGCGTGAAGTGACCAACCCAGCGGCCAACGATGCCCTCGATGAGAACCAGTGGTACCAGGCCGCCTCGATGGTGCTCGATGGCGTCTCGTTGCTGGGGGTCGGCGCGTCGGGCCTGAGTACGTTGAAGTACCTGCAAGTACACAAGGCCGCCACGGGGCGGAGCTGGCTGGAGTTGTCCAAGAGCCTCAGCCGCCAGCAGCGCAAGGCGCTGACCGACGAGCTGCTGTCGATCAAGCACCCGAGTCTGACGGCCAAGCAGATCAAGTTGCAGCAGGCGGCAGGGACCATGACCAAGCGCTACACCCCGACCGAGATCAGCCACGCCACGCAGACCCTGATGCGCGACTCGCTCGGTGCCACCTTCGGGTTGGCCGGGAGTGCAACGGTGCAGAGCATCGCCGTAGGGCTATACGAAGAGATCGAGTGATGATGAAGCCTGCGCAATTCCAGACTTTCATGCGCCGTTACTTCCCGACGTTCTTGCTGGGGTTTTTCATTTGCCTCCTGTCGGCGGCGTTGTCAGCAACGCTGTGGATCGACAGTCACTGGCGTAATCACCCGGATAACCCCTTGTTCACCATGATGTCCAGCGCTGTGCTGGTCTTGCTGCTGTGTTCCGGGCATTTCGCGATGGTCCGCGGCTTCACATGGGCAGCATGGGTGGTGCTCCCTGTACCCACAGTGGCCTTGCTGATGGCGTTGAGCTTGCTCGGTAGCGGTGTGAATGCTGTGTTGCTGGCAATCTTGCTGGCGCTGCCATTGTTCGCGCTGCTGGTTTTCAACAGCCAGCGGCATCGGGAAATGCGCCGGCGGTTGGTGGAACTGCGCAAGGTGCGGCGTTAGCGAACGGCGCTACAGCTCTGCCACCAGGGCTTCCACCTGCTCCTGCCGCTCGGCCTGGCTGACCCGCGCCCCACTATTGAGCGTGGACCACTGCGGATGCGCCCGTGCCCTGCGCAGTGCCTCGGGCAGCTTGCCCTCGCGCCAGCCCTTGTCGTCGGCAGGGGCCAGGCGAATGCTGTCCTGCGCCGCGTGCCCGCGTCCTTCCAGGGCCGTGACCAACTGCTGCTGACGCAACGCCAGCAGGCGCAGCACGGCGTCATCCACCGTCAATTCGCGCTGGCCCTTGAGCTTGCCCATCAGGCGCGAGCCGTAGTTGCGCGCGGTCTGCAAGGCGCCGCCGGCGATGGCGCCCGCGAGCGCGGCGGCGCCCAGGGTCAGGCCGCCCACCAGCAGGTCCACGCCCGCGCCCGCTGCGGCACCGGCCGCCACGCCGCTGCCCAGGCGCACACCGAGCAGCTTCAGGGTTTCCGGGTTGAACAGGTCGTCGCCCCAGCGGCCGTCGAGCAGCGGCAGGTCACCGGCATTGGCATCCTCGCGGCGGAACGCATAGAGCTTGAGCAGCGACTCGACACAGCGTTGCTCGCGCTGGCGTACATCCTGGCGCAGGGCTTCGATGGCCCGTGCCTCGGCGGCAGGCTCTGCCTCGACGCTGCGTCGGCAGGCGGCGCAATCGAGCAGCAGCTCGGCGATCAGGCGTTTGCCGCTGTGCCGGCGGGCCTGGCGCTGGGCCTGCTGGTCGTCGATCAGCCGTTGCAGCGCCGGGCGGGCATCTTCCAGCAGCAGTGCCAGGCTTTCGTAGAGGCGGCGCTCGCCGTCCTCGGGTGGGGCTACGCTGTCGAAGCGCACCAGCGCATGCAAGCCCAGGCGCGCCAGGGCCTCACGCCATTCCGGCTCGCGGTGCTTGCTGCTGGCGACGAAGTTGAGCACCGGCAGCAGCGGCTTGCCACAACCGGCCAGTACTTCCAGTTCGTCGCGGTACTTGGCCAGCACCGGTTCGCGGGCGTCGATCACATAGAGGCCGGCGTTGCTCGCCAGCAGTTGGCGCAGCACCTTGGCTTCCTGTTCGAAGCGCTGGCGCGCCTCGCTACCCTGGAGAAAACGCTCCAGGCGGGCGGGGCCGTCCAGGCGTTCGCCCGGACGTTCGAGGCGCTCCAGGTAGTCGAGCAGGGCGATGGCGTCTTCCAGGCCTGGGGTGTCGTACAGCTCCAGCAGCGGCTCGCCGTCCACCGACAGGCGCGCGCCTTCCACATGGCGGGTGGTGCTGGGGCGGTGGGAGACCTCGCCGAAGCCGACGTCGCGGGTCAGGGTGCGCAGCAGCGAGGTCTTGCCGACGTTGGTGTGGCCGACCACGGCCAGTTTCAGCGGCTCAGTCATGGCCATGCTCCAGCCAGGTCACGGGCGAAGTGTCGGCGTGGGCCAGGCCCAGCCGGTCGAGGGCCTCGTGCCAATCGCCCAGGCGTGCCGCGTCCAGGACCTGGCCCGGTTGTGCCTGCAGCAGCCAGATACGGGTGGCGCCGGCATTGCGCGCCAGCTCAGCGAGCAACGCCAGGCTGCCGCGGTCCGGCGAGCGGCGTGGGTCGCAGGCGATGGCCAGGCGTGCCGGGGGGAAGCGGCTCAGTTGTTCGAGCAGCTTGTTGCGCGACTCCCGGCTGTCGAGCACGCCGGCGTGGGTGATCGACTTGGGCAGGGCGGGTGGCCAGGGGCGCTGGTCGTCCAGCTCCAGGCCGACCAGCAAGGCGCCGCTGCTGCCGCTCTCCAGCTGGCCGGCTTCGAAGCGCGGCAGGGTGTCGGGGGCAGGGTCCTGCACGCCAATGCGTTCGCTGCGCGGCATCAGCGCTTCGCGCAGCTGGGCGTAGCCGGGCAGGTCGAGGTCCAGCGTCAGGCGCTCGCGACCCTGGCGCCAGCGCCACAGGCACAATGCGGCCAGCGCCAGGCGCGGCAGCAGGCCGTAGACCAGCACCACGCCGAGCAGCCAGCTGGCCCAGGCCTGGCGCGCCAGGTCGAGCGCGGGCAGGGTGGCGCCGCTGGCGCGGATCATGGTTTCGTCCGGCACGGCGAAGCCGAGCAGCGAGGGCAGGGCGCCAAGGGCCTGGGTCAGGGTGATGAAAGGTTGCGCGGCGAGCAGCGTGGTTTCCCAGACGAACCCGTAGCGCCGGGTCGCCAGCAGGGCCAGGAGCATGCCCAGCGCGGCGAGCATCGCCAGCAGCCACAGGCCATGCACCAGCAGGCCGAGCAACCAGCGGTTCAGGCGCTGGCGCTGCAGCAGCACCAGCAACGCCGGGGCCAGCTGCGCGGCCTTGGCGTCGCGGGCCAGGCGCTCGCTCAGCCACAGCCAGAGGCGGCCCAGCGTCGCGCCCTGCTCGCCGGCAAAAAAGAAGCCCACGGCCCAGCCGAGCAGTAGCAGAAGGTTGAGCCCGAGCAGGCTGCCCAGGGCCCAGAACACATTCACCGGCCGCTGGCCGTCGCCCAGGGCCGCCAGCCCCAGGCCGGCGCCGCTGAGCACGGCCAGGAGCATCAGCGCCAGCAGTGCCAGGCGCGCGCCCTGGTTCCAGTGGCGCAGTGCCGTGTCCATGCCGTCGCGCTCGGCCAGCCACAAGGCGCGGGCCTCGATGCGCGCAGCGAGGTCGCCGCCTTGCTGGCGGGCGCGACGGTTGGCTTCCTGGTCCTCCAGGGGACCGGCGTGTTCCTCGCGCAGGCGTATCGCTTCGGTTAGCCAGCGCTTGTCGAGTGGAGTCGGTGCCGTCACAAGCTCTTCCATTGCACAGGTCAGTGCGCAAGCATAACCCACGTGCCCGGTGCTATCCTCGCCGGCATGAACACATCACTCCCCCTCAGCCTGATCGCGGCGCTCGCCGAGAACCGTGTGATCGGCATCGACAACTCCATGCCCTGGCACCTGCCGGGGGATTTCAAGTACTTCAAGGCCACCACCCTGGGCAAGCCGATCATCATGGGGCGCAAGACCTGGGATTCACTGGGGCGGCCACTGCCGGGGCGGTTGAATATCGTCGTCAGCCGTCAGCCGGGCCTGCAACTGGCTGGGGCCGAGGTGTTCGCTTCGCTGGAAGAGGCACTGGTGCGCGCCGAGCAGTGGGCGCGGGAGCAGGGCGTCGGCGAGCTGATGCTGATCGGTGGCGCGCAGCTGTATGGGCAGGCGCTGGACAAAGGGCTGGTGAGCCGGATGTACCTGACCCGAGTGGAGCTGTCTCCCAAGGGTGATGCCTGGTTCCCAGAGTTCGATCGCGGACAGTGGCAACTGAGCGCGAGTGAGCCGCAACCTGCCGAAGGACACGGGCCGGTTTATCACTTCGAAGTCTGGGACAAGGTCTGAAAACCTGGGGCTGCGCAGCAGCCCCAGCGATCTATCAGGAATGACTCAACTCAGCATGCTCATCCCCGCTCAGCACCTGCTGATCAGTCTGCTTGAGCAACTGGCTGGTAACCACCCCCGCGGTCATCGAACCATTCACGTTCAACGCCGTACGCCCCATGTCGATCAGCGGCTCCACCGAGATCAGCAAGGCTACCAGTTCCACCGGCAAGCCCATGGCCGGCAGCACGATCAGCGCGGCGAAGGTTGCGCCGCCACCCACGCCGGCCACACCGGCCGAGCTCAGGGTGACGATGGCCAGCAGGGTGGCGATCCACAGCGGGTCAAAGGTGTCGATGCCCACCGCCGGAGCCACCATCACTGCGAGCATGGCAGGGTAGAGCCCAGCGCAGCCGTTCTGGCCGATGGTCGCACCGAACGAGGCGCTGAAACTGGCGATCGACTGTGGCACGCCCAGGCGCTGCGTCTGCGCCTCGATGTTCAGCGGAATGCTGGCGGCGCTGGAGCGGCTGGTGAAGGCGAAGGTCAGCACCGGCCACACCTTGCGCAGGAAGCGCAGCGGACTGACGCCGGTCAGCGCCAGGATCACCCCATGGACCACGAACATCAGGCCCAGGCCGATGTATGACACCACCACGAAGCTGCCCAGCTTGAGGATGTCCTCGAGATTGGAGCTGGCCACCACCTTGGTCATCAAGGCCAGCACGCCATAGGGGGTGAGTTTCATCACCAGGCGTACCAGGCGCATCACCCAGGCCTGCAGCACGTCGATGGCAGACAGGGCGCGCTCGCCCTTGTCCTTGTCGTCCTTGATCAGCTGCAGCGCGGCCAGGCCCAGGAACACGGCGAAGATCACCACGCTGATGATCGAGGTTGGCTTGGCCCGGGCCAGGTCGCCCACCGGGTTGGTCGGGATGAAAGAGAGCAGCAGTTGCGGGATGTTGAGGTCGGCGACCTTGCCCGCGTAGTCGTTGTGGATGGCCTGCAGGCGGGCGCTTTCCTGGGCGCCGGCCACCAGCCCCTCGGCGGTCAGGCCGAACAGGTTGGTCAGGGCAATGCCGATCAGCGCCGCGATGGCGGTGGTCAGCAGCAGGGTGCCGATGCTCAGCACGCTGATCCGGCCCAGGCTCGAGGCGTTGTGCAAGCGCGCGACGGCGCTGAGGATGGAGGCGAAGATCAGCGGCATGACGATCATTTGCAGCAAGCCGACATAGCCGTTGCCGACCAGGTCGAGCCAACCGAGGGTGGCCTTGAGCACCGGGTGGCCGGCGCCGTAGATCGTGTGCAGGACCAGACCGAACACCACGCCCAGCACCAGGCCCAACAGCACTTTCTTGGCCAGGCTCCAGTCGGTGCGGCGGGTTTGCGCCAGGCCCAGCAGCAGGGCCAGGAACGCCAGCAGGTTAAGTGACAGCGGCAGGTTCATTGAAGCTCCAGGAAAAGGCGGAAGAGGCATCGCCTCTGTGAGCGATTACGAACGGAAATGCTAACAGCCTGAAAACAAACGAATTTATACCTAAAGGTAATTTGCATAGTCGCTTATGGAATAACGGCTGGTCGCTTTTGGCAATGAACATGACGTTTGCAGTTGTCTCGGGGTCGCTCACGCGTGGCTGTTTGTCACAGTTCGGGACTAGGGTTGAGCGGCCACGTCTTTGGGAGAACCGCACATGATGTCTGCTCCGAGAATCCTTGCCGGCAGCCTGGCCCTGTTGCTGAGCGCCAGCAGCTGGGCAGCCACCGAGCTCAAGCACTGGCCGGCCGAGGCCGCGCAGAAGCTCGACGCGATGATTGCCGCCAACGCCAACAAGGGTAACTACGCGGTGTTCGACATGGACAACACCAGCTACCGCTTCGACCTTGAGGAGGCGCTGTTGCCGTTCATGGAAAACAAGGGCCTGCTGACCCGCGACAAGCTCGACCCCTCGCTCAAGCTGATCCCGTTCAAGGACACCGCCGAGCACAAGGAGAGCCTGTTCAGCTACTACTATCGCCTGTGCGAGCTCGACGACATGGTCTGCTACCCCTGGGTAGCCCAAGTGTTCTCGGGCTTCACCCTCAAGGAGCTGAAGCAGCAGGTCGATGAGCTGATGGCCTCGGGCAAGCCGATCCCCAGTACCTATTTCGAGGGGGATCAGGTCAAGACCATCGAGGTGCAGCCGCCCAAGGTATTCACCGGCCAGGCCGAGCTGTACAACAAGCTGATGGAGAACGGCATCGAGGTTTATGTCATTTCCGCGGCCTCCGAAGAGCTGGTGCGCATGGTCGCCTCCGATCCCAAGTATGGCTACAACGTCAAGCCGCAGAACGTGATCGGCGTGAGCCTGCTGCTCAAGGACCGCGCCAATGGCCAGCTGACCACGGCGCGCAAGCAAATTACCGCCGGGCACTACGATCCCAAGGCCAATGAAGGCCTGGAGCTGACGCCTTACCTGTGGACCCCGGCCACCTGGATGGCCGGCAAGCAGGCGGCCATCCTCACCTACATCGATGAGTGGAAGAAACCGGTGCTGGTGGGCGGCGACACCCCAACCAGCGATGGCTACATGCAGTTCCACGGTGTGGATGTGGGCAAGGGCGGCATCCATCTGTGGATAAACCGCAAGGCCAAGTACATGGATCAGTTGAACGGCATGATCGCCAAGAACGCGGCGGCCCAGGCCAGGGAAGGGCTGCCGGTGACGGCGGACAAGAACTGGGTGATCGTGACGCCGGAGCAGATCCAGTAGCCGACGCCGCTCCCGCAGGGGCTCGGCGGAATAAAAAACCGGCGCTCAGGGCGCCGGTTTTTTTACCTTCAGAGCCTCACAGCCCGTCGAGCATCGCCTTGTTGCGCACAGCGCCCTTGTCGGCGCTGGTCGCCAGCAGGGCGTAGGCCTTCAGTGCGGTGGTCACCTTGCGTGGGCGCACTTCGGCCGGCTTCCAGCCTTTCTTGTCCTGCTCGATACGACGCTCGGCCAGTTCTTCATCGCTGACCAGCAGGTTGATCGAACGGTTCGGGATGTCGATCAGCACCTTGTCGCCATCACGCACCAGGCCGATGGCGCCGCCCGCTGCCGCTTCCGGCGAGGCGTGGCCGATGGACAGGCCCGAGGTCCCGCCGGAGAAGCGGCCATCGGTGAGCAGCGCGCACGCCTTGCCCAGGCCCTTGGACTTCAGGTACGAGGTCGGGTAGAGCATCTCCTGCATGCCCGGGCCGCCTTTCGGGCCTTCGTAGCGGATGATGACGATGTCGCCAGCCTTCACTTCGTCGGCGAGGATGCCGCGTACCGCGCTGTCCTGGCTCTCGAAGATCTTCGCGGTGCCTTCGAACACGTGGATCGACTCATCGACACCGGCGGTCTTCACCACACAGCCGTCCAGGGCGATGTTGCCATACAGCACGGCCAGGCCGCCCTCTTGCGAGTAGGCGTGCTCGATGCTGCGAATGCAGCCGTTTTCGCGGTCGTCGTCCAGGGTTTCCCAGCGGGTCGACTGGCTGAACGCGGTTTGCGTCGGGATACCGGCCGGGCCTGCCTTGAAGAAGGTGTGCACGGCTTCGTCATCGGTCTGGGTAATGTCCCACTTGGCGATGGCCTCTTCCATGCTTGGGCTGTGCACGGTCGGCAGGTCGGTGTGCAGCAGGCCGCCACGGGCCAGCGAGCCGAGGATGCTGAAAATGCCGCCGGCGCGGTGCACGTCTTCCATGTGGTACTTCTGGATGTTCGGCGCCACCTTGCACAGCTGCGGTACCTTGCGCGACAGGCGATCGATGTCGCGCAGGTCGAAGTCCACCTCGGCCTCCTGCGCTGCGGCCAGCAGGTGCAGGATGGTGTTGGTCGAGCCGCCCATGGCGATGTCGAGCATCATGGCGTTCTCGAACGCCTTGAAGTTGGCGATGCTGCGTGGCAGTACCGACGCATCGTTCTCGCCGTAGTAGCGTTTGCACAGCTCGACGATGGTGCGCCCGGCGGTGAGGAACAGCTGCTCGCGGTCCGAGTGGGTGGCCAGGGTCGAACCGTTGCCCGGCAAGGCCAGACCCAGGGCCTCGGTCAGGCAGTTCATCGAGTTGGCGGTGAACATGCCGGAGCACGAACCGCAGGTCGGGCAGGCGCTACGCTCGTACTCGGCGACTTTCTCGTCGCTGGCGGTGGAGTCGGCGGCGATCACCATGGCGTCGACCAGGTCCAGGCCGTGGCTGGCCAGCTTGGTCTTGCCAGCTTCCATCGGGCCGCCGGAGACGAAGATCACCGGGATGTTCAGGCGCAGGGCGGCCATCAGCATGCCGGGGGTGATCTTGTCGCAGTTGGAGATGCAGACGATGGCGTCGGCGCAGTGGGCGTTGACCATGTACTCGACCGCGTCGGCGATGATCTCGCGGCTGGGCAGCGAGTAGAGCATGCCGTCATGGCCCATGGCGATGCCGTCGTCCACGGCGATGGTGTTGAACTCTTTCGCCACGCCACCGGCGCGTTCGATCTCGCGGGCGACCAGTTGGCCCAAGTCCTTCAGGTGCACATGACCCGGGACGAACTGGGTGAACGAGTTGGCGATGGCGATGATCGGTTTCTTGAAGTCTTCGTCCTTCATCCCGGTGGCGCGCCACAGGGCACGGGCACCGGCCATGTTGCGGCCTTGGGTGGAAGTCTTGGAACGATAATCAGGCATGGAGCGCTCCTGGCGGCTAAATCACGTCACGTAAATAGGGAGTGAGCTTCTCTTGTCCTGAAACGCCGAAGGCCGGTTGCCGCTGGCAAGGATGGGGGCCGAAGACCTCGCGGGATCGCCGCAGGCTCGACCAGAGCTCATAAACCCGCCGGGGATGTCTGGCGATGAATGGCTCGATTCTACACCGCCACGCCCGCTAGGGAATGGCGTTGTGATAATTGGCTGTCCCCAGCCCGCAAGGTAAAGGCCTTGGCGTGGTCCGGGCGGGTTTGGGTAGACTTGCGCGCTTCCTGTTCCACTGGCCAAAAGGATTTGCAATGCCAGCGCCAAGTCGCTCCTTATTGTTCTACGTCTTCATCGGCCTGATCCAGGGCCTGGTGCTGCTCACCACCGTGAAGGGGCAAGGCGAGCTGCTTGGCTTCAACCTGTCGGTAGCCCTGTGCGCCGCGGTGGTCGTGGCCGGCGTGAACCTGCAACTGCTCGGCAGCGCGGTGCGCCAGCGTGGCACCGGCTGGCTGGTGTTGGGCCTGACCCTGCTGATCAGCGGGATCAGTGCCGGGGTCCTGGGTAGCGAGGGTATGGGCTGGCTGCAGCAGACCTGGTTCCTGGCCGCCGTCGTGCTGGGCTACATAGGCACCGCGTTCATTCTTGCCTGGCCGACCCGCGAAGGGGGGGCGCCGCGCTATGAGGACCTGTTCCGGCATGCCTGGAACAACGTGTTCATCCTGTTCCTGGCGCAAATGCTGACTGGCCTGTTCTGGCAGTTGCTGTGGTTGTGCGCGCTGCTGTTCGGCATGCTCGGCATACCGCAGGTCACGGATGTGGTGGAGTCTGCGGTGTTTCTCTGGCTGGTACTGCCGGTGGTGTTCTCCCTGGGGATGCGCATGGGGCGGGAGAACGAAAAGATCATCGGCCTGCTGCGCGGCATCCTGTTGACGCTGTGCCGCTTCCTGTTGCCGCTCAGCGCGCTGATCGCCGTGCTGTTTACCCTGACGTTGCCGCTTTCCGGCCTGCAGCCTGTGTGGGACACCGGTTACTCGACCAGCCTCCTGCTGGTACTGGCAGGCATTA
Organism: Pseudomonas sp. P106(2024); assembly: GCF_057480815.1. Taxonomy (NCBI): domain Bacteria; kingdom Pseudomonadati; phylum Pseudomonadota; class Gammaproteobacteria; order Pseudomonadales; family Pseudomonadaceae; genus Pseudomonas; species Pseudomonas sp. P106(2024). The sequence goes on along the minus strand of NZ_JBLIYU010000010.1, from coordinate 64,163 downwards.
ACCTGTTCCTGGTCAACGGGGTGTTCCAGGACGGCCGACAACCCAGCGTCTACCCTGCGCCGCTCAAGCGCCTGGTGGAGGCCAGCCTGGTGTGCCTGCCGGTGCTGGTGGGCCTGGCGGCCTACGCAAGTTGGCTACGCATCGATCAGTACGGTTTGACACCCTCACGGATCATGGCGGTGTTGCTGGTGGGCGTGATGCTGGTACATGGCTTGGCGGCGGTCTGGGCGGTGGTGGCTTCGCGCCAGGGATGGCTGAACAGTCTGCGCGTGAGCAATCCGTGGATCGCTCTGCTCAGCGCGGTGCTAATAGTGCTGTTCTATACACCGTTGCTCGACCCGCAGGTGTTGAGTGCGAAGAGTCAGGTCGAGCGCCTGCTCGGTGGGCGCACGCCGATTACCGAGTTCGATGCCGGGACCTTGTACCGCGACCTTGGTCAGCCTGGGCGTGCCGCCTTCGAGCAACTGGAGAAGCGGCTGGAAACGGATGAGCTGTTCGATGCGGGCCGCCGCGAGCAATTGCTGGGGCTGATGGCGCAGGTGCGTCGGCCGGAAGTGGTCGAAACGCAGGGTCCGACGTTCGAGTGGCTGGGGCCGGTGCAGTCCACCAGCGAGTCACTGGCCGATTCGACGCTTGCTCAAAGCCAGTGCGGTGGCAAGGGATGCTACTTGTGGGCGGTCGATCTGGATGGTGATGGGCACAATGAAGTGTTGATGATCCCCCGGCACACCTATGCATCGAGTGTGTTCGTGTTCACCTGGGAGGAGCGCGAGTGGCGTGAAGTGGGCAGCCTGAGCGGCAGCATGGAAAACCTCGAGGGCCTGGCCAAAGGCATTCGCGAGGGCGCGGTGAAACTGGTGGCGCCGCGTTACAAGACGCTCAGCATCGATGGCCAGGAACTGGTGCCGGACTTCAGGCGGTAGCGGTTGGCGCGCATGGGCGTGAGCGTTTGAGGGAGCCGGGGCCGCAGAGCGGCCCCGGAACAAGCACCACTTAGCTGTTGGGCAGCAACCTGCAGGTGATGCTCTTGATGTAGCGGGTCTCGGCAATCGCCGGGTGCACCGGGTGGTCCGGGCCCTGGCCGCCGCGCTCGAGCATTTGCAGGTTGCGGTCCAGGTGGCGGGCGCTGGTCAGCAGGATGTTGTTCAGGTCGTCCTCGGGCAGGTGCATCGAGCACGAGGCGCTGACCAGGATGCCGTCCTTGGTGAGCATGCGCATGGCCTGTTCGTTGAGGCGGCGGTAGGCGGCCTCGCCGTTCTTCAGGTCCTTCTTGCGCTTGATGAAGGCGGGCGGGTCGGCAATGATCACGTCGAAACGCTCTTCGGCGGCCTTCAGCTCGCGCAGGGCCTCGAATACGTCACCTTCGATGCAGGTCAGTTTTTCGCTGATGCCGTTCAGCGCGGCGTTACGCTCAACGCCATCGAGGGCAAAGCCGGAAGCATCCACGCAGAAGACTTCGCTGGCGCCGAACGCACCGGCCTGCACGCCCCAGCCACCGATATAGCTGAACAGGTCGAGCACACGCTTGCCCTTGACATAGGGGGCCAGGCGGGCGCGGTTCATGCGGTGGTCGTAGAACCAGCCGGTCTTCTGGCCTTCGCGTACCGGAGCCTCGAACTTCACGCCGTTCTCTTCCAGCGCGACCCAGTCTGGCACTTCGCCGTAGACGGTCTCGACATAGCGGCCGAGGCCTTCGGCGTCACGGGCGGCGGAGTCGTTCTTGAACAGGATGCCGCTCGGCTTCAGCACCTGGACCAGGGCGGCGATGACGTCGTCCTTGTGCGCTTCCATGGTGGCCGAGGCCAGCTGTACCACGAGGATGTCGAAGAAGCGGTCGACCACCAGGCCCGGCAGCAGGTCGGAATCGCCGTAGACCAGGCGGTAGCACGGCTTGTCGAACAGGCGCTCGCGCAGCGACAGGGCGACGTTCAGGCGGTGCACCAGCAGCGACTTGTCCAGCGGCAGCTTGACGTCGCGCGACAGCAGACGGGCGCAGATCAGGTTGTTCGGGCTCATCGCCACTACGCCCAGGGGCTTGCCGTTGGCGGCCTCGAGGATGGCCTGCTGGCCGGCCTTCAGGCCCTGCAGCGGGGTCGCGGCGACGTCGACTTCATTGCTGTAAACCCACAGGTGGCCGGCGCGCAGGCGGCGGTCGGCATTGGCTTTGAGGCGAAGGCTGGGCAGGGACATGACGTCGCTCCGGGAAAAAAGAGCGGGAGTATACCGTGTTGGCCTCAGGTTCGCTGATGGGTTCGACCAAGTGGTCCGCGCCCATGGCTAAAGAAATTTTGGGGTCCAACGATCCACTGATAGTTACCCTACCGGCGTACAGGGTTAGAATCCCCCGTCCCCAGCGAGAATGCACGAATGTCCCAGGAACTTACCGCCGAACAGATCCAGCAAGCCCTGCAGGGCATCACCATCCCGCCGCAGCCGCAGATCATGGTCGACCTGCAGTTCGAGCAGTACATGCCCGACCCGGACCTTGAGACCATCGCCAAGCTGATCAGCCAGGACCCGGGCCTTTCCGGCGCCTTGCTGAAACTGGTCAACTCGGCGCAGTTCGGCCTGGCGAACAAGATCGGTTCGATCCAGCGCGCCGTGAACCTGCTGGGCAGCCGTTCGATCATCAACCTGATCAACGCCCAGTCGATCAGGGGTGAAATGACCGACGAGACCATCGTCACCCTCAACCCGTTCTGGGACACCGCCCAGGACGTGGCCATGACCTGCCTGACCCTGGCCAAGCGCACCGGCATCCAGGCGGTGGACGAGGCCTACACCCTGGGCCTGTTCCACGACTGCGGCGTGCCGTTGATGCACAAGCGTTTCCCCAACTACATGGAAGTGCTGGAGGAGTCCTACGCCAAGACCAATGACGAGGTCCGCGTGGTGGACACCGAGAACCGCGTGTTCAACACCAACCACTCGGTGGTCGGCTATTTCACCGCCAAGTCCTGGCGCCTACCGGAGCACATCAGCGCCGCCATCGCTAACCACCACAACGCCCTGGCGGTGTTCCGCGACGAATCCTCGCGCAATACCCAGACCCAGCTGAAGAACTTGCTGGCGGTGCTGAAGATGTCCGAGCACATTTGCGCCTCCTACCGCGTGCTGGGCAACCAGAGCGTCGATCACGAGTGGAACATGGTTGGCCCGCTGGTGCTGGATTACATCGGCCTGACCGAATACGACTTCGAGCAGCTCAAGCAGAACATCCGCGAAATGGGCGGGCACTGAGTCATGCCGGAACTGCCAGAGGTCGAGACGACGCGGCGCGGCATCGCGCCCCACCTGGAAGGGCAGCGGGTCAGCCGCGTGGTGGTGCGCGACCGGCGCCTGCGCTGGCCGATCCCGGAAGACCTCGACGTGCGCCTGTCGGGGCAGCATATCGTCAGCGTCGAGCGCCGCGCCAAGTACCTGCTGATCAACGCTGAGGTCGGCACCTTGATCAGTCACCTGGGTATGTCGGGCAACCTGCGCCTGGTCGAACTGGGCTTGCCGGCGGCCAAGCACGAGCATGTGGATATTGAGCTCGAGTCAGGGCTGATGCTGCGCTATACCGACCCGCGCCGTTTCGGGGCCATGCTCTGGAGCGTCGATCCGCTCAACCATGAACTGCTGATTCGCCTGGGGCCGGAGCCGCTGACCGAGCTGTTCGACGGCGAGCGGCTGTTCCAGCTGTCCCGGGGGCGCTCGATGGCGGTCAAGCCGTTCATCATGGACAACGCCGTGGTGGTGGGCGTGGGCAACATCTACGCCACCGAAGCACTGTTCGCCGCCGGGATCGACCCGCGCCGCGAGGCAGGTGGAATCTCCCGGGCGCGCTACCTGAAGCTGGCGATCGAGATCAAGCGGGTGCTGGCGGCGGCCATCGAGCAGGGCGGGACCACCTTGCGCGACTTCATCGGAGGCGATGGGCAGCCGGGGTACTTCCAGCAGGAACTGTTCGTCTATGGACGCGGTGGTCAGCCGTGCAAGGTGTGTGGCACCGAGTTGCGTGAAGTGAAGCTGGGGCAGCGGGCGAGCGTGTTCTGCCCGAAATGCCAGCGTTGATGCCGCAGGCCTTGTTGGCTCGCTCTCGTTGGAGCGGGCTTGCCCCGCGACAGGGCCGGATCAGTCGACTATCGCCGCCTGCCCTACACCCCTGGGGTCACTGGCCGCCTCCACGGTCCCGCCAGCTTTGTCCCAGTACAGCACCTGCTGATTCCCGTATTGGCGCCCGACATCCTTCAGCCGATATCCACGCTCCTCGAGCTGGGCCATTTGCCCAGAACTGAACGTCCCCGGCTCATGCTCCACCACATCCGGCAGGTACTGATGGTGATAGCGCGGCGTCGCCGGCCACTCGGCCACCGGCCGTCCTTCGAGGAACCCCATCACCGACAGCAGCACCATGCTCGGAATCCGGCTGCCGCCCGGCGTGCCGAAGCTGGCGAACTGGCTGGGGCTTTCGATGAAGGTCGGGCTCATGCTCGACAAGGGCCGCTTGCCCGCCGCCACCGCGTTGGCCTGGCTGCCGGCCAACCCATAGCTGTTGCTGCCGGTGGGGTCGGCGGCGAAGTCGTCCATCTCGTTGTTCAGCACCACGCCGGTGCCGGGCACGCTGAATGCCGCGCCGAATGGCAGGTTGACCGACAGCGTGGCGGACACGGCATTGCCGTCGGCGTCGATCACCGTGAAGTGGGTGGTGTGGTCGCCTTCGCGCCAGGCCGGTGAATGGGGCAGGGCGCTGCTGGGGGTGGCCTGGCGCACGTCGATGCTGTCGGCCAGGCCGGTCAGGTACTGGCGCGCCAGCAGGCGGTTGATGGGGTTGGCCACGTAGTCCGGGTCGCCCAGCAGGCCACGGTCGCGGTAGGCGCGGCGCAGCACTTCGATAACATAATGGCTGCGCTGCACCGGTTCGGCGCTCTGCCAGGGCAGGCGCTGGAGCATGGCCAGGCTCTGGGCCAGGGCCACGCCACCGGCCGAGGGCGGTGGACTGCTGATCAGCTCGCGCTGGTCGGCCAGTGGATAGCGCAGCGGCTCGCGCCAGGCGGTGTGGTAGCCGGCGAGGTCATCGAGGGTCCAGACACCGCCGGCCTGGCGCACGCCGTCGACCAGGCGGTGGGCCGTCGGGCCACGGTAGAAGCCGTCGCGGCCGTGCTCGGCCATGGCCTGCAGGGTCGCGGCCAGTTCCGGTTGGCGAATCACCGTGCCGAGTGCCGGTACGTCGTTGCCGGCGAGGAACAACCGGGCGCTTTCGGCATTGTCGCGCAGGGCGCTCAGACGCATGGTCGCGCGGTCGCGGTAAATGCGGTCGACGGCAAAGCCCTGGTTGGCCAGGCGGATGGCCGGGGCCAGGCTGTCCTTGAGCGGCAGCTTGCCGTGGGTCGCGGCCAGGTCGGCCAGTGCCTGGGGCAAGCCAGGGATGGCAGCGGCCAATGGGCCGTTGATCGACAATCCTGGTTGGACCTTGCCATTCTTCAGGTACATGTCGGCCCGGGCGGCGGCCGGGGCGCGCTCGCGGGCGTCGAGGAAGGCATAGCGTGGGCTGTCAGCGCTCTCGCGCAGCAGGAAGAACCCGCCGCCGCCAAGGCCGGAGCCGTAGGGTTCGACAACGGCCAGCGTGGCGCCGATGGCCACGGCGGCATCGAAGGCATTGCCGCCTTGCTGCAGGATCTGCCTTGCCGCCGCGGTGGCTTCACCGTGCGGGCTGGCGATCGCCGCCTGGCCTGGCCCGGCGGCCAGGGCGCCATGGGCCAGCAGCGCCAGGAGGGCGCCGAGGGCTGCGTGGCGAAGCGCGGCGACGAACGGCATCAGGCCTTGCCGGTGATCCGGCGGTATTTGGCCATCAGTTCGTCTTCGGTTTCCGGGTGGGCTTCATCCAGGGGGATGCAGTCCACCGGACAGACTTGCTGGCACTGGGGCTCGTCATAGTGGCCGACACACTGGGTGCACAGGTTCGGGTCGATCACATAGATCTCTTCGCCTTGCGAGATGGCGGCGTTCGGGCACTCGGGTTCGCAGACGTCGCAGTTGATGCAATCGTCGGTGATGATCAGGGACATGGGGACTCCGGCCGGGGCGTTGGGCCCGGGCATGGTTCAAAGCGATGGGCACAATTGTGCCGGATTCGCGCCCGCAGTGCACGCGGGCGCGACATCGTGACCGCGCGGCTTACTTGCGAAAGCGCTCGGTCAGCGCGTCGGCAACGGCAGGGTGGACGAACTTGCTGATATCACCGCCCAACGCGGCGATTTCCCGAACCAATGTCGAAGAAATGAACGAATAGCGCTCGGAGGGCGTAAGGAACAGGCTCTCGACGTCCGGCGCCAGCTGGCGGTTCATGTTGGCCAGTTGGAACTCGTACTCGAAGTCGGATACCGCGCGCAGGCCGCGCAGGAACACGTTGGCGTTCTGCTCCTTGGCGAAATGCGCCAGCAGCGAGGAAAAGCCGATGACTTCGACATTGGGCAGGTGCTTGGTGACCTCGCGGGCCAGCGCTACCCGTTGCTCCAAGGGGAACAGGGGGTTTTTCTTGGGGCTGGCCGCCACGGCGATGATCACATGGTCGAACAGGCGCGAGGCGCGCTCGACCAAGTCGCCATGGCCTTTGGTAATGGGGTCGAAAGTACCCGGGTACAACACTCGGTTCATCGCGTCATCCTGGCTGGAGTGCGTTGGGGAGTCGGATGGTAGCGCAGCGACTGCGCCCGGCCAAGTCGCGTGGCCGGTCGATGGCACTATAGACAGCATGGCTATTGGCTGTCATGCGCTGGGTGCCAGGCGGCCAGCCAGCGCTTCGCTAAGCAGGGCGGTCAAGGCGTAGACCGAAAGCTGCGGGTTGGCGCCGATGCTGGTGGGGAACAGCGAACCGTCGTGGACCGACAGGTTTTCCAGCTGGTGATGCCGGCCCAGGCTGTCGCACACCGCCTGGCGCGGATCCTCGCCCAGGGCGCAGCCGCCCATGACGTGGGCGCTGCCCAGGCGCATGCGAAACAGTTCCAGGGGCAGGCTGTCGATCAACGCCTTGGCCTGCTCCGGGTTATCGACATACCGGGCATCGCCATGCACCGGCAGCACCCGGCGGGCACCGGCGGCGAACTGGATCTGTGCCATGCTGTGCCAGGCCCGGCGCAGCCCGTCGTGAAGGTAGTCGGTGACCGGGTAGTCGAGCACCGGCGAGCCATCGCCACGCAACTCCACCTGGCCGCCGGGGCTGTCCGGGTGGAAACCATCGCGCAGCAGCGCCAGCATCACGTGGGTATGGGGCAGCTCGGCCATGCGCAGGGCATTGTCCTGGCCATGGCCACCGAGCAGGGTGCTGGCCAGGGCCGGGTGCAGCGGCGGGACTTCGAGCTTGTAGCCGACCGGGCCGGCGACGCCTTCCTGCCATTGGAACTGGTCGCTGTAGATCGACTGCGGCGCGCCGTAGTACGGGTCGATCTTCGCCTCGAACTGCGCGGCGCTGAAGTTGACCAGGTGCAGGAAGGTGCGTTTGCCCAGGCGCTGGTGGGGGTCGGGCGCTTCGGAGCGCAGCAGCAGCGCTGGGCTGTTGATGCCGCCCCCGGCCAGTACGTAATGCCGGGCGCGCACCCGCACCTGGCGCCCCGTGGGCTGGATCCCCTGGGCGTCCAGGGCCTGGCATTGCAGGTGGTCGATGCGTTGGCCATCGTGGCTGATGCGCTCGGCGCGGGCCAGGTAGAGCAGTTCGCCGCCTTGCTCGAGAGTGGCCGGAATACTGGTGACCAGCATCGACTGCTTGGCGTTGACCGGGCAGCCCATGCCGCAGTAACCCAGGTTCCAGCAACCGCGCACGTTGCGCGGTATCACCGCCCAGCGCAGGCCGAGCGCCTCGCAGCCGCGACGCAGCACATCGTTGTTGGCATTGGGCGGCATCATCCAGGGGCTGATGCCCAGGTGCTGCTCCATGCGTTCGAACCAGGGTTTCAGGCTGTCGCTGTCCAGGCCCTTGACCCCATGTTCACGGGCCCAGTGCTCCAGGGTCTGCGGCGGCGTGCGGAAACTCGAGGTCCAGTTGACCAGGGTGGTGCCGCCCACCGCCCGACCCTGCAGGATGGTAATGGCGCCGTCCTTGCTCAGGCGGCCCAGGCCCTCCTGGTAGAGATCGGCATAGGCTTCGTGCTCCAGCAGGTGGAAGTCGCTGCTGGTCTTCAGCGGGCCCTCCTCGATCAGCAGTACCTTCAGGCCGGCCGCGCTCAGCCGTTCGGCGGTTGTGGCGCCGCCCGCGCCACTGCCGATCACGGCGACGTCGGCTTCCAGGCTCAGGTCCTGCTCAAGGCGCGAGCCATCGTGGGTGATCCAGCCTCGGGCGAGGCCTTGGCGAAACGGGTCGGGGACGGGCATTTGGCGATGCTCTTGTCGGTGGGTCAGATCTTCGGCGGCCCTGGGTAGCCGCATGCCGCCCAGGCCTCGGGGCGCTCATACCAGGCCATGAGCAGCAGTTGCAGCAGCGAGGCATGGCCCTGGCGCAGCAGGTTCAGCGAACTGTCCCGCCAGCGTTCGAGAAAGCGCTCCAGCTCGCTATCCGTGGCGCTGGCCCAGCCGCCCCAGATACCGGTCAGCGGTCCTCGGGTCAGGGGCAGGGTGAGCACGTCGAACAGTTGCCGGGTCAGCTTGAGCATGGCGGGCGACAGCGCCGCCAGCTTGTGGTCGAGGCTTTGCAGCACCCATTCGGTGGAAGCCTGGGTACCCGCCAGCACGACGGGTACCAGGGCCTGCAGCAGAGGCAGGTCGTCATCGCGCAGGACCTGATAACCGGGCGAGGCCGCCTGTGGCGCACAGCCGACCAGGCTGGTGGCACCCAGAAACAGGCTGGCGCCGAAGCTGAACCTGAGCAGGTCGCGACGATGCATGTGCGCCGGCGCTCAGCGGATGAACAGCTTGTAGACCAGGCGCTGCAAGGCCTTGCCATAGGGCGGGTAGATCGTCTTGGCGGCATTGATGCGCTGCTTGGCCAGCACGGCCTTGGCCTTGCTGAAGGTCAGGAAACCGTCGTGGCCATGGTAGTGGCCCATGCCGGACGGGCCGACGCCGCCGAACGGCAGGTCGTCCTGGGCCACGTGCAGCAGGGTGTCGTTGAGGCAGACGCCACCGGAGTGGGTGTCGCGCAGTACCCGTGCCTGTTCGCCCTTGTCGTAGCCGAAATAGTAGAGCGCCAGGGGTCGGGGACGCTGGTTGATGTAGGCCAGGGCGTCATCCAGACGGTCGTAGGGCACCAGGGGCAGCAACGGGCCGAAGATCTCGTCCTGCATTACCTGCATGCCGTCGTTCACCTGCAACAACAGGTGTGGCGGCAGATGGCGGCCTTGGCGGGGCTCGTCGGGGTAGAGATCGATCACTTGGGCGCCTTGCTCGCGGGCATCGTCGAGCAGGCGGTTGAGGCGAGCGAGCTGGCGCTCGTTGATGATCGCACTGTAGTCGGGGTTATCAGTCAGGCGCGGATAGAAGCGGTGCACGGCGCGCCGGTAAGCCTCGGCGAAGGCGTCCAGGCGCTCGCGGGGCACCAGCACGTAGTCGGGGGCGACGCAGGTCTGGCCGGCATTGAGGGTCTTGCCGAAGGCGATGCGTTCGGCGGCGGTGTCCAACGACACATCGGTTGAGACGATGGCCGGTGACTTGCCGCCCAGCTCAAGGGTCACTGGGGTGAGGTTCTGCGCGGCGGCCAGCATCACATGACGGCCGACGCTGGTGGCCCCGGTGAACAGCAGGTGGTCGAACGGCAGGCGGGCAAAGGCCTGGCCGACTTCCACCTCGCCCAGTACTACACTGACCAGGTCATTGGGGAACACCCGTTCGAGCAGGTCCTTGATGGCCTGTCCGCTGGCGGGCGTGGATTCGCTGAGTTTGAGCATCACCCGGTTGCCGGCGGCCAGGGCGCCGGTCAACGGGCCGATGGCGAGGAACAGCGGGTAGTTCCACGGCACGATGATCCCCACCACTCCCAGTGGCTGGTACTCCACCCGCGCGCTGGCGGGCTGGAAGGCCAGGCCGACCTTGCGCCGCGAGGCGCGCATCCAGCGCCCCAGCTGTTTTTCCGCATCGCGCAGGCCGAGCACCGACGGCATCAGCTCGGCGATCAGGGTCTCGTCGCGGCTGCGGCCGCTGAAGTCGGCGTCGATGGTCGCAATCAGCGTCTCCTGCTCGGCCAGCAGCGCCTCGCGCAGGCTTTTCAGCCACTGCCGACGCTGCGCGGCGGCGGGCATCGGGTTAGCGGCGAAGGCCCGACGCAGGACGTCGAACGTCGCTTGCAGGTCGAGGTCGGATTGCACAGGAGGGAGAACGGCAGGCGAGGTCATGGCGGCTCCGGGGTGGTAAGTGAATAGAGTATATACTCTAATTGGTACGATGGTGCACTATTTTCACCTGGCCGGCGGTGCACCCGACCTGCGGGAAGCCGTAAGATGGGCTCGATCAATCAAGCTGGAGACTGGAGCTGAGCATGGCCCCGCGCATGAAGACCCGAGAGCGCATAGTGCAGAGCAGCCTGGAGCTGTTCAACCAGCAGGGCGAGCGTTGCGTCAGCACCAACCACATTGCCGCGCACATGGAGATCTCGCCCGGCAACCTGTACTACCACTTCCCCAACAAGCAGGCGATCATCGCCGTGCTGTTCAACCAGTACGAAGAGCTGGTCGACAGTTTCCTGCGCCCGCCCCAGGGCCGCATTGCCACCGTCGAGGACAAGCGCTTCTACCTCAAGGCGTTGCTGGCGGCGATGTGGAACTACCGTTTCCTGCACCGCGACCTGGAGCACCTGCTCGACAGCGACCCGGAGCTGGCGGCCCGTTATCGGCGCTTTTCGCGGCGCTGCCTGCTGCAGGGGCAGGCGATCTACCGGGGCTTCGTCGAGGCCGGCATCCTGAGCATGGACGGCCCGCAGATCGAGTCGCTGACTATCAACGCATGGATCGTGCTGACCTCCTGGGTGCGTTTTCTCAGCACCACCCGCGAGCATTGCGCGCACCTGGGTGAAGAAGCGTTCATGCGCGGCGTCTATCAGGTGGTGGTGCTGGAACTGGGGTATGTCACTCCAGACTCGCGTGCCGCGGTGCAGGCGTTGTGCGATGAGTTCCACGTTCCGTTCAACCAGGCCCTGGAGCAGTGACCCGGGGTCTTCGAGCCATTCATCAGGAGATTGTCATGCCCCTTGCGCAACTGATCACCCCGCAACAGCTGGCCGAACGCCTGGAAGCGCCCGGCCTGGTGATCCTCGATTGCCGCTTTGCCCTGGAAGATGTCGACTACGGCCAACGTAGTTATGCCGAGGGGCATATCGCCGGGGCGCATTTCGCCGACCTCGAGCGTGATCTGAGCGGGCCGGTGGTCAAGGGTCGCACCGGTCGTCACCCGCTGCCCGATCCGCAGCGGCTGGTGGAGCGCCTGCGCGAGTGGGGCGTGGACAACGATAGCCAGGTGGTGCTCTACGACGATGGCCCCGGCGCCTTCGCTGCCCGTGCGTGGTGGCTGCTGGCCTGGCTGGGCAAGCGCGATGCGGTGTTCATTCTCGACGGCGGCCTCAAGGCCTGGCACGCCGCCCACCTGCCGTTGAGCCTCGACCCGCCCGCGCGTCGCGAGGGGACGTTCAGTGGCGAGCCGGACATGAAGCTGCTGATCGACGCCACACACCTGGGCAAGCGCCTGAACGATCCGACGCTGACCCTGATCGATGCCCGCGGGTTGCCGCGTTTTCGTGGCGAGGTGGAGCCGATCGACCCGGTGGCCGGGCACATTCCGGGCGCCCAGTGCGCGGCGTTCACCGACAACCTTGGCGCCGACGGGCGTTTCCTGCCGGCCGACACGCTGAAGCAGCGTTTTGCCGAAAAGCTGGCCGGCCGTTCGCCGCAGGACCTGGTGGCCTATTGCGGCTCTGGCGTGACCGCCTGCCACAACCTGTTTGCCCTGGCGCTCGCGGGATATCCGCTGGGGCGGCTGTATGCCGGGTCGTGGAGTGAGTGGATCAACGATCCGCAGCGCGGCGTGGCCACTGGCGAGTAATTCGTGAGGTGGGAGTGGGCCTGGTGATGCTATCGCGGGGCAAGCCCGCTCCCACGAAGCCTTCCCTCAGCCATATTCCTGGATGGAGACTATCGCTCTTCCATCAGCCACTGCGGGATCCGCCGTTCCAGGTAATACCCCGGATTGCGCAGGCTGCCCTCGACGAACCCAACATGGCCACCGCGATTGTGCAGTTCGAACTGCGTCAGTGGCGCCAGTTCGTCGGCAGTCGGCAGGCTGTGACCGAACACGAACGGATCATCGCTGGCATGGATGATCAGCGTCGGCGTGCGGTTTTCTCCCAGGTAATAGCGGCTGGACGCCCGGCGGTAGTAGTCATGGGCATCGCTGAAGCCATTGAGTGGCGCGGTCACCTTGCCGTCGAAGTCCCAGAAGGTGCGCAGGTTGCGCAATGGGCCAAGGCGCTCGAGGGTTGCCAACCCTTCATGGTGACCTTGATTGCGAAAGTGCCGCTGCTTGTCCTTCACGTACGCCATCATCGCGCGCATGAAATGCGCCTGGTAGATCTTCGAAAATCCCAGGCCGATGCGGTCGGCGCACTGGTCCAGGCGAAACGGTACCGACACCGCCACCGCCGCTTCCAGTTGGCTGGACGAGCCACTTTCTCCCAGGTACTTGAGCAGCACATTGCCGCCCAGCGAATAGCCCACGGCATACAGCGGTGCCAGCGGCCGCTGCGCCCGCAGGTGGCGGATGGTCTCGGCCAGGTCTTCGCTGGCCCCGGAGTGGTAGCTGCGCGCCAGCAGGTTGGGCTCGCCCGAGCAGCCGCGCCAGTTCACCGCGACGCTGGCCCAGCCACGCCCCTGCAAGGCCAGTTGCAGGCCTTTGACGTAGGGCGAATTGGACGAGCCGGTGAGGCCATGGAGCACCAGCACCAACGGCGCGTCGGGTTGGTGCGGTCCGTGCCAGTCGAGGTCGAGGAAGTCGCCGTCGGCCAGCCACAGGCGCTCGCGGTTGCGCGGCAGGTCCGGGAGCTTGCGCCAGAGAGGCCCCCACAGTGTCTGCAGGTGAGGGTTGGACAGGCCGGTGGCCGGACGGAAGGTGGCGGTGAGGCTGGGCATGCTGGGCGACTCGTGGTGTGCCTGCCTAGAGTGCCATGAAACACCGCCACTGTACCTGCGCTATTGGTCGGTGCCCGCTCGTTGCCACAACGCGTAGTGCACCTGGCCGGTCTTCTTCTCGCGGTGCAGGCGCCAGTTGCCCGGCATCGGCAGCGAGGAGGGCACGGCTTCGCTTTCGGTGTAGATCCACGCCTGCTCGCGCAGCCACTGGCCCTGCTCCAGCAGGTTGCAGGTGTTGGCCAGCAGGTCCTGGTGGAACGGCGGGTCGAGGAATACCACATCGAACTGCTGTTTGGCCGGGCCTTGCAGGTAGCGCAGGGCGTCGGTCTGCAGGATCTGCCCGCGCGGGCAGCGCAGCAGCTCGAGGTTGTTCTTGAGATTGACGATGGCCGCCGGGTTGCTGTCCAGCGCCACGGCGTTTTCGGCGCCGCGAGACAAGGCCTCCAGCACCAGCGCGCCGCTGCCGGTGAAGGCGTCGAGCACCAGGGCGCCTTCGATATGCGGCGCCAGCCAGTTGAACAGGGTCTCGCGCACGCGGTCAGGCGTCGGCCGCAGGCCTTCGCCTTCCGGCACGGCCAGACGGCGGCTGCGCCACTCGCCGGCGATGATGCGCAGCTGGCCGGGGCCCTTGCTGGCGCCCGGTGCCGGGCGCGCTGGGGTGTTGGGTCTTGCCATTAGTGCTCCGGTACGCCGAGCGGCTGCTCGGCGGGTTTGTCAGTGGGGGCCGGCAGGGGCTGCTGGGCCACCTTCGGGCCGACGGTGACGATCACCAGCTTGTCCGCCGCCAGATGCTTGTTCATGGCGGCCTTGACCTGTTCGACGGTCAGCGCCTGGGATTGCTGCATGAAATCTTCCAGCCAGCTCAGCGGCAAGTTGTAGAAGCCGATCGCGCCCAGTTGGCCGACGATGCTGGCATTGCTGGCGTTGGACAGCGGGAAGCTGCCGGCCAGTTCGCGCTTGGCGTCGTCCAGCTCCTGCTGGGTCGGGCCGCTCTTGAGGTAGTCGGCAAGGATATCCCGGACCAGCTTGAGCGTGCCCTCGCTGAGCTCGGCACGGGTCTGCAGGTTGATCATGAACGGGCCGCGCACCTGCATCGGGCTGAACACCGAGTACACGCCGTAGGTCAGGCCGCGTTTTTCGCGCACTTCGCTCATCAGGCGGGTACCGAAGGCGCCGCCACCGAGGATCTGGTTGCCCAGCGACAGGGCCGGCCAGTCCGGATCGTTACGGTCGATGCCCAGCTCGGCCAGCATCAGGTGGGTCTGTTTGGACGGGAAATCGATATGGGTCGCGCCCGGCGTGGGCTCGACCGGTTGCTCGGGCTTGGCCAGGGCCGGGCCCTTGGGCAGGCCGGCGGAGACCTGGGCGGCAATGGCTTCGGCTTCGCCGCGGCTGAGATCGCCGACCAGGGCGATCACCGCGTTGCCGGCCGCGTAGGCCTTGGCGTGGAAGCCGCGCAGCTGTTCCAGGGTAATGCCGGGGATGGTTTCGGCGGTGCCGTCGCTGGGGCTGGCGTAGGGGTGTTTACCGTAGAGGTTGGCGAACAGGGTCTTGCCGGCGATCTTGCCGGGGTTCTGCTTTTCGTATTCGAAACCGGCCAGCAGCTGGTTCTTGATGCGCTTGAGGGCGTCCTCGGGGAAGGTCGGCTGGCCCACCACCTCGGTGAACAGCTTCAGCGCCGGCTCGCGCTTGTCGCTGGCGCTGAGACTGCGCAGCGACGCCACGGCCATGTCGCGGTACGAACCGTTGCCGAAGTCGGCGCCCAGTCCTTCGAAGCCTTCGGCGATGGCGGTGACGTCCTTGCCGGCCACGCCCTCGTTGAGCATGGCGTTGGTCAGGGTGGCCAAGCCCGGGGTGCCGCCGTCCTGACTGCTGCCGGCGGCGAAGGTCACGCGCAGGTCGAACATCGGCAGCTCGCGGGCCTCGACGAACAGCACGCGGGCGCCTTCGACAGTGGACCAGTGCTGGATGTTCAGCTGGCGCCGGCTGGGGGCCTTGCCGTCCAGTTCGGCCAGCGATTGCAGGGTGTTGGCCGGGCGGGCCGCGGTGTCTGCCTTGCCTTGGCTGTCGGACTGGGCCGGGCGCGCCAGCAGCGCGGCGACAGCCACCACCAGCACGATGATCGCCAAGCCGAACAGGGTGTAGCGCGGTGCGCTGCGATCACTCATGGGCGGACTCCTCGGGCAGTACATGGGCAACGCTCAGGCGTTCGCGGGTGAAATAGGTGCGGGCGGCGGCCTGGATGTCTTCCGGGGTCACGCGCTTGAGGTCGTCGAGCTCGCTGTCGATCAGCTTCCAGGAGAGGCCGACGGTCTCCAGCTGGCCGATGGTGGTGGCCTGGCTGCTGATGGAATCACGGTCGTAGACCAGGCCGGCGATTACCTGGGCGCGCACGCGCTCGAGTTCCTCGGCGGTCGGCGGCGTGGTCTTGAGCTCGTCGAGCAGCTGCCAGATGCCTTTTTCCACCTCGGCCAGGGTCTTGTGCTTCTGCACGTTGGGCGTGGCCGAGATCATGAACAGGCTGTCACCGCGGGTGAAGGCGTTGTAGCTGGACGAGGCACCGGCCACCAGTTCCTGGCCGCGCTCCAGGCGCGCCGGCATGCGGGCACTGTAGCCGCCGTCGAGCAGGGCCGAGATCAGGCGCAGGGCGTTGACGCTGCGCGGGTCCTTGGCCGTGGCCAGGGCGGGCACATTGAAGCCGTAGACCAGGCTGGGCAGTTGCGTGCGCAGGTGCAGAGTGAGCTGGCGCAGGCCTGGCTCGGCCAGTTCCAGCGGCAGCTTGCTGGGTGGCACGGCGCGCTTGGGGATCGGGCCGAAGTATTTCTGCGCGAGGGCTTTCACCTCGTCGGGCTTGACGTCGCCGACCACCACCAGGGTGGCGTTGTTCGGCGCGTACCAGGACTCGTACCAGTGGCGCAGTTCCTCGACCTTCATGCGCTCGAGGTCGGCCATCCAGCCGATGGTCGGGGTGTGGTAGCCGCTGGCCGGGTACGCCATGGCGCGGAACAGCTCGAAGGCCTTGGCGTTGGGCTGGTCGTCGGTGCGCAGGCGGCGCTCTTCCTTGATCACCTCGATCTCGCGGCTGAACTCGTCGGCTGGCAGGCGCAGGCTGGCCAGGCGGTCGGCTTCCAGCTCGAAGGCCACCGGCAGGCGGTCACGGGCCAGCACCTGGTAGTAGGCGGTGTAGTCGTCGCTGGTGAAGGCGTTCTCCTCGGCGCCGAGATCGCGCAGGATGCGCGAGGCTTCGCCGGGGGCGAGCTTGGCGCTGCCTTTGAACATCATGTGCTCAAGGGCATGGGACAGGCCGGTCTGACCCGGCGTCTCATAGCTGGAGCCGACCTTGTACCAGATCTGCGAAACCACCACCGGCGCACGGTGGTCCTCGCGCACGACCACTTTCAGGCCGTTGTCGAGAATGAATTCGTGGGTGGGTTGCACATCGGCGGCGAAGGCCGCCAGCGGCAGGCACAGCGTGCCGAGCAACAGGCCAGCGGCGCGGCGGGCTAGAGCATTCATACGGTGTTCAACCTGTTCGGCGGCCCGCTTGGGTTTAGCGTCGGCGGGCCAGGAGGTGCTAGGATACTGATCCGGTTGCCTGGCGACCATGCCTGTCGCCGTTCTGGCCCACAGGCCCTTACGACAAAACGTTGCGCATGAACCCCCTGGCTTCACAGTAGTCTGTTCTGCGTGAGTTAAGAATTCCCGGTGCGCCACTGCTGGCGCATCGCTACCCTGAGATAGCCGTCTTCCATGTTTGGTTCCAACGACGACAAAAAAGCGCCGGCCGCGGCTGGCGAGAAGAAAGGCCTGTTCAGCTGGTTCCGCAAGAAGCCGGAGCAACCTGTCGCCGAACAGCCGCAAGCCCCCCAACCGCCCGTCGAGGCGCCGGTGGTACAGCAACCTCCCGCCGAGCAGCCTGCTCCGCTGGCCGAGGCACCCCAGCCTGCGCCAGTCAGCGTGCCGGCCGAGCCTGAACCGGTTGCTCCGCAGGTGGTGCAACCCACCCAGGTGGTTGAACCCGCCCAGCCCGTGCCGGTGGACGTCCCGGTCGAGCCTGCCCTGGTGGTCGAGGTTGAGCCTGTTGTTCAGGTACACGCGCCGCAGGCTCCTGTGACTGAGGGCTTGCCCGCGAATGCGGCGGACCTGCCGACGGCCATGGTTGAGCCAGCGCCACCTGCACCCGTGAGCAACCTGGTGCTGCCGGTCGCGGAAGAGCCGGTTGCATTGGTACCGGACCTCGAACCCAAGGCGCCGCCGGTCATTCCCGAGCGCCCGGCCCCTGAGGTGGTGGTGCCCGAGCCCGCCCCGGTGGTGGTTGCCCCTGTGGTTGAGCCTGAACCCGAAGTGCCTGTCGCTCCGGCTGCCGTCGAACCTGCGCCAGTCGCCGCCGAGCCTGCCAAGCAGGGCTTTTTCGCCCGCCTCAAGCAGGGCCTGTCGAAGACCAGCGCCAGCATCGGCGAGGGCATGGCCAGCCTGTTCCTGGGCAAGAAGGTCATCGACGACGACCTGCTCGACGAGATCGAGACCCGTCTGCTGACCGCCGACGTCGGTGTCGAGGCCACCTCGACCATCGTCCAGAACCTGACGCAGAAGGTCGCCCGCAAGCAACTGGCCGACGCCGACGCCCTGTACAAGTCGCTGCAGGACGAACTGGCCGCCCTGCTGCGCCCGGTCGAGCAGCCGCTTAAGATCGAGGCGCAGAGCAAGCCCTACGTGATCCTGGTGGTCGGCGTGAACGGCGCCGGCAAGACCACCACCATCGGCAAGCTGGCCAAGAAGCTGCAGTTGGAAGGCAAGAAGGTCATGCTGGCTGCCGGCGACACCTTCCGCGCCGCGGCGGTGGAGCAGTTGCAGGTCTGGGGCGAGCGCAACCAGATCCCGGTCATCGCCCAGCACACCGGCGCCGACTCGGCCTCGGTGATCTTCGACGCGGTGCAGGCCGCCAAGGCCCGTGGCGTCGATGTGCTGATCGCCGACACCGCCGGTCGCCTGCACACCAAGGACAACCTGATGGAAGAGCTGAAGAAGGTCCGTCGGGTAATCGGCAAGCTCGACGCCGAGGCGCCCCACGAGGTGCTGCTGGTGCTCGACGCCGGTACCGGGCAGAACGCCATCAGCCAGGCCAAGTACTTCAACCAGAGCGTCGAGCTGACCGGCCTGGCCCTGACCAAGCTGGACGGCACCGCCAAGGGCGGCGTCATCTTCGCCCTGGCCAAGCAGTTCAACATCCCGATCCGCTTCATCGGTGTGGGCGAGGGTATCGATGATCTGCGCACCTTCGAGGCCGAACCCTTCGTCAAGGCGCTGTTCGCCGAGCGGGAACCTTCATGATCCGATTCGAACAGGTAGCCAAGCGCTATCCCAATGGCCATGTCGGCCTGCACGAACTGAGCTTCCGGGCGCGTCGTGGCGAGTTCCTGTTCGTCACCGGCCACTCCGGCGCCGGCAAGAGCACCCTGCTGCGCCTGCTGCTGGCCATGGAGCGTCCGACCAGCGGCAAGCTGCTGCTGGCCGGGCAGGACCTGGGCCAGATCAGCAACGCGCAGATTCCGTTCCTGCGCCGGCAGATCGGCGTGGTGTTCCAGAACCACCAACTGCTGTTCGACCGTACGGTGTTCAACAACATCGCCCTGCCGCTGCAGATCCTCGGGCTGTCCAAGGCCGAGATCGCCAAGCGCGTGGATTCGGCGCTGGAGCGCGTGTCGCTGAGCGACAAAGGCGAGCTGTTCCCGGCCGACCTGTCCACCGGCCAACAGCAGCGCGTGGGCATTGCCCGCGCCATCGTCCACCAGCCGGCCCTGCTGCTGGCGGACGAACCTACCGGTAACCTCGACCCGCGCCTGGCCGCCGAGATCATGGGCGTGTTCGAGGACATCAACCGCCTGGGCACCACGGTATTGATCGCCAGTCACGACCTGGCGCTGATCGCGCGCATGCGCCACCGCATGCTGACGCTGCAACGCGGCCGCTTGATCGGCGATGGGGAGGCCGGGCAATGAGCACCACACGTACACCAAAGGTTTCCGAGCGCGTGGCGCCGAAAGCCGCCGACCCGCAACCGGCGAAGAAGAAGCGTGGCGACCACGACGATGACGGCCCGGACTTCAGCACCCTGCTGCACGCCTGGCTGGAAAGCCACCGCGCCAGCCTGGCCGACAGCCTGCGCCGGCTGGGCAAGCAGCCGATCGGCAGTTTCTTCACCTGCCTGGTGATGGCTGTGGCGCTGAGCATGCCCATGGGCCTGTCGCTGCTGCTGAAGAACGTCGAGAAACTCGGCGGTTCCTGGCAGCGCGCGGCACAGATTTCGTTGTATCTCAAGCTTGATGCCAGCAGCCGTGATGGCGAGGCCTTGCGTGACGAGATCAAGGGCATGCCGGGCGTCGCCGAGGCCCAGTACGTCAGTCGCGAGCAGGCGCTGGAAGAGTTCCAGCAGCAGTCAGGCCTGGGCGAGGCGCTGCGCGAGTTGCCGGACAATCCACTGCCCGGCGTGGTGGTGGTGACCCCGACCGAGGTCGACAAGCCGGCCCTGGAAGCCTTGCGTCAGCGTCTGTCCGAGCTGCCGCGGGTGGAAGCGGCGCAGCTGGACCTGGTGTGGGTCGAGCGCCTGGCGGCGATTCTCAAGCTGGGAGACCGGTTCGTCTTCGGCCTGGCGGTAATGCTGATTTCCGCTCTGCTGTTAGTAATCGGTAACACAATTCGTCTACATATCGAAAACCGCCGGGTCGAGATCGAAGTGATCAAGCTCGTCGGCGGCACCGACAGCTACGTACGCCGGCCTTTCCTGTACATGGGCGCCCTGTACGGCCTGGGTGCGGGCGTGCTGGCCTGGGGCATCCTGGCGTTCGGCCTGAACTGGCTGAACGACGCGGTGGTCGGGCTGTCCGGGCTGTATGGCAGTGATTTCGCCCTGGGTGGCGTACCGGCCTCGGATGGCCTTTCACTCTTGATCGGGGCGGTGTTGTTGGGGTATATCGGTGCATGGATCGCCGTCGCTCGTCACTTGAACGAGCTGGCACCGCGATAAATGTTTCATGGCCAGTATTGACAAATTTTTCATCCTGGAACTTGTACAACGGTTCCTTGTCTATGCTGGCAGTGCCCACAAGGCACGAGTCTGTAAGCTGGAGGTACTTGAATGACCACATCGTTGCAACCTGCCTATGCCCTGGTTCCCGGTGCAAACCTGGAAGCCTATGTGCACACGGTCAACAGCATCCCATTGCTGTCGCCGGAGCAGGAGCGTGATCTGGCCGAGCGTCTCTATTACGAGCAGGATCTCGAGGCCGCTCGGCAAATGGTGATGGCCCACCTGCGTTTCGTCGTACACATCGCCCGTAGCTATGCAGGCTACGGGCTGGCCCAGGCCGACCTGATCCAGGAAGGCAACGTCGGCCTGATGAAGGCGGTAAAGCGTTTCAACCCGGAAATGGGCGTGCGTCTGGTGTCCTTCGCGGTGCACTGGATCAAAGCCGAGATCCACGAGTTCATCCTGCGCAACTGGCGCATCGTCAAGGTGGCCACCACCAAGGCCCAGCGCAAGCTGTTCTTCAACCTGCGCAGCCAGAAGAAACGTCTGGCCTGGTTGAACAACGACGAAGTGCATCGCGTGGCCGAAAGCCTTGGTGTCGAGCCCCGTGAAGTACGCGAGATGGAAAGCCGCCTGAGCGGCCAGGACATGGCCTTTGACCCGGCGGCCGAAGCCGACGACGACAGTGCCTTCCAGTCGCCCGCGCATTACCTGGAAGATCACCGCTACGACCCGGCCGTGCAGCTGGAGGACGCCGATTGGAGCGACAACTCCACCAGCAACCTGCATGAAGCGCTGCAAGGCCTGGACGATCGCAGTCGCGATATCCTTTATCAGCGCTGGCTGGCCGAGGAAAAGGCCACGCTGCATGAGCTGGCGGAGAAATACAGCGTTTCGGCCGAGCGTATTCGCCAGCTGGAGAAGAACGCGATGAACAAGGTCAAGGCATTGATCACGATCTGATCGGCGCCTGGCTGGAGTGAAAAAGCCGCTGTTCTCGCAAGAGACAGCGGCTTTTTCGTGTGTTGTGGCGCGTGGGAGCGTGCCTCAAAGCCTGCGCGAAGTATCCAGTTGCATCAGGTAGCTCGGCCCACCCAGCTGGCTCATCTGCCGGCGAATCCACCCCGCGCGGCTCGCCACATAGGCGCTTGGCCGGCTGGCACTCCATTTGATCGGGCTAGGCAGCACCGCGGCGAGTTGTGCGGCCTGTTGTCGCGTCAGGCGGCTGGCGTCCACGCCGAAGTGGTAGCGTGCCGCGGCCTGGGCACCGAACACGCCCTTGCCCCATTCGGCGCTGTTCAGGTAGACCTCGAGAATCCGTTCCTTCGACCAGAACAGCTCGATCAGCGCGGTGAACCAGGCCTCCAGCCCCTTGCGCAGCCAACTGCGTCCGGACCACAGGAACAGGTTCTTGGCCACCTGCTGGGTCAGCGTGCTGGCGCCACGCACCTTGCCGCCACGCTCGTTGTAGGCCAGCGCCGCCTGGATCGCCGGGATGTCGAAGCCCCAGTGGCTGGCGAACTTCTGGTCCTCGCCGGCGATGACCGCGACCTTGAGTTCGTCGGAGATGTCCTCCCAGGGCGTCCAGTCGCGTTGCAGGTCGATGGGCTCGCCGCTGAACCATGACTCCACCTTGCGCTCGACCATCAGCGCGGTGCCGGGCGGTGGAACCCAGCGCAGCACCAGGACCACGGCGGCGCTGCCGGCGGCGAACCAGAGCAGGGCGCGGGAGAGGCGGCGCAGGAGAGATGAGAGCATGGTGATGGCTTGGCCGGACCGTTGGAACGGGCCATTATACAGACCCCTCCCGAGGAGTCGTCCCATGCTTCGCAGCTTCCTGATGCTCGCCGCGTTCTTCGGTTTTACCGGCGTGGCCCTCGGCGCCTTCGCCGCCCATGGCCTGAAGAGCCGTCTCAGCGCCGACTACCTGGCGATCTTCCATACCGGCGTGAGCTACCAACTGGTGCACGCACTGGCGATCCTCGCGGTGGCGGTGCTGTCGGCGCACCTGCCGGGGCGCCTGGTCGGCTGGGCCGGCGGTCTGTTCGCGGTGGGTATCCTGCTGTTCTCCGGTAGCCTCTACGTACTGACCCTGAGCGGTCTGAGCAAGCTCGGCATGATCACTCCGCTGGGCGGCCTGTGCTTGCTCGCCGGCTGGCTGTGCCTGGGCCTGGCCGCCTGGCGCCTGGGCTGACCGAACGGTCCACAATCGCGACTAATGGCGCGCATCGCCCTTGGGTTGCGAGGTGGATCGGGGCTAGAATGCGGGCCCCAAAGAACAATGGTGGCCGTGCGCATGCGCATTCAATTGAACGGTGAGCCTTACGAACTGCCCGACGGCGAGAGCGTCGCGGCGCTGCTGGGCCGGCTGGAGCTGGCTGGTCGCCGGGTGGCGGTTGAACTGAACCTGGACATCGTGCCGCGCAGCCAGCACGAGAGCACGCGATTGAGCGAAGGCGACCAGGTCGAAGTGGTTCATGCCATTGGCGGTGGTTGAGCACGTCTCGCCGATTCATCCAGAAGCCCCGTAACCTTTCCAGAGGAACATCGATGAGCAACGTTCGCAGCGACAAGCCTTTCGTCCTGGCCGGGCGCACTTTCCAGTCGCGCCTGCTGGTCGGCACCGGCAAGTACCGTGACATGGAAGAAACCCGCCTGGCCACCGAGGCCTCGGGTGCCGAGATCGTCACCGTGGCCGTGCGTCGCACCAACCTCGGCCAGAACGCGGGCGAACCGAACCTGCTCGATGTGCTGTCGCCCGACAAGTACACCATCCTGCCGAACACCGCGGGTTGCTTCGATGCGGTCGAGGCGGTGCGTACCTGCCGCCTGGCCCGTGAGCTGCTCGACGGGCACAAGTCCCACGAGGAGCGGACACTGGTGAAGCTGGAAGTGCTGGCCGACCAGAAGACCCTGTTCCCCAATGTGATCGAAACCCTCAAGGCCGCCGAAGTGCTGGTCAAGGACGGCTTCGACGTGATGGTCTACACCAGCGATGACCCGATCATCGCCCGCCAGCTGGCCGAAGCCGGCTGCATTGCCGTCATGCCGCTGGCCGGCCTGATCGGCACCGGCCTGGGTATCTGCAACCCCTACAACCTGCAGATCATCCTCGAGGAATCCAAGGTGCCGGTGCTGGTCGATGCTGGCGTGGGTACTGCTTCCGACGCCACCATCGCCATGGAGATGGGGTGCGAGGCAGTGCTGATGAACTCGGCCATTGCCCACGCCCAGCAGCCAGTGCTGATGGCCGAGGCCATGAAGCACGCCATCCTTGCCGGCCGCATGGCGTATCTCGCCGGGCGCATGCCGAAGAAACTCTATGCCAGCGCGTCCTCGCCGCTGGAAGGTCTGATCAAGTAAGAGCCCCAGATGACTGAATCGCAAGAAACGCCGATCACCGAAGACGGCGAAGCCCGCCCGCACCGCCGCATCAAGAGTTTCGTGATGCGCGCCGGGCGCATGACCGAAGGCCAGCAACGCGGCCTGGAGCAGGGTGGTCCGCTGTTCATCCTGCCGCTGACCGACAGCCCGGTGGACTACGACCAGGTGTTCGGCCGTTCGGCGCCGCGCACCCTGGAGATCGGCTTCGGTATGGGGCACTCGCTGCTGGAGATGGCAGCCGCCTCGCCGGAGCTGGACTTTATCGGCGTCGAAGTGCACCGTCCGGGTGTCGGTGCGTTGCTAAATGGCGTGCTGACCCAGGGCTTGAAGAACCTGCGGGTTTACGATTGCGATGCCATCGAAGTGCTTAACCGCTGCGTGGCTGACAACAGCCTCGACCGCCTGATGCTGTTCTTCCCGGATCCGTGGCATAAGGCCCGTCACCACAAGCGCCGGATCGTTCAACTGGAGTTCGCCGAGCTGGTGCGCCGCAAGCTCAAGCCCGGTGGCGTATTCCACATGGCGACCGACTGGGAGCCCTATGCCGAATACATGCTGGAAGTGATGAGCGCAGCGCCAGGCTATCGCAACCAGGCGGCTGATGGCGCCTATGTACCGCGCCCGGAAGAACGGCCGATCACCAAGTTCGAGCGCCGTGGGGAGCGCCTTGGGCATGGGGTGTGGGACTTGAAGTTCGAGAAGGTGAGCTGAGCCGGATTCGTTCGGCGCTGTCCTTCAAGCCTGCGAGATTGCAGGTACAAAAAAACCGCCTTGAGAAGGGCGGTTTTTTTATGCGGGCCTCGGGTTACGAAGCCTATCCCACGAACACCACTGGAGACAGTCACAACTGGATCTTAGGATGGCCTCGAATACAGGACGCGTTTGCTGAATACGCTGAGCCGCGTCTGGACGCTGGTTCGGATCCTGATCGTTTTCAGGACCGCCAGGGACTTCCTGCGCGATCACTTTGACGATGCCCGCTAAGGGTTAGTCGGGTGAGAAGCCGTCCTGGCTCGCCAGGGCGGCTTTTAGCAAGCAGTCAGCCCCGCCGATCAGCGACGACCCCAATCAATACCAGCACCACCAGCAGCACCGGTGCCAGCGCATAGTTGTTGAACTGCCCCAGCCCCTTCACGATCCACGGCGTCGCATAGATCAGTGCCGCGCCGCTGCCGATCATCACCAGCAGCGCCATGAACGGCACCCGCAGGGCGCCGGCCAGACCACCCAGGCGGCCTTCCACCCAACCCTTGATATCGGTGCCGAACAGCACCAGCAGGCAGCCCACCAGGGCCAGCGAGATTTCCGACAGGTTGCTGCGGCTCCAGCGGGAAACGGTCGAGAGCAGGTCAAGTACCAGGTCCATGGGTCATCCTTAATTCAAGAAGTACTGCAGCAGGTCGTTGAGGAACAGCTGGCCGCGCGGCGTGGCTGCCAGCCGATCCGGTTCGACCCGCAAAAGGCCTTTTTGTTCGGCTTCGCGGCGGGCTTCGGCCAGCTGCGCCAGGGGCAGGCCGGTGCGCAGGCTGAACAGTTCGGCTTCCACACCGTCGGTGAGGCGCAGGGCGTTCATCAGGAACTCGAAGGGTAGCTCATCGGCCGGCAACAGCTTCTCGCCGGCCTTGAACGGCTTGGCCGGGTTCAGGTAGTCCTTGGGCAGGCGGGTCTTCCAGGTGCGCAGGATGCGTCCGTCGGGGAACGACAGTTTGCCATGGGCGCCGGCACCGATGCCGATGAAGTCGCCGAAGCGCCAGTAGTTCAGGTTGTGCCGCGCGGCACGGTCGGCCTGGGCGTAGGCCGAGACTTCGTACTGGCGGTAACCGTGCTCGGCCATCAGCGCCTGGCCGGCTTCCTGGATATCCCAGAGGATGTCGTCCTCGGGCAGCTCGGGCGGCTGGTTCCAGAACACCGTGTTCGGCTCTACCGTCAACTGGTACCAGGACAGGTGCGTCGGCGCCAGTTCGATGGCCTGACGCAGGTCGCCCAGGGCGTCGTCGAGCGACTGGTCCGGCAAGCCGTGCATCAGGTCCATGTTGAAGTTGTCGAAGCCTGCCGCACGGGCCATGTCGGCGGCGCGTACCGCTTCGGCACCATTGTGGATGCGCCCGAGCTTCTCGAGCTTGGCAGGCTGGAAACTCTGCACGCCGATGGACAGGCGGTTGATGCCGGTCTGCCGGTAGGCCTTGAACTTCTCCTGCTCGAAGGTGCCTGGGTTGGCCTCGAGGGTGATCTCGATGTCCGGGGCGAACGGGATGCGTTGCTCGACTCCGCGCAGCAGGCGACCCAGCGCATCAGCGCTGAACAGGCTGGGGGTGCCGCCGCCGAAGAAGATCGTGCTGATGGAACGACCCTGGACGGCAGGCAGTTCCTGGTCGAGATCGGCCAGCAGGGCGTCGATGTATTCGGCTTCTGGTAGCGTGGGGCCTGCCTGGTGCGAGTTGAAGTCGCAGTACGGGCATTTGCGCACGCACCAGGGTATATGGATGTACAGCGACAGCGGCGGTAGCTCGGGAAGGATCAGGCCCGCCGGTTGCACGAACAGCTTTTCGGTCATGCCAGGCCCAGACGTTGACGCAGCAGGGCCATGGCGCGGGCGCGGTGGCTGAGCTGGTTCTTGTCGACCGGAGCGAGGTCGGCGCTGGAGCAGTTGCGCTCCGGGACCCAGAACAGCGGGTCATAGCCGAAGCCATGCTCGCCGCTGGCCTCGAACAGGATGCTACCGTGCCACAGGCCTTCGCAGAGGATTGGCAGCGGATCGTCGGCATGGCGCACCAGGGCCAGGACGCAGACGAACTGCGCGCCGCGCTGTTCTTCAGGCACGTCCTTGAGCGCTTCGAGCAGCTTGGCGTTGTTTGCCGCGTCGCCCTTGCCGTCGGCGTAGCGCGCCGAGTAGATGCCCGGCGCGCCGCCGAGGAAGTCCACCGCCAGGCCCGAGTCGTCGGCCAGGGCCGGCAGGCCGGAGATGCGTGCGGCGTTGCGCGCCTTGAGGATGGCGTTTTCGACGAACGACAGGCCGGTCTCTTCCGGCTCCACCTGGCTGAATTCGCCGATCGAACGCAGGTGCACGGACTCGCCGAGCATGGCCTGCAGTTCCTTGAGCTTGCCGGCGTTGTGGCTGGCCAATACGAGTTGCGTAAGATTCATCATTCGCCTGGGAATACTTCCTGGTTGAAGCTGAGTTTATGGCTGACGCCACCCGTTTCGACGTTGATATCGAAGGTGACAGTCTCGGCCTGGTCGATCTTGAACTGGGCGATGTAGTAGACCGCGCCCTGGTCGGTGATCTGCTTGAACGACAGCGGGTTGCTGCGCCCGGTCAGGTCCTTCACCGTGCCGCTGACGACCGCTGTCGAAGGCTTTTCGGCCTTGAGCACGGCGATGTTGAGCACGCCCTGGTTCTTGCTGCGGGTCGGGCCCGTGGCGGCGGCGATGTCCGGTTGCAGCATGCTCGAGGTGAAGGCGCTGTAGTGGACCGTCACGTCGCCGAACACTTCCTTGCGCTCCGGCTTGGCGGCATCGGCAGCCAGTACCGGCAAGGCCAGGCATAGGCTGATCAGAAACAGTGCTAGTCGACGCATGATCCCATTCCTCCGTTCGCGAGGGTCAGACCGCGAGCTGATGCTCCTGCAGGCCCGGGCTGCTGACCCGATAGATACCGATCTCTCCTAGAAGATTAGGCCAAAGCCGCCCGCCCAACCCGTTACGGTGTAGACGGTCGACGGCCAGGCGGTCGAGGACCTTGGCATGACGCTCGTGGCACAGGTTCTCGAAGTCCTCGAAGGTGCAGAAGTGGATGTTCGGCGTGTTGTACCAGGTATACGGCATGAAGTCCGAAACCGGCATGCGACCCTTGGTCGCCAGGTACCAGCGGCAGCGCCAGTGGCCGAAGTTGGGGAAGGTGATGATGCACTGGCGACCCACCCGCAGCATCTCGTCGAGGATCCGGTCGGGGTACTCCACGGCCTGCAGGGCCTGGGTCATGACCACCACGTCGAAACTGTTGCTGGCGAAGTTGCCCAGGCCCTTGTCCAGGTCCTGCTCGATGACGTTGACGCCTTTGGCCACGCAGGCGGCGATGTTGTCGGCGTCGATCTCCAGGCCATAGCCGGTGACGTTCTTGCGCTCGCGCAAGGAGGCCAGCAGTTCGCCGTTGCCGCAGCCCAGGTCGAGGACCCGGCTGCCGGCGGGGATCCAGTCTTGGATGATTTCCAGGTCGGCTCTCATGCGGTCCTCAGAGGGCGATGCGGTTCATGTAGTTCGCGAAGCCCTGCATGTAGCGGGGCGTCGGGATGAGGAAGGCGTCGTGGCCGTAGGGCGAGTCGATGTCCAGGTAGCAGACGTTCTTGCGCGCGGCCATCAGGGCGTCGACGATCTCCCGCGAGCGTGCTGGCGAGAAGCGCCAGTCGGTGGTGAACGACATGATGCAGTAGTCCGCCGTGACGTGGGCCAGGGTCGCGGCCAGGTCGCCGCCATGGGCCGCGGCCGGGTCGAAGTAGTCCAGCGCCTTGGTCATCAGCAGGTAGGTGTTGGCGTCGAAGCGGCCGGAGAACTCCTCGCCCTGGTAGCGCAGGTAGCTCTCGACCTGAAACTCGACGCTGTGGAAGTCGTAGTTGAGCTTGTCGCTCTTGAGTTCGCGGCCGAATTTCTCGCCCATCGAGTCGTCGGACAGGTAGGTGATGTGGCCGACCATGCGCGCCAGCATCAGGCCGCGCTTGGGAATCACGCCCTGGTCCTGGAACGAGCCGCCGTGGAACTCGGGGTCGGTGAGAATGGCCTGGCGCGCCACCTCGTTGAAGGCGATGTTCTGCGCCGACAGCTTGGGCGCCGAGGCGATGTCCACGCAGTGACGCACGCGGTCCGGGTAGGTGATGGTCCACTGCAGGGCCTGCATGCCGCCGAGGCTGCCGCCAACGATGGCGGCCCAGGTCTGGATCCCCAGGCGGTCGGCCAGGCGCGCCTGGCTGTGCACCCAGTCCTCCACGGTCAGCACCGGGAAGTCGGCGCCATAGGGCTTGCCGGTGGCCGGATTGAGGCTGCTGGGGCCGGTGCTGCCATTGCAGCCACCCAGGTTGTTCAGGCTGACCACGAAGAAGCGGTTGGTGTCGATCGGCTTGCCGGGGCCGATGCAGCTGTCCCACCAGCCTGGCTTGCGGTCGGTGGCGGCATGGTAGCCGGCGGCATGGTGATGGCCTGACAACGCATGGCAGATCAGCACGGCATTGCTGGCGGCGGCGTTGAGGGTGCCATAGGTTTCGTAGATGAGTTCGTACGAGGTCAGGGAGCGGCCACAAGCCAGGGCCAGCGGTTCATCGAACCGGGCAATCTGTGGTGTTACCAGACCGACGGAATCTTCGGGAAGGACAGTGGACATCGACCCTGCTCACGCTTGACGGAGGCGTAAGTCTAAAGAGCGCTACCCCCAGCGGCAAGCAAAGGCTTGCCGCTGGATGCAGTGTGGGTCAGATCATCCGCCACAGTTCTTGCGGCATGCCAGCGTAGGCCGCCAGCTGGGGCATCAGGAACGACTGGATCACCTGGATGGCGATGAAGGCGAAGATCGGCGAAATGTCCATGCCACCGAGGTTCGGCACCAGGCGACGGAACGGCGCCAGTACCGGCTCGCTGATCTGGTAGGCCAGCTCGGCGGCCGGGTTGTGGCTGTTCGGCGCGACCCACGAGACGATGACCATGACGATCATCGCCACCCAGAAGATTTTCAGGAACAGCGAGGTGATGCCCAGGATCGACCACATCAGCAGGTGCAGGATATCGCCGAAGGTGCCGTAGGTGACCATCAGCACAAAGGCCA
Organism: Pseudomonas sp. P106(2024); assembly: GCF_057480815.1. NCBI lineage: Bacteria > Pseudomonadati > Pseudomonadota > Gammaproteobacteria > Pseudomonadales > Pseudomonadaceae > Pseudomonas > Pseudomonas sp. P106(2024). The sequence continues at coordinate 34,861 of NZ_JBLIYU010000010.1, read as the reverse complement.
TCAGCAGCGCCTGGATAAGGATCGACAGCAGCAGCGAGGAGGTGTCCAGGCCGGCGATGCTGGGGATCACCCGGCGCAGCGGCTTGAGCAGCGGCTGGGTGGCGCGTACGGCGAACTGGCTCAGCGGGTTGTAGAAGTCGGCCTTGACCAGTTGCAGCACGAAGCGCAGCAGGACGATCACCAGGTACAGGCTGACCAGTGTTTGCACCACGAAGATCGCGGCGCCGGACAATGCATTCATCAATGGCTCCTTATTTACCCAGTTGTTCGGCCAGTTCGGCGGAACGTTTCGCCGCGGCCTGAAGTGCCTGCTCGACGATCGCCTCGAAACCGCTGGCCTGGAACGACTTGATCGCCGCCTCCGTGGTGCCGGCCGGCGAGGTCACACGGCGGCGCAGCTCGGCGGCGTCGACATCGCTGGCAACCGCCATGCGGGCGGCGCCCAGGGCGGTCTGCAGGGTGAGTTGCGAGGCGGTTTCGCGCGGCAGGCCGAGTTTCTCACCGGCGGCGGTCATCGCTTCGATCAGCAGGAAGAAATAGGCCGGGCCGCTGCCGGAGACGGCGGTGACGGCATCCAGCTGTTGTTCTTCGTCCAGCCACAAGGCGGTGCCGACAGCCGACAGCAGTTGCTCGGCCTGCTGGCGCTGCTCGGTGGACACTTCTGCGGTGGCGTACAGGCCGCTGACGCCCTGGCGCAGCAGCGCCGGGGTGTTGGGCATGCAGCGCACCACCGGGATCGCGCCCAGCCAGGCCTGCAGGCTGGCGCAGGTGATGCCGGCGGCGATGGACACCACCAGCTGACCGGACTTGAGGTTCGGCTTCAGCGTTTCGCAGACGGCCTTCATGACCTGCGGTTTGACCGCCAGCACGATCACGTCGACGCCCTCGATGGCCTGGGCGTTGCTTTCGAAGGCTTCGATGCCGTGCTCGGCCTGGATCCGCGCGCGGGTCTCGGCACCCGGGTCGCTGGCACGAATCTGCGCGGCGTCCAGGCCCTGGGCACGCAGGCCGCCGATCAGGCTGGCGGCCATGTTGCCGGCGCCGATAAAGGCAATACGAGTCTTGCTCATGTCAGGTCCTTGAGGGAAAGAGTGAGTTAAGCATGGATTCAGGGCTGCCCGTAGTCGCGGGCGCCGAACAGGGCGGTGCCGATGCGGACCCAGGTCGCACCTTGGGCGATGGCGGCTTCCAGGTCGTGGCTCATGCCCATCGACAGGGTGTCCAGGCCGAGGCCCAATTGCGCCTGGAGCTGGCGCAGGATGGCAAAGGCGGCCTCCTGCTCGGTGCGGTCCTCGGTCGGCTCCGGAATCGCCATCAGGCCGCGCAGGCGCAGGCCGGGCAGGGCGTTCACCGCTTGGGCCAGGGCCGGCAACTCGGCAGGCGCGCAACCGGACTTGCTGTCCTCGCCGCTGACGTTGACCTGCAGGCAGACGTTCAGTGGCGCCAGGCCGGCAGGGCGCTGCTCGGAGAGGCGTTGGGCGATCTTCAGGCGGTCCACGGAATGTACCCAGTCGAAATGCTCGGCGATGGCCTTGGTCTTGTTCGATTGGATGGGGCCGATGAAGTGCCAGATCAAGGGCAGGTCGGAAAGTGCCTGTTGTTTTGTCAGGGCTTCCTGAAGGTAGTTCTCGCCCATATCGCGCAACCCGGCGGCGTAGGCCTCGCGAATCGCGCTGGAGGGCTTGGTCTTGCTCACCGCCAGCAGCTGGATGCTGGCCGGGTCGCGTCCGGCGGCCTTGGCCGCGCTGTCGATGCGGGTGGCAATGGCGTCAATGTTGTCTGCTAGGGTGGACATGATTCGTCGCCGACGGCTTTGGGGTCTGCGGCATTCTACCTGCTTGATCGCCGTTGGGGAGTCTCATGGATGTGACCGACCTGTTGCGCAGGGCCCTGGTTGCCGCTGCCAGCGACCTGCACCTGGCCGCGGGCGAGCGGCCGCTGCTGCGCGTGGATGGGGTGTTGCAGCGCCTGGACCTGCCGGTGCTGACGGCAGGAGCGCTGGAAGACGGGATGGCTGCCGTGCTTGATGACGAGCAGCGGCGACAGTGGGCTGCCGGCGAAGAGTTGGACCTGGCGGTGAGCCTGGATGGGCTGGGGCGCTTTCGGCTGAACCTGTTCCGCCAGCGCAATGGCCCGAGTGCCAGCGTGCGTTTGATCCCCGCGAGCGTGCCCTGTCTGGAGGTGCTTGAACTGGTAGATGTATTTCAAATCATCTCCCAGTACCGGGATGGCTTCATCTTGGTGGGCGGGGCCACCGGCAGTGGCAAGTCGAGCACCCTGGCGGCGCTGATCGATCGGCTCAACCGCGAATACGCATTGCATATCGTCACGCTCGAGGACCCGATCGAGTTCATCCACGCCAGCCAGCGCAGTCTGGTCAACCAGCGTGAGGTCGGCCTGCATAGCCGTGACTTTGCCCAGGCCCTGCGCAGCGCCCTGCGTCAGGACCCGGACGTGATCATGATAGGTGAGCTGCGCGATCTGCACAGCATTCGCCTGGCGATGCGCGCCGCGGAGACCGGGCACCTGGTACTGGCCACCGTGCATACGCGATCGGCGGTAAGCAGTATCGACCGGCTGGTGGAGGTGTTCGCGCCGGAGGAAAAGCCGCTGGTGCGCAGCATGCTGGCCGACTCCCTGCGGCTGGTGGTCGCGCAGGTGCTGGTTCGGCGATCCGGCGGCGGTCGGGTCGCGGCGCGGGAGGTGCTGGTGGCGACGCCGGCGGTGCGCAACCTGATCCGCGAGGGGCGTCTGGCGCAGATTCATTCGCTGATGCAGGCTGGTGCGGCTGTGGGGATGTGCACGATGGAGGGTGCGCTGCAGGCGCTGGAAGCGCGGGGGATTATCGACAGGGCCTCAAACTGATCGCGGGGCAAGTCGCGCCGGCGCACCGCGATCGGCGATTCAGCGTTTGGCCAGGCTCAGCGCCTGTTGCTGCTGCTTGGGCAGCACGCGCTTGGCCACCACGTAGTGCTTCTGCCAGTAAGGTTTCTCCAGGCTGTCGATGCTCACCCGCTTGCCGGTGCGTGGCGCGTGGATGAAGCGGTCGTTGCCCAGGTAGATGGCGACGTGGTTGACCCGACGGCTCTTGATGTTGAAGAAGATCAGGTCGCCTGGCTTGAGGTCGCCCTTGGCCACCTTGACGCCCTGGCCTTGGGCCATGGCGTTGGAGGTGCGCGGCAAGTCGACATCCGCCACGTCGTTGAACGCATACTTGACCAGGCCGCTGCAGTCGAAGCCCTTCTTCGGGCTGCTGCCGCCCCAGCGATAGGGGGTGCCAAGCACGTTCACCGCACGGCTGAGCACTTCGCTGCTCTGCTTCGGCGACATCGCCACCGCCTGCATGCCCACGGCATGCTGCTTGGCGGCATTGGCCGGACGCGTGCGCAGGCTGGTGGTGCTGCGGTACTGGATCGGGGCGCGTTTCACCGTGGCGTCGGCGTTGGTCGTGTAACCGGTGAATCCGCTGGGAAGACGTTGCTCACGGTTGGTGGCGTGGGCGGCCAGGGGCAACAGAAGGCAGAGGGTCAGCCATGTCTTGAAGAAAGGTGGCATAGATGAAGCTCTTATAAGTGTTGGCGCGCAACTTTATAACAGCTTTTTGATCAAACTTTGATCCGTTGGTCGCTCTGCCACGTACCATATGTCGGGTAAAAACGGAAAAGTCACATTTTCCGTTAGAAAATTTTCGGCTATCCCACGAGGGTTTCGAATGAATGGTTATCAACAGGGTGTCCCTTCGCACGACACCCACAGCAAGGTCCTCGGCTATCTGCTGTGGATTTTCGGTTTCACCGGCTCACACCGTTTCTACTACGGCAAGCCGATCACCGGGACGATCTGGTTCTTCACCCTCGGGTTGCTGGGTATCGGTTGGCTGATCGACCTGTTCCTGATCCCGTCGATGGACCGTGAGGCGGACATGCGCTTCGAATCGGGCGGGGTGGATTACAACCTGGCGTGGATCCTGCTGACCTTCCTGGGCATTTTCGGCGTGCACCGGCTGTACCAGGGCAAGTGGATCAGTGCCTTGATCTACCTGTTCACCGGCGGTCTGTTCCTGCTGGGCGTGCTGTATGACTTCTGGACGCTCAACAGCCAGATCTCCCAGGTTAACGCCGAGCGTCGCCGGGTATGAAAAAAAGGCCTCGTCGCTGAATGCGGCAAGGCCTTTTTCGTTACTGGCGCCGCTGTTGCAGCAGCAGGTTGCTGAAGCCTGCCCCGGCCAGTTGCTTCTGTGCCACGGTCAGCTGTTCACGGTTGCTGAACGGGCCGACCATCACGCGGTACCAGGTCTCTTCCTTGACCGTGCCCGACTCCACCTTGACCGCCTGGCCAAGCAGGATGATCTGCGCACGGACCTTGTCGGCATCCGCCTGCTTGCGGAACGAGCCAGCCTGCAGGAAGAACTGGGTGGTGGCCGCCGGTTTGATCACCGGTGGCGCTGGTGGCGGTGTCTGCCCCAGCAGCGCGGCCTGGGCGCGGGCGGTGTCGATCTTCGCCGCTTCTGCCGGCGTAACCGGCGTGCTCGGCACAGGCGGCTGCGCCGGGACCGGCGGGGTCTTCTCCGGCACCGCCTCGGGCGGCACGATCACTTCCGACTCCGGCAGCAGAGTGTAGAAGTCGTACTTCGGCTTCACCGGCTGCTGTGGCGTCGGCGTGGTGGTCTTGCTCGCCTCGGCGACCTTCTCCGGCTTCTGCTGCTCGGGCTTGGTGCGCTTGATGTCGCCGCCGCCGGGCTCGAGTTTCATCAGGAAGACGATGAAGGCGCCGACCGTCAGGCCGACCGCCAGCCACACCCAGCCCGGGATCGGCTGCTTGCTGGCAGGCGGCTGGGAGCGGCTGGCGCCGCGCTTGGGTGCGGGTTTCTTCTTTGCAGCCAACTTACATGCGCTCCAGGGTTTCCAGGCCGAGCAGTTCCAGGCCCTGCTTGAGGGTGCGGCCGGTCAGGGCAGCCAGGCGCAGGCGGCTCTGCTGCTGTTCGGCGGTTTCGGCGGAAAGGATCGGGCAGTTCTCGTAGAAGCTGGAGAACAGGCCGGCGAGGTCGTACAGGTAGCTGCACAGCACGTGTGGCGTGCCTTTTTCGGCGACGCTGTTCAGGATCTCGCCGAACTGCGCCAGGCGCGCGGCCAGGTCCTGCTCGTGCGCGGCCTGCAGGACGATGCTGCCGTCGACTTCATCGAAGCCCTTGCCGAGCTTGCGGAACACGCCAGCCACGCGGGTGTAGGCGTACAGCAGGTACGGCGCGGTGTTGCCTTCGAAGTTGAGCATCAGCTCGAAGTTGAAGCTGTAGTCGCTGGTGCGGTGCTTGGACAGGTCGGCGTACTTGACCGCGCCGATGCCGACCACCTCGCCGATGTGGCGCAGTTCGTCCTCGGCCAGCGAAGGATTCTTCTCCTTGACCAGCGCGTAGGCGCGGTCCTTGGCCTCGGTGAGCAGGTCGATCAGCTTGACGGTGCCGCCATCACGGGTCTTGAACGGGCGGCCATCGGCGCCGTTCATGGTGCCGAAGCCCATGTGCTCCATCTTCATCGGGTGGCCGACGAAACCGGCGCGGCGAGCCACTTCGAACACCTGGTTGAAGTGCAGGGCCTGGCGCTGGTCGACGAAGTACAGGGCGCGGTCGGCGTTCAGCGTGTTGCTGCGGTAGCGCACGGCGGCCAGGTCGGTGGTGGCGTACAGGTAGCCGCCGTCGGCCTTCTGCACGATCACCGGCAGCGGCTCGCCCTCGGCGTTCTTGAACTCCTCGAGGAACACGCACTGGGCGCCCTGGTCCTCGACCAGCAGGCCCTTGGCCTTGAGGTCGGCGACCACGTTGGCCAGGTCGGCGTTGTAGGCGCTCTCGCCCATGACGTCGGCCATGGTCAGCTTGACGTTGAGCAGCTCGTAGGTCTTCTGGCAGTGCGACAGCGAGATGTCCTTGAAGCGCGTCCACAGGGCCATGCACTCAGGGTCGCCGGCCTGCAGCTTGACCACCAGGCCGCGGGCGCGGGTGGCGAACGCCTCGGACTCGTCGAAGCGCTTCTTGGCGGCGCGGTAGAAGTTCTCCAGGTCCGACAGCTCGTCGCTGGTGATCGGGTTTTCTTCCAGGTAGGCCAGCAGCATGCCGAACTGGGTGCCCCAGTCGCCCACGTGGTTCTGGCGGATGACGTCATCGCCGAGGAATTCCAGCACGCGCGCGACGCTGTCACCGATGATGGTCGAGCGCAGGTGGCCGACGTGCATTTCCTTGGCCAGGTTCGGCGCCGACATGTCGATCACCACCTTCTCGGCCGGGCCGGCCTTGCGCACGCCCAGGTGCTCGTCGGCCAGGGCGGCGTCGAGGCGGCTGGCCAGGGCGTCGGTGTTCTGGAAGAAGTTCAGGAAACCGGGGCCGGCGATCTCGACCTTGGTGATGTCGGGGCTGGCCGGCAGCCTGGCGATGAGTTTTTCGGCCAGATCGCGCGGCTTCATGCCGGCTGGCTTGGCCAGCATCATGGCGATGTTGCTGGCGAAGTCGCCGTGGGTCTTGTCCCGGGCGTTTTCCACCTGGATCGCCGGCGTCAGCCCTTCAGGCAGCACACCGTCGGTGACGAGTTGGGTGAGGGCTTGCTGGATCAGCTGGCGAATGGTGTCTTTCATGGGATTCTCTTTTCGACCGCAAGCGCGGTGAGCGCTTCGATGCGCAGGTGGAAAAACTGGGCATTATCCGTTGCCGGGGACGGGTTGCCAACCTTTTGGGGCCAGGCCACTGTCATAGCGGGGCAAGCCAGCTCCCACGGTAACTTTGAAGCAGTCAGTACAGGTCCACCGGATCCACATCCAGCGACCAGCGCACCTGCCGCCCCGATGGCATCTGCTCCAACACTAGCAACCAGGCACTGATCAGTCGATGCAGCTGAGCCCGGGCATTGGCCTGGAGCAATAGTTGCGCGCGGAAGCGGCCCGCCCGTCGTTCCATGGGCGCCGGGACCGGGCCGAGCAGCTCGATGCCATGCAGGCCTTGTTCGGCCATGACCCGCTCGGCGGCGGCGCAGGCTTCGTCGAGGAAGCCCTCGGCCTGGCCCGGCTTGTGCGCATCCGCACGCAGCAGGGCCAGGTGGGCGAACGGCGGCAGACCGGCGGCGCGACGTTCGCTCAGGGCCTGCTCGGCGAAAGCGAAGTAGCCCTGCTCGGTCAGTTGGACCAGCAGCGGATGGTCGGCCAGGTGGGTCTGCACGATGACCTTGCCCGGCTCTTCGGCGCGTCCGGCGCGACCGGCAACCTGGACGATCAGCTGGGCCATGCGCTCGCTGGCGCGGAAGTCGCCGGAGAACAGCCCGCCATCGGCATCAAGAATCGCCACCAGGGTGACGCGAGGGAAGTGGTGCCCCTTGGCCAGCATCTGGGTGCCAACCAGGATGCTCGGTTGACCGCGCTGGATGGTGGCGAACAGGTTGTGCATGGCGTCCTTGCGCGAGGTGCTGTCGCGGTCCACGCGCAGGATCGGGTAGTCGGGGAACAGCACCTTGAGCCGCTCTTCGGCGCGCTCGGTGCCGGCCCCCACCGGACGCAGGTCGACGTGGGCGCACTGCGGGCACTGCAACGGCAGGCGTTCGTCATAGCCGCAGTGGTGGCAGCGCAGCACGGCGGAACGCTGGTGCACGGTCATGCGCGCATCGCAGCGCGGGCACTCGGAGAGCCAGCCGCAGTCGTGGCACAGTAGCGTCGGAGCGAAGCCGCGGCGGTTGAGGAACACCAGCACCTGCTGGCCAGCCTCCAGGGTCTGGCGGATGGCCTGTTGCAGCGGGCCGCTGATGCCGCTGTCCAATGGCAGGCTGCGTACGTCCAGGCGCAGGAAACGTGGTGCCTTGGCGCCACCGGCGCGCTGGTTCATGCGCAGCAGGCCGTAGCGGCCGCTGTGGGCGTTGTGCAGGCTTTCCAGCGACGGCGTGGCCGAGCCCAGCAGGATCGGGATGTTCTCCTGGTGGGCGCGGACCACGGCCAGGTCGCGGGCGTGATAGCGCAGGCCTTCCTGCTGTTTATAGGAACCGTCGTGTTCCTCGTCGATGATGATCAGGCCCGGGTTCTTCATCGGCGTGAACAGCGCCGAGCGGGTGCCGATGATGATGTCGGCGTCACCATCGCGGGCCGCCAGCCAGGCGTCCAGGCGTTCGCGGTCGCCCACCGCCGAGTGCAGCAGGGCGATGCGGGCGTTGAAGCGCTGCTCGAAGCGTTGCAGGGTCTGCGGGCCGAGGTTGATCTCGGGGATCAGGATCAGCGCCTGCTTGCCGGCTTCGAGGGTTTCGCGAATAAGCTGCAGGTACACCTCGGTCTTGCCGCTGCCGGTGACCCCGGCCAGCAGGTAGGCGTGGAAGGCGCCGAAGCCCGCGCGCACCGCCTCGAACGCCGCGCGCTGCTCCTCGTTGAGCGGCAGCTCCGGTTGGGCCAGCCAGTGCTCGTGGCGCGCGGCGGGCAGGTGGCGGCGGACTTCGACGCTCACCAGCTCCTTGGCCAGCAGCAGGTCGAGGCTGTCCTTGTTCAGGCCCAGCTTGCTCAACAGGCTGTGGGCTACGCCGTGGGGGTGCTGCGACAGGGTCTTGAGGGCATCGCGCTGGCGCGGGGCGCGGGCGATGCGCGGATCCTCCAGGCGTGCCCCGGGGGCGACGTGCCAGAAACGCTCCTGGCGCGCCTCGGCCGGCTCGCCTTGGCGCAGCAGGGTCGGCAGGGCCCAGCTCAAGGTGTCGCCCAGGCTGTGCTGGTAGTACTGCGCCGTCCACAGGCACAGCTTGAACAGTGCGGGTGGCACGGGCGAAACCGGGTCGAGCAGGGCGCTGGCCGGCTTGAGCTTGTCGGCGGGGACTTCGCTGTGCGTGGCGATCTCCACCAGCACGCCGATCATCTCGCGCCGGCCGAATGGCACGCGGATGCGCATGCCGGGCGTCAGTGCCTGGCGCGCCATGCTCGCGGGCGCCCGGTAGTCGAACAGGCGACGCAGGGGCGAGGGCAGGGCAAGGCGCAGGATGACGTCGGACACGCGGAAGGTCTCTGGAGGGCGTTTCACAAATCAGGCGAGCCTAGCAGACGACGGTCGGTGCAAGCGACAACTTGCGCTGCGGCCGCGCTCTGGTATTATTCGCCGCCTAATTACGTGCGGTATTCAACAATAGGTGTTGGGTGGCGGCACGCAGCTCGAGGAAGTGACCATGAAAGCAGATATTCATCCGAACTACGAAGTAGTTGCAGTCACCTGCAGCTGCGGCAACAAGTTTGAAACCCGTTCGACCCTGGGCAGCGTCCTGGCGATCGACGTTTGCAACCTGTGCCACCCGTTCTACACCGGTAAGCAGAAAGTCCTGGACACCGGTGGTCGCGTACAGAAGTTCGCCGATCGCTTCGGTATGTTCGGTACCAAGAAGTAATCATGCGCATGGCGAATCTCTCGAGGTTCGCGTTGCTGCAAAAGAAGGCGCCCCTTGCGGGCGCCTTTTTTGTGGGCGCGATCTGGCATTTTCCGGCCCTGGCCTTCTGTCCGTTGCCCGAGCAGCCGCAGCAGGTGACGGTGCGCCAGGTAGTCGACGGCGACACCTTGCGCCTGACTGACGGGCGCAACGTGCGGCTGATCGGCATCAATGCGCCCGAGATCGGCCGCAAGGGCCGCACCAGCGAGCCTTACGCCGAGGCTGCGAAACGGCGCCTGCAGGCGCTGGTCGAGGCCAGCAATGGTCGCGTCGGCCTGGTCCCGGGCGTGGAACCCAAGGACAAGTACGGTCGTACCCTGGCGCACATCTATAGCCGTACTGGCGACAATCTCGAAGCACAATTGCTCAGCGAGGGCCTCGGCTACCGAGTCGCCATCGCCCCCAATGTGGCCTTGTCGGGCTGCCAGCAACAGGCCGAGCAGCAGGCGCGCAATGCCGGGGCCGGGTTGTGGCGCCAGTCGCCGGTGGTGCGTGCGAGGGAAGTCAGGCAGTCCGGTTTTGCCGTGATCGGCGGCAAGATCAAGGGTATCGAGCGCAACCGTGGCGGTATCTGGCTGGAGCTCGACGATGCCGTGGTGCTGCAGGTCCCCGCTCGTCTGCAGCAGCGCTTCCCCGCCAGCTTCTTCGCTAACCTCAAGGGACGCCAGGTCGAGGCGCGTGGCTGGGTGTTGGACCGATCCCGCAAGGGAGGGCTCAAGCCCGGGCAGCGACGCTGGCTGTTGCCATTGACCGATCCGAGCATGTTGGCGGCTGTTCCAGGGTAAATAGTTGTAGACATTTTGCTATTGGATTGTACACACTGGGTCCCGTAAGCCCCGTGGGTTATAGCGTAAAGTCGTAGGCCAAAGGCCTTGACACATAGTGACCGGGCAGTCTTGTCGCCCCCCGGCTCTTTGCGTATCCTCGGCGGTCCGTCAGAACAGTAAACAGCGGAATGCCCATCATGTCAGACCTGAAAACCGCCGCTCTCGAATACCACGCCCAGCCCCGTCCGGGGAAGCTGAGCGTCGAGCTCTCCAAGCCCACCGCCACCGCCCGTGACCTCGCCCTGGCCTATAGCCCTGGCGTCGCCGAGCCTGTGCGCGAGATCGGCCGTGATCCGGAGCTGGCCTACAAGTACACCGGCAAGGGCAACCTGGTTGCGGTGATCTCCGATGGCACCGCCATCCTCGGTCTGGGCGACCTCGGCCCGCTGGCCTCCAAGCCGGTAATGGAAGGCAAGGGTGTTCTGTTCAAGCGTTTCGCCGGTATCGACGTGTTCGATATCGAAGTCGAGTCGGAGAGCCCGCAGGCCTTCATCGACACCGTTCGCCGCATCTCCATCACCTTCGGCGGCATCAACCTGGAAGACATCAAGGCACCTGAGTGCTTCGAGATCGAGCGCACCCTGATCGAACAGTGCGACATTCCCGTCTTCCACGATGACCAGCACGGTACCGCCATCGTTACCGCCGCCGGCATGATCAACGCCCTGGAAATCGCCGGCAAGAAGCTCGAGGAGGCGAAGATCGTCTGCCTGGGCGCCGGTGCCGCCGCCATCTCCTGCATGAAGCTGCTGGTAAGCATGGGCGCCAAGGTCGAGAACATCTTCATGATCGACCGCAGCGGCGTGATCCACGCCGGCCGCGACGACCTGAACCAGTACAAGGCCCAGTTCGCCCACGCCACCGACAAGCGCACCCTGGCTGATGCCCTGAACGGCGCCGATGTGTTCGTCGGCCTGTCCGGTCCGAACCTGCTGAGCCCGGAGGGCCTGAAGTCGATGGCCGCCAACCCGATCGTGTTCGCCTGCTCGAACCCGGATCCGGAAATCGCTCCGGAGCTGGCTCACGCCACCCGCAGCGACGTGATCATGGCCACCGGTCGTTCCGACTACCCGAACCAGGTCAACAACGTACTGGGCTTCCCATTCATCTTCCGCGGTGCCCTGGACGTTCGCGCCAAGCGCATCAACGAAGAAATGAAGATCGCCGCCGCCATCGCCCTGAAGGACCTGGCCAAGCAGCCAGTGCCGAAGGAAGTCTGCGAAGCCTACGGCGTACAGGCCCTGGAATTCGGCCGCGAATACATCATTCCGAAGCCGCTGGATGCCCGTCTGATCACCGTGGTTTCCGATGCCGTGGCCAAGGCCGCCATCGAATCCGGCGTGGCCACCCTGCCGTATCCGAAGCACTACCCGCTGAAAAGCGTGGATGACGTGTTCAACGGCTGATCCGGTCGTAGCGTCATGAAAAAGCCCCGGCTCGTGAGAGTCGGGGCTTTTTGCTTGCCGCTGTCAAAGCATCGCGCAGCTGTCCGGCGATGTGGTCAGAACAGATCCATCGGCGCCGCTTCATCCGCCGGCAGCGGGCTGCCGGGGGCGGCGCCATTGCCCAGTTCGTCTACCGAAGGTGGCGAGTCCTCGGCCTTGAACAGCTCAAAGTAGGCATTCGGTGTGCCTGGTGTGGCGGCGCGGCCGCTGACCGGGTCGACACGCAGGCTGAGAATGCCTTCCGGCTCGGCCGGTGCGTGCTCAGGCTTGCCCTTGAGCGCCGCGCCCATGAAGCTCATCCAGATCGGCAACGCCACGGTGCCGCCGTACTCGCGTCTGCCCAGGGTTTCCGGCTGGTCGAAGCCTACCCAGACGGTGGTGACGTAGTCGGCGTTGTAGCCGGAGAACCAGGCATCCTTGGACTCGTTGGTGGTACCGGTCTTGCCTGCCAGGTCCGTGCGGCCGAGGGCCAGGGCGCGGCGGCCGGTGCCGCGCTTGATCACATCCTGCAGCATGCTGGTGAGAATGTACGAGGTGCGCCCGTCGATGATCTGCTCGGCCACGGCGGGTACCTGCGGCGCCGGGGCGGTCTGGCCGAGGGCCGACGGTGCTTCGCCCGGCATCGGCGCGACGCTGATCGCCTGCTCGGGGGCGGCGAGGCCGGCCTGGTCCTGGCTGCCCTGGGGCACCCGTGCCGGGTTGGCGGTGAACAGGGTTTCGCCGTTGCGGCTTTCGACGCGCTCGATCAGGTAGGGGCTGATCTTGTAGCCGCCGTTGGCGAAGGTGCTCCAGCCGGTGGCGATCTCCATCGGCGTCAGGGTCGCGGTGCCCAGTGCCAGCGACAGGTTGCGCGGCAGGTCCTGCTTGTTGAAGCCGAACTTGGCGATGTAGTCGATGGTGCGGTCCACGCCCATGGCCTGCAGCAGGCGGATCGAAACCAGGTTGCGCGACTTGTACAGCGCCTCGCGCATGCGGATCGGGCCAAGGAAGGTATTGGTGTCGTTCTTCGGGCGCCAGACCTTGTCCAGGTACTCGTCGACGAACACGATCGGCGCGTCGTTGACCAGGCTGGCGGCGGTGTAGCCGTTGTCCAGCGCGGCGCTGTAGACAAAGGGCTTGAAGCTCGAGCCCGGCTGGCGCTTGGCCTGCATGGCGCGGTTGTAGTTGCTCTGCTCGAAGGAGAATCCGCCGACCAGGGCGCGGATGGCGCCGTTGTAAGGGTCGAGGGTGACCAGGGCGCTCTGGGCCCCGGGTACCTGGCTGAACTTGAGCTTGCCGTCCTCCAGGCGCTGCAGGCGGACCAGGTCGCCGACCTGGGCGACGTCGCCGGGCGATTGTGGCGAACGTCCCTGCGAGTTGCTGCTGAGGTATGGGCGGGCCCACTTCATGGTATCCCAGGCCACATTCTCTTCCAGCCCGCTGCGGGTCATCACCTTCAGGCCCGTCTTCTCGACCTGGGTGACGATGGCCGGCTCCAGGCCGCCGAGGGTGCGCTGCTTGCCCAGTTCCTGCAGCCAGGCCGCACGGGTCTTGCCCGGGAAGCGTGCCTCGGGGCCGCGGTAACCGTGGCGTTCGTCATACTCGCTGAGGCCGTTGAGCACCGCGCTGTTGGCCATCTGCTGCATGTCGCTCGGCACCGTGGTGGTGACGCGGAAACCTTCGGTGTAGGCGTCGCTGCCGTAGCGGCCGACCATCTCGGCGCGGGCCATCTCGGCGACATAGGGGGCGTTCACTTCCGGAGTCGGCACGTGGTAGCTGGCGTTCAGCGGTTCGGCCAGGGCCGCCTGGTAGCTGGCTTCGTCGATCTTGCCGAGCTTGTACATGCGTCCGAGGATCCAGTCACGGCGCTCCTTGGCGCGTACCGGGTTGGCCAGGGGGTTGAAGCGCGAGGGCGCCTTGGGCAGGCCGGCGATCATCGCCATCTGCGCCAGGCTTACGTCGCGAATCGACTTGCCGTAGTACACCTGCGCAGCGGCATCGATGCCGTAGGCGCGGTTGCCCAGGTAGATCTTGTTGACGTAGAGCTCGAGGATCTCGTCCTTGGTCAGCTCGCGCTCGATCTGCAGGGCCAGCAGGATCTCGTTGGTCTTGCGCGAGAAGCTGCGCTCGCTGGTGAGGAAGAAGTTCTTCGCCACCTGCATGGTGATGGTGCTGCCGCCGGTCTGGATATGCCCGGACTTGAGCAACTGCGATGCCGCGCGCATCAGGCTGCTGGGATCTACCCCGTAGTGGTTGAGGAAATTGTCGTCTTCGGCGGACAGAAGCGCCTGGATGAACTGTGGGGGAATTTCCTGGAACTTGATCGGCGAGCGCCGCATCTCGCCGAACTCGGCAATCAGCTTGCCGTCGCTACTGTACACCCTCAGGGGGATTTGCAACTGGACGCTTCTGAGCGATTCGACCGAGGGCAGGCTGGGGCTAAGATACAGAAACGCACCGCTCACACCGAGCACGAGCGCGCAGATGACGGCGACGAGAGACCACCAGAAGAACTTCAGCAGACGTATCAAGGCTTTTGGGTGTCCAGGTTGAGGAGTGGATTGCGCGCGGGGCCGGCGGACAGGAAAACGCTGGCCATTATAAGCATTTTTCGTCCCACCGGGTGACCGCCCGGGGCGTAGGACGACCGCTCGCGCCACTACGGCGCGGGCTGCCGATGACCAGAAAGGAACAGCCATGCTTGGATGCTTTGGCAGGGACGCCGGTTCACTGCTGGGGGTGGAAATTGCCTCCGGTTCCATAAGAATGCTGCACCTGCATCGCCAGCGCGGCGGTTGGCGTGTGCAGGGGTGGGCGCAGGAGCGCTTCGAGCCGGCGACGCCTGGCTGGGTGGCATCCGACGAGGCGCAGGGGTTGGTGATGGGGTTGCGGCGGGCCCATGTTCAATGTCGAACCAGGCAGTTGCGCGTCGCCCTGGCATTGCCCGCCTCTCAGGTCATCTGCAAGCGTTGCCGGTTGCCTGCCGGGCTGGCCGACCTTGGTATCGAGGCGGCCGTGTTGGCTCAGGCCGAGCAGTTGTTTCCCTTCCCGCTTGAGGATCTGGCCCTTGACTACTGGGTGCAGGGTGCATGCGCCGATGATCCCGGGCAATTCGAAGTGCTGGTGGTGGCCTGCCGGCAAAGCCAGCTCGATCCGTGGGAGCGGGTGTTTGCCAAGGCCGGATTGCAACTTGAAGCCGTGGAGGTGGACAGCTTCGCGCTACGGCGAGCGTTGCTGTCTGAGGCGCAGGCTCGCTCAGCTGTGCTGCTGCAGTTGGAGCCGGGCGAAGTGGTCATGCACCGCTGGCACGGCGACCCCATTGCGCAGCGCCAGCGGCTCGCCCTGGGCTCGCCGGCGCACTGGGATGTCGCTGTCGATAGCCTCTGGCGGTTGGATGAGCAGGCGCCCATCGCTGACGTTGTCCTGTTCGGCTCCGCTGCCGATGAAGCCCGGGCGGCGCATTTGCGAGAACGCCTGGATGTGAAATGCCAGGTGGGTTGCCCGCTCCCGCTGGCAGGTCTCCGGGAGCATGATGGCCTTTGTGCAGCTTCGATGGTCCTGGCCTGCGGCTTGGCCATGGGAGGCCGGGCATGAGGGTGAGACTGAACTTGATGCCCTGGCGCGAGCACCGCAGGGCCAGGGCTGTGCGGCAATTTCAGATCAGGCTCGTAGTCACCCTGGTGGTGGCCCTGGGCGCGGTCACATGGCTCGATCAGATGGCGCGGTCGCGCCTGGCCCGACAAGCACTGATAGTCGTCTCGCATCAGGCGGAGCTCGAGCGGCTCGAAATCTCGCTGAGGCAGGTCGATCAACTGCGCGGCAGGCGGGAGGCGTTACAGGCCGAGCATGCCGCGTTGTCTGCACTCGGCACAGGGCGGTCGCAGATGCCTGATTTGTTCCTCGCCCTTGAGCAGGCTCTGCCAGAAGGTGCTCGCTTGACGGAGGTGGATGTCGAGGCGGGACGCTTGCGCCTGGGCGGTCTGGCTGCCTCTGCGACGGTGGTCGCCCAGTTCATGCGCGACCTGGAGCACGTTGGCGTGGTGCGGGACCTCGAGCTCGTTCAGCTCAGGCGTCATGACGAGGGTGACGCGTTCCTGCTGGCGGCGCGATTGCTGGCGGGCGAGTCGTGACCCGCCTGTGGCTCCTTGACTGGCAGGCGCTGGCAGGTCGGTCGGGAGTGGTGAGGTCCGTGGTGTGCCTGTCGCTCGCGCTCATGGTTGCTTGTGTGGGCTACCTGGTACGTCTGCGTGATCCGGTTCAGGGGCATTTCGAGTCTGTCCGGCAACAGCTCCAGCTACAGGATGAACTGGCGCAGCGCAGGGCGCGCCTCGTCGAACTGGGTGTGGAGCAGCGGGCGCTTGAACATGCCCGGACGCTTTTGCAGGCGACACGATGGCGGCTGGCCGCGGGAGAGGGCATGAGCGAGCTACTCGATCAGTTGGCGCTATCGGGGCAGGAACATGGCCTGGTATTCGAGCGAGTCGAGGTGCAGGAGGCAAAGCAGGCGCCAGCGTATCGAGTGCAACCGCTGGAAATCGCGGTGTCGGGACAGTATCCGGCGCTGCGCCTGTGGCTGGAGCAATCGCTGCGGCAGTTGCGTCTGTTGAATGTGGACCGGCTCAGGCTGGCCCTGAAGGATGGGGGTATCGGGCAAATCGCCGCCCAGTTGCGATTGCATGCCTACCACTCTGGGGAAGAGCTGCCGGTCCCGGCGTCATTGGCGGACGAGCCGGCCCAGGCGGTCTTGTCGAAGACGGCATTCGACCCTTTCCGGGCTTGGTTGCCCCCGAGTGAGGACAGTGGGCTGGCGCATGTTCCATTGGCACGGTTGGAGATGGTCGGCAGCCTCTCCCAGGCGGGGCGGCGACAGGCATTGCTGCGCTTCGCAGGTCGCCTGTACCGGGTCGCGGAAGGCGATCGACTGGGGCTCGAAGAAAGTGTCGTGGTGGCCATTGAGGTTGACCGGGTGGAGGTCCAGGAGCGGATCTACATCGATGGGCGCTGGCAAGCACGTCCCAGGTATCTGGTTCTTGGGACGCATGAACAGGGAGAGGTCAGGGATGGGACCGAGGCAATGGTTGAGCGGCGTGCTATTGATGTTGGGGCTTCAGGCGACGCAGGCCGAGACGTTTCAGGGTGAGCCGATGTCGCTCAACCTCCAGGACGTCGAGCTGCGTTCGGTGCTTCAGGTCATGGCCGATCACGCGGGCGTCAACCTGGTGGTCGGCGACTCGGTGCAGGGACGGATTACCCTGCGCCTGGAAGACGTGCCCTGGGAGCAGGCGCTTGATCTGGTGCTGCGCAGCAAGGGCTTGGGCAGGCGCCGGGAGGGGAATGTGCTGCTGGTTGCTCCTGTGGCAGAGCTCGCTGGGCAGGTCCAGGGCATCGAGCCACTGCAGCGTGAATTGATCCCTGTCTTCCATGCCAAGGCCGGCGAGCTGGCGGAGCTGCTGCTGGCGAGCCTGGCGGACGACGGTGCCCTGGCCGGGCGTGGCAGCCTCAGTGTGGACGCTCGCACCAATACCCTGGTAGCCACCCAGCCTGCCGCGCGGCTCGCCGAACTGCGCAGGCTGGTCACTCAGCTGGATGTGCCGGTGCGCCAGGTCATGATCGAGGCACGGATCGTCGAGGCCAATGTCGATTACGAAAAGGCCCTGGGCGTGCGCTGGGGTGGACCGCTGTATGGCTCGGACCGCCGGCTGGGCAGCGACCTTTTCGTCGATCTTGGCGTCGAGCGGGGAGGTGCCGCGTTGGGAGTGGGGCTGCTGCGCAGCGATATCCTGCTCGATCTGGAGCTCAGCGCCATGGAAAAAAGCGGCAATGGCGAGATCATCTCCCAACCCAAGGTGGTCACGGCCGACAAGGAAACCGCGCGCATACTCAAGGGCACCGAAGTGCCCTACCAGGAAACCACCCGCAGTGGCGCCACTTCGGTCTCCTTCCGAGAGGCGTCCCTGTCGCTGGAGGTGACGCCGCAGATCACGCCGGACGGCAAGGTGATCATGGCGGTGCGGGTGACCAAGGACGAGCCGGACTTCATCAATGCCCTCAACGATGTGCCGCCGATCCGCAAGAACGAGGTCAACGCCAAGGTGCGGGTCACCGATGGGCAGACCATTGTGATTGGTGGCGTGTACTCGACGTCGCAGAACAAAGTGGTCGACAAGGTGCCATTTTTTGGCGATC
This sequence comes from Pseudomonas sp. P106(2024), assembly GCF_057480815.1. Lineage (NCBI taxonomy): Bacteria > Pseudomonadati > Pseudomonadota > Gammaproteobacteria > Pseudomonadales > Pseudomonadaceae > Pseudomonas > Pseudomonas sp. P106(2024). The sequence continues at coordinate 17,005 of NZ_JBLIYU010000010.1, read as the reverse complement.
TGCCGTATGTTGGGCGGCTGTTTCGACGCGATGCATTACAAGAGAAAAAATCCGAGCTGCTGGTCTTCCTGACTCCGCGTATCATGAGTGACCAGGCGATTGCTGTGAGTCGTTGATTCTGTGCGAAATTTGATACTTGTGGGGCCCATGGGCGCTGGTAAAAGCACCATCGGGCGCCTGTTGGCCAAAGAGCTGCGCCTGCTGTTCAAGGATTCCGACAAGGAAATCGAACTGCGAACCGGCGCCAACATCCCGTGGATCTTCGACAAGGAAGGCGAGCCGGGCTTTCGTGACCGCGAGCAGGCGATGATCGCCGAGCTCAGCGCGCTCGACGGCGTGGTCCTGGCCACCGGCGGCGGCGCGGTGATGCGCGACGCCAACCGTGCGGCGCTGCGCGCCGGCGGACGGGTGGTCTACCTGCACGCCTCGGTGGAGCAGCAGGTGGGACGCACCTCCCGTGACCGCAACCGACCGCTGTTGCGTACCGCCAACCCGGAGGCCACGTTGCGCGCCCTGCTGGAGGCGCGCGACCCGCTGTATCGCGAAATCGCCGACCTGGTGGTGGAAACCGACGAGCGGCCACCACGCATGGTGGTGCTCGACATCCTCGAGCGCCTGCAGAAGTTGCCGCCCCGCTGAGCGGGGTCTATCCTCGGCGACCAACGCCGAGACGGGGCTGAACGTCACCGCGCGGGGCCGAACCGCCACCGCGTCCAAGCACATTGTGGGGATACATGCAGACACTAAAGGTCGACCTGGGCGAACGTAGCTACCCGATCTACATTGGCGAAGGCCTGCTGGACCAGCCCGAGCTGCTGGCGCCGCACATTGCCGGGCGGCAGGTTGCCATCGTCTCCAACGAGACCGTCGCGCCCCTGTACCTCGAACGCCTCAGCAAGACCCTGGGCGCGTATTCGGTGCTGCCCGTGGTGTTGCCTGACGGCGAGGCCCACAAGAACTGGGAAACCCTGCAGCTGATCTTCGACGCCCTGCTCACCGCCCGCCATGACCGTCGCACCACCGTGGTTGCCCTCGGTGGCGGCGTGATCGGCGACATGGCCGGCTTTGCCGCGGCCTGCTACCAGCGCGGCGTCGACTTCATCCAGGTGCCGACCACGCTGCTGTCCCAGGTGGACTCTTCGGTGGGCGGCAAGACCGGCATCAACCACCCGTTGGGCAAGAACATGGTCGGCGCTTTCTATCAGCCCAACGCGGTGCTGATCGACACCACCAGCCTGAAGACCCTGCCCGAGCGCGAGCTCTCCGCAGGCCTGGCCGAAGTCATCAAGTACGGCCTGATCTGCGACAAGCCGTTCCTCGCCTGGCTTGAAGACAATATGCAGGCGTTGCGCGCCCTGGACTCCGCCGCCCTGACCGAAGCCATCCGCCGCTCCTGCGCGGCCAAGGCCGCCGTGGTCGGTGCCGACGAGCGCGAATCGGGCGTGCGTGCCACGCTCAACCTTGGCCACACCTTCGGCCATGCCATCGAAACACACATGGGCTATGGCGTCTGGCTGCACGGCGAAGCCGTGGCGGCGGGCACGGTGATGGCCCTGGAAATGTCCATGCGCCTGGGCTGGATCGACCAGCCGGCGCGCGATCGCGGAATTCGCCTGCTGCAGGACGCAGGATTGCCGGTGGTGCCACCACAGGAAATGACCCCGGCGCATTTCATGGAGCACATGGCGGTCGACAAGAAAGTGCTCGACGGGCGCCTGCGCCTGGTGCTGCTGCGCCAGCTGGGCGAGGCCGTCGTCACCGACGACTATTCGACAGAGATTCTTCAGGCCACCCTGGCGGCGGATTACCGCGCGATCGTGGCCCAGCTTTGAGGTTGTGACAACGCAATGACCAGTCTGCATGCCGATGAGGCGTTCCTCGACCATTACCAGTTGAGCCACGATCCGTTCGCACCGCGGGTGCCCGGCTTCAAGTTCTTCCCCGCCCAGCGCAAGCCGGTGCTGGGCCAGTTGCATCACCTGGCGCGCTACAGCCAGCTGATGCTGGTGGTCAGCGGCCCGGTGGGCAGCGGCAAGACCCTGCTGCGCCAGGCCCTGGTGGCCAGTACCAACAAGCAGTCGGTGCAGAGCGTGGTGGTGTCCGCCCGTGGCGCCAGTGACGCTGCCAGCGTGCTGGGCCAGGTGGCGCAGTCGCTGAACGTGGCGCAGCCGGAGGTGCAGGCGATCCTGTCGCAGGTGGTTCAGCTGGCGCTGACCGGCCAGGAAGTCTATCTGCTGGTGGACGATGCGGAACAACTCGACGAGTCGGCACTCCAAGCGTTGCTGGAGTTGGCGGCAGGCGTGGCCGAAGGGCGCCCGCATGTGTTCCTGTTCGGCGAGCCTTCGCTGATTGCCGGGCTGGAAGAGCTCAATGCCGATGGCGAGCGCTTCCATGTCATCGAGCTGGCCCCGTACAGCGAGGAAGAGACTCGCGAGTACCTGGAACAGCGCCTGGAAGGCGCCGGCCGGGGCATCGAGGTGTTCAGCGCCGAGCAGATCGTCGACATCCACGAAAACTCCGACGGTTGGCCTGGGAACATCAACCAGGTCGCCCGCGATACCTTGATCGAAGCCATGATCGCCAGCCGTACCACGGTCAAGCGACCATCCATGGGGTTCAAAATGCCTAAGAAACACGTGCTCGCGTTGTCCGCTGTGGTCGTGGTCGCCGTTGGCGCGGCGGTCCTGATGCCCAAGAAGGGCGACAAGGCCCCGACCGAGGCGCCGGCCGCCCAGGCTCAATTGCCACTGGGGCAGGGCAGCAACGGCGCGCCCGCCATCGAGTTCTCCGGTTCCTCGCAACCGATGCCGCTGCCGCTGGTCGGCCAGTCGCAGCCGGTGATGCGCGAGCCCCTGGCCCAGGCCGCCGGCATGGGCGAGGGCGAAGAGGGTGGGCCTGCGGGTGATACCGCTTTGCAGCCTGCCGCGCCGTCGGCCGCCGTGCCGCCGACCGTGACCACCATCGCGCCGCCGCAAGGTGCCACCGCCAGCCCGGCACCAGCTCCTGCCCAACCGGTAACCACCGCTCCGGCACAGTCGGTTGCGCCTGCGCCGAAGCCTGTCGCAACCCAGCCAGTAAAACCGGTTGCACCCGCCAAGCCCGCCCCGGCCCCAACCCAGGTCGCCAGCGCCAAGCCCGCCAGCAAGCCTGCCGAGAAAACCGCCACGGGCGGCGCCGGCAACAGCAGCTGGTATGCCGGCCAGAAACCGGGCAATTACGTAGTGCAGATCTTCGGCACCAGCTCCGAGGCGTCGGCCCAGTCGTTCGTCAAGGCGCAGGGTGGCGACTATCGCTACTTCAAGAAAAACCTGCAGGGCAAGCCGCTGTTTGTCGTCACCTACGGCAACTTCGCCAGCCGCGACGCCGCTGCTGCGGCAATCAAGAACTTGCCAGCCAAGGTCCAGGCTGGTAAACCTTGGCCACGTACCGTCGGCAGCGTCCAACAAGAGCTGGCCACGGCCCGCTGATACCTTCCGGGCGGCACCACCCCGCCGCCCAGTTGCTGAGCGACTTCTAGCTTTCGATCAGCCTGCTGCGCCCGAGCGCGGCAGGCTTTTCTGTCCCAGACTGCCGGCCACAAGCCCTGTGTTGCAGTCATGGCTGAAACGCTTCAGACTCTAGCTAAGCCGTTACCACGGCGCATGGCCCAAAAACATTCAAAATTGCGACATAAATTTTCAATGGTGAGACATGAAAATTTGTGGGCGTCGCTGTCGCTGTGCAACAATGGTTTTCCATGACCACCGCAAAAAAGCTGGCGTTTGATCGGCGTGGATGGTAAGTGGTTGTTAAAAAAGAGATTTGCCTCCGGTTGAGAGGTGAACCTGGTGAGAAAGTGTCTATGAAAACAGGTCTGTACCATCCCGAAGAATTCAAGGACAACTGTGGTTTCGGCCTGATCGCCCATATGACGGGGCAGCCGAGTCACCACCTTCTGCAAACCGCCATGCAGGCGCTGACCTGCATGACCCACCGCGGCGGCATCAACGCCGACGGCAAGACCGGCGACGGTTGCGGTCTGCTCATGCAGAAGCCCGATCAATTCCTGCGTGCCGTGGCCCAGGAACACTTTGCCGTCGAGCTGCCCAGGCAGTACGCCGTCGGCATGGTGTTCTTCAACCAGGACCCGGTCAAAGCCCAGGCCGCCCGCGCCAACATGGACCGCGAGATCGTCAACGCCGGCCTCAAGCTGGTCGGCTGGCGCAAGGTGCCGATCGATACCAGCGTCCTCGGCCGCCTGGCTCTGGAGCGCCTGCCGCAGATCGAGCAGGTGTTCATCGGTGGCGAAGGTCTGAGCGACCAGGAGTTCGCCATCAAGCTGTTCAGTGCCCGTCGCCGTTCGTCCGTGGCCAATGCCCACGACGCCGACCACTACATCTGCAGCTTCTCGCACAAGACCATCATCTACAAAGGCCTGATGATGCCGCGCGATCTCGCGGCGTTCTATCCGGACCTGGGCGACGAGCGCCTGCAGACCGCGATCTGCGTGTTCCACCAGCGCTTCTCCACCAACACCCTGCCGAAGTGGCCGCTGGCCCAGCCCTTCCGCTTCCTCGCCCACAACGGCGAGATCAACACCATCACCGGCAACCGCAACTGGGCCATGGCCCGTCGCACCAAGTTCGCCAACGACCTGATCCCCGACCTCGAAGAGCTCGGCCCGCTGGTCAACCGCGTCGGCTCCGACTCCTCGAGCATGGACAACATGCTCGAGCTGATGGTCACCGGCGGTATCGACCTGTTCCGCGGCGTGCGCATGCTGGTGCCGCCGGCCTGGCAGAACGTCGAGACCATGGACGCCGACCTGCGCGCCTTCTACGAATACAACTCCATGCACATGGAGCCGTGGGATGGCCCGGCCGGCATCGTCATGACCGAGGGCCGCCACGCGGTGTGCCTGCTCGACCGCAACGGCCTGCGCCCGGCGCGCTGGGTGACCACCACCAACGGCTACATCACCATCGCCTCGGAAATCGGCGTATGGGGCTACCAGCCCGAGGAAGTCCTGGCCAAGGGCCGTGTCGGCCCGGGCCAGATCCTTGCCGTGGACACCGAGACCGGGCAGATCCTCGACACCGACGCCATCGACAACCGCCTGAAGTCGCGCCATCCGTACAAGCGCTGGCTGCGCCAGCACGCCACGCGCATCCAGGCGACGCTGAGCGACGACCAGGGCGTGGCCAGCTACGACGCCGACCAGCTCAAGCAATACATGAAGATGTTCCAGGTCACCTTCGAGGAGCGTGACCAGGTGCTGCGTCCGCTCGGCGAGCAAGGCCAGGAAGCGGTCGGCTCGATGGGCGACGACACGCCGATGGCCGTGCTGTCGCAGCGCGTGCGCTCGCCGTACGACTTCTTCCGCCAGCAGTTCGCCCAGGTGACCAATCCGCCGATCGACCCGCTGCGCGAGGCGATCGTGATGTCCCTGGAAATCTGCCTGGGCGCCGAACGCAACATCTTCCAGGAGTCCCCCGAGCACGCCTCGCGGGTGATCCTCAGCTCGCCGGTCATCTCGCCCGCCAAGTGGCGTTCGCTGATGAACCTGGAGCGTGAAGGCTTCGACCGCCAGCTGATCGACCTCAACTATGAAGAGAGCGTCGGCCTCGAAGCGGCCATCCGCAACATCGCCGACCAGGCCGAGGAGGCCGTGCGCGGCGGCAAGACCCAGCTGGTGCTGAGCGACCGCTACATCGCCCCGGGCAAGCTGCCGGTGCACGCCTCGCTGGCCGTTGGCGCGGTACACCACCGCCTGACTGAACAGGGCCTGCGCTGCGACAGCAACATCCTGGTCGAGACCGCCACCGCCCGTGACCCGCATCACTTTGCCGTGCTGCTGGGCTTCGGTGCCTCGGCCGTCTACCCGTACCTGGCCTACGAAGTGCTGGCCGACCTGATCCGCACCGGCGAGGTGCTGGGCGACCTGGACGAAGTCTTCAAGTACTACCGCAAGGGCATCTCCAAGGGCCTGCTGAAGATCCTGTCGAAGATGGGTATCTCCACCATCGCCTCGTACCGTGGCGCCCAGCTGTTCGAAGCCGTGGGCCTGGCCGAGGAAGTGGTCGGCCTGAGCTTCAAGGGCGTGTCGAGCCGCATCAAGGGCGCACGTTTCGTCGACCTCGAGAGCGACCAGAAGCTGCTGGCCGCCGAGGCCTGGAGCGCGCGCAAGCCGATCCAGCAGGGTGGTCTGCTCAAGTTCGTCCACGGCGGTGAATACCACGCCTACAACCCGGATGTGGTCAACACCCTGCAGGCCGCCGTGCAGCAGGGCGACTATGCCAAGTTCAAGGAGTACACCACGCTGGTCGACCAGCGTCCGGTGTCGATGATCCGCGACCTGCTCAAGGTCAAGGTCGCCGAGCAGCCGCTGGCGCTGGACCAGGTCGAGCCGCTGGAGGACATCCTCAAGCGTTTCGACTCCGCCGGCATCTCCCTGGGCGCGCTGTCGCCGGAGGCCCACGAGGCCTTGGCCGAGGCGATGAACCGCCTGGGCGCGCGCTCCAATTCCGGCGAGGGCGGTGAAGACCCGGCCCGCTACGGCACCATCAAGAGCTCGAAGATCAAGCAGGTGGCCACCGGCCGCTTCGGCGTGACCCCTGAGTACCTGGTCAATGCCGAGGTGCTGCAGATCAAGGTGGCCCAGGGCGCCAAGCCCGGCGAGGGCGGCCAGCTGCCGGGCGGCAAGGTCAACGGCCTGATCGCCCGGCTGCGCTACGCGGTGCCGGGCGTGACCCTGATCTCGCCGCCGCCGCACCACGATATCTACTCGATCGAAGACCTGGCCCAGCTGATCTACGACCTCAAGCAGGTCAATCCGCAGGCGCTGGTGTCGGTCAAGTTGGTGGCAGAGGCCGGCGTCGGCACCATCGCCGCGGGCGTGGCCAAGGCCTATGCCGACCTGATCACCATCTCCGGCTACGACGGTGGCACCGGCGCCTCGCCGCTGACCTCGATCAAGTACGCTGGCGCGCCATGGGAACTGGGCCTGGCCGAAACCCACCAGACCCTGCGCGGCAACGACCTGCGCGGCAAGGTGCGGGTGCAGACCGACGGCGGCCTGAAAACCGGCCTGGACGTGATCAAGGCCGCCATCCTCGGCGCCGAGAGCTTCGGCTTCGGCACCGCGCCGATGATCGCCCTGGGCTGCAAGTACCTGCGCATCTGCCACCTGAACAACTGCGCCACCGGCGTGGCCACGCAGAACGACAAGCTGCGCAAGGATCACTACATCGGCACCGTCGACATGGTGATCAACTTCTTCACCTTCGTCGCCGAAGAGACCCGCGAGTGGCTGGCCAAGCTGGGCGTGCGCAGCTTGGGTGAGCTGATCGGCCGCACCGACCTGCTCGACGTGCTGCCGGGCGACACCGAGCGCCAGCATCACCTCGACCTGTCGCCGCTGCTGGGCAGCTCGCACATTCCGGCCGACAAGCCGCAGTTCTGCGAAGTCGACAAGAACCCGCCGTTCGACAAGGGCGAGCTGGCCGAGAAGATGGTCGCCATGGCCCTGCCGGCGATCCGCGACCAGGCCGGTGGCGAGTTCAGCCTCGACATCTGCAACTGCGACCGCTCCATCGGTGCGCGCATCTCCGGCGAGATCGCCAGGCTGCACGGCAACCAGGGCATGGCCGCGGCGCCGATCACCTTCCGCTTCAAGGGCACCGCTGGCCAGAGCTTCGGCGTTTGGAACGCCGGTGGCCTGAACCTGCACCTGGAAGGCGACGCCAACGACTACGTCGGCAAGGGCATGACCGGTGGCAAACTGACCATCGTGCCGCCAGCCGGCAGCCCATTCGAAACCCAGCACAGCGCCATCGTCGGCAACACCTGCCTGTACGGTGCCACCGGCGGCAAGCTGTTCGCCGCCGGCACCGCGGGCGAGCGCTTCGCTGTGCGTAACTCCGGCGCCCACGCTGTGGTCGAGGGCACCGGCGATCACTGCTGTGAATACATGACCGGCGGCTTTGTCTGCGTCCTGGGCAAGACCGGTTACAACTTCGGTTCTGGCATGACGGGCGGCTTCGCCTACGTGCTCGACATGGACAATAGCTTCGTCGACAAACTCAACCACGAGCTGGTGGAAATCCAGCGCATCAGTGGTGAGGCGATGGAGGCTTACCGCAGCCACCTGGCACGGGTCCTGGGCGAGTACGTGGAAGAAACCGGCAGCGAGTGGGGGCGTGAGCTCTCCGAGAACCTGGACGACTACGTGCGGCGCTTCTGGCTGGTCAAGCCGAAGGCGGCCAACCTCAAGCAACTGCTGTCCAGCACCCGTGCTAACCCGCAGTAAGAACAGCTGCAAGTGACGGCCCCGTTTGCGGGGCCCGTCCTGCTCAAGTGATTGTCTTGCAGCTTGCGGCCTAAGGCCGGCAACTGCGGTAAAGAGGTTTTGAAAAATGGCTGAACGTCTGAGCAACGACTTCCAGTTCATCGAAGTGGGCCGCAAGGACCCGAAGAAAAAGCTGCTGCGCCAGCGCAAGAAGGAGTTCGTCGAGATCTACGAACCTTTCAAGCCGCAGCAGTCCGTGGAGCAGGCGCACCGCTGCCTGGGCTGCGGCAACCCGTATTGCGAATGGAAGTGCCCGGTGCACAACTTCATCCCCAACTGGTTGAAGCTGGTCTCCGAAGGCAACATCCTGGCCGCGGCCGAGCTGTCGCACCAAACCAACACCCTGCCGGAAGTGTGCGGCCGTGTGTGCCCGCAGGACCGTCTGTGCGAAGGGGCGTGCACCCTGAACGACGGCTTTGGCGCGGTGACCATCGGCTCGGTGGAGAAGTACATCACCGACACCGCCTTCGCCATGGGCTGGCGCCCGGACATGTCCAAGGTCAAGCCCACCGGCAAGCGCGTCGCCATCATCGGTGCCGGCCCTGCTGGCCTGGGCTGCGCCGACGTGCTGGTGCGCGCGGGCGTGACCCCGGTGGTGTTCGACAAGAACCCCGAGATCGGTGGCCTGCTGACCTTCGGCATCCCCGAGTTCAAGCTGGAAAAGACCGTGCTGAGCAATCGCCGCGAAGTCTTCACCGGCATGGGCATCGAGTTCCGGCTGAACACCGAGGTGGGCAAGGACATCAGCATGGAACAGCTGCTCGCCGAGTACGATGCGGTGTTCATGGGCATGGGTACCTATACCTACATGAAGGGCGGCTTCCCGGGTGAGGACCTGCCGGGCGTGCATGACGCGCTGGACTTCCTGATCGCCAACGTCAACCGCAACCTCGGTTTCGAGAAGTCGCCGGAAGACTTTGTCGACATGCAGGGCAAGAAGGTCGTGGTCCTGGGGGGTGGCGACACCGCGATGGACTGCAACCGCACCTCGATCCGCCAGGGCGCCAAGTCGGTAACCTGCGCCTATCGCCGTGACGAGGCCAACATGCCGGGTTCGCGCAAAGAGGTGAAGAACGCCAAGGAAGAGGGCGTGAAGTTTCTCTACAACCGCCAGCCCATCGCCATCGTTGGCGAAGACAAGGTCGAGGGTGTGAAGGTGGTCGAGACCCGTCTCGGCGAGCCGGATGCCCGTGGCCGCCGCAGCCCCGAGCCGATCCCGGGCTCCGAGGAGATCCTGCCGGCCGACGCCGTGGTGATCGCCTTTGGTTTCCGCCCGAGCCCGGCGCCGTGGTTCGAGCAGCATGGCATCCAGCTGGACAGCCAGGGCCGCGTGGTGGCGCCGGAGAAGGGCAAGTTCAAGCACCAGACCAGCAATCCGAAAGTGTTTGCCGGTGGTGATATGGTGCGGGGCTCGGACTTGGTGGTGACCGCCATTTTCGAAGGCCGCACCGCTGCCGAGGGCATCCTGGATTACCTCGAAGTCTGATCGATCCTTGGGGCCGCTTTGCGGCCCCAAGGGTATTTTGTATACAAAAACGCTTGATCCAAGGCACCCAATAGACAAAACGCATGGCCGTGGCCGTGCCTTTTGTCCCCGCGTCTGAGAAAATGCCCGCACTTTTTTTCCGGATGCCGACATGACTGCCCTGAAGAACGATCGTTTCCTGCGTGCACTGCTCAAGCAACCCGTAGACGTTACCCCGGTATGGATGATGCGCCAGGCCGGCCGCTACCTGCCGGAGTACCGCGCCAGCCGCGCCAAGGCCGGCGACTTCATGAGCCTGTGCATGAACCCGCAGTTCGCCTGCGAGGTCACCCTGCAGCCGCTGGACCGCTACCCGCTGGACGCGGCGATCCTCTTCTCGGACATCCTCACCATCCCCGACGCCATGGGCCAGGGCCTGTACTTCGAGACCGGCGAAGGCCCGCGTTTCAAGAAGGTCATCAGTACCCTGGCCGACATCGAGGCACTGCCGATTCCCGACCCGCAGAAGGACCTGGGCTATGTGATGGACGCGGTCAGCACCATCCGTCGCGAACTCAACGGCCGCGTGCCACTGATCGGCTTCTCCGGCAGCCCGTGGACCCTGGCCACCTACATGGTCGAGGGCGGCTCGTCGAAGGACTTCCGCAAGACCAAGGCCATGGCCTACGACAATCCCGAGGCCCTGCACCTGCTGCTGGACAAGCTGGCGCAGTCGGTCACCAGCTACCTCAATGGCCAGATCCTGGCTGGGGCGCAGGCCGTGCAGATCTTCGACACCTGGGGCGGCAACCTGTCGGCGGCGGCCTACCAGGAGTTCTCCCTGGCCTACATGCGCAAGATCGTCAGCGGCCTGATCCGCGAGCACGAAGGGCGCAAGATACCGGTGATCCTGTTCACCAAGAACGGCGGCTTGTGGCTGGAAAGCATCGCCGAGGCCGGTGCCGACGCCCTGGGCCTGGACTGGACCTGCGAGATCGGCGACGCCCGCCGCCGCGTCGGCGACAAGGTGGCGCTGCAGGGCAACATGGACCCGACCGTGCTGTACGCCAAGCCCGAGGCGATCCGCAAGGAAGTGGCGCGCATCCTCGCCAGCTACGGCAAGGGCAGCGGCCATGTGTTCAACCTGGGTCATGGCATCACCCCCGAGGTCGATCCTGAGCACGCTGGTGTGTTCATTAACGCCGTGCATGAGTTGTCGGCGCAGTACCACCGGTAATCGGTGTGCAACGCGAGAAGCCCGGCCAAGTGCCGGGCTTTTTGTTGTATTAAGTTTCAATTCAGCGATCGTCGGTAATCTGGGGCCATCAAAACGCAAACAGGACCCGATCACCATGAAAGCTCGTTACCTGCCCCTGATCCTCGCCCCACTGTTCAGCACCGCCGCCCTGGCCGCCGGCTACACCGGCCCTGGCGCCCAGGCCGTGACCACGGTCGCTGCCGCCAACGATGCCGCCGACGACACCCCGGTGGTGCTGCAGGGCTTCGTGACCAAGAAGATCAACAACGACGACAAGTACGAGTTCAAGGACAACACTGGCACCATCACCGTCGAGATCGACGACGAAGACCTGCCGCCGACGCCGTTCAACGACAAGACCAAGGTCAAGCTGACCGGCGAGGTGGAGAAACACCTGATGAGTCGCGAAGTGGATGTAGATATTGTCGAGATCATCAACTGATCGGCGACGATGGGCTGCCTTGCAGCCCTTTCGTGGCACAAGCCCTGTTCACGGGCGCGTGCCATAGGCATCAGCGCATCTCGGTGCGCAATTGCTCGATCCGCTGGTCCTTCTCCACCCACAGCTGGTTCACCCAGGCCTGCACGGTCTGGCGGAAGGCCGGGTCGTTCTCGTAGTCGCCTGCACTCAACGTCGGGTCCAGCTCGCGCACGCGGATGTCGATGATCACCCGGCTGATGCTGCCGTTGAGCAGGTCCCAGAACCCCGGTGCCTTGTCGCCCGGGTAGACGATGGTCACGTCGAGCAGGGCGTCCAGCTGCTCGCCCAGCGCCGCCAGCACGAAGGCCACGCCGCCGGCCTTGGGCTTGAGCAGGTGGCGATAGGGCGACTGCTGCTGCTCGCGCTTGGCCTCGGTGAAACGGGTGCCTTCTAGGTAGTTGACCACGGTCACCGGCTGGCGCTTGAACAGCTCGCAGGCGGCCTTGGTGATCTCCAGGTCCTTGCCCTTGAGTTCGGGATGCTTGTCGAGGAAGGCCTTGCTGTAGCGCTTCATGAACGGGTAGTCCAGGCCCCACCAGGCCAGGCCCAGCAGCGGTACCCAGATCAGCTCCTTCTTGAGGAAAAACTTGAAGAACGGCACGCGGCGGTTGAGGCTTTCGATCAGCGCCGGGATATCGACCCAGGTCTGGTGGTTGCTGATGCACAGGTACGAGGTGTCCTGGCGCAGGGTTTCCACGCCGCGGATGTCCCACTGGGTGGGGATGCACAGGGCGAAGATGGCCTTGTCGATTTCCGACCAGGTCTCAGCGATCCACATCACCGCGGCTGACGCGTAGTCGCGGCCACGGCCGGGCAGTACCAGCTTGAGCAGGGCGAAGACCAGCAACGGGCCGATCAGCACCAGGGTGTTGAGCAGCAGCAGGGTGAGGGTGAGGATGCCGGTCAGCAGGCGACGCATAAAGGGACTCTTGTTGTGTAAGGTGAACGGTTGGCAATGATAAGCAGGGTCTGGCCCTTAGCCAAACGTCGTACGGCCATTAACTGGGACAAATGTTTCACATTGTGTTGTTTACCCTGTTGCAACGAACCTATCCTGCCTGCGCAGTCTAAGCACTGACCCCTCTCAAGGAAGCCTGCCCTGTGAAACCCCTGCTTGCCCTGCTGTCCCTTCTGGCGCTGCCGGCGATGGCCGCCGAGCCCACCCTGTATGGCCGCTACGAGAACATCGCCTTGCCGGAGATCGGTGAAACCCTGAAGGCCAAGATGGACACCGGTGCCTACACTGCGTCGCTGTCGGCCAAGGACATCGAGCAGTTCACCCGTGACGGCGAGGATTGGGTGCGTTTCCGCCTGGCCACCAAGGATGCTGACGGAAAGGTCTATGAACACAGGCTGGCGCGCATCAGCAAGATCAAGAATCGCGCCGACGAGGAAGACGAAGGCGACGCGCCCGAGTTGTCGCGCCGCCCGGTGGTCGACCTGGAACTGTGCCTGGGCGATGTGAAGCGAACCGTGGAGGTCAACCTGGTCGACCGCAGCAGCTTCAACTACCCGCTGCTGGTGGGCGCCAAGGCCCTGCGCGAGTTCAAGGCGGCGGTGAACCCGGCGAAGAAGTTCACGGCGGGCAAGCCGGACTGCTGATACGGCAGCGGCAAGCCACAAGGGACAAGCTGCAAGAAACGGCGGATCGGTGTAAGTTGCCGCGATCCGCTTTCACTTGAAGCTTGCAGCTTGAGGCTTGCCGCTCAGATGCCCCACATCCTTATCGTCGAAGACGAATCCGCCATCGCCGACACCCTGGTCTACGCCCTGCAGGCCGACGGCCACAGCACCGAGTGGGTAACCCTCGGCAGCGCCGCCGTCGAGCAGCAGCGCCAGCGTCCGGCCGACCTGGTGATCCTCGACATCGGCCTGCCCGACATCAACGGTTTCGAGACCTGCCGCCAGTTGCGCCGCTTTAGCGAGGTGCCGGTGATGTTCCTCAGCGCCCGCGACGCGGAGATCGACCGGGTGCTGGGCCTGGAGATCGGTGCCGACGACTACGTGGTCAAACCCTTCAGCCCCCGTGAGGTGGCGGCGCGGGTACGGGCCATCCTCAAGCGCATGGCGCCCAGGTCGGACGCGGCCAGCGAAAGCACGCCGTTCCAGCTCGACACCCTGGCCATGCGCATCAGCTACCGTGGCCAGGCGCTGACACTAACCCGCCACGAGTTCCGTCTGCTGCAGAGCCTGCTCGAACAACCACGGCGGGTATTCAGCCGTGAACAGCTGCTCGACGGCCTCGGCGTGGCTTCGGACGTCGGCTACGAGCGCACCATCGACAGCCATATCAAGAGCCTGCGCGCCAAGCTGCGCCAGGTCGCGCCCGACGCCGAGGCGATCCAGACCCACCGCGGCCTGGGCTACAGCTACAGCCCTGAGCACGCCTGATGCGCCTGGGCATCCGCATCTTCCTGGTGTACTTCCTGTTCGTCGGCCTGGCGGGCTACTTTCTGCTCAACACGGTGCGCGAGCAGATACGCCCGGTGGTGCGGCAATCATCGGAAGAAACCCTGGTGGACACCGCCAACCTGCTGGCCGAGATCCTTCACGACGATGTGAAGAACGCCACCCTGAACCAGAGCCGCCTGTCGCAGGTGCTCGCCTCCTATGGCGAGCGGCGACCCAGCGCGCAGATCTGGGGGCTGGCGAAGAACCAGGTCAGCCACCGGATCTACGTGACCGACGCCAAGGGCATCGTCCTGCTCGACTCCAGCGGCCAGGACCTGGGCAAGGACTATTCACGCTGGAATGATGTCTACCTGACCCTGCGCGGCCAGTACGGCGCCCGTTCGACCCGCAGCGATCCGGACGACGAAAGCACTTCGGTGATGCATGTAGCGGCGCCGATCCTCGACCAGGGCCAGATCATCGGCGTGGTCACCGTGGCCAAGCCGAACAGCTCATTGCAGCCCTACATCGACCGCTCCGAGCGGCGCCTGCTCATTCTCGGGCTGGGATTGATCGTGCTGGGGCTGCTGGTCGGCGCGGCCTTGTCGTGGTGGCTGACCCGCTCGCTGCGCCGGCTCACCCATTACGCCCAGGCGGTCAGCGAGGGCGAGCGCGCCGCGTTGCCGCACTACAAGGGCGGCGAGCTGTTGCAACTGGCCACGGCGGTGGAGCGCATGCGCACCCAGTTGGAGGGCAAGGCGTATGTCGAACGCTATGTGCATACGCTCACCCATGAGCTCAAGAGCCCGTTGGCGGCGATCCGCGGCGCCTCGGAGCTGCTGCAGGGCGATATGCCGCACGAGCAGCGGGCGCGCTTTGCCGGCAACATCGAGCGCGAGAGCGAGCGTCTGCAGCAGATGATCGAGCGCCTGCTCAACCTGGCGCGGGTCGAGCAGATGCAGGCATTGGAAGATGAGCAGCAGGTGGCGGTGGCAGCGCTGATCGACGAGCTGCTGCTGGCCCATGGCGCGAGGATCGACACTGCCGCGTTGCAGGTGCGCCAGCGCATTCCGGCGGGCGTCAGGTTGCTGTGCGATCCGTTCCTGATGCGTCAGGCCCTGGCCAACCTGCTGGACAACGCGCTGGATTTCACCCCCGAGCGTGGCGCGCTGGCCTTCGAGCTGGAGCGTGACGGCGAGCGGGTGGCCTTGAGCCTGTTCAACCAGGGGCAGCCGATTCCCGAATACGCCCTGGGGCGGGTCAGCGAGCGGTTCTATTCGCTGCCAAGGCCCGGGACCGGGCGCAAGAGCACCGGGCTGGGGCTGAACTTCGTGGCCGAGGTGATGCAGTTGCATGGCGGGGGGCTGGCGGTGGACAACGTCGAGGGTGGGGTACGGGTGAGGTTGTGGCTGCCTGCGCGTCGATTCAGCTGAGAGGCAGGTACCCTGTGGGAGCGGGCCATCCAGGCAATCTCCACACAATCTCCACATTTCCTCCCCGAGGGCTCCACGCGGCGGGCAGACACTGCCCCCATCGCAAACGGAGCCTTACCCCATGAACAAGACCCTAGGTTTCAAGCTCGGCCTGATCGCCGTGCTGATCCTGCTGCTGCTGATCCCCTTGCTGATGATTGGCGGCCTGATCGACGAACGCCAGCAACTGCGCAACAACGTGCTGGGCGAGATCGCCGCGAGCTCCAGCTACGACCAGCTGGTCAGCGGCCCGGTACTGGTGGTGCCCTATCGCAAGTTCGAGCGGCGCTGGATCGACAAGGACGGCACGAGCGTCCAGGAGACCACCACGATGCACGGCAATCTCTACTTCCTGCCGGAAACCTTCGCGATGGATGTCGGTGTCGATACCGAGCTGCGCGCCCGCGGCATCTACCAGGCGCGCCTGTTCCATGCCAAGGGGCAGGTCAGCGGTCGCTTCAAGCTGCCTGAGCGCTGGGGGATCGAGAAGGACTACGACGACTACCGCTTCGACAAGCCGTTCCTGATGGTCGGCATCAGCGACATTCGCGGCATCGAGAACAGCCTGGAGCTCACCCTGGATGACCAGCGCCTGCCGTTCGAGGCCGGCAGCGGCGTCGACTGGTTGCCCGGTGGCGTGCATGTGGCCCTGCCGCAGTTCAGCGACCAGAAGGCCCGCGAGTTCGACTACGCCTTCGACCTGGCCCTGCTGGGCACCGGCCAGCTGGCGGTGCTGCCGGTCGGCCGCAGCACCACGATAGACATGCGCGCCAACTGGCCGCACCCGAGCTTCGTCGGCAGCTACTTGCCCAGCCGCCGGGCGATCGATGAGAAGGGCTTCAGCGCCCACTGGCAGACCTCGTTCTTCGCCACCAACCTGGAAGAGTCCTTGCGCCTTTGCGCGACCGTCGGCAAGTGCGGTGATTTCAACGAGCGTGCTTTTGGCGTCAGCTTTGTCGACCCGGTGGACCAGTACCTCAAGAGCGAACGGGCGATCAAGTATGCGCTGCTATTCATCGCCCTGACTTTTGCCGGCTTCTTCCTGTTCGAAGTGCTCAAGAACCTCAGCGTGCACCCGGTGCAGTACATCCTGGTGGGCGTGGCCCTGGCGTTCTTCTACTTGCTGTTGCTGTCGCTGTCCGAGCACCTGGGGTTTGGCCTGGCCTACGGGCTGTCGGCGTCAGGATGCGTGCTGCTGATCGGCTTCTATCTGGTTCATGTACTGCGCAGCCAGGGGCGTGGCGTGGGCTTTGCGGCCGGACTGGCGGCGTTGTACGCGATGCTCTATGGGCTGCTCAGCGCCGAGGACTACGCCCTGCTGATGGGCTCACTGCTTTGCTTCGGGTTGCTGGGTGTGTTCATGGTGCTGACCCGTCGGCTGGACTGGTCGCGGGTGGGGAGGGGCGTATGAGGGAGGATAGAGAGATCGGGCGCTGGTTGGCTGTGAGGATTGGCCAGCTATTTCCTGTGATACCGAGGTGAATTCTGGGGCTGCTCTGCAGCCCTTTCGCGAGGAAGTGTCAGATTTTTTGTGTGCGGGCCGGTAACGGCCTGCCGTCAGGCAGGCCCTGACTTTCACCAGGTCGGCCTGATGAACCGATCTCCGTACAAA